>NZ_CP012541.1:613347-1226694 GCF_001298465.1 Campylobacter concisus
GCGTCAGGGATGTTTTTTGTTCTTGCTGTTACAAACTCAGAGTTATCGTGGATTTTATTAGCAAGTTTTTCAGCTTTTTTTCTAGCATCATCAGTGCCTATGACTTCAGCTGTTGCATAGATGCTTTTCTCCATGTCTGGATAGTCTCTAAAGATCAAATTTACCGCGCTAAAGCCATTTTTGATAAGTTCATCTTGAAAATTTTTGTTATACACTATGATAACGTCAGGTGCAAGTTTAACAAGCTCTTCGATCTGAAGGTCTTTGCCATTTAGTGCGGCTGGTAAATTTTTAAGTTTTGGATAGACGTGCTCAAACCACTTGTTGTTTTTGATCAGATCGGTTGTGGCTACAACCTTATCCATACCGCCAAGTGCTAGGATGATCTCGTTGTTTGCATTCCACAGTGCAGCGATCTTCTCAACTTTTTCTGGGACGCTTACTTTTACGCCTTGCATATCGGTTATGCTTCTTGCAGACTCAGCTGCGTTTAGGCTAAGAGCCATAAATAGTGAAGCAACAAGGCTAAATTTGGTTACTTTATGCATAAAATTTGTTTGCATATTTTTTCCTTTATTTTTGAAGTATAAACATGTATGTTAATAATATTTATATTAATTCTATGTAAATTTTGCATATACATTATGAAGAATTTGCATATATTGTAAATTCTTATAAAACTAATGGGATAAATTCTCTCCTTTTATTGACATATGTCATTATTTGCTTTTTTAAAATGAGCTAAACTTCACCTCAAAATTTTTAAAAAAAGGAGAATCAATGCGTGAATACAAAAAGTATTGGCTAGCACTTGTTGCAGTACTAGTAATTTGCTTTAGTATTTTAGGCTACTACGGCGTTGAAGTTTATAGAAGCTCGCCACCAGTTGTAAATTTTACAGATGAGAATGGTAATGTCGTTATCGACAAAGAGAGCATCTACAAAGGTCAAGAGGCCTGGCAAAGCATAGGAGGTATGCAAGTTGGCTCTGTTTGGGGACACGGTGCATATCAAGCACCCGATTGGAGTGCGGACTGGCTTCACAAAGAGTTAGTTATATTTTTAGAGTTAAAAGCAGATGAAATTTATCACTCAAAATATGCTGACTTGAATGACGAGCAAAAGGCAAATCTAAAAGTTCTACTTAAAAAAGAGTACCGAGAAAATGGTGTAAAAGACGATAAAATCGTACTTAGCAGCGATAGATTAAAGGCTATGAAACAAGTAAGCCAAGAGTATTCGTCACTTTTTGGAAATGACCCTAAGTTTAAATCTTTAAGAGAAGCTTATGCGATGAAAGAAAATACTCTTCCAAATGCTTCTGATAGAGATGATCTTAATAACTTTTTCTTCTGGTCAGCCTGGGCAACCGCAGCAAACAGACCTAATAGCGATGCTACATACACAAACAACTGGCCACATGAGCCACTAATCGATAATGTACCAACAAGCGAAAATATCTTTTGGTCAATCGCAAGCGTTGTAATACTTATTGCTGGTATTGGATTTCTTGTTTGGTTTAGCTCTTTTTATGGTAAAAAAGATGATGAAAAGTTGGAAGCTATTAGCGAAGATCCACTTAGTAAATTAAGCCTAACTCCATCTCAAAAAGCTCTTAAAAAATATCTTTTTGTAACTTTGGCTCTTTTTGCATTCCAAATTTTAATAGGTGGCTTTACGGCTCACTATACAGTCGAAGGACAAGAATTTTACGGTATAAATTTATCAGCTTATATCCCTTATTCACTTGCTAGAACATGGCACATTCAGGCTAGTATCTTCTGGATTGCGACAGGATTTTTAGCAGGCGGTCTTTTCCTAGCACCTATTATAAATGGCGGTAAAGATCCAAAATTCCAAAAGCTTGGCGTAGATTTATTATTTTACGCATTACTAATCCTTGTGGTTGGCAGTTTTGCTGGTGAGTATTTAGCGATCGCAAATATTATGCCTATAAATTTAAGCTTCTGGTTTGGACACCAAGGATACGAATATATCGAGCTTGGACGTGTTTGGCAAATTATTTTATTTGTTGGTCTTGTCATTTGGATGCTACTTTTACTTCGCGGATTTATCGGCGGATTTAAGAACAAAGGTGATAAAAATTTACTTGCTATCTTTGCAGCTTCAGCTGTTGCAGTTGGATTATTTTACGGAGCAGGATTATTTTACGGCCAAAGAAGCCCACTTCCAGTAATGGAATACTGGCGCTGGTGGGTTGTACACCTTTGGGTTGAAGGCTTTTTTGAGGTCTTTGCTACCGCTTCACTTGCTTTTGTATTTGTTAGTCTTGGTCTTGTTTCAAAGAGATTTGCTACATTTTCAACACTTGCGAGTGCATCACTTTTTTTAGTGGGCGGAATTCCAGGAACTTTCCACCACTTATATTTTGCGGGCACTACAACACCTATAATGGCAGTTGGCGCTAGTTTCTCAGCACTTGAGGTAGTTCCTCTTGTATTGCTTGGTGCTGAAGCTTATGAGCATTACAGACTTCAGTTTGCTCAAACTTGGGCTAAGACATTAAAATGGCCACTTTACTGCTTTATCGCAGTTGCTTTCTGGAATATGCTAGGTGCTGGTGTATTTGGATTTTTAATAAATCCTCCGATCTCACTATTTTATATCCAAGGCCTAAATACGACTCCAGTTCACGGACATGCTGCGCTATTTGGTGTTTATGGATTTTTGGCACTTGGATTTGTTTGGCTAGTAGCTACTTATCTATTCAAAGGTCAAGAATTTGATGAAAAACTTATGAAAGTAGGTTTTTGGGGCTTAAATATAGGCCTTATGCTAATGATCGTGCTTTCACTACTTCCAATAGGAATTTATCAAGCATTTGCAAGCCTAGAGCATGGTATGTGGTATGCAAGAAGCGCTGAGCTTTTACAACAATCACACTTGCAAAATTTAAGATGGGTAAGAATGATTGGCGATACGATTTTAATAATCGGTGGAATTAGCTTCCTTGCACAACTTCTAAAATTTATGCTTAATAAAAAAGCTTAAAACTAAAGGGGTATTTTGCCCCTTTATTAAGCTATCTTTTCATAAAATAACGCAAATTTAAAAGGAAAGAAATGATTACATTTTTTAAAAGAATTTGCGTTATTTTTATTGTACTCTTACACTCTTTTTTGGCTCTTGTAGTTGATTATTCGTTTCCACACTATGCAAATGTGCAAATCACAGGTGGCGATGTCAAACGTATGGACAAAGATGGTATCATCGACGCTAAAAATCCGGCAGATGGCCCTACCAGAGATGTTTATTTTATCTACACTAAAGATTCTAATAATTCAAATAAGGTCATGGCTTATAGAAATGAAGATACTGCATGGGGATTTCCGTTTTATTTTAAATTTAACTCAGCTGATGTACAAGCCAAAGCTCAAGGCTTTGCAAATAGCGATAAAAACGTAACTGTAAAATATTATGGATATAGAATTTCTATGCTTCAAGAGTTTAGAAATGTCATCTCACTAAAAGAAAGTGGCACAGATACTAGTTGGCCGGTAGCTAGCTATGTGCTTTACTTTATCTTATTTATCTCGCTAATCATTTGGATAAGAAAGATAAACAAGGCTTTTACACCAAAAGTTAGTGAAAATTTAGATAAATAACTTAGTAGATTGTATTTTTCGATTGTTGGATATTTTAAAAATCAAAAAGAGAGCCTTGTCTCTCTTTTATCTTTGGAAATTCTTTATATCTGATGCCATCAAGCGTTTTTAGCTCGTTTGCTCTGTTGCGCCATTTGCCACATTCATCTACACTTCCCCAGCCCATAAAATAAAATGTTACGCTTTGATCTTTGCACTCATTTTTTAAGGAAAGTATCCATTCTTTTTTCATGGCACGTGCTTCTTTACCGTGCTCTCCGCCAGCTGCAACCCAGTTTATGCCGTTTAAATTTAGCTCGCCAAGATCTTCTAAAAGTTGCTCGCACGAAAGCCATCTTTATAGAGCTTAACGCCTCTTTTTTGAAAATTTAAAGCCATTTTGCTGGCGTAGCAGTTTTTGTAACCAGGGCTTATTTTACTGCAATCTATCCTTGGATTTCAGGAAGAAAATTTATAGTGAATCGGCATAAATTTTTAGGGGCAAAGCTGCCCCTGTTTTTAGTAAAGACCGAAAGTTCCGTCTGTTCTTTTGTAGATCACACGCATTTTTGCGTCAACGTCGTTAAATACATAAAATTGTTTATCGCTTGATTTTAGTTTCTCAAGAGCTTCTTCGACTTCAAGTGGTTTATAAATTTCAAGCTCCATAGGTACGATCTCCTCGACACCCTCGATCTTTTCTTCACCTATTCTTGAGCGAAAGTCTTTATCATCTGCTTTACCTTTTACAGTAAATTTCTTGTCATGCTCTCTTCTTAAAACTTTTGAAGCTTTTTCGACAGCAAGATCGATCGCAGCATAAAGATCTTTATCTTTTTGGCGAACGACTATCGTATCTTTATGTGCCATATTTAGAGAAAATTCTGCGTTAAAACCTTTCTTGCCTTGTTTTTCATCGGCTGCTACAACACATCTTGCAGAGATGATGTCAAGATTGTATTTGCCAAGTGTATCAAAAGCGTCTTGGATATAGTTTTTGATCGGCTCTGTTAGCTCAAATTGTTTTCCTACAATGCTTATATTCATTGCAATCTCCTTTATAGAAAGTAATGAGATTATAACACGCTAAAACTAAAAACAAATTAAATTAAAATCTTTATAAAATTTTAAAGTTTCTGAAGAGTTCGTTTGTGAAAATTTATAGGATTTGGTGTTTTTTTATCTTTTGATGTTACAAAAACATCAAAGATCATATTGCCAGTGCTTGCGACTCCCTCAGTGCCAGGCATGATGGTCGGTGGAGTGCATATACCAATATCGCCAAAGTAAGTTATTTTTACTTTAAAGTCGAACATATCGTTAAATTCTCCATCTACTTTATCTAAGCATTTATTTGAGAAATCGGTTCTAAAAATTTCAAACATCGCATACTCTGCTGCTGCTTGAGCAACGAGTTGTGCTTGCTCTCTTAGATAAATTTCACTACTCTGCCTAGCTGATGTGCTAGCTATCGAAAGGGCAAGAGTGCTGATAGAAGCTGCCACAACTAGAAAAAATATCGCCGCTATTAATGTAAATCCTTTTCTCATCAATAAACCGCCTTTGACTTGCAAATGGTTATTTCTGATCTTTCTGCTTTAAGGCAAAGCTTTAATGCGATGACTCCATTTTTTTCTGTAAAGACAAATCTTGTTACATGTTTGGCTAGTGTTGCACTTTCGGCTTTGATATCCTTTGTGGATGTTGGGCTAAATTTTTTAAAGCCTTCGTTTAGCCATGGCCTATAGTTGTAGTAAATTTTAAGGTCAAAAGAGCCGTTTTGTACATCCTCGGCACTTTGCTCAGCTGGTGCTATGGCAATGGCTGTATAAGCTAGCTTATACTGCTCTGAAATTTTTTTATTTTTAAAATCACTTGAAATTTTAAGCGTGTCGATTGATTGTATGCCAACTTTTGCGATATCTAAGTGCCTTTGGTCTAAATTTTCTTGATAGCCAAAGCTACTACCAACTCTATAAAGTATGCTAGAAAATATCGCTACTAAACCACCATTTTCATTATCGGCGTTTATACACCTAGAGCCGCTATTTACATCTTCTTCATTGCTGTCATTTTCGCAGGTCAAGTCCATTACGCCGTTTCTAAAAGCATCATTAAATTTGCTTCCAGGGCTTTTTAGTCCATTTGCAATAGAACTATTTGCAAGATCTACATATCCGCTATATATACCTTCTTCGAAGATGGGATCTCCGTTAGTATCATCTCCCTTATATTCGTTGATACCATCAAATAACTCATAAGCAGCTGGGATAAATTCTAAAATTTCAAAGTCACTACTTAAATTTACGCCACTATCATTTAGAGCTAGATAATCTCCATTTTTTTTCCTAGCGATAACGCTTTGTTTGATTCTGTGGCTAAGCAGCATTGAAATTTGCTCTAGAGCGATTTCGCTTTGTGTTTCTAGTTCGTTTATTACTTTGCTTTGAAAATAGTTTTGATATAAATTCATAAGCGTATTAAAGCTCATAAGTGAGATGACGCCAAGCACGGTGATGACTATTATTAGCTCAATTAATGTAAAAGCTTTTTTTGTTTTTTTCATTTCCATTCTTTTACACTTAGAGTACTACTTTCGCCTATATTAAAGGCATATCCATAAAGTACACTTTTGCTCTCTTTTGTAGTTTTCATAGTTGTATCTAGCTTTATCTGTAAAACATCACTATCGTTTAAAGGAGTGCTAACTACAAATTTATCAGCTCCATTTGTTATGGTTGGAGTCGTTTCTGTATCTATGATAAAGTCGCGTTTAGTAGTGCTAGCAGTTGGTGAGATGGATTTTTGAGTATTGAAATTTTTGATAGATTTTACTTTAAAATTTACGCTTTTGATTGATTCTGGAAGCTTTGAATCACTAGGCCTTGTGGCACATGCAGATGAATTTTGTACCGGATATGCAAGTATCCTATGTCCTTCACCTTTTACACCGCTTTTTTCATAAAAATCCGGATTTGCCCCTTGGTCGCAGATAATAAGAGGAAAAATTATAGCCTCTTGAGTGGTTATAGATGATGGCATGGTATTTTTACCGGCTATTAAGACTTGATCGCTAAATGGTGCTTTTAATATTAATGACATATAGGTTTTAGCATTCATTAGTCCTTCTTGCATTAAGGATTGCTCGCTTAAATTTGAAGTAGTTCTTACCGCTAGTGGCAGGCTTGCACTTACTATGGCTACTACAAGCACTGACAAGATAAGCTCTATTAATGAAAAGCCACCTCTTTTTACCACTCTATTCTCCTGTTTGTCTTGTCGCTTATATCTAGGTTACTATCACTATTAGATTTTACTCCTATAAAACCTCCAACTGCACCGCTTGTCTTATCCTCTATATTATTGCTCTTTAGGACTTTACCAGCCCATTCGCCATTTGGTACTAGAAAATTTAGATTGAAATTATTTGTTTCAGGTTTCTCATCAAATTCACTATAAAGAAGCCAGCTAGGTGCTCTCATTTTAGCCACATCAGTAACCGCTGAAGGGTTTCTTATAAAAATTATTTGCTCACCATTACTTATGCTGCTTACATCATTTCTTAAAACAGTGCCGCTGTAAGTGTTTGTAAAGCTAAAGTCGTGATAGTTAAGTACTCCTGCGCTATGTTTTGGATTGGTAGCCCAAAATGGTGCAGCTGGAAAGTCTTGCCACAGTTTGCCATTATCTTTCATATAGATATTTTTATTGCATCCATCGCAGTAGGCACCATAATAAATTTTGGCATAAAAGCCACTATAAAGCCCTTCATAAAATGGTGCATAAACCCTACCAAAGTAAAATTTTGCTGTCGTTTCTGTTGCTGGTTTTTCATATTTTTTTACTGTATCGGTACTGTCTGACATACCGCTAAAGCTAAAATCATTACTCGAAATAGTAAAAGGATTTTTAGCATGATTTACTTTTCTTTCAAAATTAAAATATACTTCACCTTTGCCTACGCCATTTACAAAAGTATTTTTTTCTACATAAAATGTTGATTTTGTAGCACTTGGATCTATTGCTTTTCTAGTATTTGAGCCAGGAATTTCAAAAAACAAAATTTCTTCATTTGCTTTTGCTAATGTACCGGCATTGCCATCGTTGTCTGTAAAATTTAAAGGAACTCTATCTAGCTTTATGTCAAAGTTCATATTCTTTGCATAGCAATCTTCATTATAAAGCTTTGCAGGGTCATCGTTAAACAACCTAGCAGTTACTTCAAAGTCAAGCTTTGCTTTTTGTATGCCTTCATTATCAAGGTATGTTATATCGCTATCTTTTGTTATCTTTAACTTGCTTATTTGTATATCTTTTGGTCTAAATAGATAATCTCTATTACCTTCTAGCTTTATACTACATCCGATCCTTCCTTCTTGAGCAGTATCTTGTGATGGATCGTTGCTAATTGAGTTTTTTACACAATCATCAGCTCTTGATGGTGTATGTTGATCAGTTATTGTATAGTCTTTGTCTAATACATAAAAATATGTATCGCCTATATCTGAGTAAGAAAAGCCAACAGGTCCACTTGATGTGTGACGGAAAATTTTACCCAATGCTTTATTTGGATCGTTAAAATCTACGCTTAGTTTGTTCTCGCTCTCTATAATGCTAGGATCACAAGTCGCACTATATGCTGGTACAAGTTTTATCTCTCCATTTGAGCCACTTATGTTATTTATATAGCCATTTGCTAAGCCACTATCAAGAGGTTTCATAGCTGCAAGAGCAATGTTATTATAAACTTTGCCGCCTATTAAAACATTGTTATTATTGATCGTATTCTTGTCAGTATCCCATAGCCTAAAGTGACTTGGTCTTATGGCAAAATCATCTAATTTTTCGCATTCAACCTTTGTAGTATTTGTCACTGGATCAAGATGAGAAATTCTAAATTTTACGCTTTTATAGGCTCTATCAATACTAATGCCTGACAACAAAATATCAGTTACGCCATTAAATGTTATATCTTGTTCATATAAATTTGTTGGAGCACTGCAAGACTCGACCAACTCTACTTTTACATCTACTGGGGCATCTGGTACTTTTTTGTTGCCATCCGTATCATAGTTTGTGATATAGACATTAAATGGCGTAGAAACGATTTTTGTTAGAAGTCTATTTTTAAATTTAGTTTTAAAAGTCGCTGAATCATCGTCTTGTCTATTACTTGCGACGAAATTATTTGGACTGGCACTAACGCCTAAAGTAATGTTGTAGTTTTGATTGCTACATCTTCTTATGTATGTGTCATAGGGCTGTAAATTTATATCAGCATTTGCGACCGTGGCTTTGTAACTATTTGGCTCAAATTTAGACTTAAGGGTAGTTTCATATATGGCATAAGCGTAGTTGCCTTGATGAATTAGCATTTCTCCACCCTTATTTGCAGCAGCACCTTGCCCTAAATAAAAAGTTAAGTCATTTCCGCTTAATTGCTGCAAGCCTGTGTTGTCGTTATAGTGTACCTGTCCTGACATAGTGAGCAGATCGCTAGGCCCTTGTGATGCTTTATCTGCGTAAATGTAAGTTGAGTTTGGATTATAAATTTGGCTTGGATCTATTGTAGCTTTTAGTGCAAAGTCTTGGGCGGCTTCATTAGTATTATTTGTAACTTCAACGAAAGTTTTTAAAATAGTATTTGCTGGCACTACCGTTGGGGTATTTTCTTGCACCTTTGTAAAAGTACTATCGCTAGGTTTTTTTGCATAAATATATTCCATATAGCAAACATCTGGTTTGTATATACGAGAAGAAAAGCCAACTAGAGCTAAATTTATACGGTCAGCACTTACGACATTAACACCGCCTGAGCTTTTAATTGTTGTAACTGTAAATTTTATATCTGCTTCTTTTTGAGCATATGACATTTTGTCTGATATATCAAATATATCTAAGTCTGCTTGAGAGTGAAATTTTTTACCTGGATTTATAAGTTGTCCAAATTTTGTCATAGTTGAGTTAAACTGATCGCCTTGTGCGTTATATCCGCTAGTGATACTCTGATAGCTGCCGCCATTTTTTATCTTGATATCTTCACCTTTTGTTTCTGGCTTGCCGCCAAAGGAAAACATTGTGAGCGAAGCATCTATATTTCCTGCTTTTGGCGTATAGATATTTTCAAATTTTACATCTATGGTTGAGCTCTTTACAGTACCAAATGGATCGCTTGACTTCATCCAGTCCGCTGCAAGTCTTTCTAGCCCATCAAATATACTAACAAGCTTTGGCTCTATATTGTTTGCTGCGGCGGTTTTATCATCAAAGTCATAAATTATGACCAAACTCCAAGCTGCAAATTGTGGTGCGATGGATTGTATCCAGTAGCCATTTTGTCCTTGGACTGGCGAAAACAGCAGTGTGCCGTATGTTTTTTTTAATTTTCTATTAGTAGAGTTGTTTACCTTATATATGCCATCATTTGGGTCTATAAAATCATCACTGAAGGGAATCGTAGTGGATCTGATATTGCCAGCATAAAATGTCCTATCTGACTCACTAGTACCAAGAGAATCTCTAACTATATCTGTTACATCAGCACTTGCAACATATTGGTAGTTTATTCCAGCCTTTACATAGTAGCTATTAGACTCGTTTTGATTATATGATTCAAGAGTCATTGATTTTGGTTTATACTCACTAAATGAACCAAACCAAAAGACATCTTTTGGATCAGCATCTATTGTGATTGCATTTTTTCCAGGAGCTTTAAAATCAATCCTGCTATATCCTTTTATGTAATTTAAGGCACTTACATATAAATTTGACCCAAGATTTTTTATTGCCCAGTTTTGATAAAGAGAGCCACCCCAATAAAGCCTGGCATAGACTACGTTTTTACCTTTTAAATTATTTTGTATAAAGGTATTTTTCTCACTAAAATCAAATGTGGAAGAGGATGAATTTTTACAATAAGGATGCTTGCTAGGATTATAAATATATGTTGTTTGACAAAGTGTGTAATTACTAGACGTAAAACTACCAGTATCTAAAAATATTCTATCGGCTGTAGATGATGTTCTTGTTACGTTAGATGGATCTGGAACAAAATTATATCCAGCGTATTGTGGAATCATAATAGTAGCACCAATGGTAGCTATATCTCCATTTACTCTGGTATTTAGATTTCCATTTATTGATCTTTGTCTTAAGCCTTTAGAGTGATCATCCCACATACCTACTAATGATCGTTGATTCCATGGAGAAAATTGCTCAACGTAAATATGATAGTGATCTTGTGCTAAGCCTGAAGAAAAACTATTGGTATCTATCGTCCAAGTTCTATCAGATTTTCTTATGCAATGTGGGATATTTTTAGAAGAGTTGTCTTGATACTCTTCAGCGTCTATAAAGCAAGAATAATTTACTCCACTACAACCAATAGATGCTGCTTCTGCTGTCGTACAAGCTCTGGGTGCACAAAAACCAAACGTGACAATAAAACAGAGTAAGTATATTATCTTCACAACAAGTCCTCTAAATAACAATAAAAAATCTCTCCTTAGATTTTTAAAAGCCTTTAGCTACTATTTTTGTATAAAATTTTCTATCATTTCAGCTTGCCCGTATTGAGGATATTTGGCAATGTCTAAAACGACTTGAGATAAGGTCATGTTGTCCATATTGCAAACGATAGGAGCTATAAAATTTACAGTTGATTTTTCAAGCGGAAGTGCAACCACGATAATGTTATAAATTCTAAGTTGAGAGCTTTCTTTAATCTCCATAAGATCTTCATAATAGCTTGGAATATCGAATTCGTAGCTTCTTAATGCAAAAGGATTTATCATTGTAAAAGATGTCTCATCATCTTTGCTTGCTAGCTTAACAAAAAATTTATCAAGTTCAATTAACTCCATCGTCTTGATATGCTCAAAGCCTAAAATAGGGCTTTTAACACTAAAAATCATACTAACTCCTATTTTGTAAAGTTGCCGTATTTTATCATAGTTTTAAAAAATTTATACAAAAATAATGCCAAAAAATGTAGAATACGAGGATTTAAACTTTTTAAGGAAAAGCATGAAAAGATTTTCTAAATTTCTAGCAGTTGTAGCTCTTTTGGGGCTTTTTAGTGGTTGTGCTGAAAAATATACCGAGCTTTACAATCTAACTCCTGATGAGTGGTATGCTCAGGTTATAGCTGATATAAAAGATGGCGATCTTGAAGCGGCCGATAAACACTATGTCTCAATGGCAAGCGAACACGTAGCAAGCCCACTTTTGGAGCAAATTTTACTTATCCTTGCCCAAGCTCACGCAAATGATGAAGAGTATCTGATGGCAAATCACTATCTTGACGAGTACATCAAAAGATATGGTGACAACGGCCCAAAAACAGAGTTTGCTCAGTATCTAAAGATAAAAGCAAATTTTGACTCATTTGCTCAGCCAAACCGTAACCAAAAGCTTATGGAAGATAGCGTAACGGAGATTGAGAAATTTCTTTATATGTATCCAAATACTGAGTATAAGCCACTTATTGAGACTATGCTTATTAAATTCAAACTCGCACTTTACTTCCTGGATATGCAAATAGCAGATCTTTACAATAGGACTGGTCGTGATGTTTCGGCTAAAATTTACGAGCAAAAGCTAGAAGAGTCGCCGTTTAAAAACTCGGACCTTATAAAGCCTGATGTGGCATGGTATAGAAAACTGTTTGAATAGGAGAAATTTTGCAAATAAACGAAAATAAAGGCTTTCCAACCGAAATTCCCATTATCGTTGAGGATGAGCTATTTTTATATCCATTTATGATAACTCCGCTTTTTTTAAGCGACGATGAAAATTTAAAGGCACTTGAACTCGCCATACAAGAAGAGACTCCGATACTTGTGGTGCCCACAAAGCCTCAGCAAGACGGCGCTAGAGACTTTGATGGTATCTATGATGCTGGTGTGATCGGCACGATAATGCGCCGTGTGCCACTACCTGATGGACGCGTAAAAGTACTATTTCAGGGTATTGACAAAGGTAAAATTTTAAAACAATCAGGCATAAACCCGCTCCGTGGTATCGTTGATATGCTTCATGTCAAACGTCCATCTCAGGTAAAAACTGACGCACTAATCGTTGTTTTAAGAGAAAAGGTAAGAGAGCTTTCGCAGTTTAGCCACTTTTTTCCACCAGATCTTTTAAAAACTATCGAAGAGAGTGCTGAAGCGATCAGGGTTTGTGACCTAGTTTCAAGCGCACTTCGCCTAAAAAAACAGATCGCTTATAGCTTTTTTGTCGAGGAAAATTTAGAGCAGCGCTTGCTAAAGCTCATCGACTATGTTATCGAGGAGATCGAGGCAAATAAGCTTCAAAAAGAGATAAAAAATAAAGTCCATTCAAAGATCGACAAGACAAATAAAGAGTACTTTTTAAAGGAGCAGCTAAAGCAAATTCAAGCTGAGCTTGGAGCGGATACGAGCCGTGAAGAGGAGCTTGAAGAGTACCGCAAAAAGCTTGACACGAAGAAGAAATTTATGGCTGAGGACGCCTATAAAGAGATCAAAAAACAAATAGATAAGCTTTCTCGCATGCACCCAGACTCAGCAGACGCAAATACCTTGCAAAGCTATCTTGACTGGGTTTTAGAAATTCCATTTGAAAATGTAGCTAAGAAAAAGTCATCCATCAGCGAAGTGAGCAAGCATCTAAATGCCGATCACTACAGCTTGGAGAAGCCAAAAGAGCGCATCGAGGAGTATTTTGCTTTGCGTGAGCTTTTGGAGCTTAGAGGCGTTGGCGAAAAGGTAAATAATGGCGCTATTTTATGCTTTGCAGGCCCTCCAGGCGTAGGTAAAACTAGCCTCGCAAACTCGATCGCAAAGGCGTTAAAGCGCGAGTTAGTTAGGATCGCACTTGGTGGACTTGAGGATGTAAACGAACTAAGAGGCCACCGCCGCACATATATAGGTGCTATGCCAGGCCGAATAGTGCAAGGACTCATAGAAGCTAAGCAAATGAACCCAGTGGTTGTGTTAGATGAGATCGATAAGGTTGGCAGAAGCTATAGGGGCGATCCGACTGCGGTTTTACTTGAAATTTTAGATCCTGAGCAAAATAATAAATTTAGAGATTATTACCTAAATTTCAACATCGATCTTAGCAAGATCATCTTCATCGCCACAGCAAATGACGTGAGCATGATCCCAGCCGCACTTCGAGATAGGATGGAGTTTATCGAGCTTAGCTCATACACTCCACAAGAGAAATTTGAGATCGCTAAAAAATATCTCTTGCCTCAGGAGCTTAAAAAGCACGGGCTAAAACCAAGCGATGTGAGCATAGGCAAAGAGGCATTTGAGCTAATTATCAGCGACTATACAAGAGAGAGTGGTGTGAGAAATTTACGCCGCAGGATTGCTGATATACTAAGAAAAGTTGCCAAAAATATCCTCACCAAAAAGAATGAAGGCAAGATTAGCGTCACGGCTAAAAATTTGAAAGAATTTTTAGAGAAAAAGGTCTATGAGATCGAACTAGCGGATAAAAAAGATCAGATAGGTCTAGTAAATGGCCTTGCGTGGACTAGTGTCGGTGGTGACGTGCTAAGGATAGAGGCTATCAGGATCCAGGGTAAAGGCAGCATGCAGATCACCGGCCAGCTAGGTGATGTGATGAAAGAGAGCGCTCAAATAGCATTTAGCGTGGTAAAAGTGCTGATCGATAACAAAAAACTAAAAGTACCGATGGCTATCGTGCCAAAACTAGATGATGATAAGCGTAAGCTCGAAGCTAGCGATGTTTATAGGCGCTATGATCTTCACTTGCACGTACCAGAGGGTGCGGTGCCAAAAGATGGCCCAAGTGCTGGCATCACGATGGCAACTGCGATCGCATCTATACTAACCGACACAAAGGTAAGACACGACATAGCAATGACTGGCGAGATTACGCTAACTGGTAGAGTACTACCGATCGGTGGTCTAAAAGAGAAGCTCATCGCTGCACACAAAGCTGGCATCAAAACAGCTCTGATACCTCGCAAAAACTATGATCGAGACCTTGTAGATATCCCTGCTGAAGTAAAGGGTGATATGAAGATTATCGCCGTAGACACGATCGATGATGTGCTAAAAAATGCTCTTGTAGCTAAAAAATAATCCTTTCTCTAGCCTCATATTTCGTTTGGGGCTAGTGGAATTTATAAATTTTGACGATTCTAAAATCTAAACAAAAAGCCATATAACGTATAAAGACAATTAATAATTTAAACAATATAATCACATACAGCACACTAAAGAAAAATAAATTTTAAAATTTATGAGCGAGCATATCACGCTTCGATTTCAGTGACAAGCAAATAATGAAACCTGAATTTGGTAAGTTGCTAAGGCGATTGAGTAAAGTTTTAAAATTTGTAAAGACAGCTTGATTAAATTTGTAAATTCCTTTTTATTCAAAAGAGAGACAGTGTGGTTTGAATTACGAGGTCGTCCTCTTATTTTCCTTTTTAAATCTGCTAGATCCCTCACGTTCAAGGTGCATTCAATGGCTCTAAAGCACTACATGCGTTTTAAATACTCTGATAAATTTTAGAAATGTTCGCTTTAAAATTTGCTGGACTTTTATTTTGCTGTAAATTTTTAGCTATTTATGCTTTGCTTCATGCTCTAAGAGCCAAATTTTAGTTGGCAGACCATCTCCACCTGAGTAGCCGCCAAGCCCACTGATAGCTAGCACTCTGTGACAAGGGATGATGATAGGCACTGGATTTTTAGCATTGGCTGATCCTGCTGCTCGGTAGGCATTTTTATGACCTACGGCAAGTGCAAGGGCCGCGTATGTGGTCGTTTCTCCGTATGGCACTTTTTGTAAGGCCTCGTAAATTTTTGCTCTAAAATTAGTTGTTTTTATATCAAGTCTAACGCTAAATTTTTTAAGCCTACCTTCAAAATATGCTTTTAACTCATCAAGACAAAGCTTTAAATTTTCATCTTTTACTGCAATTTTTTCAAATTTATCTACAAAATTTATCTCACAAATTCCATTATTACTGGCAACGATCTCTAAAATTCCAATGGGAGATTTTAGGTAAGCTTTTGACACATTTGCTCCTTTAAATTTGAAAATTTGGGCAAATTTTACTTTAGTTTGTTTTGCTTTTTGATAAAATGCAAGCAAAACTAGCGATTTTTAGACTAAAAATAACAAGCAAAAACCACAAAGGAATTTTATGAGCTTTTTTACCGACTACGAAAAACACGTGAGCGAGCGAGAAAAAGAGGGCGTGCCACCGCTTGCGCTAAACGCCAAGCAAACAAGCGAAATTTGCGAGCTAATAAAGCTTGCCAGTAAGTCTAGTGGCGATGAAAAGGCGCAAAGCGAGCTAAAATTTCTTATAAATTTGCTTGAAACTCGCATCAATCCTGGCGTTGACGACGCAGCGAAGATAAAGGCAGAATTTCTTGGCGAAGTGATAGATGGGCTTGCTGTTAACGGCCTTAACGCTATGAGTGCTATTAAAATTTTGGGCAAGATGCTTGGCGGATATAATGTAGAAATTTTAGTGCGAGCTCTAAAAAATAGTGATGAAAATATCGCTCGCGCTGCGGCAAATGAGCTAAAAAATATCATCCTGGTGCATGAATATTTTGATGAGATAGTAAAACTAAGTAGCAACAATAAATTTGCAAAAGAGGTGCTTCTCTCTTGGGCAAATGCGGAGTGGTTTACGCATAAAAAGCCAATCGAAACCTGTATAAACGCAGTCGTTTTTAAGGTACCAGGTGAGACAAATACTGATGACCTAAGTCCAGCGAGCGAGGCCTATACAAGGGCCGACATACCACTTCATGCAAAAGCAATGCTTGTTAAAAAGATGCCTGAAGGCTTAGAAATCCTAAAAGAGCTAAAAAGTTGTGGCAAAAGCGTAGCGTATGTTGGTGACGTGGTTGGCACTGGCAGCAGCAGAAAGAGCGGCATAAACTCGATCCAGTGGCATTTGGGCGATGAGATAGAGGGTGTGCCAAACAAAAAAACGGGCGGCATCGTGATAGGCACGACAATAGCTCCTATATTTTTTAACACTGCCGAAGATAGCGGTGCACTGCCGATAGTTGCAAACGTAAACGAGCTTGAGATGGGCGATGAGATAGGAATTTATCCATTTAAAGGCGAAATTTATAAGCTTATTGGCACTGAGAAAAAGCTCGTGGCAAATTTTAAACTTAGCCCAAACACTCTAAGCGACGAGATAAGAGCGGGTGGCAGGATACCACTTATGATAGGACGTCAAGTGACTAAAAAGGCCAGAGAGGCCTTGGGGCTTGGCGAGGAGCAAATTTTTATAAAGCCAGATCAGCCAAAAGAGCAGAGTGGTGGCTATACGCTGGCTCAAAAGATGGTTGGCAAGGCTTGCGGCGTAGCTGGCGTGAGAGCTGGGGCTTATGTGGAGCCTGAAATTTTAACTGTTGGCTCACAAGATACGACTGGACCGATGACTAGAGATGAGGTTAAAGAGCTTGCTAGCCTTAGTTTCGGGGCGGATTTTGTTCTGCAAAGCTTTTGCCACACGGCCGCTTATCCAAAGCCAAGTGATCTTGTGATGCATGAGAGCTTGCCAAAATTTATAAATTTACGTGGCGGTGTGAGTCTAAAGCCAGGCGATGGTGTCATCCACTCGTGGCTAAATCGCATGGTATTACCTGATACGGTGGGCACTGGAGGCGATAGTCACACGAGATTTCCTATCGGTATCAGCTTTCCAGCAGGCAGTGGACTAGTGGCGTTTGCAGCGGTGCTTGGAATGATGCCGCTAAATATGCCAGAGTCAGTTTTGATCAAATTTAAAGGCGAGCTAAAAGAGGGTGTGACGCTTCGTGATCTTGTCAATGCGATACCTTATTTTGCTATCAAAAAAGGGCTTTTAAGTGTTGAAAAGAAAAACAAAAAGAACATTTTTGCAGGCAAAATTTTAGAGATAGAAGGGCTTGAGAATCTAAAAGTAGAGCAGGCGTTTGAGCTAAGTGACGCTTCGGCTGAACGCTCGGCCGCGGCTTGTGTGGTAAATTTAGGCGTTGATAGCGTTGTGGAGTACGTTCGCTCAAATGTTGCGCTAATTGACGCGATGATAAAAGCTGGTTATGAGAGCCGTGAGACCCTGCTTAGACGAAAAGAAAAAATGCAAAAATGGCTTGAAAATCCGACTCTTTTAAGAGCCGACAAGGACGCAAGATATGCTGAAATTTTAGAGATCGATTTGTCGCAGATAGATGAGCCGATTTTGGCTTGTCCAAATGACCCAGACGATGTGGCAACACTAAGTGAAATTTTAACTGATAACAAAAGAGTGCATAAAATAGATGAAGTTTTTGTGGGAAGCTGTATGACAAATATAGGCCATTACAGAGCGCTAGCTAGAATTTTGGAGCGTGAGAGCAAGCTTACAACTAGGCTTTGGATCGCACCGCCGACAAAGATGGATAAAAGCACACTTGAAGATGAAGGTATTTATGAAATTTTTAAAAGATTAAATGCAAGGACAGAGGTACCAGGCTGCTCGCTTTGTATGGGTAATCAAGCAAGAGTAAACGATAACGCAGTGGTGTTTTCTACATCAACCAGAAATTTTGATAACAGAATGGGTATGGGTGCAAAGGTCTATCTGGGAAGTGCCGAGTTAGCCGCCGTTTGTGCGCTACTTGGGCGTTTACCAAGTGTAGATGAATATAAAAAGATAGTAAAAGATAGCCTTAGCTTAAATAAAGATGAAATTTATAAATATCTAAATTTTAATGAAATAAGCGAGTTTAGCATATAAATTTGTTACAATATCGCGAAATTTTAAGGAGCTTTGATGAAAAAAGTAGTTTTTTTTCTCTTTTTTAGCGTTTGTTTTTTGATAAATTTACACGCTTTAGAGTGCAGTGATCTTGCCAAAAAAGAGAGCTTTAAAACTACTCCAAACGATCTTGCTTACGCGAATGAGGGGCTATTTTACTGTGATGGTTCGCTTTTAAATTTAAAAGAGGTAAAAGAGCTTTTTGATGCGAGTGTGGCTGTGAGAAGTGAGTCTCAAAGCTGCGTTGGCGATAGAGTTTATAAAGAAAATTTAAACAAGCTTAGATGGCTTTTGCTAAAAGCGTCATTCGCACCTGAGCTTTATCAAAAAGAGCTTGCAAAGCCTGATATTGCTGAAGAGCAAAAAGATGCCAGGATGGAGTATTTTAGATACTGGGCAAACGAGAGCTTGTTTAATTTTTTAAAATATAAAAAATTTATCGAAGCTTACAAAAACGCTCAAACTCCGCTTGTAAAATTTTATGAAAGCCTGGGAATTGATACACCAAGTGCTGCTTACTACGCAACTAGCGTGGTAAATGAGTTTTTGACTTTTGGTGTCGGTAAAAGTGTAAATAAAGCTAAAATTTTAACACCTGAGCAAAGTATGATGGCTCAAAGGATAAATTCCGATGAGCTAGCAAATTTACTTTACTCAAAAAATTTCAGTACCGCTGAGCTTACAAATTTGCTTAATATCGCACTTTTAAACGAAAAAAGTAGCGATATGATAAAAGAGATTATAAGGCGTGGGGCCGATGTGAATTTGGGCGATGAGACACCGCTATTTTTTGCTTTAAAAAATATAGAAAACGTAAAAATTTTACTTGCAAACAAAGCCGATGTAAATCACACAAATTTTTTTGGGAAAAGTGTGCTTTTTTATGCTGTGCAGTTTAGTGATAAACCACTTTGCGAGCTTTTGCTAAAAAATGGTGCCAATGCCAACGAGAGCTATATAGACGAAAATGCCAAGATGAATATGATAAATTTGGGTATGACGCAAGTTGAAGATACATGTGGTCTAGAGCATACAAATAGAAGCGTTTTTATGCATGCAGCAGCTCACGCAACGCCAGAAATTTTAAAGCTTTTGATGGATAATGGCGCTGATATCAACGCGACTGATGACGCTGGATTTAACGCGCTTGACTATGCCATGAAAGAACAAAACGAAAAGACGATCAAATTTTTAGAAAATTTGGGTTTAAAACCAAATTTAAATTAGGAAAAATCATGAAAAAGACAGCTTTTGTAACCGGTGCAACATCTGGATTTGGCGAGGCGATCGCCAGAAGACTCTCAAAAGAGGGCTACAAGATAGTCGCTCTTGCAAGGCGCGAAGATAGGCTAAAGAAGCTTGCAGCAGAGCTTGACGATACGCATATTATCGTAGCTGACATACGCGACAAAGAGGCTGTTTTTAAAGCGGTTGAGAGCTTGCCTGATAAATTTAAGGACATAGAAGTGCTTGTAAACAACGCTGGCATGGCGCTTGGGCTTGAGAAGACGATAGATGCGAAGGTGGAGGACTTTGAGGCGATGATAGACACCAACGTCAAGGGTCTTATCTACTCAACAAAGGCGGTTTTGCCACTACTTTATAAGCAAGAAAAGGGCTATATCTTTAATATTGGCTCGACAGCTGGCTCATGGCCATATCCTGGAAGCAACGTTTATGGTGCCACAAAAGCCTTTGTAAAGCAGTTTAGTCTAAATTTAAGAAACGATCTAGTTGGTACAAATATCAGGGTGACAAACATCGAGCCGGGGCTTTGCAAGACCGAATTTAGCGAGGTTAGGTTTAGAGGAGATAAAGTAAAGGCGGATAGTCTTTATGAAAATACAAATTTCATCACATCTGAGGATATCGCGACGATTTTGATAAATTGTCTAAATATGCCCGGAAGTGTCAATATAAATAGAGTCGAAGTCATGGCAAATACGCAGACTTGGGCTGGACTTGCGATAGAAAAATTTTAAGGAGTTCTTGTGAGACAAATTTTATTATTACTTTTTTTTAGCGTTGCGCTTTTTGGTGTCGATCCAGAAGTGGCAAAGAGAAACGCTGAAATTTATGGCGTATTTACGCTTATACCGCCTGTTGTGGCAATAGCACTTGCTTTTATCACAAAAGACGTCATCTTGTCGCTATTTATAGGTGTTTTTAGCGGAACATTTCTCATAAATATCATCAATGAAAACATCTTTATGGGTATCGTAAAAGGCTTTACAGGTATTGTTTCAAGAGTCGTTGAATCAATGGCTGACAAGACCGACTCAGGTATCTTACTTCAAGTGCTTTGTATCGGCGGCGTGGTCGCACTCATTACAAAGATGGGTGGTACAAAGGCGGTTGCTCTTTGGCTTAGCAAAAAGGCAAAAAGCGGCATTTCAGCTCAAATTTCAACATGGCTCATGGGAATTTTTGTATTTTTTGATGACTACGCAAATGCCCTAATCGTTGGCCCTATAATGAGACCAATAAGTGATAAATTTAAAATAAGCCGCGAAAAACTAGCTTTTATCATAGATGCTACCGCAGCACCGATCGCTGGTATTGCTATCATCTCGACATGGGTTGGCCTTGAGGTTTCACTCATCGAAAAGGGCTATGAGCTAGTTGGAGAGACTGGAATTAACGCTTATTCTATATTTATCGAGACAATTCCATATAGATTTTACAACCTCTTCATCTTATTTTTTATAGTCTGTACAGCCTTGATGCAGCGTGAATACGGACCAATGCTGTTAGCTGAAAGACGTGCTAGAAGAGGCGAGCTTCACTCAGGTAAAACTCAAATCCAAGATCTTGAAGATAAAACACTTGAGCCAAAAGAGGGCGTGAAATTAAGCGCTGCAAATGCTGTTGTACCACTTCTTGTGCTGGTCATTGGCGCATTTACTAGTTTTTATTTTAGTGGTCTTGCTGCACTTGAGGGTGATGCTCTTAAAAATGCACTTGCTAATCCGCTTTCATTTTCTACATTTAAAGATACTTTTGGCGCAGCAGACTCAGCTACATCACTATTTCAAGCAGCACTACTTGCTAGTATTGTAGCTATCACAATGGGTGTTTGGCGTAAAATTTTTGACGTAAAAGAGGCTATCAGCACATGGGTAAAGGGCTGGAAGACTATGATAATTACGGTTGTCATTTTGCTTCTTGCATGGAGCCTTAGTGCTGTTATCAAAGAGCTTGGCACATCAAGATATTTGGTTGATTTATTAAGCTCTTCAACGCCTAAATTTATCCTGCCAGTTGCTGTTTTTATCCTTGGTTCGTTTATTAGCTTTTCAACTGGAACGAGCTATGGTACGATGGGAATTTTAATGCCTCTAGCTATCCCACTAGCTTATGCAGTCGGCAAAAACTACGGTCTAGAGGGTGATGCGATGCACGCTTATATGATCGTAAATATCTCAGGCGTACTTACAGGTGCGATCTTTGGCGATCACTGCTCACCGATATCGGATACTACGATACTTTCATCAATGGGCGCAGGATGTAATCATATCGATCACGTCTCAACTCAAATGGTATATGCACTTAGTGTTTGTGCGGTTTGTGTGCTAGTTGGCTACTTGCCGGTTGCACTTGGTCTTAGCGTTTGGATCGCGCTTCCTTGCGGATTTTTAGCGATTTGGGCGTTAGTTAGATTTGTCGGTAAAAAGGTGGAAGCGTAAATTTGGATTGCAATTATCTAAAAGAGTGCGGCTCTTGCACTCTTTTTGCCCCTTACGATGAGCAAATTTTATTTAAAACTGACCTTGTAAAACAAAATTTTTCAGAGTTTTATGATGGCAAATTTGATGTGTTTAGCTCCAATCCAAAACACTACCGCACAAGGGCTGAGTTTGGTATCTGGCACGAAGGTAGCAAGCTTAGCTATACCATGCATGCAAGTGAGAAGGGCAAGAGAATTTTTATAGATGAGTGCCCTAAGGTTTGTGAGCAAATTTCAGAGCTTATGCCAAGCTTAATTTACAGCTTACAAGAGAGTGAAATACTAGGCGCAAAGCTTTTTGGCGTAGAATTTATCTCTTGTAAAAGCGGTGTTTTAGTCACGCTTCTTTATCACAAAAAACTTGATAGTGAGTTTGAAGCAGAGATTAAAAATTTAGCCAATAAGCTTAATGTCACGATACTTGCTAGATCTCGCGGGCAAAAGCTACTAAGTGGTGAGCTAAATTTGATAGATGAGCTAGATGTTGGTGGTGAAATTTATAAATTTAGCCTAAGTGAGAATGCCTTTATCCAGCCAAATAGAGCCGTAAATGAAAAGATGATAGCTTGGGCAAAAGAGTGCGTGGAGGCTGGTGGCGACCTGCTGGAGCTCTACTGCGGACATGGAAATTTTACTATTCCGCTTTCGTTTAAATTTAAAAATGTCCTTGCCACTGAAATTTCAAAAAGCTCGATCGCAAATGCCCTTAAAAACTGCGAGCTAAACAAAGCTAAAAATATCAAATTTCTACGTATGGACGCTGATGAGCTTATGAGTGCATTTGCTGGCGTTAGGGAATTTAACAGGCTAAAAGAGATAAATTTAAGCGACTTTAGCTTCTCGCACATTCTTGTCGATCCGCCTCGTGCAGGACTAAGCGAAAGTGTCGTAAATTTCATCAAAAATTTCAAAAATATCATTTACGTCTCGTGCAACCCAGAGACTCTAAAAGAAAATTTAAATGAGCTTTGTAAAAGCCATAAAGTGATAAAATTTGCCATTTTTGATCAGTTTGCAAACACTCACCACATCGAGTGCGGCGTGCTACTAAGGGCAAAAGAATAATTTTAAAAAGGAAAATTTGAAAAAAATGGTTTCACTAAATAAAATCATCCAAGCAAAGATCACGATCGGTCATTTCGTGACTAAGACCCCATTTGCGCTAAGTGCAAAGCTTAGTAAAATTTTAGGTGCAAGTGTTTACCTGAAAGAAGAAAATTTACAAAGAACTGGTGCATATAAGATAAGAGGCGCATACAATAAAATAGCTAGCCTAAGTGATGAGGAGCGAAAGCTTGGTGTAGTAGCTGCAAGCGCTGGTAACCACGCTCAAGGTGTAGCAATAAGTGCAAAGGAATTTGGCGTGCATGCTTGCATTATCATGCCAGAATCAACCCCACTTCTAAAGGTTGCTGGCACGAAGGATCTTGGTGCAGAGGTCATTTTAAAGGGCGATAACTTTGACGAGGCGTACGCTTTTGCGGTGAACTATGCTAAAGAAAAGGGCATGACCTTCGTTCATCCATTTAACGACGAGTACGTCATGGCAGGGCAGGGTACTGTTGGGCTTGAGATGCTTGATGAGATCAGCGACCTTGACATGGTTATCGTTCCAGTTGGTGGTGGCGGATTAGCTAGTGGTGTGGCTAGTTGTATAAAGCAGGTCAATCCAAAGACAAAAGTGGTCTGCGTTGGTGCAAAGGGTGCTCCAGCTATGTTTAATAGCTATGGCGCTAAAAAAAGCATAAACTCAAAATCAGTCCGCACGATCGCAGATGGCATCGCTGTGCGTGACGCGAGCGAGATCACACTGGCAAATATCGTAGAGTGCGTAGATGAGTTTGTGCAGGTTGACGATGAAGAGATTGCGACTGCGATTTTGTTTTTGTTAGAGACGCAAAAGATCGTAGTTGAAGGTGCTGGTGCAGCTGGTGTAGCAGCACTCATGCATGATAAGATAAAATTTAAAAAAGGTGCAAAGATAGGCGTAGTGCTAAGTGGCGGAAATATCGATGTACAAGTGCTGTCTATCATCATCGAAAAAGGTCTTATCAAGTCACACCGCAAGATGACCTTGCAAATAACGCTTGTGGATAAGCCAGGAGCGCTTATGAGCCTAACAGATAGTCTCAAATCAGCAAATGCAAACATCGTAAAAATCGACTACGATCGCTTCTCTACAAGGCTTGATTATGGTGATGCAAGTATCACGATCACGCTTGAGACAAAGGGTCTTGAACATCAAGAAAAGATCAAAGAAGTGCTTGAAAAAAGTGGTTTTTCATTTTCTCAATTGTTTTAAAAATTTTTGCTATTTTGTGGATTTCAAGATAGCAAAAAACAAGCTAAAATTCCTTTTGCATTACAAATTTAAGCTAAAATAGTAAGCTTTAAAGGAGAAAGAATGAGTGAATATGTAAATTTGATATTAGCCCTTTTGCTTGCGGTTCTTGTATTTGCATTTTACAGGGCAAATAAGGCTTTAAAAAAAGCCAAAGATGAGAGTCAAAATGTATCTGTTAGCACGGAAATTTCGCAGCTAAAAAGTATAGGCGAGCTATCTGTCTTTCAGGTATATAGCAAAGAGATCGTCACAAAAACCGACCATGCGTTTGGAAATTTTGGCAAAGAGTATCTAAGGTGGCTGGTAAGCGAAAAGAAGCTTTCGATGATATTTGAGTTTGAGATAAATTTCATCTACGATCTAACTAGTCCAAAACTTGAAATCATGCAGATCGCAAACTCTAGCTACAAGATAAAAATGCCCCCATGTAAGTATAAATTCTCAATCGCCGATATGAAATTTTACGATGAGAAAAACGGCAAATTTATACCATTTTTACTGCCTGATTCGCTAAATGGCTTTTTTGGAAGCACATTTACAGAAGAGGACAAAAACAGACTTATAGAAGAGGCCAGAAGTGAAGTAAAAAAGATGAGTGTTCGTCTTATCTCACAGCTTCAAGGCAAGATCCATAAATCGGCTCGCGACACGCTTGAAGCGATAGCAAAGAGCTTTGGGGCAAACAAGGTCGAATTTGTTTTTGATGATAACGATGAGCAGATAAATTCACAGCTAAATTTAGAAAATATCGCATAAATTTAAAGGAGAAAAAATGAGTTTTAATTCACAAGAGGTTACACAAACTCCAGGCAACAATACCGTCTTTCAAACTTGGGTTTTAAAAGATGATAAAAAGGCGTGCAAAGAGGGCTTTGCTAGGCTTTGTGCTTTGGTTATAAATTTAAATAAAACTGCAAAGGTTAGATTTGGTGCGGGTGAAAATGTAAACTGCGTCCTTGGCGTCGGACACGATGCGTGGAGAAAGCTGGCCATCACAAAAACCTTGCCAAAAGAGCTTGTAAATTTTAAAGCGATCAAAGGCGACAAACACGAGGCTGTTAGCACAAAAGGTGATTTGCACATTCATATCCGTGCATTAAACGCGGCTGACTGCTTTGACATGGCACAAAGTGTAAAGGGTGTGCTATATAAATTTGCTGATATTGTAGACGAGGTGCAAGGCTTTAAATACCACGACGGCAGAGCGATAATAGGCTTTGTTGATGGCACTGAAAATCCTGAGGGCGAGGAGAGAGATTTCTTTGCTAAAGTTGGCGACGAGGATGCTAAATTTAAGGGCGGAAGCTACGTTTTTGTGCAAAAATACTTTCATAAAATGCAAGAGTGGAACGCCACAAGCGTAAGCGAGCAAGAAAAGGTTATAGGCCGCTCAAAAGAACTTGATATCGAGATGAGCGATGATGTAAAACCTAACAATTCACACTCAGCCGCAGCAAATGTTGGCGATGATAAAAAGGTTGTGCGCGGCAATATGCCATTTACTGAGGGTAGCAAAACTGGCACTTATTTCATCGCTTATGCGAGCACATTTTCAACAGTTGAGCTTATGCTTAAAAAGATGTTTATCGGCGAGCCAAAGGGCAACTCAGATAGGCTACTTGACTTTAGCACACCTGTTACTGGTGCGCTATATTTTGTGCCAACAGTTGATATGTTAAGCGATTATGAGGGCTAAATTTAAATGGGTGAGGCAACTTGCCCTTTTAAATTTTAAATAAAAATGCCAGAGTGGTTTATCTACGCAGCTCTTTCAGCTATATTTGCTGCACTCACTGCGATCTTTGCAAAGCTTGGTGTAAAGGATATCGACAGCGATTTTGCAACATTTATAAGAACGATCGTTGTCATTTTGATGCTTGTTTTGCTTTTAAGCGTGGCTAAAAAATGGCAACCATTAAGTTCGCTATGCCCTAAAAACTGGCTCTTTCTCATATTAAGTGGCATAGCAACTGGACTTTCTTGGCTTATGTATTTTAAAGCGATGCAAGTTGGCAAGGTCTATCAAGTAGCCTTGGTTGATAAATTTAGCGTTGTGCTTGCTATCATTTTGGCTGTTGTTTTTCTTGGGGAGAGACTAAATTACAAAGAAATTTTAGCCATTTGCCTTATTATTTCAGGTGTTATTTTATTGATTTTCAAGTAAAAATTTATACTCTATGTCTAGCAAAAGAATAAAAAGTAAAACTAGCTTATTTAATGATATTTTGTGATCTAAAATTTATTCAAAAATTTTTAATTGTCAAGATATCTTTATTAATTTTTAAAAAGCATTAAATAGAGGGTAAATTTAATACTAGTTTTAATTCTTTTTCGATAAATTAAAGCGATTTTAACTTTTTAAAGGAGGAAAGATGAAGTCCATAACTTCAAAGATAGCGATGATTATCATCTCATTGCTAGTTATTTCGTTTGCTGCTATTTCGGCAGTCAGCTACTATACAGCGGAAAGTAAGGTAGTAGAGTTGGTCAGCCAGACCCAGGATCAGATTCTAAGTGACATCAAAGCAACCACGGATTCTTTTTTTGAAGATTATTTAGAAGTTGCCAAAAAGTCTGCTTCAGATATAGCACAAACACCAAATAATGATGACTCGTACATGGAAAGGACAAAAATACAAAAAGAAAATGTTAGTCATCTAGTTTCTAATATTTTTTATGGTCGCGAGAGTGATGGACATTTTTTCCAATCAGATGGAACTAGAACAACTCCAGCCGATAATTACGATCCTAGAACTAGAGGCTGGTATAAAGCAGCAAAGAGTGCAAATGGTGCTATCTATACCGAACCTTATAAAGCTGCTATGTTTAACGCTTTAGTAATTAGTTTTGCCGCTCCAGTAAATAAAAATGGAAATTTTGATGGCGTTTTGGGACTTGATTTAAACATAGATGCTTTAAGTAAAAAAATCCTTGAAATGGGTAAAACAAAATACGGCTATGTTTATCTAATGAATAAAGACGGCCTAATACTAATGCATAACGACCCAAACAACGTCGGTAAAACCGTTCCCGCAAGCAAATATCTAGCCGAGGCGTTTGCAGCTAAAAAATTTGACGAAAACGGGCTAATCCCTTACACCAACTATAAGGGCGAAAACGTAACAGCAAAAGTAATGGCCATAAACGATCAAGGCTGGCTAGCCGTAGCCGCTATCGGAGCAGATACTTTTTCGTCTAATACATTGCCTTTATTAAAAGCTCAAATAATCCTAGCCGTAGCTTTTATAGTCATACTTTCGGCTATCGTATTTGTTCTTCTTAAAAAATCTCTTAGTCCTATTAGAACTATTCAAACTAAGCTTGAAGACGCGTTTAAATTTATCACTTACGAAACGCCTAACGCTCCGGAAAAGCTAGCAGTTACTAGCGAGGACGAATTCGGCAAGATGAGCGAATCTATCAACGAAAATATAGAAAAAGTTCTTAACGGCGTAAAAAGAGATAGCGCTTTAATAGAGGAAATGAACGGTATCGCAAACCTTATGATAAAAGGCCATATGGGAGCTAAGATTAATTCAGTCCCTAATAACCCGGCTCTCGTACAGCTAAAAGATCTGCTAAACCGCTTCTTTACTTCAATCTCCGATAATTTAAAAGGCATAGCCGTAGTTTTGGCCTCTTATAATAAAAACGACTATACTCCTAGATTAGAGCTAAAACCAGAGCTTGAAAGCGACCTAAAAGATATGATAGTAGGCCTTCAAAGCGCGGGAGACGCCGTAAGCAATATGCTAAGAGAAAATCTAAAAGAAGCAGAAAGCCTAGAAGCGAAGGCTAAAATTTTAGCAGAATCTATGAAGAGTCTAACCGACGGAGCTCACAAGCAAGCAGACTCCATCCAAGAAAGCGCAGCTGCTATAGAAGAGATGAGTAGTTCTATGAACGCCATTAGTCAAAAAGCTAGCGACGTAACAAGACAAAGCGAAGAGATTAAAAACATCATCGTTATTATTAGAGATATAGCTGATCAAACCAATCTACTTGCTCTAAATGCGGCTATCGAAGCGGCACGTGCTGGTGAACACGGCAGAGGCTTTGCCGTAGTTGCCGACGAGGTTAGAAAACTAGCAGAGCGAACTCAAAAATCACTTGGCGAGATCGAAGCTAACGCAAATGTTTTAGCTCAAAGCATCAATGAGATGAGTGAAAGCATCAGAGAGCAAAGCGAAGGCATAAATATGATAAATCAAAGCGTAAGTCAGATCGACAGTATTACAAAACAAAATATTAATATTGTTGGTACAACAAATGAAATTACTGACCAAATAGATGACATGGCTAAGACGATAGTAGCCGACGTTAGAAAAAATAAATTTTAATCTTAGACCGAATTTAGGGGTTTGCTTCCCCTAAATTCTAATTTTATATCGCTGATTTTAACTATCTAAAATGAAAAAATAATTTAAAATTATTATTTAATGTATACATCACTATTTTGTAATTAATATTATTTAAGACTATTTAATATAAAAAAATATAAAATCGTATCTTAATTTTTTGTAAAAGGAAAGTAAATGCGATCAATCGCAAACAAAATATCTTTAATGCTAATACTGGCATTATTTATATCATTCTCGCTAATATCTTTAGCTAGTTATAACACAGCTCATGATAAAGCCATTGAGCTAGTAATACAAACTCAAAAGCAAATCTTAAAAGATGTGAAAATCACACTAAATAGCTTTTTTACCAATAATCAGTATGCTATAGAGAAAATGGCTGAGACTCTTAGTAAGATAAGCGAGAAAAGTGATGGCTCGATGAATGCTGATGGTATAAATTTAGCTTTATCTCAAGCAAAAGCTGTATCTGGAAAAGAGATTACACTTATCTATGCTGGATATGAAGATGGAGCTATGTTTAGATCAAATGGGCAAAACAAAGCTGGATACGATCCAAGAGTTAGAGGATGGTATAAACAAGCTAAAGCCGAGAATAAACCAATATATACTGATCCATACATGGCAGCTTCATTAAATGCGATGGTTATAACTTTTGCTGCACCTATTAAAAATATTGGAGTTACGGGCATAGATGCCTCTATTGAGGAGTTGAGCAATAATATATCGCAAATCAGTAAGACTGAATACAGCTATGCTTTTGTTACAGATCAAAATGGCAACGTTATAATGCACCCAAATAAAGAATTAGTTGGCAAACCTCATGAGATCGCAAAGAGTCTAATAAAACAATATAATGAAAAGAAATTTGATGAAAATGGATTAATAGCATATAAAAATACAAAAGGCGAAGATGTCTATGCTTATATGTTAGAGATAAACGACAAAGGTTGGTTGGCAATAACAGCAATGGATCAAAATATCTTTAGCTCGCATACTTTGCCTATTTTAAAAGTTCAAATTATTTTAGCCTTTATATTTATAGTTGTCTTGTCTGCATTTGTATATTTCTTGCTAAAAAGATCGCTTAATCCGATTAAAACCATTACAGACGCTTTGGTTAGTTTCTTTAGATTTTTAAATTTTGAGATAAAAGAACCAGTTGTTTCGAAGGTAGCAACAAAAGATGAATTTGGCGTAATGAGCAAACTAATAAATGATAATATTGCTAAAATTTTTGACAATGCCGATCAAGACTCTAGAGTGGTATCTCAATCTGTTGAGACTGCAAAGGCGATAGAAAATGGAAATTTAAAAGCAAGAATAGTAGATGTTCCAGCCAATCCAAAACTAATTGAATTAAAAGATGTCTTAAATAAAATGCTAGATGTTTTGGAGAAAAGAGTAGGTAGCGATTTAAATATGATCCAAAAAACTTTTAATGATTTTAGAAATTCTGATTTTACTTCAAGAATTTTGGATGCCAAAGGCAATGTCGAACTAGTAACAAACGAGCTTGGCGAAGAGATAGCTAATATGCTTGCGTTTAACTTAAAACAAGCACAATTCTTAGAAGAAAAAGCCAAAAATTTAGATGCATCAATGAAGCAAGTAACTCAAGGTGCTAGCACACAAGCAAATTCTCTCCAAGAAAGTGCTGCTGCGATCGAGCAAATGAGTAGCTCAATGAGCGCAATTAGTCAAAAGACTGTAGATGTTATAAAACAATCTGAAGAGATTAAAAATATCATCGTTATTATTAGAGATATAGCCGATCAAACAAATTTACTTGCTCTAAACGCTGCTATCGAAGCGGCGCGTGCTGGTGAGCATGGGCGAGGCTTTGCTGTGGTCGCAGATGAGGTGAGAAAACTAGCCGAGCGCACCCAAAAGTCACTTGGCGAGATCGAAACTAATGCAAATATACTTACTCAAAGCATTAACGAGATGAGTGAGAGCATCAGAGAGCAAAGCGAAGGCATAAATATGATAAATCAAAGCGTAAGCCAGATTGATAGCATTACAAAGCAAAATGTTGATATCGTGAGTTCAACAAATGAAATCACCGCCCAAATCGATGAAATGGCTAAGACAATAGTAGCTGATGTTAAAAAGAATAAATTTTAACCTTATAGCTTAACACCTAAAATTTTATTAATATTTCATCCTCAAATTTTGAGGATGAAAATAACTCCTTTTTATCTCTAATCTTAAAATTATTTTTTGTTTTATAAATATAATAAAATTTTTAAAAATAATCTAATATTTATAGCTTTATAGTGATATTGCTAGTTAAATTTTTATAGATTATGTTTGTCGTAATGTAATGAAAATTATTAGAATTTATTCTTACAATTATTGCTATTTCAGTAAAGAGATAAAATTTTTAATAATACTTTATGTTACTTTTTTACTCAAATATTCAAAAATAATTTTACTTTATTTCCTTTAGCTTTTTTGATAACAGCTCTAAAATTTTTAAATTTTATTAAATAGTATTTTCTTTTAAAATCGTGCTTTGTAAGAAAATTAATATTTTTATGTAGAAAAATATTTACATTTTTAGATTAAGTTTTTTGAAATTTTTATAAATGTAAATCAGTTGTAAATAAGTTTTGCAAGGTTAATATCAATTAAATTTGTTTTAAATCTTTAAAGGAGAAAGAATGAATCGACGAGAATTCATAAAAAGTGCTGCGGCTAGTGCTGCTTGTGCTAGTGCTGGTATAGCCGTACCAAGCTCGCTAAGTGCAGCAAGCGAAGCCGAAAAAGGCTGGCGCTGGGATAAGGCTGCCTGTAGGTTTTGTGGAACAGGCTGTGGCATCATGGTCGCTACAAAAGAGGGCAAGATAGTAGCTGTAAAAGGAGATCCAGAAGCACCAGTAAATCGTGGTCTAAACTGCATTAAAGGCTACTTTAATGCTAAGATCATGTACGGCGAAGACAGGATCACTCATCCGCTTTTACGTGTAAATGAAAAAGGCGAATTTGATAAAAAAGGTAAATTTAAGCAAGTAAGCTGGAAGCAAGCATTTGATGTTATGGAGGCTCAGTTTAGAAAATCATACAATGAACTAGGCCCTCACGGTATCGGAGTTCTAGGCTCTGGTCAATATACTATTCCAGAAGGCTATGCTGCCGTTAAACTTATGAAAGGTGGCTTTAGAAGCAATAGCATTGATCCAAACGCAAGGCACTGCATGGCAAGTGCGGTTCTTGGCTTTATGCAAGTTTTTGGTATAGATGAGCCATCAGGCTGTTTTGATGATATCGAGCTAACTGATACTATCGTGGCTTGGGGCGCAAATATGGCTGAAATGCACCCAATCCTTTGGGCACGTGTGAGCGATAGAAAGCTTAGCGATCCTGATAGAGTAAAGGTCGTAAATTTAAGCACCTACTCAACTAGAACATCAAATTTGGCCGATATCGAGATCATTTTTGCTCCGTCATCTGACCTAGCTATCTGGAACTACATCGCTCGCGAGATAGTTTATAACCACCCAGAGATGATCGATGAAGAATTTGTTAAAAAGCACTGTGTCTTCACAGCTGGCCCAGTTGATATCGGATATGGCCTTCGTCCAGACATTCATCACAAAAAATATGCTCCAAGCGAGCTAGATACTGCTGCGACTGAGAAGTCAAAGGTACTAAGCGAGGCTGAGGGCGTTACGCTTTCTTATCTTGGGCTAAAAGCTGGTGATACACTTGAAAATAAAAATGCTGCAAAGGCTGGCGATCACTGGCAAATAACATTTGAAGAGTTTAAAAAAGCTCTTGATCCTTACACACTTGACTTTACAGCTAAGGTGGCAAAGGGCGATCCAAACGAAGATATAGAAGAATTTAAGAAAAAATTAAAAACACTTGCCGATCTTTATATCGAAAAAAACCGCAAGGTCGTAAGTTTCTGGACTATGGGCTTTAACCAACATCAACGCGGTACATGGGTAAATGAGCAAGCTTATATGGTGCATTTCTTGCTTGGTAAGCAAGCACTTCCAGGCTCAGGAGCATTTTCTCTAACTGGCCAACCAAGTGCATGTGGTACTGCAAGAGAGGTTGGAACTTTCGTTCACCGCTTACCAGCTGATATGGTTGTCGCCAATCCAAAACATAGAGAGACAACTGAAAAAATTTGGAAACTACCTGCTGGCACACTAAATGCCGTTCCAGGCTCACACTACGTAAAAATGATGCGTGATGTTGAAGATGGCAAGGTTAAATTTATTTGGGTTCAAGTAAATAACCCATGGCAAAATACTGCAAACGCAAACCACTGGATCAAAGCAGCTCGCGAAATGGATAACTTCATCGTCGTAAGCGATCCTTATCCAGGAATTTCTGCAAAAGTAGCCGACCTTATTCTTCCAACTGCGATGATCTATGAAAAATGGGGTGCTTACGGTAACGCTGAGAGAAGAACACAACACTGGAGACAGCAAGTACTTCCTGTTGGTGAAGCGATGCCTGATATTTGGCAAATGATGGAGTTTAGCAAGCGCTTTAAGCTAAAAGATGTTTGGGGTGAGAAAAAAGTAAATGACAAAGTTACACTTCCAAACGTGCTCGATGCTGCAAAAGCTATGGGATATAGCGAAGAAGATACGCTATTTGATGTACTTTTTGCTAACGAAGAGGCTAAGAAATTTAGTGCAAACGATCCTATTATGGAAAACTACGACAATACAGAAGTATTTGGCGATAGCAGAAAAGTGATCGGTTCAGATGGCAAAGAATTTAAAGGATATGGATTTTTCATCCACAAATATCTTTGGGAAGAGTATAGAAAATTTGGCGTTGGACACGGCCATGACCTTGCAGACTTTGACACTTACCACAGAGTAAGAGGTTTAAGATGGCCAGTAGTTGATGGCAAAGAGACTCAGTGGAGATTTAACACTAAATTTGACCCATATGCTAAAAAAGCTGCTCCAAATGAGAAATTTGCATTCTATGGCAACAAAAATGCAGCACTTCCAACAGGAGATCTAAAAGGCGTACAAAATAAAGAGAAAACGTCTCTTGCAAATAAAGCAAAAATTTTCTTCCGCCCTTACATGGATCCATGCGAGATGCCAAGCAAAGACTATCCATTCTGGTTATGTACTGGCCGTGTGCTAGAGCACTGGCATACAGGTACGATGACTATGCGTGTTCCTGAGCTTTATAGAGCTGTTCCAGAGGCGCTTTGCTATATGCACGAAGATGATGCTAAAAAACTTGGTGTAATGCAAAATGAGGTCGTTTGGGTCGAATCACGCCGTGGCAAGATAAAAGCAAGAGTTGATCTAAAAGGTAGAAATAAGCCGCCAGTAGGTCTTGTTTATGTGCCTTTCTTTGATGAAAACGTATATATAAACAAAGTATGTCTTGACGCTACTTGCCCAATCTCAAAAGAGACTGATTATAAAAAGTGTGCGGTTAAAATTTACAAAGCATAGGTGAGCGATATGGGATTTTCAAGTAGGCGAGAGGCTTTAAAATTTGGAGCAAAAGTAGCGCTTTTGGCTCTTGGTGGAGGCTTTGTTTGGTCGCTTAGTGCCAAAGCTTCGCCACTTATGCTTCTTAGACCTCCTGGTGCAAAAGAAGAGAAGCAATTTTTACAAAGCTGCATTAGGTGTGGGCTTTGCGTAGAGGCTTGTCCATTTGATACGCTAAAGCTCTCATCGCTAGAAGATGGCATAAGTATTGGAACACCTTATTTTGAGCCTAGAAAAATTCCTTGCTATATGTGTGAAAATATCCCTTGTGTGCCAGCCTGTCCGACTGGAGCTTTGGACGTAAATTTAGTAAGCACAAAAGGTAAGCTTGACATAAATAAGGCCAAAATGGGTGTTGCGGTGGTTGATATGAAAAACTGCGTGGCACACTGGGGCATACAGTGCGATGCTTGTTACAGGGCTTGTCCTCTTTTGGATAAAGCCTTATATCTTGAGTATCGCCGTAACGAAAGGACACAAAAGCATGCCTTTTTACTTCCAGTGGTCGATAGCGACATCTGCACCGGATGTGGCCTATGCGAGCGAGCCTGTATCACTAAAAAAGCAGCCATTACCGTGCTAAATCGTGACGCGGTGCTTGGCAAAGTAGGCGATAACTATGTCAAAGGCTGGATCAAAGAAGACGAAAGACGCATAGACGACGCAGACAGCAAAATAAAGCTTGACATTAAAAAAGCGACTGATTATCTAAATGGTGGTGAGCTATGAAATTTTTAATCTTAAGGCGAATAACTCAAATTTCTATCCTAGCACTATTTGTCCTAGGAAATTTTTACGGAGTTAAGATACTTAGTGGAAATTTAAGCTCATCTTTGCTTTTTGGAAAAATTCCACTAAGCGATCCATTTGCTTTGGTTCAAATTTTACTTGCAAGCTTTAGTGCTGGCATAAATGCAATTATTGGAGCTGGCATTATCTTTGCATTTTACGCGCTAGTTGCTCCAAGAGCGTTTTGTTCGTGGATATGCCCAATAAATTTACTAACCGATATCGCTTTTAAACTAAGAGGGAAATTTGGCTTTAAGGGCGAAAAAGTCTTAAATGTGAGTAAAAATTTACGTTATTACTTGCTGGCTCTTGCTCTTATATTAAGCCTTGCTTTGTCTTATCCAGTATTTGAGAGCGTTAGCTATATTGGCATTATTCAGCGTGGCATTATTTACGGCTCAGCTAGTGCTTTAGGCATAGCAGTTGCGATCATTGCTTTTGATATGTTTGTGTTAAAGCGTGGCATTTGCTCGCACGTTTGTCCACTTGGTGCCTTTTATGCCATTATCTCAAAATTTGCCCTCATTAGAGTAAAACATGATGCCCAGGCTTGCACAAAATGTATGAAATGTAAGCTTATTTGCCCAGAAATGCAAGTGCTTGACATGATCGGTAAAGAGAGCCGCTCAGTTAGCTCAAGTGAGTGCATAAGCTGTGGCAGGTGCATTGATGTTTGTGGAGACGGGGCTTTGAAATTTAGTATTAGAAATTTAAGGAGAGAAAAATGAAAATAAAAATAATGATGCTTGGAGGATTGTGTGCTGCGTTTTTTGCGGCATGTACTTTTAATAATCCAAGTATTAGTGATTCGCAAATCGGCCTTAGAAATATCGATTTGCTAGACGATAAAGACGTTGTATTAAAAGATGTGAACTACACAAAAGAGCCAGCTGGTATGTCAAAGAAATTTGATAGGTCTTTTGAAAATGCACCACCATTTATCCCACACGATACTGAGGGTTTAGTACCTATCACAAAAGATATGAATATGTGCGTAACCTGCCATATGCCTGAGTTTGCAAAAGATAGTGGAGCAACACCGATACCATCATCTCACTTTTATGATATCAGAAACAAAAAAGATCTTGCAGGCAAGCTTGATGATGAAAGATATAACTGCACAACATGCCACGTTGAGCAACAAAATGGTGTAACGCAGCTCGTTGGTAATAAATTTAAGCCTGATTTTAGAGATAAAAACGGCACTCATAAGTCAAACTTGCTAGATGTTTTAAACGATGGTGTTAAATAATGCAAAGCAGGCGAGAGCTTTTTAGTAAAATTTTGGGGGCAAAATCTGCTCCCAAATTTATAACTCCGCCTTTTTTTAGCGGTGAGTTTGACTGCGATGGATGCGATGCTAGCTGCGTAAACGCTTGTGAAAAAGAGCTTCTTAGCTTTGAAAATGAAAGGGTAGTTTTTAAAGTTAAAAAGCTGGGCTGTGACTTTTGTGAAGAGTGCGCAAAGGCTTGCGAGAGTCTTGGTAAGAAGACATTAAGCTTAAACTCACCAAAGAGTATAAATGCAAAAGTTAGCATCGATGTTTCTAGCTGTCTAGCGTGGAACGATACGATCTGCTACAACTGCCTTGATGCTTGTAAATTTAAAGCAGTCGAATTTCTTGGCGTTTTTCGTCCTATTGTTAATCAAAACTGCGTAAGTTGCGGCGAGTGCTTTGATGTTTGCTTTAAAAAATCACTTCAAATGGAGGCCTTATGAGAGCTTTGTTTTTTATTTTTTGTCTATTAAATTTTATCTTTGCAAGTGAGATCACCACTCCATACAAGCAAATAGAGGCTAGTGCAAATGTGCTAAGCACAACGCTAATAAATGGTAAACTCTTTATCGCGACTGATGGAGGGACGGTTGAAATTTATGATCCTAAAGAGTCTAAATTTGAAGAGATCATTAAGATGGATGATATAAAAACTTATGTTAGTGATCATGAAAGACCAAAAATTTTAAACGTTGATGAGTTAAATGGCAAGATACTCATCCTAAGTGAGGGTGACTATGCTACAAAGGTGCTTTATACAAGAGAAAATGGGCAGATAAAAAGCATAAAAATACCAAATCAAGCGACAAAAAAGGCATTATTTTTAGATAATGAGCATGTTGCGCTTGCTTCAATTAGTAATGAAATTTACTTTTTAAACCTAAAAAGTAGCGAAATTTATGATAGCTTTAAAATTTCAATCGCGATGCTCTCAGATATGGAGATAAATGAAGATAGAAGCACGCTAGCTATCGCTTGCGAGAGTGGTAAGGTCTATTTTTACAATGTTCGCACTAAAAAAATGGACAAAATTTTAGATATCCACACTGATAATATCTACGATATCGCTTATAAAAATGGCGTCATGATAAGTGGAGGCACCGACAGGATAGTGGGGATATTTTCAGCTGGAAGCCTAAAAAAGATAAATACTGGCTTTTTGGTCTATGGCGTCGGCCTTAGCGATGATGGCAGAGTGGCAGCCTATATGAGCGATGAGATGAGCGATGTAAATTTAGTTGATAGTAAAAGCTTAGAAAATATCGCAATGCTAAAAACTGGACAAAGTACGATAAATAGCATAGTTTTTATAAGCGATAACGAAGTCGCAACTTCAGCCTATGAGAATAAAATTTTGTTTTGGAGAATTAAATGAATATTTCAAGTTTGATAGTTTATACGGACAATAAAAATGAAAGTGTAAAAAACGAAATAAAAAAGCTAAAAGAGTGTGAAATAATAACTGACGCAGACGATAGAATCGTAGTGGTAGTTAGCTCAGATAGTATTGAAGATGAGATAAAAAATTTTAAAAAGATAGAAGTTATCAGCGGAGTAGTGAGCGTTGCGATGGTTTATAGCTATCAAGAAGATGCCGAAGAAAATAGGAAAAAACTAGAAGAAAATGGCAAGATAAGTGAAATTTTAACAAGTGATGAGGTAAAGGCTGAGGATATTACTTATGGCGGCAGCGTACATCATAGAGTGAAATAGTAAAACTTAAATTTTTAGCTTTTGTATTGTGATTAAAATTTATAGTGCAAAAGCCTACCTTTCGTATAGATCTTCTTAACAAATTCATTGCTAGTACTGCTTATATTTAATCAACTTTGTTTGGCTTGTAGATTTAAGTATAAAAATTTTTAAAAAAAGATAAATTGCCCTTCAGAAAAAAAACGATTTACTTCGTAAATCTTTTAAAGGAGCAAAAATGCTAGATAAAATAGGCGAAGGGATAAATGAAGGTCTGCAAAATGCAATTTCAAGTGTTATTGTAAGTAAGCAAGCAGATTGAGAAAAAGGTGGTGTACCAACAATTAGCAGTATAGAAAGCATCATAGATAAGTATAGCTACCTAAATGCAAGTATTTCAGGTGGTGCAGGACTTATTCCTGGGCCTTTTGGTATGGCAGCTGCAGTACCTGAGATTGTTTCAATTATTAGAAATCAGATAGCAATGACTGCAGATATTGCGAGGGCTTATGGTTATAAAGAGCCGCCAAAAGAGATTATTATGGAGGCTTTGTTTGCAGCCTCAGGTAACATAGCAACAGGTCTTATAGTAATTCAAGGACAAAAGTTAATTGTAAAGCGTGCTAGTCCTAGTGTTCTACAAAAGTTAATACAAATTTTGGGTGGAAAAATTACTCAGCAAGCATTAAAATCAATGGCAACAAAGTGGATACCCCTTGCAGGTGCTACAGCAATGGCTGCTTGGAGTAAATATAGTACAAATAAAATTGGCAAAAAGGCAAAAGAGCTTTTTAGTAAAGAGATAGCTTTTGATGAAGATTTGGTAGAAACTGAACTTACTGCAGTAGAAAAAGACGAGATTTTATCTCAAATTCCAAATTTCATAAATGGTCTTGAAAAGGCAAATGCAGAGCTTGCAAATTTTATAGATGAGAAACAGCAAATTGTAAAGCCTAAGATTGAAATTTTTATAAATTTAATGAAAATTGATGGATATTGCGACGAAAGAGAGAAGAAAATCATTTATGAGTTTATAGATGACGCCAAATTAAATAGTGATGAAAAAGCTAGATTGCTATCTCTTACAAATAGTAACGAAAAGGTAGAAGTAAATCTTGATGTATTTAAGGGCAATGCTCTTGAAATTTCAACACTGATGATAGACCTTGTGGCGATCGCTAAAGCTGATGAAAAAATATATTTAAAAAGTATAGCAAGTGAATTAAATTTTTAGTTTAGAAGATCTTGAGATGATATTTGCATAAAGAATTTTAGTAGGCCAGTTTTGGCTTACTAAATTTTCTAGCCCTAAGGTCTATCTTTGATCAAATTTAATAAATTTTCTCCAATGTTTTCATTTGTTAGATTTGAAATTTCTTTATAAAAATTTCCTTTTTTGTCTATTAAATATATTGAAGAGCTGTGAGCAACAGAGTAGCCCATGGCTGAGTTTTCAAGACGGACTTTTTGAAATTTTACACCATAGGTTTTTGCCACTTCTTTTAAGGCATTTAGTTTTAATCCATCGGCGTCTTTGTAGAAATTTTTTGCCATTAGAGTTAAATTTTCAGGAGTGTCGCGTTCAGGATCAAGCGTAATAAAAAGCAGCTCAAAGTCATCTCTTTTTAGTTTGTTTAGTTCATCGCCAATCAAAGAGAGCGCAGTAGGGCAGACATCGGGGCAAAAAAGATAACCAAAATATATAACTTTGTACTTTCCGTCATAATTTTTAAGACTTACTTCACCGTTTTGTGAAAGTGCCTTAAAATCATACTTGTTTGGCTTTATTAGCAAAAGTGCAACACCTATACAAATTAAGATTATTATTAAGCCCCAAAATGCCTTTTTCATCGTTACCCTTTATAATTTTAGATCAAGATCTACAAAAAAACCAGTTTCTTTTTCGTCATCAAGCACTTTAAATCTATATCTCATAAGCTCGACAACACAAGCACTTAGCACTACTTGAGCAGTTAAGTTATCGCCTCTTGGCTCAAGTCTTGCTTTGATCGATCCCATATTCATATTTATGCCATCTATCTCAAGACTAGGATTTTTTAGCCCTAAATTTTTACCATTAATGATTTTAAAGCTAAAAGGTCTCATAGCATAAATAGGTCTTGGCGAGATGTCTATTTTTAGCTTTACGCCTTTAAATTCCATCTCACAAGATTTATTGTTTAGATCACATTTTAAAGGATCTAGCGATGTGTTTACATCGGCAAATTCAGGTGGATCTTCCTTGCTTGTTGTCATAAGCTTATAGCCTATCGAAAAAGCACCTAAAACAATAAAGATAAATGAAAAAATAATTATGATTTTTTTCATTATTTAAAGTTTTTAGTTACTCCAATATTATCAAGCTTTATGCTCTCGCCATTGCTAAATTTTAGCTCTAAATCAACTTTATCACCATCTTTTAATGGTTTATTTAGATCCATAAGCATAATGTGTAAACCGCCAGGAGCTAGTTTTGTTTCACCATTTTTTGGGATCACTGCATCTTCGATTTGAACCATAGCCATCATACCATCATTCATTTTGTGTGTATGAATTTCTGTACTTTTGCAAACGCTTGAGTGAGCGCCAATAAGCTTTACATCAGAATTTGAAGCATTTTTGATATTCATAAAAATTGCACTATTGTTTGTGCCAGGTTTTGTATCTCTAGCTCTAACATTTTCTAGGCTGATATCAGCCGCCATAAGAGCAGAAGCTGCAAGCATCGCACCAAAAACGATTTTTTTCATATTTTTCCTTTATGATAAAATTAATAATGGTTTTCACATTATACATTTAAAACTACTTAATTTACCTTTAAAATCTAAAAATATAAATTTTTTAGGATATAATTACGGACTAAATTTTACTTTTTGGGATATTTCACTTGAAAAAAATTATATTTTTCTTCATCGCGTTATCGCCTTGTCTTTTTGCCCAAAATTACGAAGAAATTTACTTAAAAAATGGCTCAGCTGCTGTTATTGATGCCATCGAAAAAAATATTTTAAGTAAGGATTACTGGCTAAAAAAGCTTGAGGGCAAGGATGTAAGATATGGATATTATGACAATGAGATACTTCTAAGTGTAGTTGATAAAACTAAAAAGAAGCTTGAAGTGATCTCTTATAATGGCGGCATTACAAAAAAGCTTTTTAGCTCAAGCGTTATAGTTGGCAAAAATGGTGATAAGCTTCTTGAAGGCGATCTAAAAACACCGGTTGGAGTGTATCAGCTTACACGTAGATTTACGCCAAATGATAGATATCTTGGCCCACTTGCATTTTCGCTTTCATATCCAAATTTGCTTGATAAGCTTGCAAAGCGAAATGGCGGTGGCATTTGGATACATGGCTATCCACTTGATGGTCAAAGGACAGATGAGCTAAAAACAAAAGGCTGCGTGGCTATGCAAAATGATACTTTGATGAAATTTGATGATGTAGTGGATCACAAAAAAACACTTGCATTTATTTATGAAGATAAGCGCCCAGAAGCTAGTGCAAAAGATATTGCAGTGATCATTTCTGGACTTTTGGGTTGGAAAAAGACATGGAGCGAGAGCGACATTGAAAACTATCTTAAATTTTATGATAAAAACTTTGAGCGATACGATGGTATGAGCTTGGAAAAATTTAAAAGTATGAAGCGGGCCATTTTTTCTAAAAAAGAGAAAAAACGCATTAGTTTTTCAAATTTTCTCATCACGCCTTATCCAAATCTTAAAAACGATAGGCTTTTTCGTGTGAGTTTTTATGAGGATTATGTATCAGATACACATAAATTTGCTGGGCAAAAGACGCTTTATGTGAAGCTTTACAACGATGATATGAAAATTTTTATAGAGGAGTAAAAGTGGAAAAATCTCAAGAAGTAAAAGAAAAAATCGAAAAAATTTTAGAGGCAAGAGCTGCTTTTTTTGCTGAGCTTGACCGCCAAGTTCCAAAGAAAGATGGTACTGATGTTTTTGATTTTAGCAAAGTAAAAGAGGCTGATCTGAAAGAAATTTATGCTAAATTTTATGCATTTGATTACAACGTAAGAAAACTTTTACCGGATGTTTATACTGCTTTTAATGTGAATTTTAATGTCTGAAATACGTCTGAATAAAGCTTCATATATCCATAACCTCACTCAAATTTGTGCTAAAGCTGGTGGCAAAGCGAAAGTAATAGTTGTATTAAAAGACAATGCTTATGGCCATGGTGCAAGGCTTATTGCAAATGAAGCTAAAAAATTTGGCATAGAAATTTGTGCTGTAAAAAGTGAGTTTGAAGCAGATGAAATTTCTGACATATTTGAAAATATTCTCATTCTCTCACATATCCCAACCGGAAATGAAAGTAGTAAATTTATCTATGCGATAAACGACATAGAGGCACTTTTAAAGATAAAAGATGGCTCAAAAATCAACCTTGCAATTGACACTGGTATGCATAGAAATGGGCTTGATATAAGCGAGCTTGATTACGCCTTTGAAATTTTAACAAGAAGGAATTTAGAGCTTCTTGGAGCTTATACTCATTTTCGCGCAAGTGATGAGCTAAATGCTGATTATTTTGTGCAAAGGGAAAATTTTAGGGCTGCAAAAGAGAAAATTTTAGCTCTTTGCGATGAGTTTGGTATAAAAAAACCGATCTTTCACTCTCACAACTCAGCTGCTCTTGAGAGAGCAGGCGAGCTTGAAGATGATATGGTGCGTATTGGTATTGCCCAGTATGGATACTCTCAGTTCAATGATAGTTTGGGGTTAAAGCCGGTACTTTCACTATGGGCAAAAAGAGTTAGCAAGCGTATTTTAAAAAGTGGTCAAGGTGTTGGATATGGTGCTAAATTTAGCGCAAAAGAAGATATAAATGTAGCCACTTATGATCTTGGATATGGCGATGGATTGCTAAGATACAATGGATGTGGCGAGCTAAGACTTGCCAATAACGAGCCAATACTAGGCAAAATTTCTATGGATAGCTTTAGCTGTAAAGATAGCGGCGAATGGGTCTGTGTCTTTGAGGATGCAAATATTTGGGCGAAATTTTTTGATACGATAAGTTATGATATTTTAGTAAAACTCTCGCCAAATATAACTAGAAAATTTATATAAAGGTAATGTGTGAAAAAGATCGTTTTATTAGCTCTTGCTAGCCTTGCTTTTGGTGTGCAAGAGAGTGAGTTTAAAATTTATGAGCAGATACTAAATCAGCTTGACACTAAGCAGATCCCAACCTTTGTCGTCCAAACTGCAAAGCCAAATTTACCAAGCAGGGTCGATGAGATGATCACGCTAAAAGATGTAAGTAGCAGTGGGCTAAACATACATGGTGAGTTTGTTTTAAACGAGACCAAGACAAAGAGGATAAAAGGCTACAATAAAGCTCAAATTTTAGCTTTAAAAGATGAGTTTTATAAAAATGGAAAAGATGCGCTTTGCAATTCAGGTATGGCTAGAGCTGTGCTAAATCGTGGCATCACGCTAAGTGGTAGTTACGGCTTTGAGGGTAGGCATTTTTTTGATATAAATTTGGATAAAAGTAGTTGCGAGTAGTCATTTTTTTACTGTTTTTTTACTCGCTTGCCCTGGCTCTTACGCCAGATATGGCAGCGAAAAATCATGCAACTTACTACAAAAAAAAGCTCCCATTTATCTGTACGCCAACACTGACACTTAACGATATCTTGAATGTCGGTGATACGCTCATCTATAGATACGCCGTCAAACATGCAAGAAAGCAAGAGATCAAAAGGCTTGAAGAGAAAGAGCTTTTAGAATTTATCGAAGCTATCAAAAAAGAGAATTTGCGAACTGCTTGCAAAGATAAAGAGATCTTAAATATGCTAAGCATCGGTGTCTCCTTGGATGAGCTTTTCTATTCAGAAAATGGTGAGCTGATCTTTGAGTACACTATAGAAGATCGTGACTGTAAGAAATTGCAGTGAAATTTGGAGTTAAATTTTAGTTTTTAACTTGTAATTTTGATCTTTTTCAAATTTTAAAATTCTATTTACTCACAAGAATCGACTACTGATTTTAGGCCTCGAAAAGTTTGCCACTAAAATCAGAGCCTAAATTACTCACTCATGAAATTTAAAAATTGCCTGACGCTTATCCGATATGCAAACACTTGCATTGCATTAGTATGTTTGTATGCCACGACTAACGTTGTCGGGGTTAGGGAATTTGTTAATGGGGAGAGGGAACGACTTCTTAATTTGATCCTCTTTCTCCTTAACAACAGAATTTATATTTATTTTGTGTAATTACAAGCTTGCAAAGTATAATTCAAGTTTTCTTTTTCTTGAACAAACAAATTTGTAAATTTTAAAATCTTATTCATTTGTCTTAGCAGACTATTTTTAATTCTCATGGATACTCGCCACTAAATTTAGAGTCGTTATATACTCGCTCATAAAATTTAAAATTTCTTGTAAATGTCTATATTTAAAGCCAAAAAATATAGCAGAAAGAAGAAATTTAGCCCAAATTTTACTAAGGGCTAAATTTTTACATGCCTCTTTTTATCTCTTGTTCAAGTCTTTCAAGCTCAGCAATCCTATCGCTAGTGCTTGGGTGCGTTCTAAAAAGTACGCCAAGCTTGTTAGTTAGCGAGCCAAATGGATTTACGATAAACATATGAGCACTTTGTTCGCTTGCATTTTGCATAATGTAAGAATTTGAGTAGCTCTCAAGCTTTCTTAGAGCGCTTGCTAGCCACTCTGGGTGTCCTGTTAGATAGGCAGCACCCTTGTCTGCCTTGTACTCGCGCTCCCTTGAGATCGCCATTTGGATGATTGTGGCAGCTATTGGCATGAGTATAGCAAGTGCTAGCATAACGATGGCATTACCGCCGCCTCTTCTTGAACCGCCACTCTGCCCAGCAATACCGCCAACTTTAGCAAAATTTGCAAGCATTGCGATAGCACCAGCTAGTATGGCAGCGATTGAGCCAGTTAGGATGTCGTAGTGTCTTACGTGACTTAGCTCGTGAGCTAGCACGCCTTCGATCTCGTTTTCATTTAAAATTTTTAAAAGTCCCTCGGTTACCGCGACAGCTGCGTGGCTTGGATTGCGGCCTGTGGCAAAGGCGTTTGGTACCTCTTCTGGGATGATGTAAATTTTTGGCATCGGCAAATTTGCCTTTTGTGTGAGGCGAGATACGATCTTATAAAGCCCGTGAGCGTTACTCTCATCAACTGGGATAGCGTTATATCTTTTAAGCACCAGAGTATCACTAAAAAAATATGAAAAGATATTTGTACCAGCCGCCATCAAAAAGGCGATCATCATGCCATGCTCACCTCCAATATATCCGCCAACAGCGATAAAAATCAGCATTAAAGTAACCATTAAAAAAGCAGTTTTAAAAATTTCCATTTTTGTCCTTATTCTTTTATAGCATTTGGCAAGATCGCGGCATCGATGTTAAATTTTGCAAGCTGTGCTAGCTCGCTTTCATCTTTTATCAAAACAGCTATAAGTGCGTCAAATAAATAACTCTCAGCAATCTTCGCTAGATCTTTTGCAATATCAATATCTGCGATAATAAATTTTGCTCCAGCCGCGTTTGCGATAATGGCTTCATTTGCATTCGTCACAAAAACGCTAAAGCTTGCTCCAACTTCTAGTGCTCTTTTTATGAAATTTCTATCAAATTTAAAGAGATTTTGCCTGCTGCTTGAAATTTCATCTTCACTTTTACAAAGATATAGTGGCTCAAATTTGATCAGCTCATCACCTAAAATTTTCATCTCTCACCCTTTATGCACTCTTTGCAGATGTATTTTCCGTCTCTTAATACCATTTGATCGATGTCGCTAAAGACACCGCATTTGCTACACTCTTCGAAGTTGCTGGTGCTTATCTTGTCGCTTTTTTTTCTATTTTTAAAAAATATGATGTAAATCGCAATCAAAATCGCTACAAAAAGCAAGTATTTCAATGTTTTTCTCCATGTTTTTTGAGATTAAAAAATATGTAGTTTCTATTTTTTTCATTATAAATTTGCGCGTCTATGCCTGAAATTTCATCCATGACACTAGAGCCTTTATAGATGAGAAATTTAGTATTTTCATCGTAAAAACCATCGCAAATTTTTATAAGCTCTTTTGTCTTGCTAAGTGCCCTTGAGGTGATGAGATTAGCTATAAATTTATATGCAAGCTCGATCTTTTGGCTATGAACTTCTAAATTTTCTATGTCAAGCTCGATCTTAGCGTAGCTTAGAAATGATGACTTTTTGGCTATCGGCTCAAAAAGGTGCCACTTTGTTTGCGGCATCGCAAGCGCTAAAAATATCGCTGGAAAGCCAGCTCCACTGCCTACATCTATCGCTGTTTTGGCACTTAGGTCAAAAATTTCAAGCGGCTTTATGCTATCAAGCACCTGCTCGCTTATGTCTTTATAATTGCTTAAGCTATGAACTTTGTTAAATTTAGCAAAAATTTGAGCGTAAGCCTTTACTTTTTCGTTAAATTCAGCTGGCAAGCAAAGCTCATTTTTTATCACAAGATGTGTCCCATTTGCTCTTTTTTTACTTTCAAGTAGTCTTCGTTAAATTTATTTGGCTTGATGACGATAGGTACGCGTTTTACAATCTTTACTGAGCTTAGTCCGTGAAGTTTTAATGGATTATTTGTGAGTAAATTTACCTCTTTTATGCCGTAGTGATTTAGGATAAAATCAACCACTTCATACGTCCTCTCATCGGCCTTAAAACCTAGCTGGTGATTAGCCTCAATGGTGTCAAAGCCCTTGTCTTGGAGGCTGTAAGCGTTTATCTTGTTTAAAAGCCCGATATTTCTGCCCTCTTGACGCAGGTAGATGACCATGCCACCATTTTCTTCGATATATTTCAGGCTCGCTTCAAGCTGGTCGCGGCAGTCGCACTTTAGGCTTCCGATCGCATCGCCAGTTAGGCATTCGGAGTGAATTCTAAGATTTACCGTCTCGCTTAAAGGCTCTTTGTAGATCACTAGGTGCTCTTTTGACCCTTCTTTGAAGGCTTGAACCTTATAAGTGCCAAATCTTGAAGGTAGATTTGCGGCGTTTGAAATTTCTATTTTCATTTTAAATTTACTCCAACTGTGCTAAACTAGCTAAAAATCACGCATTTTAACAAAGAAAAGGCAAAAATATGTTTAAACGTTTTAGAAGATTAAGAATAAATCCAGCTTTAAGAGAGATGGTAAGAGAGACTAGCCTTAGCGTAAATGACTTTATCTATCCGCTCTTTGTAGTTGAGGGCAAAGGCGTTAAAAACGAGATCGCTTCGATGCCGGGCGTTTATCAAATGAGTATCGATGAAATTTTAAAAGAGTGCGAAGAGATAGTAAATTTAGGTATAAAATCGATTATTTTATTTGGCATACCAAGCCTAAAAGATAGCGTTGGCAGTGACGCACTAAGTAATGACGGCATTATCGCAACCGCGCTTAGAGCCATAAAAGATAAATTCCCAAATTTAGTAGTCGTCACCGATCTTTGCTTTTGCGAATACACAGACCACGGTCACTGCGGCATAATCGACCACGTGCATAACACCATTGACAACGACGCAACGCTTGAAATTTCAGCCAAACAAGCTCTAATACACGCTCAAAATGGCTCTGACATGATCGCACCAAGTGGCATGATGGATGGCATCATCGCAACGCTAAGAGAGACGCTTGATAGCAATGGCTTTGAGAATTTGCCAGTGATGGCTTACTCGACTAAATTTGCCTCAGCATACTACGGACCATTTCGTGACGTAGCGCAAAGCGCTCCAAGCTTTGGCGATAGAAAGAGTTACCAAATGGACAGCGCAAACCGCCTTGAAGCTATAAATGAGAGCTTGCAAGACGAGGTGCAAGGCGCTGATATCTTGATGGTAAAGCCAGCGCTTGCCTATCTTGACATCGTTAGGGAGCTTAGAAATTTAACACTTTTGCCACTTTGTGTCTATAACGTAAGCGGTGAGTACGCACTGCTAAAAGCTGGCGCAAAAGCTGGCATCATCGACTATGATCGCGTTATGATGGAGACTTTGATCGGCTTTAAAAGAGCAGGGGCAAATTTGATCATTTCGTATCACGCAAAAGAAGCAGCCAAAATTTTAAGGGGCTAAGATGAGGCACTTTTTGACGTTAAATGACTTTAGCAAAGATGAAATCGAGCAGATTATAAATTTAGCCCGCAAGATCAAAAAAGAGGCGAAGGCTAGAGAATTTAAGCCATATCTTAAAGACCAAAAGCTTGCTATGATATTTGAAAAAAGCTCGACTAGAACGAGAGTAAGCTTTGATGTGGGCATGCATGAGCTTGGCGGATATGCGCTATTTTTAAGCAAAAATGATATACAAATAGGCCGTGGCGAGCCAATCCGCGACACCGCTAGAGTGATAAGTAGGATGTGTGACATGGCTATGCTAAGGGTCGATAAACACGAGACACTAGAGGAATTTGCTAAATTTTCAAGCGTACCAGTGATAAACGGACTAAGCGATAAATTTCACCCAGTGCAGCTAATGGCGGATTATCTTACGATGCTTGAATTTAGCGCAGGCGAGAAGGTAGCGTACGTAGGTGATGGTAACAACATGACTCACTCGTGGCTCATGCTAGCCAGCAAACTTGGCCTTGAACTAAGGGTCGCTACGCCAAAAGGCTACGAGGCGGACGCTGAAATTTTAAAAATGGCTAATGAAAACGCAAAAATTTCAGGGGCTAAAATTTTTATCACAAATGATATAAAAGAAGCGGTAAATGGTGCCGATGTAGTGACTACGGATACTTGGGTATCAATGGGACAAGAGGCCGAGAAAGAAAAGAGACTAAAGGACTTTGCTGGATACTGCGTGGATGAAAATTTGATGAGCTTAGCTAAAAAAGATGCGATATTTTTGCACTGCTTGCCAGCTTATAGAGGCTATGAGGTGAGCGAGACTGTCTTTGAGAGGCACGCGGATGAAATTTTTAGCGAGGCTGAAAACAGGCTTCATGCCCAAAAAGGTGTAATGGTCTGGCTAGATGAGAGAAGAAGATGAGCAAAGAAAAAAGTATATATGATGAGATAGATGAGATCGGCAATAACCTTGGGCTGAGTAGCCCTGAAAAAACGATCTTTGAGATAGTTTCAACCAAAAACCCAAATGAGCATATTTTAAATTTAAAAAGTGGCTCTTGGGACTCAAAAGAGCCGTGGTTTGGTATTGATGAAAATCAAAATTTACACACGGTAATCTCTGTAAAATCGCTTTCAGCTTTGATCGAGGCCTTAAAAGAGTCTCAAAAAGAAAATTTTGATCTAAGGCTTGAAAAGACGATCTGGCAAAATATACCGGTTGATTTTAGCGATGTTTGGGTGGTTGCTATGGATGAGATAAAAAAGATCGCAAGCGATAAAAAAAGCAGACAATTTAATATTGATCTTGACAAACTAGTAAAAAATATCAAAAAAGAGCACCCAAATTTATTTGTAGACATAAAAGAGGTGATTCAAATGGCAAGGAGTAGGGCAGATGATTGATTTTAGTGCTTATGTAAAGTATTCAAGGCCAGGGCCAAGATATACTAGCTATCCGACAGCACCAGAGTTTAGTGATAAATTTAGCTATGAGGCATATATAAAAGAGCTTGAAGGCCGTGATCTAAAGCGACCGCTTTCGCTTTATTTACACTTGCCATTTTGCAGAAGTGCTTGTTATTTTTGTGGCTGTAATGTCATTTATACGAGCAAAGAGGACCGCAAAGAGAAATATATAAGATATATAGAAAAAGAGCTTGAAATTTTAGCTCACCACCTGGACACCAGTGCTGAGGTCTTACAGATGCACTTTGGTGGCGGTACACCAACATTTTATAATGCCGCTCAGCTTGATGAGATCATCAAACTTATTAAAGCTAAATTTAAAAATTTCTCAAAAGAGGCTGAGATAAGTTGTGAGATAGATCCGAGATTTTTGACAAATGAGCAGCTTGACGTGCTCATATCTCATGGCTTTAACCGCATAAGCTACGGCGTGCAAGACTTTGATGAAAAGGTGCAAAAAGAAATTCATAGAATTCAGCCCTATGAGATCACTCAAAATGCCGTAAAAATGGCTAGGCAAAAGGGCATAAAATCAATCAATATGGACCTGATCTATGGCCTGCCGTATCAAAGCCTAGAGAGCTTTAAAAAGACGCTTGAGCTAGCCCTCACACTTGATCCTGATAGGCTTGCGGTATTTAACTACGCTCACGTACCGTGGATAAAAAAGTCAATGCGTAAATTTGATGAGACGACACTGCCAAATCCAGAAGTGAAGCTTGAAATTTTAAAATTTACGGCTGAGTTTTTAACCAAAAATGGCTATAAAATGATAGGAATGGATCACTTTGCAAAGCCAAATGATGAGCTTTTTGGTGCTCTGGCAAATGGTACTTTGCATAGAAATTTTCAAGGTTATACGACAAAGGGTGGCGCTGATCTTATTGGTATAGGCGTGACAAGTATCGGTGAGTGCAAAAGGCACTACGCACAAAATCATAAAGACATGGACGAGTATGAAAAGGCGATCGATAGTGGGAAGTTGCCATATGCAAAGGGAATTTATCTAAGTGATGAAGATTTGCTTAGAAAGAGTGTGATTATGAACTTAATGAGTAATTTTGGGCTTGATATCAAAGCTATCGAGAATAAATTTCATATAAATTTCTTTGAACACTTTAAGGAAGAGCTTGAGGAGCTTAAAAATTTAAGTGAATTTGTCAATATTACAGCAGATAAAATCAGCGTAAATGAAACAGGGACACTAATAATACGCAATATTGCAATGTGCTTTGACGAGTATCTTAAGAAAATTCCCGAGAATTTAAGGCGTTTTTCTAAAACTATATAAAAATTATTTTTTTGTCATAAGATATTTAAAATGCATTTAATATTTCTTGGTGTATAATTCGCATTAAATTTTAAGTATAGACTTAATAATAAAAAAGGTAAAAGGATCTTAGTTATGAAAAAGATATTGGCAATTAGTGCTTTGGCAGCAACTGTGCTGTCAGCTCAAGATGTTCCTTATAGGATTTTTCTAGCTTCATTTGCACAAGATGATAATCAGGCTAGAATTGATAGTGCTGTTAATAAAGTTAATAGCAAAATTTCTGATAGCAGACTAACTACAGGTATCTATGAGGTTGGTGGACGAAAATTTTTGTATGTTGACACAGTTCCAGTTTCTGAAAATGAAGCTAATGAATTATTGACTAAAGTTCAAAATGAGTCAGGATATAAAGATGCTTTAATGAGAGCAAAAGCACCTGTAGCTGATACTCAAATAACAAAAAAATCTAATATAGAACAAGCTATATCAACTGAAGTAAAACCAGTAGCACAAGTTGATGATGGAGTTTTGACTTTAGATCAAGTTATAAAGACTATTTTAAATGAAAATCCAAGTTTAAAAGCTACAGAATTTAACTATCTACAAGTTGGTAAAGATCTAAAAATAGCAAAAAATGCCTATTATCCAACACTTGACGCTGCTGCTAGAGTGGGATATGAGAAAAAACGCCTTGATGATGGAGTTTCTACAAGAAGAGGAGATGGAAGAATTTCTGGCACATCTCTAACCTTGGTTGAAAATTTATATAATGGTGGTGCTGATAAAAATAGAATAAATTCTCAAAGCGCAAGGCTTGATTCAGCTGCTTATTCAGTAGCACAAGCTGCAGATAGACTTACATTAAATGCTACAAATGCTTACTTGCAAGTTCTTCAAACTAAGAGAATTTTAGACATTGAAGAAGAAAACGTAAAGAGTCATGAGGAAATTTATAGCCAAATTAAAGATAGAGCAAGATCAGGTTATGGCGTAGCTTCTGAAGAGAGACAAGCTGGATCACGCTATACTCTAGCTCAATCAAACTATACAGCTGCTAAAAATAACTATGAAGATGCACTTTCTACATTTGAGAAATTATATGGAAAAAAAGTTGCAGCTAAAAATTTAGTAATGCCTGAGTTTAGCCTTCCTTTGCCTAGCACGAAAGAAGCTGTTTACAACAAAGCCATTCTTTGCAATCCGTCACTTTTGGTTCAAAAATCAAATATTGCTATGGCAGAGTCAGTTGTGAAAGAGAAAAATGCGCATTCTTGCCAAAACTAGATCTTGTTGTATCTGGTGCGTATGATCATTCAAATGTTTTATATGACAATTATGAAGAACAAACATTTGACGCACTTTTAAGACTAAACTATAACCTTTACAATAAAGGTAATGATAAACTAGATAAAGAAAAAAGCCAACTTGCCGTTCAACAAGAGCAACAAACTTTGGATAATCTTGTAAGAGAGCTTAAAGAATCTTTGGAATTTTCATGGCAAAATTATGTTCTTAACCAAGAAAAAATGGGATACTTAAATCAACACGTTGAGTATGCTAAAGCTACACTTGATGCTTATCAGGATGAATTTAGAATCGGTCGTCGCGATCTTATAAACTTGCTTGATGCTGAAAATGAATATAACTCTGCGTTAAAAGAGATTGCTACAACTGAGACAGCACTATCTTATGCAAAATACAGACTGTTAGATAATATGGGAATGATCTCAGATAGCTTTGAACCAGGTTTTGCAAAGAGATACATTCAAGGTGCTTGCAGCATTCAAAACGATTTAAGATAAAAATGTAAAAAGTAATGACCATGAGGGTCAAGACAAATTTTTGGACGCTTATAGTAAGCGTCCTTTTTTTATTATTAGCAAGTGCTATTGGAGATTTTATAAAATCAACAACTATAGCAAAGGTAGCTAAAATTTATGGAGAAGATGCAAGAAGAAGAGCTTCTGCTCTAAATTCTTTAATGACTTCATTGCAAGATGCAACTGAACAAGAGAAATTAATAAAAGTAAATGACTTTTTTAACTCTTTTAGATGGGTTGATGATATGCAACTTTGGCACAAAAAGGATTATTGGGCTACTAGAATGGAATTTATAGGAAAAGGTGCTGGTGACTGCGAAGACTACGTTATTGCAAAATATTTTACACTAAAGCAACTAGGAATTCCAACTCAAAAATTATACTTCACATATGTTAAAGCCTTAAGATACAATCAAGCTCATATGGTTTTAGCATACTACGATACACCAAAATCTATTCCATTAATTTTAGATAACATAAATGGTAAAATAAAAATCGCAACTCAAAGAACAGACCTTGTTCCAGTTTATAGTTTTAATGGTGATTCGCTATACTTGGCAAAACAAGAAGGTCTTGGTCAAGCAATACCAGGTGGAAATAAAAAACAAAATCCTAAGTGGATGGAACTAATAGATAGGATAGGAAAAGAGGATTTATGACGCTATTTAAACAAATTATGATCGCCGTGATAACTTTTGGTATCATGATTTTTGTGGCTGTTGGCTACTTAAATTTTAAGAGCCTAAATGGATATATTAATGACCAGCTTGGTGAAAACGCAAGACATACAGCAAATTCGCTTGGACTTGCTTTAAAGCCTATTATCGATCCAGATGACATGTCCTTGGCTCAAACAATGATAAATTCTATGTTTGACAGCGGTAGATACAAGCTTATTAAACTTGAAGATGTTGATGGCAAGGTTCTTATTGAAAATTCTCAACAAACTGTTGTTAAAGATATTCCCGAGTGGTTTTACAAAATAGCCAAGTTTGAAGCGCCAATAGCAGATAGCGAGATTATGACTGGCTGGGCAAAATTTGGCACGCTTTATGTTCAAGGTAGTACCGCACTAGCCTATAATGAGCTTTATACCAACTCAAAAAATATTTTTAATTTTCTTCTTCTAATGATAATTGTCACTCTTGTGGTGGCATATTTCGCTCTAAAAGCTATTTTTAGACCGCTTATGAAGGTTCAAGATCAGGCTGAGGCTATACTTGATAATAAATTTATCATTCAAAAAAGAATTCCATTTACAGCCGATCTTAAAAAAATGGTTCTAGCTATGAACTCTATGGTTAGTAAGGTAAAAGACATTTTTGAGAGAGAGGCGGCCACACTCAGTAAATATCAAGAGCTTTTATATAAAGATACAATGAGTGGTGCTAATAACAGAAGATTTTTTCAAACTAAATTTAGTGAGTATCTAGCTAGTGAAGAATATTCAAGTGGTGTTGCTTTACTTGTTAGTTTTAAAGATCTAATAAATTTAAAAAGTACGCTTGGCTTTGAAAAATGGCAAAGCGTTGTAATGAAAATAGCTCAAATTTTACAAGAAAAATCAATTCATAATGATAAAAATGCGATTGTTGCAAGGCTTAACGATAATGATTTCATTGTACTTTCGTATGGTAGAAATTCATCAAATTTCTTGGCTCTATGTGATGAAATTATGAACGAGTTTAAAAAGCTTTATGCAAATTTTGCACTAAATGATAGCGAGTATCCAGTAAATGCTGCGATAGTTGAGTATTCGCCAAATACTGATATCAAGACACTTCTTACTTCAGCTGACGTTACATTGGCTAGCTCAAGACTTGCTGGTAGCTTTACATATAAGGTATTTAATGAAAATCAAAATACTTTAGTGATTGGTAAAGAGAAGTATAAAGAGCTTATTTTTGACTCAATAAAAGAGGATGAATTTAAATTTGCAGCTCAAAAAGTGATTGATCTTGATTCAAATTTTGAGCAGTATGAGCTTTATTTGAGGCTTGTTGATAAAGATGGTGTATGGCGTATGGCCTCATATTTCATGCCGATGGTAAATGAGTTAAATTTAGGTGCAATGCTTGATCTTCATATCTTAAATAGGGTAGCCAGAATTTTACCGGAGAATATCCTGCCAAGTGGCAATTTAGCCATAAATTTGGGAAAAGAGATATTAAACTCAGATGAAAATTTTTCAAAACTTGAAGCTACACTTAAAAAGATAAGTCAGATTTCGAAATATAAAAACTATATAGAAATTCCAAATAAAGACGATATTAGCATAGAAAGTATAGTTAAGCTTACTAAAAAATTAAAAGAACTTGGCTTTGGATTTGGTTTTGACCACTTCGAGCTTAACGCAAAAGGTATCGAGAAACTAAAAGAATTTAACCCTGATTATGTAAAAATTCAGTCAAATGTCTTGATTGACTTCTTAAGTGATAAGTCAGGGGTAAACACAAAACAATCACTTGATGTTGTTTTAAGCTCAAAAGACATTATTTTGATCGCAATCGGTGTTGAAAGCGAAGAGCAGAAGAAAAAGTTAATCGATCTTGGCATTAAAAATATGCAAGGAATTTATATAGATGAAATTAAGAACATTGGATGATAGATGCATAGTGATAAGATAAAAGATGAGCTGCTTCAATGTTTGGTTATTTTTACCAAGCTTCATAATAATCCATACAGCGCTGATGCTTTAACTATTGGCTTGCCAGTAAAAGATGGCGATGAGATTGAGCTTTTTTCACTTAAAAGCTCAAGGTCTTTATTTTCTCGTGCTGCTTCTCGTGCTGGCTTTGCTTCTACTCTTGTAAGAAAAGATCTTGAACAAATCTCTCCTTTAGTTTTACCTTGCATTTTAATGCTTAGAGGCAAAAAAGCTTGCATATTGCAATCTTTTAGTAAAGATAAAAAGACAGCAAATATCATAACACCAGAACTTTCAACTGGTACTAGTGCGATAGAAATAAGTAAATTAAAAGAAGAATATTTAGGCTATGCATACTATCTAAAGCGCGAGTTTGTTCCAGAGGATACTAGCTCAACAAAGCTAATTGATGCGGGTAATGACCACTGGTTTTGGGGAACTCTAAAACGTTCAAAAAAGATTTATTTTGATGTTGTTCTTGCAAGTTTTATTATAAATTTATTTGTTCTTGCTAGTCCGCTTTTTACGATGAACGTATATGACCGTGTTGTGCCAAATAATGCGGTTGAGACACTTTGGGTCTTAGCACTTGGTGTAAGTGTAGTTTATGGTATAGATCTTTTTTTAAAATTTGTAAGATCATATTTCCTTGAGATTGCTGGCAAAAAGAGTGACATCATAATGAGCTCTATTTTATTTGAGCGCGTTATGGATATGAAATTTAGCAATAAACCAAAATCTGTTGGCTCATTCGCTAGTAATCTAAAAGAGTTTGATACGGTTAGAAATTTCTTCTCGTCAGCCTCATTGGCAGCCATTGTCGATCTTCCATTTGCGATCATTTTCTTGATAGTTACTTATTTTATAGGAAGCTATATTGTACTCGTGCCAATTGTTATCATGATAGCTATTTTATGTTATACATTTTTTATAAAAGATCCACTTCAAAATGCTATTAAAAGTACATTTGAGGCTTCAGCTATAAAAAATGGAATTTTAATAGAGAGCCTTAGCAGTCTTGAAACCATCAAAACTCTTGGTGCTAGCGGACATATACAGTGGAACTGGGAAGAGGCAACCGGTGAAATAGCAAATAGAAGCATTAAATCAAAAATTATCACAACTTCGATAACCACTGTTACATCTTTTTTAGTGCAATTAAATACTATTGCCATCATCGTTCTTGGTGTCTATATGATACAAGATACACATCTTACAATGGGTGGTCTTATCGCTGCGGTTATGCTTAGCTCTCGCGCTATCGCTCCTATGGGACAGGTGGCTTCACTTGCTGCAAATTTTGAGCAGACAAAAACAGCATATCAAAGTCTTAGCAAGATTATGCAAATGCCTGTCGAAAGGCCAGAAGGTAAAAAATTTGTTAGAAGAAATTCTTTTGATGGAAAGATTGAGTTTAAGAATGTAAGCTTTACATATCCAGATACCACAAAAGGTTCGCTTGATAGGATAAATTTTGTTATTCAGCCAGGTGAAAAAGTTGGCATTATAGGCAAAAATGGCTCTGGAAAAACTACTTTACAAAAGCTCATTTTGGGACTTTACTCACCAACTGAAGGCTCAGTGCTAATAGATGGTATTGATATTAATCAAATTGATCCAGCCGATCTTAGGCGAAACATCGGCTACGTTCCGCAAGATGTTGTGCTTTTTAAAGGAACGGTTAGAGAAAATATTGTTCAAAAAGCGCCATATGTTGATGATATTCAGATTATAAAAGCAGCCAAAGTAAGTGGGGTTGATGAATATGTAAATGCTCATCCGCTTGGATTTGACATGCCGGTCTTTGAAAGAGGCGATGGCATAAGTGGTGGACAGCGTCAAAGCATAGCTGTGGCTAGGGCATTTTTATTAGATAGTCCTATTATTTTGCTTGATGAGCCAACAAATTCTCTTGATAATACAGTTGAAAATAAGTTAAAAATAAATTTAAAGACAAATACAGCAAATAAAACGATGCTGCTTGTCACACATAGGACGTCGATGCTAGATCTTGTTGATAGACTTATAGTTATGGACAATGGCAAAATTTTATTGGACGGACCAAGAGATGAAGTTTTAGCAAGACTTAGTGGGAAGTGATCATGCAAGAAGATATCAAGAATAAACAAAATGAAAATCCAAAAAACGAAAAAAGATTAATTTCTGAAAATAACATAAAAGAACAAGAGGAAGCTAGTAATAAAATTTTAAATAGTGTAGATGACATAAAGTCTAATCTTCAAACAAAAAATTATGATGCTTATGATTTGAAATTTATGTCAAGTCTTTCTGAGGCTGTTTTGGCTAAAGCCCCATCAACATCTAAAAAGATACTCTATACGGTTGCCATAACTATGTTTTGGCTTCTTGTTTGGGCCTCTTGGGCACAAATAGATGAGATTACAAGAGGTAGTGGCAAGATCATCCCGTCTGGAAAAAACCAAGCGATACAAAATCTTGAAGGCGGTATAGTCGATCAAATTTTTGTAAAAGAGGGTGATGAAGTCAAGAAAGATCAAATTCTAATAAGGCTAGATAATAAAAATTTTACGAGTAGTTATGGTGAATCAAAACTAAGACTTGATGAACTTCAAGCAAAATTTATGAGGCTTGATGCTGAGGCAAATGATAAGGATTTTGACTACGATGAAGCTAGAGATGCGAACAATAGCAAAGCCATAAGATATGAGCTAAGTTTGCATAGTTCAAATATCGATCACTTAAATGAACAGATAGGAATTTTAACAGAGCAAATTCATCAACGCCAGAGTGAGTTGGTCGAACTAAAAAATAAAATTTCTCAAACTCAGAATAGCTATAACCTTGTTCTAAAAGAAAAGGCCATTATGGAGCCAATCTTTAAAAAAGGTCTTGTTAGTGAGGTTGAATACATTCAGCTTCAAAGACGAGTAAATGATCTAAGAGGCGAGCTTGATGCTGCTGTTCTTGCTGTACCAAGAGTTGAATCAACTATAAAAGAAGCGAAAAATAAGATCGAAGAAGCAAAACTTGCATTTAAAAACAATGCAAAAAAAGAGCTAAATGAAGTTTCAGCGGAGATTGCAAGGATAAATGAATCACAAATTAGCCTAAGCGATAGAGTGGAAAGAACATATGTAAGATCTCCAGTAAATGGTATCGTCAGCAAAATGATGGTTCATACCGTATCAGGAGTTATTAAGCCTGGTGAAAATATTGCTGAGATCGTTCCTCTTGAAGATAAACTGGTTGCTGAAGTAAAAGTAAAGCCAGCCGATGTTGCATTTTTGAGGCCTGGACTTGATACGATGGTTAAATTTACAGCTTATGATTTTAGTATTTACGGTGGTTTAAAAGGCAAAGTAACACAGATTAGTGCCGATACGGAGACTAATGAAAAAACTGGCGAGAGCTATTATTTAGTTAGGATAGAAACTGAGAAAAATTATCTTGGTAGCGAAGAAAAACCGCTTAGGATAAAAGTTGGTATGATAGTCTCAGCTGATATCATTACCGGCAAAAAGACAATACTTGATTATTTATTAAAGCCTATTTTAAAGGCAAAACAAAATGCCTTAACGGAGAGGTAATGGGCAAGATCGCTTTTTATGATAAGAAATTTGATGAATACGACATTGAAAAATTTCAAAATTTACAAAATTTCTATCTCATAAAAGATAATCATTGCTGCGATATAGTTAATGATGAAATTGAACGATTTAAATTTAGTGATTGTGAAATAGAATTTTTACAATTAGTAGATGTTGCTAGCAGACATGAAAAGCTATTTAAAAATCTAAAAATTTACGATGATATAGTAAGAAGTATTAAAATTTTAATAAAAGGCTATGACCAGAGTTTGGATAAATTTGACTTTGATCCTGGAATTTTAAATTTAAATACCCCTTATAAATATGCTATATCACAAGATTTTTTTGAAATGACCATTTTTTTAGAAGAAAAACCTTCTATGGTTACTAAATTTTTATCATCGATAGATTACAAGATACATAAAAATGGCGAAAGTCGTCACGTAGAATTTTTTATAAATAATAAAAAAATTTATGAAAGAATCATATAAATAATCCAAGGAAAGGTAATGCAAGTTATTTTATTTACACAAAATAGTGCATTAAACAATATTTGGAGAAGCTATTTTACTGGCAATAGCGATGTGAAATTTATACATAATAGAAAAGAGTTTTTTTCTCATATAAATGATGATATTGATATTATAGGCATTGATATTGATGTTTTTAAAGATAATATTGATGATGTTATAAAAAATATAATTGAAAATTCCCCAAACATAAAAATACTCATACTCTCAAATAGGCCAACGATAAACGAAGGCAAGCATCTGCTTACGCTTGGAATCAAGGGCTATGCAAATTCTCACATGAGAAAGACACACTTTGAAGATGCTTTTGAAGCTATTTTTAATGGAAATATATGGCTTTATCAAGAATTTGTTCAGGCAATGATTAGTGAGCTAACCGGCTCGTATATTAATAGTGAAAGTGAAAAGGCAGATAAAAGGACTGACCTCTCTGAGCTTAGTTTAAGGGAAAGAGAAATCGCAGATTTAATCTATCAGGGTCTAACAAATAATGAAATTTCAGAAAAAACAGGTATTACACTAAGAACAGTCAAAGCACATACAAGCTCGATTTATAGTAAGCTAAATGTAAAGGATAGAATAGGGCTTGTGCTTTTGATGAAGCAGCTTGACGCATAAAATCTTGACTTGTTTTTTGAAAAAATAAGATTCTTCGTCAAAAACTATAAATTTTTATACATGCGCCCATAAAGAAATACATATACAACTTTTACTAGCTGAAGAATACAATAAATATAAAATTTTCAAATAAAAAATAATTTGCTAAAATCTTAAATAAAAATTTCTAGCAAATTTATTAATAGCCGAGATAAGAAATCAGAAACTTTAGTCTTCCAAATCGATATCTACTTTTTCAACATTTGTTATGATGTCTTTTGTATTTTTTTCAATATCGTGTTTATTTTTTTCAATAAGTGATCTATTTTGTCCAATCAAATCCCTATTTTCTTTAATGCCATCACTATTTTGTTCAATTAATTTGCTAAGAGTTGATATTCTTTTCTCATAACGTATCATTAAAAAATAAATTACGTAAATTAGTAATAAAATTATCGCCCAAGGTAAAAATTGCATATTAAATCCTTATATATTTTTTGTAATTATAGAAATTTTAGCTTTTAAAAAAAATAAAACCATAAAAATTATACATATTTTATAAATACTTAATAATGCATTACGGATTTAAATGTAATAAAAATTTGTATTCTTAAATGGTTATATTTTATGATTTTAATTTTTATGAAAATTTTTTAAATTTCCCTTGACTTTTACCTTGTTTTGATATATAATTGCCACTTCACAAAACAGGTGCTGGTGTAGCTCAGTTGGTAGAGCTACTGCCTTGTAAGCAGTGGGTCGGCGGTTCAAGTCCGTTCACCAGCTCCATTTTTGTAACAGTGTTTGACCAGAAAATACCAAAATAGTTTATTAATGTTTAAGGTGAGATACTCAAGCGGCCAACGAGGGCAGACTGTAAATCTGCTGACTATGTCTTCCGTGGTTCGAATCCACGTCTCACCACCATTGTTATGCGGGAGTAGCTCAGTTGGCTAGAGCATCAGCCTTCCAAGCTGAGGGTCGCGGGTTCGAGCCCCGTTTCCCGCTCCAAAATTTGGGAAAATAAACTGGGAGCTGTATCTAGATTTTACTAAACACAGTTATTCCTTACTTTATTTTCAAAATTTTTAGTTGTTTGTATTATTTAATTGGAATCATCTCTGCCAAGCGTTTTTCGCTCATATGGCTCAGAGGTAGAGCGCTTCCTTGGTAAGGAAGAGGTCGCGGGTTCAAGTCCCGCTATGAGCTCCACTGGTTAATATGATTTTATTATGATTATACAAATTTGGTAAGAAAAAAGACATATATCACATACGGAGGAAAAGATGGCTAAAGAAAAATTTTCACGTAACAAGCCGCACGTAAACATAGGTACTATTGGTCACGTAGATCATGGTAAAACTACATTAACAGCTGCAATATCTGCTGTTCTTTCACGCAAAGGACTTGCTGAGCTAAAAGATTATGATAATATTGATAATGCTCCAGAAGAAAAAGAGCGTGGTATTACAATTGCTACTTCACATATTGAGTACGAGACAGAGAAACGCCACTATGCCCACGTTGACTGCCCTGGTCACGCCGACTATGTAAAAAATATGATTACAGGTGCTGCACAAATGGATGGAGCTATTCTGGTTGTTTCTGCAGCTGATGGTCCAATGCCACAAACTAGAGAGCATATTTTATTATCACGCCAAGTTGGTGTTCCATACATTGTTGTTTTCATGAACAAAGCTGATATGGTTGATGATGCAGAGCTACTTGAATTGGTTGAAATGGAAATCCGTGAATTACTTAATGAGTATAATTTCCCAGGCGATGATACACCTATTGTTTCTGGTTCAGCACTTAAAGCTCTTGAAGAGGCAAAAGCTGGTCAAGATGGTGAATGGTCAGCAAAAATTATGGAATTAATGGATGCAGTTGATAGCTATATTCCAACTCCAGTTCGTGCAACAGATAAAGACCTTCTTATGCCAATCGAAGATGTTTTTTCGATTTCAGGTCGTGGTACAGTTGTAACTGGTAGAATTGAAAAGGGTGTTATAAAAGTTGGTGATACAATTGAAATTGTTGGTATTAAACCAACTCAAACAACGACAGTTACTGGTGTTGAAATGTTTAGAAAAGAGATGGATCAAGGCGAAGCTGGTGATAATGTCGGCGTTCTTCTCCGTGGTACCAAAAAAGAGGACGTTGAGCGTGGTATGGTTCTTTGCAAGCCTAAATCAATTACCCCTCATACAAAATTTGAAGGCGAAGTCTATATCTTGACAAAAGAAGAAGGTGGTCGCCATACTCCTTTTTTTAATAACTATAGACCACAATTCTACGTAAGAACAACTGATGTTACTGGTTCAATTACGCTCCCAGAAGGAACAGAGATGGTTATGCCAGGTGATAATGTAAGAATTTCTGTTGAATTGATTGCTCCAGTAGCACTTGAGGAAGGCACTCGTTTTGCTATCCGTGAAGGTGGTAGGACTGTTGGTTCAGGTGTTGTTTCAAAAATACTTGGTTAATTTATAAAAATTTGTCAAAGGGAGGATATCCCTTTGATATCTTAATAAGGACTTATATGAGAATTAAAATTGGTTTAAAATGCTCCGAAAGTGGTGATATAAATTATACAACAACTAAAAATAGTAAAACTACTACGGATAAAGTTGAACTTAAAAAGTATTGCCCAAGATTAAAAAAACATACTATTCATAAAGAAGTTAAATTAAAAAGTTAATTAAGAAGCTATTAGGGCAATAGCTCCAACGGTAGAGCGCTGGATTCCAAATCCAATGGTTGGGGGTTCGAATCCCTCTTGCCCTGCCACGACTAAGGTTAAGATTATGGAGAAAATTATAAATTATATTAAGCTTTCTAAATTGGAAATAATGAAGGTTATCTATCCTACAAAAGAACAAATTAGAAATGCTTTTTTTGCAGTTTTTATCGTAGTTGCTGTTGTATCACTTTTTTTAGCTCTTGTCGATGTTATTATGTCCTTTGTTCTATCTAAAGTTGTATGATATAAGGAAAAGTAATGTCACATAAATGGTATGCTATACAGACTTACGCTGGAAGCGAAATGGCAGTAAAAAGAGGAATTGAAAATTTAGTAAAAGATCATGGAATAGAAGATCAGCTAAAAGAAGTTATAGTTCCTACAGAAGACGTAATTGAGATAAAAAATGGTAAGCAAAAAATCAACGAAAGAACTCTTTATCCAGGTTATGCTTTTGCATGCTTAGACCTTGATACAGCTCTTTGGCACAGGATTCAATCTTTACCAAAAGTTGGACGTTTTATTGGTGAGGCCAAAAAACCTACGCCATTATCTGAAAAAGATATAAATACTATTTTGGAAAAAGTTCAAAAAAGGGCTGCACCAAAACCTAAGATATTCTTTGAGGATGGTGAGAGTGTTCGTATAACAGAAGGTCCTTTTGCTAACTTTACAGGTATTGTTGAAGAATATGACATGATACATGGCAAACTTAGGCTTAATGTTTCTATTTTTGGTAGAAGCACCCCTGTTGATATTTTGTATTCACAAGTTGAGAAGATAATTTAAGGAGCAAAAAATGGCTAAAAAAGTTATAGGTGAAATAAAATTACAAATTGCTGCAACAAAAGCAAACCCTAGTCCGCCGGTTGGTCCAGCTCTTGGACAAAAAGGTGTTAATATTATGGAATTTTGTAAAGCCTTTAATGAGAGAACAAAAGATATGGTTGGGTTTAATATTCCAGTTGTTATAACTGTTTATGCTGATAAAAGTTTTACATTTATCACAAAACAGCCTCCTGCTACAGATCTTATTAAAAAGGCTGCAGGTATAACAAAAGGAACTGATAATCCTTTAAAAAATAAAGTAGGCAAACTAACAAAAACTCAAGTTTTAGAAATAGTTGAGAAAAAACTTGTTGATTTAAATACAAACGATAGAGAGCAAGCAGCTAAAATTATTGCTGGTTCAGCTCGATCAATGGGTGTCGAAGTAATAGACTAAAACCTTTACCGTCAGGTTGATTAGCAAAAGACGGAAGCAATATATATGCGGAGAAATTTATGGGAAAAACTAGCAAGAGATTTCAAGAATTGCTCAAAAAAGTAGAGCAAGATAAAATTTATAACCTTAGCGAAGCTATTGACACAGTTAAAACTTTGGCTTCTGCTAAATTTAATGAAACAGTTGAGATCGCATTAAAATTAAATGTTGATCCAAGGCATGCTGATCAAATGGTTCGTGGTTCAGTTGTTTTGCCGGCCGGTACAGGTAAAACTGTAAGAGTTGCTGTTATTGCTAAAGATGCTAAAGCTGATGAGGCAAAGGCAGCTGGTGCTGATATTATTGGTGCAGATGATTTAATTGAAGATATACAAAAAGGTATAATGAATTTTGATGTTCTTATAGCTACTCCAAACTTAATGGGTCTAGTAGGTAAAGTCGGTAGAATTTTAGGACCAAAAGGTTTGATGCCAAACCCAAAAACTGGAACAGTTACAATGGACGTTGCTCAAGCTGTAAATAATGCAAAGAGCGGTCAAGTAAATTTCCGTGTTGACAAACAAGGAAACATCCATGCTGGCCTTGGCAAAGTAAACTTTACTAAAGAACAACTTAGTGAAAATATTTCAACATTTATAAAAGCAATAAATAAACATAAACCAGCTGCTGCAAAAGGTAGATATGTTAAAAATGCTTCATTGTCTTTAACAATGAGCCCATCTATATCTCTTGATACTCAAGAAGTTATGGATTTAAAATAAAAATTTAGACAAAATTTATATCTTAGATTGGAGATAGCCGAGGCCTTTGGGCTTAATTGATTCGACCCGCTCTGCTTGAAATCGCCGGTCGGAAAGGAGAAAAAGTGACACGTAACGAAAAATCTGAAGTTGTTGCAAAATTAGAGAGTGAATTTAAAATTGCTGAAGCTATTGTAGTTTGTGACTATCGTGGTCTTTCAGTCAAAAAACTTGAAGTTTTAAGAAATTCTGCAAAAGAACAAAATGTAAAAGTTCAAGTTATTAAAAATACTCTTGCAAATATTGCTCTTAAAAATTCTGATAAAGTCGGAATGGAACTTAAAGATACAAATATCTATCTTTGGAGCGAAGATCAATTAGCAGTAACTAAAGTAGCCGCAAAATTTGAAGAGTCTAATGCTGATCTTTTCAAAATCAAAACAGCTTATATTGATGGCGAAGTTGCAAGCGTTGATAAAGTTAAAGCTCTATCTAAAATGCCTAGTCGTGATGAGCTTATTGCGATGCTTTTGCAAGTTTGGAATGCGCCAATTCAAAATTTCACAATTGGTTTGAATGCGCTTAAAGAGAAAAAAGAACAATCAGCTTAATTAAAATTAAAAAATAATAAGGATTAAAAATGGCAATTACTAAAGAAGACGTATTAGAATTTATATCTAATCTTTCTGTACTTGAACTTAGCGAACTTGTAAAAGAGTTTGAAGAGAAATTTGGTGTTAGTGCAGCTCCTGTAATGGTAGCTGGTGGTGCTGTTGCTGCTGCTGGCGCAGCTGCTGCTGAAGAAAAAACAGAATTTAATATCGTTCTTGTTGATTCTGGTGATAAGAAAATCAACGTTATTAAAGTTGTTAGAGCACTTACTGGTCTTGGTCTTAAAGAGGCTAAAGACGCAGTTGAGGGAACACCATCTGTTCTTAAAGAAGGCGTTAGCAAAGATGAAGCTGAAGCAGCTAAAAAAGAGCTTGAAGAGGCTGGTGCTAAGGTTGAACTTAAATAATTTTTTATTATTTGAGCTTAATATTTCAAGAGAGGGCACAGGCTCTCTCTTTTTTAAATTTTAGATGCCTTGTTAAAAGGCTATACTTTTCTTTCAAAATTACCACGAGGTAGATGCAATGTTAAATAGCTTATACTCAGGAAATCGTCTTAGGGTTGACTTCTCTAATGTCGTTAAGGAGATAGACGTTCCGAACCTACTACAACTACAAAAAAAGAGTTTTGATAATTTTTTAAATCTAAATAACAATCAAACTGAAAGCGGTATCGAAAAAGTTTTTAAGTCGATTTTCCCTATACATGATCCGCAAAATCGTTTGACTTTAGAATATGTTAGCTCAGAAATTGGAAAACCAAAATATACGATCAGAGAGTGTATAGAAAGAGGTCTTACATACTCTGTAAATTTAAAAATGAAAATACGCCTTATAGTCCATGAAAAAGATGATAAAACTGGTGATAAAGTTGGCGTAAAAGATATAAAAGAGCAAGAAATTTTTATACGTGAAATTCCTTTGATGACAGATAGAATTTCATTTATTATAAATGGTGTTGAGCGTGTTGTTGTAAATCAACTTCATAGAAGCCCTGGCGTTATCTTTAAGCAAGAAGAGAGTGCGACTGTTGCAAATAAGCTGATCTACACCGCTCAAATAATTCCGGATCGCGGATCTTGGTTGCACTTTGAATATGATACAAAAGATATTTTATATGTTAGGATAAATAAGCGCAGAAAAGTGCCTGTAACTATCTTGTTTAGGGCATTAGGATATAAAAAACAAGACATTATTAAGCTATTTTATCCAATACAAAATTTAACAATTAAAAATAATAAATTCTTAACTCTTTTCAACCCAGAAGATTATCTAGGAAGAGTTGAGTATGATATAAAAAATGAAGAGGGCGATGTTCTTCATCAAGCTGGCAAGCGCCTAACAAAGAAAAAAGCTGATAAATTAATCGAAGATGGCGTTAAATTTGTTGAGTATCCGATCGAGGCGCTTATTGGTAGATATTTGGCAAATCCTGTGATAAATACAGAAAGTGGCGAAATTTTATATGACACACTATCTGCTCTTGATGAGAATAAACTTGCGAAAATTTTAGCTGAGCATGAAAGCATTGAGATCATTAATAACTCTGCTGCCGGTGTTGACGACGCTATCATAAATTCATTTATTGCTGACAACGATATGCTTAAAGTTTTAAAACAAACTGAGAGCGTTGATGACGAAAATGACCTTGCTGCTATAAGAATTTATAAGGTTATGAGACCAGGAGAGCCAGTTGTAAAAGAGGCCGCAAAGAGTTTTGTAAATGATATGCTATTTAACCCTGAGAGATACGATTTAACAAAAGTTGGTCGTATGAAAATGAATCATAAGCTCTCACTTGATGTACCAGAATATGTTACTTTACTAACAAGTGAAGATATCATAAAAACTGCAAAATATCTTATAAAAGTTAAAAATGGACAAGGTCACATTGATGACCGAGATCACCTTGGCAACCGCCGTATAAGATCAATCGGCGAGCTACTTGCTAGCGAACTTCACCTCGGTTTTGTAAAGATGCAAAAGGCTATCCGCGATAAATTTACAAGTTTAAGTAATAATACCGAAGAGATTATGCCATACGACCTCATTAATCCAAAAATGATTACTGCAACAATTATGGAATTTTTCACAGGTGGACAGTTAAGCCAGTTTATGGATCAGACAAACCCACTTAGCGAAGTTACTCACAAGCGCCGTCTATCTGCGCTTGGCGAGGGTGGCTTAGTAAAAGAGCGTGCTGGCTTTGAGGTGCGTGACGTTCACCCAACCCACTACGGCAGAATTTGTCCGGTTGAGACTCCAGAAGGTCAAAATATTGGTCTTATCAATACGCTTTCAACCTATGCAAAAGTGAATGATCTTGGCTTTGTTGAAGCTCCTTACAAAAAAGTTATAGATGGCAAAGTGACTGATGAGATAGTTTATTTAACCGCAACTCAAGAAGAGGGCAATGTTATAGCTCCAGCATCAACTAAACTTGATGAAAATGGACACATCGTTGAGGACTTGATTGAGGTTAGAAAAGATGGCGAGATGATGCTTGCCCGTAGAGAAGATGTTACTTTGATCGACCTTTGTTCTGGTATGATAGCTGGTGTTGCGGCTTCACTTATTCCATTCCTAGAGCATGATGATGCTAACCGTGCTCTTATGGGTTCAAACATGCAACGTCAAGCAGTACCACTACTTCGCTCAACTGCTCCTATTGTTGGAACAGGTATGGAAAGCGTTATTGCAAGAGATGCGTGGGAAAGCGTAAAAGCAAGACGTAGTGGCGTGGTTGAAAAGGTTGATAATAAAAATATCTTTATTCTTGGTGAAGATGAAGCTGGTCCATATATCGATCACTACTCTTTAGAGAAAAATTTAAGAACAAACCAAAATACGACATTTTCACAACATCCGATCGTTAAAAAGGGCGATGAGATCGAGGCTAATCAAATCATAGCTGACGGCCCAAGTATGGAAAAGGGTGAGCTAGCTATCGGTAAAAATGCACTAATAGCATTTATGCCTTGGAATGGCTATAACTACGAGGATGCGATCGTTATTAGTGAAAAAATGATACGTGAAGATGCCTTTACAAGCGTTCATATCTACGAAAAAGAGATCGAGGCTCGTGAGCTAAAAGATGGTGTTGAAGAGATAACAAAAGATATACCAAACGTCAAAGAAGAGGAACTTATGCACCTTGATGAAAGTGGTATTGTTAAAATCGGTACAGAGATCAAGCCTGGCATGATCCTTGTTGGTAAAGTATCTCCAAAAGGCGAGGTTAAACCAACTCCGGAAGAGAGGCTACTACGTGCTATCTTTGGTGAAAAAGCTGGCCACGTGGTAAATAAATCGCTATATGCTTCAGCTTCGATGGAAGGTGTGGTTGTTGATGTTAAAATTTTCACCAAAAAAGGTTATGAAAAAGATAGCAGAACAAATAAAGCTTACGAAGAGGAGAAGACTCTTTTAGAAAAAGAACATCATGATAGACTACTTATGCTAGACCGCGAAGAGATGCTAAAAGTTACAGCACTTCTTTCTAAAAATCCACTAGCGAGTGATCAAGAGGTAAATAAAAAAGAGTATAAGAAAGGCTCAAAGATCAATAAGGCTGATCTTGAAAATATAAATAGGTTTACTCTAAATGCTATCGTTAAAAGCTTTTCAAAAGATATCCAAAAGAAATATGACGAGCTAAAAAATTACTTCCAAAACGAAAAGAAAAAGCTCAAAGAAGAGCACGATGCTAAAATAGAAATTTTAGAAAAAGACGATATTTTACCAAGCGGCGTTGTAAAACTTGTAAAAGTTTATATAGCTACAAAACGCAAACTAAAAGTTGGCGATAAGATGGCTGGACGTCACGGAAACAAAGGTATCGTTTCGAATATAGTAAGAGAAGTCGATATGCCTTATCTTCCAAGCGGTCAGATCGTAGACATTGTGCTAAACCCACTTGGTGTTCCAAGCCGTATGAATATCGGTCAAATTTTAGAGAGCCACCTTGGTCTTGTTGGCTATCGCTTAGGCGAGCAGATCAATGAAATTTTCGAGACCAAAAAAGGCGAGTGGATAAAAGAGCTAAGAGCTAAGATGATAGAAATAGCAGGCGTTGCCAAGCTAATGGACGCTAAAAAAGCTCTTAGTAAGATGAGTGACGAGAAGCTTCTTGAATATGCAAAAGATTGGAGTAATGGCGTAAGATTTGCAACTCCGATTTTTGAAGGCGTTAAGGCTGACGAATTTGCAAAACTATTTGAGATGGCAAAGATAGATAGCGACGGCAAAACTGAACTATATGACGGACGCACAGGCTCAAAGATAAGAGAACGCGTTAATGTTGGTTGTATGTATATGCTAAAACTTCACCACTTGGTTGATGAAAAAGTTCACGCAAGAAGTACCGGACCATACAGCCTTGTTACACAACAACCAGTCGGTGGTAAGGCACTATTTGGTGGTCAAAGGTTTGGTGAGATGGAGGTTTGGGCACTTGAGGCTTATGGTGCTGCTCATACACTAAGAGAGATGCTAACTGTAAAATCAGACGATGTTGAGGGAAGACTTTCTGCTTACAAAGCTTTAACAAGAGGTGAAAACGTTCCTGAGACTGGTATCCCTGAGACGTTCTTTGTTCTAACAAACGAGCTAAAATCACTAGCTCTTGATGTAGAAGTATATGATGAGGATGAGACAAATGAAACTAACTAATTTAAAACCAGTTGAGATAAAAGAAGAGCATAGGCCTCGTGATTTTGAAGCTTTTCAACTTCGTTTAGCAAGTCCTGAGAAGATAAAATCTTGGAGTTACGGCGAGGTTAAAAAACCAGAAACCATCAATTACCGCACGCTTAAACCTGAGCGTGATGGCTTGTTTTGTGCGAAAATTTTTGGACCGATCCGTGACTACGAGTGTCTTTGTGGCAAATATAAAAAGATGCGTTATAAGGGCATTAAGTGTGAAAAATGCGGTGTTGAAGTAACTACATCTAAAGTTCGCCGCTCTCGCATGGGTCACATCGAGCTTGTAACTCCAGTGGCTCACATTTGGTATGTAAATTTCTTGCCAAGCCGTATTGGTGCACTTCTTGGTATTAAGATGAAGGATCTTGAGCGCGTACTTTACTATGAGGCATACATTGTTGATAATGCTGGCGAGGCTTATTACGACAATGAAAATTCTAAAAAAGTTGAAAAATACGACGTTTTAAATGAAGAGCAATATCAAAGCCTAGCTTCAAGATATGAAGAGACTGGTTTTACAGCTAGAATGGGTGGTGAGGTCATCTATGACATGCTAGCTGAGCTTGATTTGATGGAAATTTTAAATCAACTAAAAGAAGAGATGGAGTCTACAAATTCTGAGGCTAAGAAAAAGACTATCGTAAAACGCCTAAAAGTTATCGAGAGCTTTTTAAATTCAGGTAACCGCCCAGAGTGGATGATGATAACAAATTTACCAGTTCTTCCACCTGATCTTAGACCGCTAGTCAGCCTTGATGGTGGTAAATTTGCTGTTTCAGACGTAAACGACCTATATCGCCGTGTAATAAATAGAAATAGCCGTCTAAAGCGTCTACTTGAGCTTGACGCACCTGAGATCATTATCAGAAATGAAAAGAGAATGCTTCAAGAAGCTGTTGATGCGCTATTTGATAATGGCCGCAGAGCAAATGCAGTAAAAGGTGCAAATAAGCGCCCACTAAAATCACTAAGTGAGATCATTAAAGGTAAGCAAGGTCGCTTCCGTCAGAATTTGCTAGGTAAGCGTGTTGACTTCTCTGGACGTTCTGTTATCGTCGTTGGTCCAAAGCTAAAGATGGATCAGTGCGGTCTTCCAAAGAAGATGGCTCTAGAGCTATTTAAGCCACATTTGCTTGCTCGCCTAGAAGAAAAAGGCTATGCAACAACTGTTAAGCAGGCTAAAAAGATGATAGAAGATAAGACAAATGAGGTTTGGGAGTGCCTAGAAGAGGTCGTTAAAGACTATCCAGTTATGCTAAACCGTGCTCCAACACTTCACAAACTTTCTATCCAGGCGTTTCACCCAGTGCTTGTTGAGGGCAAGGCTATCCAACTTCACCCGCTAGTTTGTGCGGCGTTCAACGCAGACTTTGACGGTGACCAAATGGCTGTTCATGTGCCACTATCACAAGAGGCTATCGCTGAGTGCAAAATTTTAATGCTTAGCTCAATGAACATCTTGCTTCCTGCAAGCGGTAAGGCTATCACAGTTCCTTCACAAGATATGGTTTTAGGAATTTATTATTTAAGCCTAGAGAGAAATGACGAAAAAGGCGCAAATAAAATTTTTTCAAGCGTTGATGAAGTAATGATTGCTGAAGAGGCTAATACTCTTGGTCTTCATGCTAAAATCAAGACTATGGTTGATAATAAGATCATCTTTACGACGGCTGGTCGCTTGATTTTAAGAGCAATACTTCCTGATTTTGTTCCTGAAAATATGTGGAATAAGATTATGAAGAAAAAAGATATCGCAAATTTGGTTGATTATGTTTATAGAAATGGTGGCCTTGAAGTAACGGCCAATTTCCTTGATAAGCTTAAAAATTTAGGCTTTAGATATGCGACAAAAGCGGGAATTTCTATCTCTATTGCTGATATAATCGTGCCTGATAGCAAGCAAAAATATATTGACGAAGCTAAGAAAAAAGTTCGAGAAATTCAAAAGCAATACGGCGCTGGTCTTTTAACAGATAGTGAGAGATACAACAAGATCATTGATATCTGGACAGATACAAACAACAGCGTTGCAAGCGAGATGATGAAACTTATCCAAAACGATAAAGGTGGATTTAACTCAATTTATATGATGGCAGACTCAGGTGCGAGAGGTAGTGCAGCACAAATTCGCCAGCTAGCTGGTATGCGTGGTCTTATGGCAAAACCTGATGGTTCGATCATTGAAACACCGATCATTTCAAACTTCCGTGAAGGTCTAAACATAATGGAGTACTTTAACTCTACCCACGGAGCTAGAAAAGGTCTTGCGGATACTGCGCTAAAAACAGCAAACGCTGGTTACTTAACAAGAAAGCTAATCGACGTTGCTCAAAATGTTAAAGTCACAATGCATGACTGCGGTACGCACGAGGGTGTTGAAATCACAGATATTACTGAGAGTGGCGAGCTAATAGAAAGCCTTGAAGAAAGAGTATTGGGCCGTGTTTTAGCAGATGATGTGATCGATCCTATAACAAATGAAATTTTATTTAGCGAAGGCACGCTACTTGATGAAGAAAAAGCTAGAGCTATAACTGAGGCTGGTATAAAATCAGTAAGCATTAGAACACCTATCACGTGCAAAGCACCAAAAGGCGTTTGTGCAAAATGCTATGGCTTAAACTTGGGCGAGGGCAAACTTGTAAAACCAGGTGAAGCAGTTGGTATTATCTCAGCTCAGTCTATCGGCGAGCCAGGTACGCAGCTAACACTAAGAACATTCCACATCGGTGGTACGGCTTCTACTGAACAACAAGATCGCCAAGTAATCGCTCAAAAAGAAGGTTTTATCAGATATTACAACCTTAATACTTATGATAATGGCGATAAGAAGATCGTTGCAAATAGAAGAAGCGCAGCCGTGCTACTTGTTGAGCCAAAGATTAAATCAACGATTGATGGCAAAATAGAGATCGAATATGCCCACGAAGATGTAAATATCGTGATAAAAGGTAAAAAAGAAGAGGTTAAATATACAATTAGAAGAAATGATCTTGCTAAGCCAAACGAATTAGCTGGTGTTAGCGGAAAGATCGAAGGAAAGATGTATATACCTTATGTAAGTGGCGATAAGGTAAAAGAGAATGAAAGTATCGTTGAGATCATAAAAGAGGGTTGGAATATCCCAAATCGTATCCCATACGCTAGTGAACTTAAAATTTCAGACGGAGATCCTGTAACTCGTAAAATTTTAGCTGACGCAAATGGTGTGGTTAAATTTTTCATATTAAAAGGTGATTATCTTGATAGGGTTAAAGATATCAAAAAAGGTCACAAAGTAACTGAAAAAGGCTTCTTTGTAGTTGTTTCTGATAAAGATGGACGTGAGGCGGTTCGCCATTATATCCCAAGAAATTCTATCATTCAAGTTTCTGATAATGATGCGGTTGAGAGAGCGACAGTAGTTTCATTACCTGAAAAAGATGATAAGTTGATTATTGCCGAGTGGGATCCATACTCAACTCCAACTATTGCTGAAGAAGCCGGTGTGGTTAGTTTTGAGGATATTGAACCAGGATATAGTGCGACTGAGCAAGCAGATGAGGCGACTGGACAAAGACGTCTTGTTATCAACGAGTATTTGCCAAGCGGTGTAAAACCTGCGATTATTATCGCTACTAAAAAAGGAAATTTAATTAAGTATCCGCTTGATCCAAAAACTGCGATCTTTGTTTCAAGCGGAGATGAAGTAGCACAGGCTGATATTTTGGCTAAGACTCCAAAAGCTGTCGCTAAGTCAAAAGATATTACTGGTGGTCTTCCAAGAGTTAGTGAGCTATTTGAAGCAAGACGCCCTAAAAATACAGCTATCGTTGCAGAGATTGATGGCGTGGTTAGATTTGACAAGCCACTTCGCTCAAAAGAGCGCATAATTATCCAAGCCGAAGATGGCACAACTGCTGAGTATTTGATCGAGAAAAGTCGTCAGATACAAGTAAGAGACGGGGAATTTGTCCATGCTGGCGAGAAACTAACTGATGGGCTAATCTCAAGCCACGATATTTTAAGAATTCTTGGCGAAAAAGCGCTTCATTATTATTTGATTAGCGAGATTCAACAAGTTTATCGTCGCCAAGGTGTTGCGATCGCAGATAAACATATCGAGATCATCGTCTCTCAAATGCTTCGCCAAGTCAAAATCGTCGATAGCGGAAATACAAATTTCATAGTTGGCGATATGGTCTCAAGAAATAAATTTAAAGAAGAGAACGAGCGCATCATGAACATGGGTGGTGAGCCAGCTATTGCTGAGCCGATCTTGTTAGGCGTTACAAGAGCAGCTATCGGAAGTGATAGTGTGATCTCTGCTGCATCGTTCCAAGAGACAACTAAAGTCTTAACAGAAGCATCGATTGCTGCTAAATTTGACTATCTTGAGGATCTAAAAGAGAATGTTATCCTTGGACGTATGATCCCGGTTGGAACTGGTTTTTATAAGGATAAAAAAGTAAAAATCAAAGAAAACTAATACTTCAAGCCCCTATTTTTGGGGCTTAACCTCTTTATAGAATTAAATCGATTAAAAATTTACAAGCTATTAATTATCACCTAATAAAATCCTTATCTTTGAAATCACATCATGGAGAATTTATGAAAAACATTGATCTTGGACTTTTGTTTATACGTTTAGGACTTGGTATCTGCCTTTTTATGCATGGTTTTGGTAAAATTTTACATGGACTTAGTGGGGTAAAAGGTATATTGGTAAATGCTGGTTTGCCTGGATTTTTGGCATATTTTTCTTACCTTGGAGAGGTCTTAGCACCCATTATGTTAATTATTGGTTTTTATTCAAGAGTAGGCGCTATCCTAGTTTTAGGTACTAGTATTACTATTTTATACTCGTACTATGGATTTGCAAATTTATTTGCATTAAATGAGGTTAATGGCTTTAAATCGGAACTTATCTATCTTTATATTGCTATTTCACTTTGTATTCTTTTGATAGGTAGTGGCAAATATGCTGTCAAACAAGACTAATACAAAATAAAGACGGCAGAGTTTTTATAAAATCAAGAATTAGATGAGTAAGTCTAACTTATTAACCGTTATTTAAGTTTATTTTAAATAAAATTAGGTCTTTTTAATAAATTTAGTTGAAAGGAATTATTGTGCCAACCATAAATCAATTGGTCAGAAAAGAACGCAAGAAAGTGACTGTTAAGTCAAAATCTCCAGCGTTAAAAGAGTGCCCTCAAAGAAGAGGAGTTTGCACTAGGGTTTATACTACGACTCCTAAAAAACCAAACTCAGCTTTGAGGAAAGTTGCCAAAGTTAGGCTAACAAGCGGTTTTGAAGTCATCAGCTATATCGGTGGTGAAGGTCACAACCTACAAGAACACAGTATCGTTTTAGTTCGCGGCGGTAGGGTTAAAGACTTACCAGGTGTTAAATATCACATCGTTCGTGGTGCACTTGATACTGCTGGTGTTGCAAAAAGAACAGTTTCTCGTTCTAAATATGGTGCGAAACGCCCTAAAGCTGGCGCTGCAGCTGCAACAAAAAAGTAAAAATTTAGGTTCGCAGACTTTGCTAAAATTTGCAAACGTTTGAGTAAAATTTCATAAAAATTTGAAGGAAAGATCAAAATGAGAAGAAGAAAAGCCCCTGTAAGGGAAGTCTTGCCTGATCCGATTTACGGAAATAAAATAATCACTAAATTTATTAATTCTCTTATGTATGATGGCAAAAAAAGCGTCGCTACTGAGATAATGTATGGTGCTATTAAAGCCATAGAAAAGAAAAATGCTGAGGTTAAAGGCATCGACGTTTTTAACGATGCTATTGAAAATGTAAAACCTATTCTAGAAGTTAAATCACGCCGTGTTGGTGGTGCTACTTATCAAGTACCAGTTGAGGTTCGCCCAGCTCGCCAACAAGCTCTTGCTATCCGCTGGCTTATAACTTACGCTAGAAAGAGAAGCGAAAGAACTATGATAGATAAACTAGCAAATGAGCTCTTAGATGCGGCAAACTCAAAAGGTGCATCTTTCAAGAAGAAGGAAGATACTTACAAGATGGCAGAAGCTAATAAAGCATTTGCTCACTACCGCTGGTAAGAAAGAATTAATATGGCAGAAAGAAAAACGCCTTTACATAAGGTAAGAAATATCGGTATTGCGGCTCATATTGATGCTGGAAAGACAACTACTAGTGAGAGAATTTTATTCTTTACTGGCATGAGCCATAAAATAGGTGAGGTTCATGACGGCGCTGCTACTATGGACTGGATGGAACAAGAAAAAGAGCGTGGTATTACTATTACTTCAGCTGCAACTACGGCATTTTGGAAGGGTTATCAAATAAACCTAATCGACACTCCGGGACACGTTGATTTTACTATCGAAGTTGAGCGTTCTATGCGTGTTCTTGACGGTGCTGTTTCAGTATTTTGTTCTGTTGGCGGTGTTCAGCCACAATCAGAAACTGTTTGGAGACAAGCAAATAAATATCACGTACCAAGAATCGTTTTTGTTAATAAAATGGATAGAATAGGTGCAAATTTCTTTAGAGTTGAAGAGCAGATCAGGGAAAGACTAAAAGCAAACCCAATTCCTATTCAAATTCCTATAGGTGCTGAGGATAACTTTAGAGGTGTGGTTGACCTTGTAAGAATGAAAGCTTACGTTTGGAATGATGAGAAAAAGCCAACTGACTATGTTGAAGAAGAAATTCCAGCTGAAGTTAAAGATAAAGCAGAGGAATACCGTGCAAAACTAATCGAAGCAGTTTCAGAGACAGATGATAGCTTGATGGAGAAATTTTTTGCTGGTGAAGAGTTAAGTGAAGAAGAGATTAAAAAAGGCATAAAAGCAGGCTGCTTGAGAATGACTATCACGCCTATGCTTTGCGGAACTGCGTTTAAGAACAAAGGTATCCAACCTCTACTTGATGCTGTTGTTGATTATTTACCAGCTCCAGATGAGATCGCAGCGATAAATGGTGTTTATGAAGATGGCGCTGAAGTGACTGTTGAAAGTACAGATGATGGCGAATTTGCCGCTCTTGCGTTTAAGATTATGACTGACCCATTTGTTGGACAGCTAACATTTATCCGTGTTTATAGAGGGAGCCTTGAAAGTGGTAGCTATGCTTACAACACAGTTCAAGACTGCAAAGAGAGAATCGGTCGTTTGCTAAAAATGCACTCAAATAAACGTGAAGAGATTACTGAGCTTTTTGCTGGTGAGATCGGCGCTGTTGTTGGTCTAAAAAATACTCTAACAGGCGATACTCTAGCAAGTGAAAAAGATAAAGTTATCCTTGAAAGAATGGACTTCCCAGAGCCAGTTATTAGTGTTGCAGTTGAACCAAAAACAAAAGCAGATCAAGAAAAAATGGCGATCGCTCTTCAAAAACTAGCTCAAGAAGATCCAAGCTTTAGAGTTAGCACTGATGAAGAGAGTGGTCAAACTATTATTAGCGGTATGGGTGAGCTTCACTTGGAGATCATAGTTGATCGTATGCTTCGTGAATTTAAAGTAGATGCTGAAGTTGGACAACCACAAGTTGCTTATCGTGAAACTATTCGTAAGACAGTTGAGCAAGAATATAAGTATGCTAAACAATCAGGCGGTCGTGGTCAATACGGTCACGTATTTTTACGTATTGAGCCGCTTCCAGCTGCTAGTGGATTTGAGTTTGTTAATGATATCAAAGGTGGTGTTGTTCCAAAAGAATATATTCCAGCCGTTGAAAAAGGTTGCAAAGAGGCACTTCAAAGCGGTGTTCTTGCTGGTTATCCAGTTGAAGACGTTAAAGTTACACTATTTGATGGTAGTTACCATGAAGTTGACTCGTCTGAAATGGCATTTAAGCTTGCTGCTTCAATGGGCTTTAAGGAAGGTGCTAGAAAAGCAGGTGCTGTTATTCTTGAGCCTATGATGAAGGTTGAAGTAGAAACTCCAGAAGAGTATATGGGTGATGTTATAGGCGACCTTAATAAACGCCGTGGCCAAGTAAATTCAATGGATGATAGAAATGGCGTAAAGATCATTGCAGCTTATTGTCCATTGGCTCAAATGTTTGGCTATTCAACAGATCTTCGCTCAATGACTCAAGGCCGTGCAACTTATTCAATGGAATTTGATCACTACGAAGAAGTTCCTAAAAACGTAAGTGATGAGATCATTAAAAAAAGAAATGGCTAATTAACCAAAGAAGGGCAGAGTAATCTGTCCTTCAAAAATTATTTATTCTGATAAAATCTATCTACAAAATATATGAACTGTCCTCATAGCTCAGCTGGATAGAGCGTAGAATTCCTAATTCTAAGGCCACAGGTTCGAACCCTGTTGGGGACACCATTATATAATCATCTTTATAAAATACAAAATACTCAAACAAGTATATACTAAAACGTACAATTAAGATATAGCAATTTATAAAAAATATTCTTATGCTGATCAGCAAATAGAGTAAAAGAAAAAATAAAAAGAATAAACTTTTAAAAAAATAAGATCACTAAAATCAAAGAAAAATTTTTAAAAATGTAATGGCAAGTGAATATATTTTTATCAATCTAGTCGGTTTATCTATATATGCATTCGTAGTAGGTTTAGCTTTTTTATCAATACGTTATATTATTAATTTTTATCTAAACTAATAAATTTTATCAACAAAAATTTTTATATATTTAATAATCCGTGCTAACATTTCGAAAATTTATTTAAGGAGAGTAGATGAAAAAAATTTTACTTTTAGGAGCTGTTTGTTGTATGTTGTCAGCTGATGTTAAAACCGTTAATATAAGCCCAGATGAGATCAAAAAATATGATCAGATTATCGATATAAGAACTCCATCTGAGTGGCAAGAGACTGGCGTTATCGCAGGTGCAAAGACTATAACTTTTAATCCAAACGATAAGAGTGCATTTTTAGAGGAGCTTTCAAAGGCAGTTGATATCAAAAAACCTATTGCTCTTGTTTGCAGAAGTGGCAGAAGAAGCACAGCAGCTGCAGCAGCGATAGATAGCTCAGATCTTAAGATAATAAATTTAGATGGAGGTATGAGCAGTTTGATCGAGCAAGGCTACAAAACTACACCATATAAAAAATAGAAAAATTTATGATTCTACGTTTGACTACAAGATAATTTTATTTTGTAGTCAAATTTTATATCAAATAATAAAATTTATTATTTGATTAACCGCTGATTAACTCTAGCTATATATAATTTCATCATATTTACAATAAAGAAGGAGACAAAATGTCAAAAGTTATTTTACAATTAAATGTTATTCAGGCTGATGCAAATGCACTTTATATTAAATTTCACGATCTTCACTGGAATGTAAAAGGTATTCAATTTTTTAGTGTTCATGAATACACAGAAAAAGCTTATGAAGATATGAGTGAGATATTTGACGATACAGCTGAGAGAGCTCTTATGCTTGGTGGTAGACCTATCGTCAAGGCTGAGGAGCTAGCAAAAGTTACTCATATCAAACACGAGCCAAAAGAAATTTACACTCCAACTGAGGTTTTAGAGATTGTCTTGGCTGATTATAAACACCTTTTGGGCGAGTTTAAAAAGCTTGACGAGCTTGCAGAAGGTGATACAACAACTCAAATGTATGCACAAGATCAAATCGCAAAATTTGAAAAAGCCATCTGGATGCTAAACGCAACACTTAGCAAATAACTACTAGCGGGAGTTTTCCCGCTCTATCTAAATAAATTCTACTTTTTGGCGATATTGATTTTATAAATTTTAAGGAGCCAAAATGAAAATTTCTCAAATCGCAAACTCATATAATAGTTCAAGTATAAAAGAAAATGTAAAATCAGAAATTTCGCTTCATAAAGAAGAAAAAGGTATCTCTAAAAAAGAGTCTGAAATTACAAATTTAACAGCCAAAGACATTTCAAATAGCTATTTTTTCCAGTATCAAAAAGAGATTGTTAAAAGTAGTAGTTCAAATTTACTAGCCCAAGGTAGCTTAAGCTTTAATGCGCCTAAAAATTTATCAGAAATTTTATCAGGACTTGATCTTGCAAGTACCGGCTATAACGGTAAATCTTTAAACGAGCTAAGTAGTGACGAGGCAAATGATCTTATTAGCGAGAATGGATTTTTTGGTATCGCAAATACGGTTGATAGGATAGCTAGCTTTGTGTTAAATGGTGCAGGTGATGACGTAGAAAAACTAAAAGCTGGTAGAGAGGGTGTGGCAAAGGGTTTTGAGGATGCGAAGAAAATTTGGGGAGGTGAGCTTCCTGAAATTTCTCAAAAGACTATTGAAAAGACCCTTGAGAGTCTTGATAAAAAGATCGCCGAGCTTGGCGGTAACGTTTTAAATGTTTCAGCTTAACTATCTTAGGCAGGCTCACCTAAGATAAATTTATATGATTTGCATATAAATTTAGATACGAGCCTTTAATTTCCCGCAAAATTTATTTAATCTTAAAAGTTATACTTCGCCGTTTTACACTAAGGAGAACAGATGAAAGCTAAAATTTTACTTCCACTTACAACTGCTATCATGTTTTTGGGTTGCTCATTTTTTGAAGACAATCCACCAGTACGAAAACAGCCAAGACAGGTCATGCAAAATACACCAGCAAAAAGCTCGATCAAAGGTTTTATAAAAGAGGTTACTTATAAAGATTCAAAATACTGCTATGAAATATTGGCGAGCGATACAAAAAACCACAAACTCAATAAAGCAAATTTTTGTGCAAATAGATACTATTATGATAAAGGCGACTTAGTCTATGCGACTTTTTATGCAGATAAACTTATAGATATGCTTCTTATAAAAGAAGGTGGCTCTAGTGGCTTATATAATGGTATAAAAAAGCCACAAAATGAAGTCATTATTAAAAGAAAAAATGTAAAAACAAATATCGAAGTGCCAAAAGAGGAAAAAATTTCTTTTTAATTACCGTTGATTTACTGCTTGCTTATATAATTTAAACAGCAATCAAAACTAGAACTCCTTTTAAGGGGCAAAGCAATAGCCCCTTTTTCTTTTTACTCCTTTAAAATTTCGTCCTTGTTTTATTTAAAATTATCAACTTTTATCTATTTTTGATTAATTACGGTAAACGATCGGTAACTGGAATTAAAAATTTTAAGCTTCATGTTAAATTTTATTGATTATAATCGTCGACACAAAACCTTAAAAGGAGAAAAAATGAAACTAACAAAAATTAGTTTAGCCACTTTGGTTGCTTTAGGTGCATTTTCAAGCGTAGCAAGCGCTACTCCACTTGAAGAAGCTATAAAAAATGTAGATCTTTCAGGATTTGCAAGATATAGATATACAAACGATAAAAAACACGGTGAGTTTTCTAATACAAAATCAGAGTCTGGCTCAAAAGCTGGTCATCAATTTAAAGCAGTAACAAATTTTAAAGCTGCTATCGATGATAACTTCTTTGGTGTTATTGGTTTAAGATATAACGCTACTGATAAATCTGGTGATAATACTCAGGGCAATCAAGGCTCTAGAGGCACTGGTACAGATAAAACAAATACAACCAATGCCTTTGAAGTTCATCAGTTCTATCTTGGTTATAAAGCCGGAAACACTACTATAACAGCTGGTAAGCAAGAGATTGGCTCGTTCTTTACAGATGATGCTATCGCTACTGGTGTAAGAGTAGTAAATGAAGATGTTGAAGGACTAACACTTACTGCTTTAGCTTTTGATGCAATTGAGGGTGATAGTGTTGAGAGTGATGGAGATCTATATGTAAATACTGGTTACTTAAATATTTATGATGTTGGTAATCTATATGCAGCTGGTATCGCTGGTTCATATGATCCTATCAATTTCCAACTATGGTATGCTAGCCTAACAAATCTAGCTGATCTACTTGCAGCTGATGTTTCAGCAAATTTTGCTATTAATGATGATGTTAGCTTAGGTGGTAGAGTTAACTATATAAATACTACTGTAGATAAAAGTGCAAAAGCACATCTTTCTAAAGGTATAGATGAATCTAATGGCGTTGCAAACTATAATGATGGTAACTTCTATGCTGGCGAACTTACAGCTTCACTATTTGGCTTTGATTTGAGAGCTGGTTATATGGGTTGGAAAGTTGATAATAAAGGTGTAACATCATTTGCTCTTGAAGATAAAGGTAGTCTAATAGATGTTGGTGAGCTTACACTTGATCCAACTTGGGCCGATGGAAAAGCAAACCTAGTATATGGAACAGCTGGATATACATTTGATAAATTTACAGTTGGTGTTGATTACATAAAAGGCCACATTAAACACGCTGCAGCTGCTGGCGAAAATGGCAAAGAAAAAGTTGAAGAGGTTACTCCAAGATTTGCATATGAGTATAGCAAAAAGCTAACATTTAGCTCATACTATGCATTCAAAACTTCAAAATTTGCTGATGAGGCTAAAAACAAAGAAGATCAATTCAGATTTGAAGCTAAATACTCATTCTAATCGTAGCTCATTAATCAACTTATGATATAATCCCGGGTCGGAGCAATCTGATCCGGGATTTTTAAATTTAGAGCAAAATTTCAAGGAAAGTTATGAAAAGTATTAAAATTTCTTTTTTGGCGTGTTTTTTGGTGGCAAATGCCTTTGCAGCTTCACAAGTCTACTATATAGAAGCTCGTGGTGAGTTTGGTAAAGAACTTGCTGAAATGGCAAAAAAGCAGGCTAATGATAGAAATGAAAAAGTAAATGTCTATGTCGATGAAGATCCAAGACGTTATAAAGATAATAGAATTTTAAAATTAGGCGTTGATAGAAAGGGCAGATATAGTGTTTCTTTAGGTAGGGAACTTTATGAAAAGCAATGCGCTAGCTGTCATGGTGAAAATGCTGATAAAAGGCCATTTGGTTCAACGCCTCTAAAAAATATGGATGCTAAGGATATTGAAGATAGTATCATCTCTTATAGAAGTGACTCAAGTTTTGGTGGAAGCGGTAAAAATGTAATGCAAAATCAAGCTAAAATTCTTTCAAATAATGATCTTGGCGCGATTCTTGCCTATCTAAAAGGTAAAGATGCATTTGCTGAACAAGATGCAAATGAAAACAAGCCAGTCTCTACCCAAACAAAGCAAGGCAGTTATTTAAGATAAGTTTTACTTTGATAGCTTTGTCATAATATAAATAAAAGGAAGCAGATGTTAAATCCAAAATCATTATTTTTAAGTATGGGCTCAGCTATCATTTTGATGATAATCTTTGCCATAGCTAGTGGAGCCGCTACAATAATAGAAAGTAAAACTAGCACAGAATCTGCATGGTACTATATTTATGGTGCCAGCTGGTTTGCTCTCATTCAACTACTTCTTGGCATAAATTTGACCTATAATATCTTTAGATATAACTTAATCGATCCCAAAAAACTTCCTTCGCTTATCTTTCATCTTGGTTTTATAGTTATCTTAATCGGTGCTGGCATAACAAGATATCTTGGCTTTGAGGCTGATATGCATATAAGAGAAAAAACTCAGTCAAATATCGTTACGACAAAAATATCCTATTTAAATTTAACCGCTTTAAACGATAATGGAGAAGAGATAAGCGCTGCTTTGCCAATAGGACTTTCTGATGCAAAAAAAGGTTTTGATCTAAAACTAAAAATAGCAGATAATGAAGCTAATTTAAAATTTAAAGAATTTGTGCCAAATGCAAGTTATAAGTTTGTGGATGATAAAAATGGGCAACCAGTAGTGGAATTTGTGGTTTCAAACGAGAGTGAAAGTGAAGAAATCTTCTTATTAGAAGAAGAGGAGGCAAGGGTTGCAGATATTAGTTTTATCTTTAATGCTAAGCCAGACGAGAGTAAAAAATATGTACTTTTTAAATTAGTGGACGGAAATTTCACAGTTACTTCAAATACTGATCTTTCAAAATTTACAATGAGTGATAGCTCAAAAACTGAGTTAAAAGCTGGTAGCGTAAATGATTTTGGCATGGGTAGTCTTTATACTATTTCAAATATAAATTTTGCTCCAAGATTAGTTTCGACTCATGCTTCAAGAAAGCTAGTTAGCACAAAAGATAGCGAATTTAACGCCTTGATAGCTGAATTAAATTATAAAGGCGAGAGTAAAGAGATGCATATTTTTTATAACTTAACAGAGCCTTCACGCTTAGCTGTGGCTGGACAAAAATTTAACGCTTCATGGGGTGCGCAGCAAGTTAAACTTCCGTTTAGCTTATACTTAAAAGACTTTGAGCTTAAAAGATATCCTGGCTCAAATTCGCCTATGAGCTATTCAAGTGAAGTTATTGTAAAAGATGATACAAACATGTCGGGGCTTGACTATAAAATTTATATGAATCACGTGCTTGACTATGATGGCTATAGATTCTTCCAAAGCTCATACGATACAGATGAAAAAGGAACCATTCTCTCTGTTAATAAAGATCCGGGCAAGATACCAACTTACATTGGCTACTTTTTACTTGGACTTGGCTTTGTGTTAAATGTTGTAAATCCTGGTAGCCGTTTTAGAAAACTAGCTAAGTTAATCGATAATGAATCAACAAAAGACGGTAAAAAGGTTGTTGCTATCATTGCCATTATGCTTTTAAGTTTAAGTTTTAGCTCATTAAAGGCTGAAGACTTTTTGCCTAATATCAGCAAAGAGCACACACAAAAGCTTTCTAGACTTATTGTGCAAAGCTCAGATGGTAGAATGAAGCCATTTGACACTCTTAGTAAAGAAATTTTAAATAAAATACATAGAAGCGAGAACATAAATAGCCTAAACTCTAATCAAGCTATGCTTTCAATAATGGTAACGCCTGATTTTTGGCGAAATGAAAAAATTATCTCACTTGGACAAAGCAAGGAGCTAAAAAAAGAGCTTGGCATAGATGAAAATGCAAAATATGCAAGTTTTAATGATTTTTTTAGAGCCACAAAAGATGGCGGAAGTGAATATAAACTTACAAAATTTGCTGAAATTGCTAATCGTAAGCATCCTGGATCACGCAATACATTTGATAAAGATGTGATAAAGATCGATGAGAGATTGAATGTTTTTTATATGATATTTATTGGTGAAATTTTTAAAATTTTTCCAAAACAAGATGATCCATCAAACTCTTGGTATTCGCCTGCTAGTGCAATGATGTACTTTCCGCCTAAGGAGGCCGAACTAGTCATTAATATGATGAGAGAGTATTTTGCAGCAGTTGATGCAGCAACAAAAGATAATGATTGGAGTAAGGCTGATGCTACACTTGATAAAATTTCAGCCTATCAGCAAAAGTATGGCTCTGCTGTAATGCCAAGTGAAGAAAAGATAAATATAGAAATTTTATTTAATAAAATTCAAATTTTTGAGCGATTGACACCGGTTTATCTTTTAGCAGGCCTTGCGCTTTTATTTTTTGTTTTTGTCAAAATGCTAGCTCCAAAGGTTCAGATAAATGGCATTGTAAAGATTGTGTATATTATAAATTTACTAGCTTTTTTTGCTCATACTGTCGGACTTGGACTTCGTTGGTACATTGCTGAACATGCGCCTTGGAGTAACGCTTATGAATCGATGGTCTATATCGCTTGGGCTTTAGGATTTTCTGGTATCGTCTTTGCAAAACGTAGTCCTATCGCTCTTGCTCTTACGTCCATATTGGCTGGTGTTACATTATTTGTTGCGCACCTTAGCTGGATGGATCCACAGATCACTACACTTGTGCCAGTACTTCAAAGCTACTGGCTAACAATACATGTTTCTGTCATTACTGCAAGTTATGGATTTTTAGGGCTTTGTGCGTTACTTGGTGGCTTTACACTATTGCTTATTATTTTGCAAAATAAGAAAAAGCCAAATCCAGAAATTTCTCGTAACATCCTCGAAGCTACCCGTATAAATGAGATGGCAATGATACTAGGACTTAGTTTACTTACTCTTGGAAATTTCCTAGGCGGTGTATGGGCGAACGAGAGCTGGGGCAGATATTGGGGCTGGGATAGTAAGGAGACTTGGGCATTAGTTTCGATACTTGTTTATGCCGCAGTTCTTCATATAAGATTTATTCCAAGGCTAAACAACCAGTATGCATTTGCAGTGGCTTCATTCTTTGCTTATTGGTCGATTATTATGACTTATTTTGGTGTAAATTTTTATTTAGCCGGCATGCACTCGTATGCAGCTGGTGATCCATTACCAGTACCCGATTTTGTCTGGATTAGTATCGTAATAATGATACTTATGAGTGTTTTAGCATTTACAAAGCGCTCACTTTGCTCAAGGCTTTAGATGCTAATAAAAGGTCTAATAGTTTTCTTTATTATACTGCTATTAATTGCAATTTGTGCGCTAATCTATTTACTTTTAAGAAATAGGGATTATAGCACTGAAACAAAGGACCTTGCATTAGAAAAAGAAGAGATAACGATCGAAAAGCTTGAAAAGCTTGCGGGTGATAATAGTTTAAGTAAAAACGAGCTTTTCGAACTTATTCAAATCTTTGTAGGAAATTTTAGTATACCAGCCAAAAATAACCAAATCATGCCAAAAGAAGCAAATAACTATATAAATTTCATAATTTTAATCTGCTCTCATAAAAATTCTGATGCGAAGCTCATTAGTTTTTTAGACAAAGAGGCTAAAAAGAAAAATCCAAGCTACATTGTCGAAATAGAAGAGAGTGAAAAAATTGGCATAGAAAATCGCAAAAATCGTAGATAAATTTATTCAAAAAAGTGTAGTTAAAATATCTTAAAATCAAGTTTGGTCTAAAAATGGGTTCTTATGATTTTGATTCTGTGTACGTGATATTTTTTATTTTTTTTTCAATCGTATTGCCTATATTTTTGATAATTCCTACAGGTAGGTATAATATAAAGGTTTATGCGAGTAAATTTGATCTAATTGGACTTCATCTAATTTTTCCAATTATTATATTGCCTACTTTGGTAGGTACTTTTATTTTAGTTTGTAGCTTTTTAAATATTTCAGATTATACTGGTTTAAGCTTTGTGTTCTATGCTTTTTTGATTCTAATGATATCCTATATAATTTATGGCTTTTATGTTTGCATCAAATATAACTACGGCTTTTTTCATTGTATCGTAGCGCTTTTTTTAAGATTTAATTATGTTACCCCACTTATTTATCTGCTCTTTTTAGGCGGAAAAAACTACAAAGATGACAAAGAGATAACTTCTAAAAATATTAAAGACTTAAAATTTTTTGATCAGTTTAGATTTTCCATTTATAATTTAATTGCTATTATAAACTAAAAGTATTTTAAGAGCATTAAAGGTTTTGCAATTAGAGAAAACGCCAAAAAGCAAGAGAAATTTTTACATTTAGTTTTTGCTTAGTTTTTAGGTCTTTTTTGTTTTTAAAATTTTAGTCCAAAGCAGGCTTTTGTTTTGTCTTATCGTTTTTAAGCTTATCTTTTTTGGCTTCAAACTCAGCTATTATATTTGCATCAGGAAATAAATATCCATCCTCAACCATCAGATCAACTGCCTTTTTAAACATAGGCAAGGCACTTTGAGCGCCGAAGTAGTAGTAAGGTCTTTGAGGATCCCTTGCTAAAACGCCTATTGTGTAGCTATTGCCTCTTGTGTCATTTACAAAGCCAAAAAAAGAGCCATTGTAGGTATTGCTGTATCCACCACTACCTGAGGCAATGTGTGCAGTTCCAGTCTTGCCACCTATCTCAAGCCCTGGCGTAAAGGCTTTTAGTCCAGTACCTTTTTCAACCGTTTTTATTAAAATTCTCTTCATTATCTTTGCGGTTTCTTGTGATATAACTTGAGCTGGTTCGGACTTTGGCAAATCGTATCTTTTTCCATTTCTCTCTAAGTGGGCAACCATGTGAGGAGTAACTTCAATGCCTTTATTATTAAATGTATTATAGGCTTTTAAAAGCTGCATAAATGTAGCTTGCAAGCCGTATCCGTAGCTCACAGTCGCCTTATATGTCGATGAGTTTAGCTTTGTAACTGTTGGCATCATACCTACTTGCTCGTAAGGTAGATCTATGCCAGTCTTTCTTGAAAAGCCAAAATTTAAAAGTCCTTGATAAATTTGTGGACCATTTAAACGTTCAACAAGTTGAATCATACCGATGTTTGAGCTATGTACGATTATATCTTCAGCACTCATAAAAGGCTCTGGATGGGTATCTTTAATTATCCTTTTACCAAGTTGATATCGGCCATTATAGGTATTTACAAGCTCAAATGGATTTACTTTCTTCTCCTGAAGTAAGATGGAAAATATAAATGGCTTAAAAACTGAGCCAACTTCATAAGCATATTCACTAACGGTCGAATTTAGAGCGCTATAATCTTGCTTTCTTATGTTTGAAGGATCATATCTTGAGCTAGAGGCTAGAGCTAAAATTTCTCCATTTTTGCTATTCATTATACAGATGACTAGCTCTTTTGCATCTAGAAATTCACGCTTTTCATCTAAAATTTGCTCTAGTTTGGTTTGAAATTTAAGCGGTATAGAAAGTACTGCATTGTAGCCATCTACTCTTGTTGCTAAATTTGAGTCGCTTGTTAAAATGATATTATTTCCAATATCGCGAGGCCCTAAAATTTTTGCATTTTGTATAGGGGCTAAATAATCTTCATAATATCTCTCAAGACCTTTTACACCTTTGCTTTTTGTAAGCGCGTCACTTTCAGTTTTGCTCACGTAGCCAATAGCTGGTGTGAGGGCATCTTTTGACATAAATTTACGATTTTGTCCGCTCTCCATTACTCTCATGCCCTGAAATGAAGCAAGGCCTGTTTTTGGGTCAAGATATGAAACCAAAATACTCTTGCGATTTAGCTTTCTTGAGAGCTCTTGAAGGTAGGTAGCACCCTTTGCATCAATACTATATGAGAGTGTAACGATACCTTTTGTACCATTTATGATCTTTCTTACTTTGTTTGGATCGTCGCCGCTGTAAAGCGAATATAGCTTGATAAACATCTCTTTTTTATTAGGATCAATATTTCTAGTGTCAAGCATTACTTTGTAGAGTTTTTGACTTGAAGAGATGCTAAAGCCATCTTTTGTGATTATATTACCACGAATTGCTGTATTTATATCGCTTGTTTGAAGTCTAGGAAGCTTTCGCTCGATACTTGCTCTATAAAATATGACAAGCACAAATATTGAAATTCCAAAAGTAATTAATAAAAAAAGTATGGTTATTTTTGATTTTCTGGAATTCATTAATGACTTAAATTTGTGTTCTAGAAATTTCTTTATAAGCACTTAGTGCTTTGTTGCGAATTTCTAGCATAAGCTTCATGCTAGTCTCTGCTTTACCTATCGCAATAGCAGCTTGGTGAAGATCTTTTACCTCGCCAGTTGCAAGATCAGCTATGGCTTTATCAGCGTTTATTTGAACCTTGTTTAGCTCTTTTAAAGAGTCGTTTAAAGCATTTTCGAAGCCGCCTTGTTCGCCTGCTTTTGCTATTTTATTTGAATTTTCATTTTTATTTATTTTGTCTAAATTTATACTATTTATCATTATGCTTGTCCTGAAATAAGTGATATTGCACTTTGTGCTATTGTTTTTGCGTTTTGAAAGGCTGCCACGTTTGCTTGATATGCTCTTGTTGCTTCAAGTAGGTCAGACATCTCAATAACCGGATTTATATTTGGAAATGCGACGTAGCCATTTGCATTTGCGTCTGGATGGCTCGGGTCATATTTTAGCTGAAAGTCCTTATCGTCACGCACCACTTTATCCACGATCACGCTAGTTAGGGCAGGGTGAGCGTTTCTTGGTGAGCTTGGGTCGTCGAGTGGATTTTCATACTCGAGTAGACTTTGTGAGCTTTTAAGCTGATCGTTTAAAATTTTATCAAAATTCATCTCTTTAAAGATGACCTCTTGCCTTCTATAAGGGCCACCTTCAGCCGTTCTTGTGGTTTGAGCATTTGCTATGTTTGAGCTGATGACGTTCATCCTGAAGCGTTGCGCACTTAGTCCGTATCCACTAATATCAAAATCATTTAAGTATGACATCATCTCTCCTAGTTTTTAGCACTTGCGTCTATTACGCTTTTAAAGATATTGCTTTGAGCCTTGTAGGCGTTATCAAGGGCGTTTATCATAACTGTGTTTTTACCCATTTCTGTTGTCTCAACATCAAGATCGACTGTGTTTGCGTCGTTTCTAGCCATGTGACCGTCACGCAAGAAAATTTGAGCTGTGTCGCTTTTTGGAAAATCAACCGCAGCCATATGCGCTTCGTTTGTTTTAGCAAGCTGTAGCTTTTTTTGGCTTGAAGTGTTATAAATTTCATTTGCTTTTTCTTTTAAAACATCTTCAAATCTTATATCTCTAGCTTTATAAAATGGTGTATCAACGTTTGCAAGATTACCAGAGATTAGTTTTTGGCGTAGTTCTCTACCTGCAAGAGCTGATTCAACAAGTGGGCTAGATTTTGATTTATCTAAAACAAACATTTAAAATCCTTATGAAATTTCACATTTTTATAAGCAAACGATGTTCCAAATATAGGGCAAATTTATTTTGTCTCATAAATTTTTGCCAGATCTTCTTTCATTTTTGTGACTTTTATACCACCAAGATAGTATTTTACTCCGTATTGTCCGCTATCTACGTCTGTTAAAATTTGATATTCGCCATTTTTTATCACGACCTTAAAAGGTAGTGCGATCTCGTGTTTGTATTCGATGTCTCTTACGATCTGCTCGGCAAGTCTGTCATTTATCTTTTGATCGTTTGTTATGAAGTAGTAGGCGTTAAATTTTTGCATAAATTCGTGCAAAACATACTCATTTGTGACATTTTCAAAATGAGTTAGTCCTATTAGCGTAAATTTATCTTTGTTTTCAAGCTGATATTTTGTAAGCTCAGCTGCCTCTTTTTGGCAAGGTGGGCAAAATGTACCAAAAATATCGATCATTGAAACTTTATTTTCATCATTTTTGATAGCAAAGCCATGATTTTTTCGAACTAAAGTAAGCTCCTTGCCGCTTACATCTACAAGCTTAACCTCTTCATTTGGACTAAATTCTTTAAAATTTACACTACTGCTCTCATCGTCACCACAGCCAAAAAAAGCAAATAAAGTGATTATTAAAACAAGCAAATTCTTCATCTTATCCCTTAAACATATCTTTTTATGGCAGCTCTTGCCTCTTTGTCTGCCTCGCGTCTTTTTAGAGTCTCGCGCTTGTCGTGTAAATTTTTACCTTTTGCGAGTGCAAGCCTTGCTTTTACGATGTTTTTATCACTCAAATAAAGTGCTAAAACAACTAGTGCTAGTCCATCTTGTGAGACTTGACCGAAAATTTTATCGATCTGCTTTCTATGCATCAAAAGTTTTCTGGCTGCTCGCTCATTTGGACGAAATGCGCTATGTGTAGTCTCAAGATAGCTAATGTGGGCGTTTAATAAAAAAAGCTCACCCTTTATGACACGCACAAAGCTATCTTTTAAATTTGCTCTGCCAGCCCTTAGTGCTTTGACTTCGCTGCCTTTTAATACAATGCCAGCCTCGAAGGTCTCAAGTATGCTAAAGTCGTGCAGAGCTTTCTTGTTTTTTGCTAGATCTTTTATCAAAATTTTACCTTTTATTTCACGCTAAATACGCTACTGCCGCTACCACTTAGAAATTTATCTTTAAACTCATTCATCTGTGGATAGAGCTTGAAGCATGGGGCAAAAAGATCGTTTAACTCACCATTTTTATAAATTTCAAGTAGCTTTTTGCTCTTTAAATTTTGCATCTTTTTTGCAGCATTAACGTCTATGTATTGTAAGAAATTGCTTCTAAATTCTTGATAAACCGCCGGTGTAGAGCAAAAAACATTTGGCGTGAAAATATTTAAACCAGGTACTTCATCATCAAATTCTTCTATGATCTCACCTATGCCGCTTACATTTGCTGCTTTGTAGCCACTTACGAAAAAAGCCACATCTGCACCGATTTTAGACGCTATTTGTATCAAATTTTCACGTTTTATATTTAAATTTAGCTCGTCATTTACCATTAGCAAAAAGGTGGCAGCGTTTGAACTACCTCCGCCAAGACCCGCACCAATTGGGATATTTTTGTTGATGATGATTTTATGAGAGCCAAAAAACTCGTCAAGCTCGTTTGAAAAGCCGGCTCTTTTTAGCTCATCTATCGCTTTTTGAATGATGTTATCTTTTATATCGTGGTTGTTGCATTCTATGGCAAATGAATTTGATTTTTTAAAATAAATTTCGTCAAAAAGCTGCTCACAGAGGATAAAGCGCGATGAAATTTCGTGGTAGCTGCCTCTAGTACCAACTATCTTTAAAAATACATTTATCTTTGCAAAGCTTTTCATTTCTCGATTTTTTTAGCTAGCTCATGAATATCGGCTTCACTTGCGGTTTTTGTGGCATGGATATTTTCGTTTTTGATATCGTTTGCTAGTTCGCTTCTTAGTATCATTGTATTTCGTGGCGCTTCGATACCGAGTTTAACAGTATTTTTTGAAATATTTACTATGACAACTTTTATGTCATTTCCTATTAAAATTTCTTCATTTTCTTTTCTTGCTAGGATTAACATTTTTCAACCTTATTTAGAGTGTAATTTATAGTATCATCCGTGATTTGGATTACGCTCATAAATTTATCATAATTTAGCAAATAAATTCCTTGCTTTTGTGTTTCAAAATCGTTAATTTTTAATTTCTTACCATCAAGAATATCATTTATATCCCCAAAGTATGTATTCTTCTGAATGTTTAAAAAATCACAAATATTCAAAAATTTTTCATTTTCGTAGCAAAATTTACCTTCACTCATCCTTTTTAATGAGCTTAAAGTTACATTATAACCAAGCTTTTTTCCAAAAATTTCTGCATACGAACGGATATAACTTCCTTCGCTTACGCTTAGACGGATAGTTAAAAATGGGTGCGAATAGTTTAAAATTTGGCTATCAAAAATTTCCATCGTTTCTGTCTTTAGCTCAAATTCTTCGCCATTTCTAGCTAGCTTATAGGCTCTTGTGCCATTTACGTGCTTGGCGCTAAATTTTGGCGGGATATAGCTTATCTTGCCTATTAGCTCGCCTCTAATGGCTTCAAGTTTTTCTAAATTTATCTCTTTTGCATTTGAAATTTCAGTAATATTTTCATTGTCCATGCTAGGACTACTCGCCCCAATCCAGATCGTAGCTTCATAGACTTTTGGACTTTTATCTAAAAATCTAAAAAATTTCGTATACGAGCCAAAAGCGACTATTAGGCAGCCGCTTGCGAATGGATCGAGCGTGCCTGAAAATCCAGCTTTTTTAACGCCGTATTTTCTCTTTAGTCGCCCTAAAAAGTGGTTTGAGCTCATGCCAGCAGGCTTGTTTGCCACGAAAATGGCGTTCATACGGCCTTTTCCACGAAGCTTGACATGATCTCTCTTACGTTGCCACCAAAATTTATAGTTAGCTTAAACTCTTTTTTGATCTTGCTAACCGCACTCACCCTGCCGATACCAAAAATTTTATGTTTAACAAGGTCGCCTTTTTTAAATTCATTACTCTTTTCGATAACTAGCGAGCCATGCGTGATACCGCTCTCGCTTAAAAATCTACTCTTATTTAACCTCGTGCGCTGACCTTTGTAAAAGCGCGAATTTGCAAAGCTTAGACTAAGTGTCTTTTTAGCTCTTGTTATCGCCACGTAAGCTAGCCTGCGCTCCTCTTCGATGTCGCTTCCATCGCCAATTAGTGGGAAAAATCCCTCTTCAAGACCGATAACAAAAAGGTGCTCAAACTCAAGACCCTTGCTAGCATGCACACTCATAATGCTAATAGCCTCATCGCTGATGCCGTCTTGCTCGCTTGTTAGCGTGATCTCGTTTAAAAACTCCTCCAGATCAAAGCTTGGATTTTGCTTGATCTGATCTTTTAAAACAGCGTAAAACTCATCGATATTCGCCGCTCTTTCAGCGCCATCTGGCAAGCTCTCGTAGTATTTTTTCACGCCAAATTTAGCTTCAAATTTATCTATTAGGTCAAAAACTGAGCTGCTTTCTTGAAGCTCTTTTAGGTTGCTTGCAAACTCAACAAGAGCTGATTTCACCTTTTTGCTAAAGGCTTCATCGTTACCAGAGATGTTTGAGATCGCCTCGTAAATGGAAATTTTGCTATCAAATGCTATTTTTTCAAGCTTATCAAGGCTTACTTTACCAAGGCCGCGCTTTGGACGGTTTATGATGCGCCTTATTGAAAAATCATCGTTTGGATTATTTATCAGCCTTAGGTAGCTTATGATATCTTTGATCTCGGCTCTTTCGTAAAATTTTACACCACCGACCATTTTATAGGCGATCTGCTCTTTGTTTAGTCCATCTTCAAGTGAGCGAGAGAGCGCGTTTATGCGGTATAAGATCGCGATATCTTTTGCTTGCACGCCTTTGCTTAAAAGCTCTTTTATACATTTTGCGATCTTACCAGCCTCAACGCTCTCATCAAAGCTCTCTATCAAATTTACAGCCTCGCCTTCGCCTTTTGTGCCCACAAGCTTTTTGCCAAGGCGGTTACGGTTGTGGTCTATTAGTTCGTTTGCTGCTTTAAGTATTGCATTGCTTGAGCGGTAGTTTTTTTCTAGCCTTATGATCTTTACGTCTTTAAACTGATCTTTAAAATTTAAGATATTATCTATCTTAGCACCACGCCAGCCGTAGATGCTTTGGTCATCGTCACCCACGACACAGATATTTTCGTGGCACAAGCAGAGCTTTTTTAGGAGTTTGTACTGAAGGTCGTTTGTATCTTGATACTCATCGACCATTATGTATTTGTAGCGATTTGAAATTTCTCTCGCAAGATCTTCGTTTTCATCTAAAATTTTATACGTAAGTCCTAGTAGATCGTCAAAATCAACAAGATTATTTGTTTTGAGATAATCTTCATATTTTTCATAAATTTGAGCAGCTTGTTTGTAAAAGTTATCCTTGCTTTTGTCAAATGAAGAGAAATTTGCGTTTTTACAGACCTCTTCGACGCTTAAAAGTGAGTTTTTGTAGTTTGAAATTTCGCTTGACAAAATCGCCGTGGCAACTGGACTTTCAAAGCTTTTGATGATGCGTTTTTTATCATCTGTGTCGATTATGACGAAGTTGTTTTTTCTACCAAGTTTTTCTATGTAAAGCTTTAAAAACAAAAGTCCAAATTTATGAAATGTGCAAAGTAGCGGCGAATAGTTTTTACCGCTTTGGCTTAGCATCGCCATGGCTCTACTACGCATCTCGTTGGCGGCTTTGTTTGTAAAAGTAAGAGTTAGTGTATTTGCTGCGTCTATACCGACCTCGCCGATGAGGTAGGCAAGTCTAGTCGTGATCGTCTTTGTCTTACCGCTGCCAGCTCCTGCAAGTATGAGCATCGGACCATCTATATGAGTGGCTGCTTCGCATTGGGCTTCGTTTAAATTTGATAGTAGTTTTTCCATTTTTTACTTTTTAAATTTTCTTTTGATTTTAGCCAAAAATGCTTAAAACTACTATTTTTTCTTAAATATATCTTTATTTTTTGGATTTTGTAAAAAGACTGAAACCGATTTTTTTGTGTGGTCCGCTTGCTTCTCTTTTGGCTTATGAATAGAAAAATTTACAAGGATCGGGCTATTTTCAACCAAAATTTGTACAATACCACCAAGTGGAAAAGAGACCACAGAGGCGAAATTTTCACTACCAAAGCCAGCCTCAAAGCTAAGCTCATCTTGTGTTAGTTTTGTACTTTCAAGCGTATATCCACCAAGTGAGAACATAATGACTGGCATGCTAAAGCTCTTGCTTATCTCATCTGGCAAGCTAGGCTCAAAGCTAACTAGCGGCAAATTTGCCACAACTGAGAAATTTACCCCTTTTTCAAGCAAAAAATCAATGCACTCATAAACGTGCATCTTCATCAACAGCGCAAATTTCTCATCATCTAAAATTTCATCTAACATCTCATTCCTTTTGAAATTTCTAAAAACTCATCTACTAACTTTTTAACTTCATTTATGCCTATCTGCCAGAAATTTTTATCATCTATGTCAAAGCCAAATTTACCAACAAGCTCCCTTGGGCTAAGGCTGCCGCCAAGGCTTAAAAACTCGGTGTAAATTTCGACAAAATTTTTGCATTTGCCGCTTTTGTAAAGCCCAAAAAGTGCAAGTACAAGAAGCTGCGCGTAAGAGTAGGCGTAGCAGTAAAACGGTGTGTGGATGAAGTGCGGGATGTAGCTCCACCAAATTTTGTAGTAGTCATTTAGCGTGACACTTTTACCAAACATCTTTTTGCTTTCTCTTAGCCAAATTCTATTTAGCTCATCTAGGCTGATCTCGCCCTCATGTGCGTGTACAGCTCGCTCAAATGTGGTGAAATTTATCTGGCGGTAAAGCGTGGCAAATATATCCTCGATCTTGCCAGCAAGTAGTGAAATTTTCTCTTTTTTGCTAAGACCGTCTTTTATGTGATCAAAAACTAACATCTCACAAAAGACTGAAGCCGTCTCAGCCGTGGTTAGCGGCGTGTCTGAGTTTAAGTAGCTTACGTTATATGAGAGCTTTTGATGCACGGCGTGGCCAAGCTCGTGAGCAAGCGTGAAAAGGTCTCTTCGTTGATTTGTGTGATTTAGTAAAACATAAGGGTGCGTGTCGCTTGATCCTGAGTGAGAAAATGCCCCGCCTCGCTTGTTTTGCGCCGGATAAACGTCGATCCAGCCGTCACTAAAGGCACTTTTAGCGATTTCGCCAAACTTGCTTGAGAAATTTGAAAATGCTTTTAAAACTATCTTTTTACAATCATCAAATTTATACTCACCCTCACTGCTAAGAGGTGCGTATCTGTCGTAGTCATAAAGCCTTTTAAGGCCTAAAATTTCTCTTTTTCGCTCGTAAAATTTAGCAACTAGGTCGAAATTTTTCTCAGTTACGGCGATGAGCGAGTCAACGCTTTTTTTACTGATTTGATTTTCAAGGTGTCTTGGCTCTTCTGGTAGCTTAAAATTTCTAAGCTCGCAGCTAGTCTTTAGATCAGTTTTTATCATATTATATATATAGCCAAGAAGGTGCTGGTGCTTACTAAGCTCGTTTGAGAGGCTTTTGGCGGCTAGTTTTCGCACGCTTTGGTCGCTCTCATGAAGCTTGGCTAAAATTTCCTCTTCATTTAAAAGCTCACCTTTAAATTTAAACCTCATCTTGCTCATACTTTCATCAAAAAGCCTCGAAAACCCCTCAGCTCCAGTGCTTGCAGTGCGAAGCAAAACTCTTTCTTCAGCAACGCTAAGTTGGTGCGGTTTTGCTTTAGCGAGATTGCTTAGATAGTAGCCATATTTTTTAGAGCTTTTGATGATCTCTTCTTGTTTTTTAGGGCTAAACTCATTAAATTTGATCTCAAAAAATATCAAATTTTCATTTGCTTTTGTCGCGATCTCATCGATCTTTGCATAAAATGCGCCTTTGCTTGTATCTTTAGCAAAATTTAAAAAAGCGTAGGTCATTACTTTTGAAATTTTGGCTACCAAGCTTTCATATTCTTCAAATGCCTTTAAAAACTCATCTGTTTTTAAATTTTCATAATTTTCAAGATATTTATCTTTAAATTTCTCGCACTCTGCCTGTAAATTTAGTGCATTTTGCTCGCACTCTTTTTCGTTTGCAAAAAGTGCTTTTAGATCCCAAATTTGCATAATCGTCCTTTAAATTTTTTGGGATATTTTACAAAAAAATGGATAAAAGTAAAATTTCAGCCAAAATTTAGCTGAAATTTTATGAAGATTAGTTTGAAGTCTCTGAGGCTACGGCTGTAAAAAGCACGTCTGATGAGCTATTTAGCGCAGTTTCAACTGAGTCTTGGATGACGCCTATAGTAAAGCCAACTGTGACAAACTGCATAGCGATGTCATTGCCGATACCAAAAAGACCACACGCTAACGGCACTAGAAGCAGTGAGCCACCAGCCACGCCAGAAGCACCGCACGCACCTAGTGCTGAGATGAAGCAAAGAAGAAGCGCATCGCCAAATGTAACTGTGATAGATGGGATAGAATTCACTGCAGTAAGCGCTAGGATGCTGATAGTAACTGCCGCACCTCCCATATTTATAGTAGCACCTAGTGGGATAGAGATCGAATAAAGCTCCTCTTTTAGCCCAAGCTTTTTGCAAAGTGCCATATTTACAGGGATATTTGCAGCTGAACTTCTCGTAAAAAATGCTGAAATAGCACTCTCTTTTAAGCAGATCATGACAAGTGGATAAGGATTTTTTCTAGTTAATATAAAAACCATGGCTGGATAGATGATAAATGCGACAACAAGCATTGCTCCAACAAGAACCAAGATGAGCTTAAGATATCCAGCAAGTACCTCAAATCCAGTTTCATGAATGCTGATAGTAACCATACCAAAGATACCAAATGGAGCTAGTCTAATGATAAATTTAACGATATGAGTCACACCATCGCTTATGTCTTTAAATACTTTTTTGGTCTCAGCTGTGGAATTTCTAAGTGCTATACCACTACCAACTGCCCAGGTGATGATGCCTATATAGTTACCATTTGCAAGGGCGTTTATTGGATTTTCGACCATTTTATAAATGAGATCTTTTAAAACATTGGTAATCCCTTGAGGCGCTGACATATCAGCACTTTGTAGGCCTTTTAAAGAAAGCTCCACTGGAAATAAGAAACTAGCAACAACTGCAACAACGGCTGCTAAAAATGTACCGACAAGATAGAGTGTAATGATCTTTTGCATACCTTTTGTATGACCAAAATCTCTTAAAATGATGGATGTTGCTACCAAAACAAAGACAAGAATTGGTGCGATAGCTTTTAAAGCGCCTTTGAATAAATCGCCTAAAACTGAAGCAGAAGCAGCGATAGAATCGGCTGAGCTAGCTTTTTCTTTAGCTTCGTTTAGCTGCTTGGCTTCATCCTGACTAAGGCGAGTTTTTATAACTTCATCTACGCTCAAACCACTTTCGTTTTGAATAGTTTGAATTTTAGCTGAAATATTGTTGTAAGGGGCTGCCTGATAATGTGTGTAAAAGCCAACTAGGGCACCTAGGATGATACCAACTAAAATTTGAACGATCAAATTTCCATCGGCGTATCTTCTTGCAATGTTTTTAAACATATTCATTTGAAACCTTAATAAGTTAATTTTTTGCTGATTCTAGCTAAACAATTTTTAAATATAAAGAAATTTAGACAGATTAATTCGCTTTTTATAAAGATTAGTTACAATTGCACAAAATTTTAGTCAAGAAAAAGGATGAAAATGTATCTATTTACTTCCGAAGTTGTAAGTCCAGGTCATCCAGATAAATGTGCTGATATAATCGCTGATAGCATTGTTGATACCATTTTAACACAAGATCCAAATGGACGCATCGCAAGCGAAGTCTTTGTGGCTGGAAAAAACATAGTAATAGGCGGAGAGATAAACTCAAAAGTAAAACTCTCTTTTAAAGATTACGAAAAGATCGTAAAAGACGCTCTTGCTCATATCGGGTATGACGGAAAGAGTAAATTTACAAAAGAGCAGTGCTTGCACCCAGATGATATAGAGGTCAAAGTCTGCTTAAATCAACAAAGCCCAGATATAAATCAAGGTGTTGATCAAAGTAGCGGTGAGATTGGAGCAGGTGATCAAGGTATCATGTTTGGCTTTGCAAGCTGCGAAGCGAAAGAATTTATGCCAGCAGCTATAACTTATGCAAGAATGCTTTGTGAAAAAGTATATAAATTTGCCAAAGCAAACCCTGATAAGCTTGGCGTTGATATTAAAACGCAAGTTACGATTGATTACGGCAGCAAAGATAACTTTGAAAACTGCAAACCTCAAAGCATCCACACTATCGTCGTATCTGCTCCTTGCGTGGAGAGCATGAAGATAGAAGAGCTTCGCGCACTAATACAAAATTTAATAGACGAAACTGGTCTTCCAAAAGAACTGTATAATAAAGAAAAAACGATCATTTACATAAACCCAACGGGCAGATATGTAAATCACAGCTCACTTCACGATAGCGGTCTAACAGGCAGAAAACTAATCGTTGATAGCTTTGGCGGATATAGCCCGATAGGCGGCGGTGCTCAGTCAAGCAAGGACTACACAAAGGTTGATAGAAGCGGACTTTACGCAGCGCGCTGGATAGCTAAAAATATCGTCGCTGCTGGCCTTGCTAAAAAATGCATCGTCCAGATAAGCTACGCAATAGGCGTTGCAAAGCCAACTTCAGTTAGTGTTGATACCATGGGAACTCATGCAAATGGCGTAAATGACGATATGCTTTCAAATTTTGTAAGCGAGCATTTTGCTCTAACGCCTCGCTGGATAACAAATAAATTTGGTCTTGATAAACCAAGCAAAGATACATTTTTATATGCAAAAGTAGCCGCAAAAGGTCAAGTAGGAAATGCAAAATACCCTTGGGAAAAGCTTGATGCGGTTGATACCTTCAAGGCTTTACTAAAAAAATAATCAAAAAAGTGGCTTTATCTAAAAGCCACTTTAAATCTCCTTTTTAAAACTCATCCCAAAACGCTTTTTTAGGCTTTATGATCTCACTTTTTGAGCCATTTACGCTGTGATAGACCGCTTTATTATATTTTGTAGCAAGATGCTTTATAAGCAACATTTGAAGCACAGGTTCGCTACTTGGTATAAACCAGCCGTTATTTGTGATAGTCACGACCACGTCAAATTCGCCATTATAAAGCTCCTCTTTTGTTGCCTCATAGCAGATAGCGTTTCTAATTTTTACTCCATCTACCTCGTAGTCGCTAAAATTTTCAGCCCTTTTAAAGTCACTAGCTCCACCAAAAAATATCTTATTTACTGCATCTTGCATAAATTTTGGCAGAGGAATTTCTTCTCCAAATGGTACTAAAAATTTCTTATCCATTCGCCTAAGATTGCCATCTTGAAACAAAAATGCAGAGTTATAAAATTGCTTATTTTCATAGGCAAGCGCGCCAGCTACGATGGTTATCTTTTTTGAAAGCTCTTTTAGCTCATCGACAAGTAGTGGCTCATTTGTCATAAATAGTGGAAATGCACTCTCTGGAAGCACGATGAGGCGTTTTTGCTCGGCGATAGCGCTATTTATCATGTCTAAATTTTCATTTGTAAATTTCATGCGTAAGCTTTTATCCCAGCGCACCCTTTGAGCGACATCGGTGTTTATTAGCTCCACGTCAAATGGCAAAGTCTTTGCCTCACCACTTTTAAACTGCAAAGCGGCGATGAGGCAGATAAAAGCTAGGATAAATTTTAAAATTTTATCTTTTAAACTCAAAGAAATGGCTGCTAAAAACATAAAAATAAGCCCTCTCGTACTTGGCTCAAAAGCGCCTAAAACAAGCGTTGCTTCAAGGTTAAACCAGTTAAAGCCAAATGGATGAATATAGCTTACTAAAAATAGCAAAATAGCTCTAAGCACTATAAAGCTTGGGAAAGAGGCTATCCAAAACATAAATCCGTAAACAATGGCTACAAAGAGGATGACAAAAGGTATGAGCCAGATCAGATCGTAGTAGATAAAACTAAAGCTAATCCAATAAAACCATAAAATTCCTGTGAAAAATCCAGCCACGAAAAAACCAGCTCTGCTTAAATTTATGATGATGTAAATTCCAGTCAAAGTTAGAAACGGCGAGATAAAATTTAAGAGCAAATTCTCGAAGAGGCTTAAAAAAATAAAGTTGGAAAGCAAAAAAGCACCGACAAAGGCTTTTATTATAATTTTAGTGCTAAAATGCCCATTTAAAAATCTTACAAATAAGGAAATCCATGCAAAACGCTGATTTTTTAACATCATTACTACCTCTTGTTGTGCTTTTCGCCATATTTTACTTTTTGGTTATTAGACCTCAACAAAAACAACAAAAAGCCCATGCAGCAATGCTCGCAGCTCTTGATAAAGGTGATAAGATAATAACTAATGGCGGACTTATCTGCGAAGTGATTAAAGCCGAAAATGATTTTATCAAAGTTAAACTTAACGATGATGTAATCGTTCGTATAGCACGCGAGTTTGTAGCTAAAAAGATCGAAGATAAATAATGCGTAACGCAAGAGTCACATATAGGCTAGTTATCTTAATATTAGCCTTGATTTTTGGTTTTGGCTTTTCGGTGCCATCTTTTTTTCAAACACAAAGTGGAGCTAAAATTTCACTTGGCCTTGATCTTCAAGGCGGCCTTCATATGCTACTTGGTGTTGAAACGAGCGAAGCTATTCACTCAAAAATAAAATCAATAGCTGGAAGTATAAATTATTATGCTAAAAAAGAAGATGTGTTAATTGATAAATTTAAGATTAAAGAAGAGAACATTGACTTTACTCTCCTTGATGGCGACGAGGCTCCAAAAGTAGATAAAGCACTAGCCGAGATAAAGGGGCTTAATATTAAAAAAGATGGTTTAAATTACAGCATATCTTTAACCGAGCAAGAAAGAACGGATACGATCGAATATGCGATCTCGCAAGCTGTTGAAACCATCAGAAACAGACTTGATCAGTTTGGTCTAGCTGAGCCAACTGTTGCCAGACAGGGCAAAGATAATATCCTAGTTGAGCTTCCTGGTATAAAAACTGAAGAGGATGAACAAAGAGCAAGAGATCTCATCGCAAAGGCTGCTCACTTGCAGCTTATGGCAGTTGATGATAAAAGACAAGATCAGGCTAATGCAATGAGCGAGGCTGAAGCTGAAAGCTACGGCGATGTGATCTTTAAAGATGCTAAAAATGACCGCGTGAAATACGTCGTTAAAAATATCCCAGTGCTTGACGGCTCGATGCTAACTGATGCAAAAGTCGCATTTTCTCAGCAAAATAACTTGCCTATTATAAATTTCACTCTTAACTCAGAAGGCGCTAGAATTTTTGGTGATTTTACTGGCGCAAATGTCGGCAAAAGGCTTGCTATTGTACTTGATGGCAAGGTTTATTCAGCTCCTGTTATAAATGAAAGAATAGGTGGCGGCAGCGGCCAGATCAGCGGTGGTTTTACCCTTGATGAGGCTCACGACGTAGCGATCGCACTTAGAAGTGGCGCACTTTTAGCACCTGTGAAGATGCTAGAAAAAAGAAGCGTTGGTCCATCTTTAGGCCAAGAGAGCATCAACCAAAGCATGGTTGCTCTTGCTGCTGGATCTATCTTGGTTGTGCTATTTATGCTAGTTTATTATGGAATTTCTGGAATTTTTGCAAATATCGCGCTAGTTGCGGATGTCGTTATATTAGTTGCTGTCATGGCACTTTTTGGAGCTACGCTTACCTTGCCAGGTATGGCTGGTATCGTGCTAACGATTGGTATGGCAGTTGATGCAAACGTCATCATAAACGAGCGTATACGTGAGCTTTTACGTGAAGGTGTTGCGATAAGGACAGCTGTCCAAAAGGGCTATGAGCACGCCATGAGTGCGATCATTGACTCAAACTTAACTACTATCATTACAGTTGCTGTGCTTTATGCTTATGGTACTGGCCCAGTTAAAGGCTTTGCTGTGACAATGGCCATAGGTATCATGGCTTCTATGCTAACAGCCATTTTAGGCACACATGGCATGTTTGATGCTGCTATGGACAAGATAGAAAAAAGTGGAAATACCAGACTTTGGTTTGGTTATAAAAGGAGCTAATGATGCAAATTTTTACTAAAGCAAAAGTTTATGATTTTATGCGTTTTAGATTTGCTTCACTAGCATTTTCTATATTTTTATTTGTTGGCTCTATTGTTTTACTTGCTACAAAGGGGTTAAACTACGGCATTGATTTCTCTGGCGGTACGCTTATTCAGCTCAAATACGACACAAAAGCGCCACTTGATAAAATTCGTGATGCTTTTGGCACAAATGAAGTGCTTAAAAATGCCTCTGTTACCGAGTTTGGAAGCGAAGATGAAGCTGTTATTAGATTTTCAGGCTCAAGCTCAAATTTAACCGGCGACGTCGGTGCTGAGATAAAGCAAATCTTAAAAGACACTGGGAATTTTGAAGTAAGACGTGTCGATATTGTTGGTCCAAAGGTTGGCGATGAGCTCAGACAAAAGGGTTTAATGGCTCTAGGAATTTCTCTAATAGGTGTGCTAATTTACATCACTTTTAGATTTGAGTGGCGTTTTGCTCTAGCTGCAATCGCAACTGAAATTCACGATATCATCATAACTGTTGGTGCTATTTCGTTATTTGATATAGATGTAAATTTAGATACTTTAGCAGCTATTTTAACAGTGCTTGGCTACTCTCTAAATGATACTATCATCATTTTTGACAGGATAAGAGAGGGTATCAAAGAGAGTAAGAGAACTGATATCGAGGGCGTTATCAATGAGTCAGTCTCAGCCACACTTTCAAGGACTATCTTAACTTCAGCCACTACGATGATGACGGTTCTTGTGTTATTTTTATTTGGTGGAGATATGATACATGGATTTTCATTTATTCTTATCGTTGGTATTGTCATAGGAACTATCAGCTCGATCTACATCTCTTCGCCGTTTCTTATCTGGTTTAAATTTAGCATCGAGCATTTTAGAAGTAGAGAGACTGAAAAGCAAAAGATAAAAAAAGAGCGCGAAAAAGAGCGTGCTATGTTTGAGAAAGGCGTTGTGTAAGGAGGGATAATGAACTGGGGAAAAGTTATCTACATATTTTTTGCATTGATGAGTCTTACGACCACGGCAGAATTTTTATATGATAAAAACGAGATTGCACTTTTTGTGGCAGCTAGTATAAATTTGGTTTCAACGCTACTTAAGATTGGTGTTAAAAATTTACTCTCGGCTGAGCTTTTTGCAAGCTCGCTGGTTGCTGATTTGCACCTTATACCAGCTTTTGTTATTTTGCAAGTCTCTGAAAATATAACACTTAGCTATTCGTTGGCTATTGGCGCAGTCATTGCAAATATATTTTCACTAGCCTTGGTTTTAATAGAATCAAGCAAAGCTCAAGAAGAATTTTAGGAGAAAAAATGGCTGAAAAGAGAAAATATGAGCCTTTAAAGATAGAAAAAAAATGGCAAGAAATTTGGGATAAAAATGAAGAATTTGAACCAAAAGACGATCTAAGCTTGCCAAAAAAATATATCCTAAGTATGTTTCCTTATCCAAGCGGACGCATACATATGGGGCATGTAAGAAACTACTCTATCGGCGATGCACTTGCTAGATCATATAGAAAAAGCGGCTACAACGTGCTTCATCCTATTGGCTTTGATAGCTTTGGTATGCCAGCTGAAAACGCAGCCATAAAACATAAAATTCACCCTAAAATTTGGACTTATGAAAATATCGACTATATGAAAAAAGAGCTAGCAAGCCTTGGCTTTTCATTTTCTAAAAAGAGAATTTTAGCCACGTCTGATCCACTTTACACAAAGTGGGAGCAAAGCTTTTTTATAAAGATGTTTGAAAAAGGGCTTGTTTATAGAAAAAATGCAATTATAAATTGGTGCGAATACGATCAAACTGTGCTTGCAAACGAGCAGGTGGAGGATGGCAAATGCTGGAGATGCGGTAATGATGTTGTACAAAAAGAGCTTCCTGGATATTACTTTAACATCACAAAATACGCTAGCGAGCTACTTGATGATCTGAAGCTTCTTGAAGGCAAATGGCCAAATCAAGTAATTACAATGCAAGAAAACTGGATCGGTAGAAGCTACGGCTTGGAGTTTAAATTTTATCTTGATGAAGCTTCAAAAGAGGCTTTAGGTGGTAAATTTGATGGCTTTGAGGTATTTACTACAAGAGCTGATACGATTTACGGCGTTAGCTACACAGCCCTTGCACCTGAACATCCTATTGTAAAAGCGTTGCTTGAGAGTGATAAAATCGATGAAAACAAAAAGACAAAGATAAAAACAATCCTAAATCAAAGCCCAAGAGAGCGTCAAGCGAGCGAAAAAGACGGAGAATTTTTAGGAATTTACGTCGTTCATCCACTCACAAATGAAAAAATCCCAGTTTGGGTTGCAAATTTCATCCTAGCTGACTACGGCAGTGGCGCTATCATGGCTGTGCCTGCGCACGATCAAAGGGACTTCGAGTTTGCAAGTAAATTTAATCTTCCTATAAAACCAGTCGTAAAGCCACTTGATGGCGAGAGCGATAGCTCTAAAGCATACTCTGAGTATGGAGTTGCTATAAATTCTGAGCTGATAAATGGCCTTAATTCAGAAGAGGCTAAAAGCTTTATAATAGAGAAATTCGAAAAAGATGGCCTTGGCAAGAGGATCACAAACTACAAACTAAGAGACTGGGGAATTTCTCGCCAAAGATACTGGGGTGCGCCAATACCAGTAGTGCACTGCAAATGCTGCGGCGTAGTGCCTGAAAAAGAGGAAAATTTGCCTATTGCACTACCTGAAGATGTTGAGATCACAGGCGAGGGCAACCCCCTTGATAAACACCCAACTTGGAAATTTGCAAAGTGTCCAAAATGTGGCAAAGACGCGATCAGAGAGACTGATACGATGGATACATTTGTGGAGAGTAGCTGGTATTTTGCTAGATTTACAAGCGATGAGAAGACGTGGAAACAAAAAGCGCTTGATGAAAAGAGTGTAAACTACTGGATGAACGTAGATCAATACATTGGTGGTATCGAGCATGCGATATTGCACCTTTTATACGCTAGATTTTTCCAAAAGGTCTTAAGAGATCTTGGCTATCTAAGAGATGATGAGCCGTTTGAAAATTTACTAACTCAAGGCATGGTCTTAAAAGATGGCAAAAAGATGAGCAAAAGTAAGGGCAACGTCGTAGATCCTGATGATATCATCAATAAATATGGTGCTGATACGGCAAGGCTTTTTATCCTTTTTGCAGCACCTCCTCAAAAAGAGCTTGAGTGGAACGACAGTGCAGTTGAGGGTGCGTTTAGGTTTTTAAATAGGCTTTGGGAGAAGGCACACACTATCAAAAAGATAGATAAACTGCCTCAGATAGATCATGAAAGCCTAAACAAAGATGAGAAATTTGCAAGGCAAAAAATTTATGAAGCGCTTAAAAAATCAACCGAGGTTTTTGGTGATACATTTGCTTTTAATACACTAATCGCTGCTTGCATGGAGGCACTAAATGCTATAAATGCGCAAGATAATGAGGATGTAAATGCTGAGGGCTTTTTCATCATCTTAAATTTACTAGAGCCTATCGTACCGCATATCGCAAATGAGCTTAGTGAAGAGCTTTTTGGTAGAAAAAATTTCACAAAGATAGCCGTAAAAGAAGAGGTTTTTGTAAAAGATAGCATCGCTCTTGCAGTTACGGTAAATGGCAAAAAAAGGGCTGAGTTTGAAGTGGCAGCAAGTGAGAGCGAGGGTGAAATTTTAAAGCTAGCTAAGCAAAATGTGGCTAAATGGCTTGAAGGAAAAGAAATTTTAAAAGAGATTTATATAAAAGGCAAATTAGTAAATTTTGTCATTAAAGGATAAATTTTGAGGTACTTTTTAGCATTTTTTGTAGCGATATTTATCTGCGGGTGTGGCTATAAACCAGTATCAAAGATCACACATGACCTAGTTGGTGATAAAATTTACGTTGATGTGATCATCAGTAAAGAAGAACCAAAAAATAGCGTTTGGATAAAGGACGCTGTTAAAGAGGGCATGGTCGCAAGGCTAAATAAAAATTTATCAAGTAAAGAGAGTGCTGATACTTTGATAATTATTTCGGTAAAAGATTTAAATTACGAAGCGATCATTTATGATGAGTTTGGCTACATTACGTCATATAAAGCACATTTAAGCTTAAATTATAAGACTAAATTTAAAGATGGTAGCGTGGTTGATATTCCAGCCACTGGCGAGTATGACTTTAGTGTCGCAAGACGTCAAAAAGATGTAAGATTTGCTGATAGCATTCTTAGTGATACTCAAAAATACGAAGCTATCAAAGAGGCATCAAAAGAAGCCTTTGATGAGTATATCGCAAGTTTAGCGGTAAAAGGATATAGAAATGGCAGCAGTAACCGTTAGTCAAATAGTCAAGGAAGCCTTAAATGAGATCAAAGATCGCCATTTGATGCTAACGCCAGAGAATTACACTGAAGTCTATAATGAAATTTCTAAAAAATATGGCTTTACAACAGAAGAGAGTAAAAAGATAGAAAAATATATCTCAAGGCTTGGTGATGAATATAAAAATCAAGCCCTAAGCCTTCATATAAAGACGGTCGATGAGTTTGTCGCTTTTATGACTGCTAGGCTCTCTAGAGGTGCTCAACAAGGAGCAAGCCTTATGGCTGATGATAAAAAATTACAATCACTAAACGCATTTGCTAGAAGAATTCTCCAAGCTATCTCAATGCTTCACAATAAAGATGCAAAAAGTTTAGCAGAGCAAAGTATGCAACTGCTCGCTAGAAGATATGATGAGAAAAATCTTGAAGAAATGTGCCTTAGATGGTTTGATTTTGTTAGCTCTTACGATACTGAATTTTTAGAATTTTTGAAATATTATGGTGTTAGAAATTTTGATGATTTAAAGACAATGAGTTTTGAACTTGAGAAATTTCTTACACAAAAAGATGAAGATGGCGAAGAGGATGTTTTGATTCAGCTTTTAAGCCTTACTCTTGAGCCTTCTATTACAAAGGATCTTGATGAAGAGCTTAGCATGATAAGAAGTACTTTGAAGCAAAATCCTAAAACCTTAAATAGCAAAGAATTTCAAGAAAAGGTAAAGGCATTTGTTGATCGCAGAATAGAAGAAGATAGAACGGAGATCATAGAAAAAGTTGGTTCGCTAAATAATGTTTTACAAAATATAAGCGAGAGAATTTCTGATATTGCAGTTAGTTCACAAAGTAGTTCTGATAAAGTAAAAAGCATTAAAAATGATCTAAAAAATGTAAATTTAAATACAAATAGCATCGATCAAGTAAGGAGCATGCTTATTGAGATCGCTGGTGCTTTGGAGATCGAGAGCAAAGAGCTTGGTATCGAGATGCACAATAGGCAAGCTACTATCTTAGAGCTTCAAAACAGAGTAAATAGTCTTGAAAAAGAGCTTGAGGAAGCTAAGTTGGAGAGCAAAGAGGACTTTTTGACAAAAGTATCTACTAAGCGTGCTTTGATGAACGAGATTCAACGCATTGAAGAGGCATATAAACGCTATGGGACTGACTATTCTATCTGCTTTGTTGATATTGATCATTTCAAAAGCATAAACGATACTTATGGGCATGAGGCTGGAGATGTTATTCTTTCAGCAGTGGCTCAAGTGCTTAAGAAAAACGCTAGAAAGGTTGATTTCGTTGGTAGATATGGCGGTGAAGAATTTGTAATCTTGCTTCCAAGCACTGGTTTAAAAGATAGTGTTAAATTTGGAGATAAGCTAAGAAGCATGATAGAAAATTTTAAATTTATCTATAAAAATGAGCGTATTAAGGTTACTATAAGCTCTGGTATAGCGACAAGAAGTGCAAATTTAAGCGAGACGATGACGCTTGAAGCTGCTGACAAGATGCTTTATCTCTCAAAAGAAAATGGCAGAAATCAAGTAATGCCAAAGATAATCGAGGAAAAATGAGCCTAGCTAAATTTCTTGATGGCAAACCACTTTACTATAAAGAGATTGACTACGGCAGGATCATTAGAGCGTATGCGACTATAAAAGAGCATATAAAGCCATTTAAGATTATTCACATAATAGGTACAAATGGTAAAGGAAGTACTGGACGCTTTTTAGCGCAAATTTTAAGCCAAAATGGCGCAAAAGTAGGACACTACACGAGCCCGCATATATTTAAATTTAACGAGCGATTTTGGCTAAATGGTGAGGTCGCTAGTGATGAAATTTTAGAAGCAGCTCACGAGCGCTTGCAGGCTCTTTTAAGTGACGAGTACAAGATAAAAACAAGCTATTTTGAGTATATGACGCTGCTTTCTGCCGTACTTTTTGAGGATTGCGATTATTTTGTCTGCGAGGCCGGCATGGGTGGTGTGCTTGATGCGACAAATGTCTTTGAAAAAGAGCTAAGCATTTTTACTCCGATCGGCTTTGATCACACAGCGATACTAGGAAATAGCTTAGAAGAAATTTCACGCACGAAGTTTGAAGCTATGGGCAAAAGAGCTATTTTAAATGATGAGATGAACGAGATAAGCGTTACTATCGCAAAAGAGATCGCAAGCGAGAGGGGCGCAATTTTGAGCTTCCCAAGAGAAATTTTAACCAAAGAAAATTTAAATGAGATCGCAAACTATGCAGATAAATTTAATCTACCAGAGTTTTTACGATCAAATTTAACCCTAGCCTACGCTGCTGCTAAAATTTTAGATAGCGGTATAGACATAAAAAAGCTTGGTGCTCTTACGCTTCGTGGCAGATGTGAAAAGATCACCTCAAATTTATACGCTGATGTCGGTCACAACGAGCTTGGCGCAAAGGCTATAGCTAAGAAATTTAGCTCTAAAGAGTTTAGTGACAAGAAGCTAACTCTAGTTTATAACTCATTTTTAGATAAAGATTTCAAAGCTGTCTTAGCAGCTCTAAAGCCAGTTATTGATAGCGTGCTACTTTATCACTACCGCTGCGAGGGCAGGGAGCTTGGCGGAGAGCTCATAAATAAAGCGCTAAATGAGCTTGAAATTTCACATAGAGAGTTTGAGCCAAGCGATATGAATGATATAAAAGAGGCAAAAAACGGCAAAATTTATCTAGCCTTTGGCTCATTTCATCTAGCCGAAGCCTTTTTAAAAGAGTACTATGCAAGCAAAGGTCTATGAGTATCTTTTAACACACGCCCCACAAATTCTCATCTGTGAAGATGATAAAGAGGCGGCACTTTGTGCTGATGCGGCCAGTTTTGCTGGCTTTAACGTTTTTAAATTACCTGATTTTAGAGCTAAAAAGGGCGATGATCTAAGAAGCTTTAACGAAGAGCTTTTTGAAATTTCATCCGTTCTTAGCAAATACTATAAATTTGATGGCAAAAAGATTATCATAAGCCCATTTAGCACGCTTTTAAACCCACTTCCAACGCAAAAAAACCTAGAAAGCTCAACAATCAAGCTAAAAGACAATCTAAATTTAAACGAATTTGCCGACTTGCTCATACGCTTTGGCTATGAGTGCGTCGATATCGTTGAGAGCGTTGGCGAGTTTAGCATACGTGGAGAAGTGATCGACATTTACGGCGTAAATATGGATGATCCTGTTAGGATTTTGCTTTTTGGTGATGAGGTTGAGAGTATAAGAAACTATAACACCGCCACGCAAATTAGCAATAAAGCTGAGCTAAGCGAAGCTGAGATCGTGCCATTTATCGCAAATTTGAGCAAAGATGAGTTTGAAAAAGTTAGCCAAAAGATTGAGGATATGCAAAGTGACGCCTTGGTGAGTGATCTAAATTCGCTTGGATTTTGGGCGATAGATAGCTTTAGTGACTACTTAAAAGAATTTGACTCAAAACTTGTTAAAAAGATCGATTTTGAAATTTATGATGTGCCTGAGGAGAAATTCAAGGGCATTGAAATTTTACCTGAGCCAAAGGTTTATAAAGATCTTGAGGTTACTTTAAATTTTGACTTTTTTGAGCTAAATAAGAGCAAAAGCATAACCGTTCTTTCAAGAAATGAAGGGCTTTTTAAGGGCTATGAGCTTGATGGCTTTGCTAATGTAAAGCTTGAAATTTCGCCCCTTGTAGTAAATTTAACCTCAAGTGATAAGATCGTAGTCTCACTTAATAAATTTGAGAAAAAAAGACGAGTTAAACGCTCAAGTCTCGTGGTGGATGAGCTAAAGGTAAATGACTACGTCGTGCATGAAGATTATGGTATAGGCAGATTTTTGGGGCTTGAAAAGATCAAGGTTTTGGGCGCGACAAAGGAATTTGTGGTTATCGCCTACCAAAATGACGACAAGCTTCTTTTGCCAGTAGAGCATCTAAATTTGATAGACCGCTATATCGCTCAAAATGGTTCTATGGCGGTGCTGGACCGCTTAGGCAAGGCAAATTTTGCCAAGATAAAAGAAAAGGTTAGAGAAAAACTCTTCGCGATCGCTTCAAAGATCGTAGCAATGGCGGCAAAAAGAGAGCTTGTGGCTGGTAAAATTTTGCAAAAAGAAGACATCTCTTATCTAAATTTTGTCCAAGACGCTGGCTTTTCATATACGAGTGATCAGCAAAAAGCGGTAAATGATATAAAAGATGAGCTAAAAAGTGGCAAGGTCATGGATAGGCTGCTTAGCGGAGACGTTGGCTTTGGTAAGACTGAAGTTGCGATGAACGCCATATTTACCTGCATAAAATCAGGCTTTAGCGCATTTTTCTTCGTGCCAACGACGCTTCTTAGCTCGCAGCATTATAAGACACTAAGCCAAAGATTTAGCAAATTTGACATAAAGGTCTTTAGGCTAGATCGCTTCTCAAGTGCCAAAGAGAAGTCGAGCCTGCAAAAAGCACTAAAAGAAAATGAGCCGATAGTTTGCGTGGGAACGCATGCGCTTCTTGGTGTAAAGGCTGAGAATTTAGGGCTTATAGTGGTTGATGAAGAGCATAAATTTGGCGTTAAACAAAAAGAGCAGTTAAAAGAAATTTCTCAAAATTCACACATCTTAAGCATGAGTGCCACTCCTATACCAAGAAGCCTAAATATGGCGCTTAGCAAGATAAAAACATATAGTATTTTAGCCACTCCGCCAAGTTCAAGACTGGATGTTAGAACAAGCGTGAGAGAGTGGGACGAGAAGGTCATCAAAGAGGCGATCATACGTGAGCTAAGACGTGGCGGGCAGACCTTTTACATCCACAACCACATCGCAGATATCGAGCAGACGGCAAATGAGCTAAGAAAAATTTTGCCAAAGCTTAGGATTTTAATACTTCACTCAAAGGTAAATGCGAAAGTTACTGAAGATGAGATGATGAAATTTGAGCGGGGCGAGTATGACTTGCTGCTTTGCACCAGCATCGTTGAAAGCGGCATCCACTTGCCAAATGCAAACACCATAATCGTAGAAAATGCTAATAAATTTGGTATGGCTGACCTGCATCAGCTCCGCGGACGCGTGGGTAGAAGCGACAAGCAGGCTTATTGCTACTTTTTGGTTGAGGATAAAGATGCCATTAGTAAAGACGCTCTAAAACGACTTGTGGCACTTGAAGGCAACTCGTTTTTGGGCGCTGGCTCGGTGTTAGCATATCACGACCTTGAGATAAGGGGTGGTGGCAACATCATCGGCGAGGCACAAAGCGGCCACATCGAGGCTATCGGCTACTCGTTATATCTAAAGATGCTAGAAGATGAGATAAATAAGCTTCTTAATCAAGACTCCGCAAAGCTTGACAAGATCGATCTAAAGCTTAGTGTGAGCGCCTTTTTAAATCAAGAATTTATAAGAGAAGATAGACTACGACTCGAAATTTATAGGCGCCTTAGCAAGTGTAAAGAGGTCGCTGAGGTCTATGAGATACAAAGCGAGCTTGAGGATAGATTTGGCAAGATAGATACATATACAAAGCAGTTTTTAGACCTTATCATCATCAAAATTTTATCTCTAAAAGCTGACATAAAGACGATCTCAAACAGCGAACAAAATATACTAATAACAAAAAATGATGACGAGAAGATCAGGCTAAAGTCACGTAGCAAGGACGATGACGATGTTTTGGCTGAAATTTTGGTCTATCTAAGAAAGAATAAGAAATGATAGATTGGGGAGTGAAGTACGCAGCGATTTATAAGAGCACAAAAGGGATGTTAAAGCCAGTTGACGATATTGATTTTGTAGATATCAACTCACTTTATGGGCTAGAAAAACAAAAAGAAATTTTACTAAAAAATACTCTAAATTTTATAGATGGTAAGGATGCGAACCACGTGCTTCTTTGGGGTGAGAGAGGATGTGGCAAGTCAAGTCTCGTAAGGGCTGTTTTTACTAAGTTTTATAAAGCCGGACTTCGCATCATCGAGATCGGCTGCGAGGATCTAAAATACCTTGGCGACATCATCGACGAGATCAGAAAGAGCGAGTTTAAATTTATCATTTTCTGCGACGATCTAAGCTTTGAAAATGGCAGCAATGAGTATAAATTTCTAAAACCTATTATGGATGGCTCTATCCAAAAACCGCCTAAAAACGTCCTTTTATACGCCACATCAAACCGCAGACATCTAATAAGCGAGTTTAAAAGCGAAAATGAAAACTCAGAGCTAATAGACGGAGAAATTCACTACAGCGACGCAGCTCAGGAGAAAATTTCGCTCTCGGACCGCTTTGGTCTTTGGATCAGCTTTTATCAAGGCAACTACGATGAGTATCTAAAAATGGTTGATTTTTACTTTAAAGACTACACTGGTGACAAAGATGAGCTTCACACGCTTGCTAAAAATTTTGCCACGCTAAGAGCTAGCAGAAGTGGCAGGACGGCAAAGCAGTTTTACCTAACTTTTAAAGAAAATTTAAAATGAGATCAACTGATCTGTTTATAGCTTTGCTAAATCACAAAAGTAGAAATTTAGACGAGCTAAAATGGCCAGGCGAGGGCACTTTTGAGGTTATTTTGGGTGCTATTTTGGTGCAAAATACCAACTGGAAAAACGTAGAAAAAGCTCTAGCTAATCTAAAAAAAGCAGGCAAAGATAGCCTGCAAGGCATTTGCGAGCTTGAAAACAGCGAACTTGCCACGCTCATAAAGCCAAGTGGCTTTTACAACACAAAGGCAAAACGGCTAAAGACGCTTTGTCTAGCTATAAAAAATGAATTTGAGAGCTTTGATAACTTCAAAGAAAACGCAAGCCGCGAGTGGCTAATAAACGTAAAAGGCGTTGGCGCAGAGACTTGCGACGCGATACTAGCTTATGCTTGTGGGAAGCCATATATGGTCGTTGATGCCTACGCGCTTAGGATAATGGCATATTTTGACTATAATTTCGAGTGTTATGACGAGGCGGCTGAGTGGTTTAGCTCGCTTGAGTATGATGAAATTTACAAATTTCTTGACAGTGATAAATTTGATGAGACCGAGGTCTTAAAACTCTATCATTCACTTATTTTAGAGTTTTGCAAGGAAAATTTCAAAGGCAAAATTTTAAGCCAAAATGGTCAAAAAATATTAAGTAGCATTAAAAATTAAACTACTAATATGTAACAACTCTTTATAAATTTGCCAAAGATTGGGGCTTTTTATAATCTATTTTAAAATTCTGTGCTAAATTTACACAAAATTTATCTTATTTAATTTAGGAGGAGTGATGATTTACGATAACATCGTTAAAACGATTGGTAATACACCTATTGTAAAGATAAAAACAGGTGCTGATGAAGCCGAAATTTATGTAAAATTAGAGTTTTTTAACCCAGGTGGCTCTGTAAAAGATAGGATCGCATTTAATATGATAACTAAAATGCTAGCTGACGGTACGCTAAAATATGGTGATACTATCGTTGAGCCAACGAGTGGAAATACTGGCATTGGTGTAGCGATGTGCGGTGCTGCACTTGGTTTTAAAGTGATACTTTGCATGCCAGAGAGCATGAGTATCGAAAGACGCAAAATAGTGGCTGCTTATGGCGCACAGCTTGAGCTTACTCCAGCGTCTGGTGGTATGAAAGCAGCGATCGCAAGAGCTACAGAGCTAGCAGCTCAGCCAAATCATATAATGCTAAGCCAGTTTGAAAACAAGTATAACCCACAAGCTCACGAACTAACAACAGCTGCTGAAATTGTGGCTGATTTTAGTAAGCTTGATGCATTTGTAGCTGGTGTTGGCACAGGTGGTACAATAAGTGGCGTAGCAAAGATTTTAAAAGAAAAGGGCTATGATACTAAGATCATCGCAGTTGAGCCTGAAGCATCGCCGGTTTTAAGTGGTGGCAACCCAGGACCACATAAAATTCAAGGCATTGGAGCTGGATTTTTACCAAATACTATGGAATATGAGCCTAGTTAGCGAAGTAGAAAAAGTAAGCAACGATGACGCACTAAACGCAGCTAGAGCAATCGCAAAAAGTGATGGACTCATGATAGGTATAAGCGGTGGTGCTGCTTACGTGGCTGCAAAAAGAGTGGCTAAAAGACTTGGTGCTGGCAAAAAAGTACTTTTCATAGCTCCAGATAACGGCGAGAGATACCTAAGTACAGAGCTTTACGGAGCATAAAAATATGTGGGATAGTCTAAAGGAGCTAGTTCAAACTGTTCGTGAAAAAGACCCATCGGTACATAAGTGTTGCTTTTTGGCAATACTTATAAACACTCCTGGCATCCATGCGGTTTTGTTTCATAAAATTTCTCATTTTTTATATAAAAAAGAGCATTTTTTTCTAGCTAGACTCATCTCGCAAATTGCAAGATTTTTAACAGGCATCGAGATACACCCTGGAGCAAAGATCGGCAGGAGATTTTTCATAGATCATGGTATGGGTGTGGTTATCGGTGAGACAGCTGAGATAGGCGATGATGTAATGATGTATCATCAAGTAACGCTTGGAGGCACCGGAAAAGAGTGTGGCAAAAGGCATCCAACTGTAAAAAATGGTGTGACTATCGCAGCTGGCTCGAAAATACTTGGTGCCATAACGATCGGCGAAAATGCTAAGATTGGCGCAAACTCAGTCGTACTAAAAAATGTCCCAGCAAACGCGACAGTCGTTGGTATACCAGCAAGAATAGTTCGAGTAAATGGGACAAAATTTGAACCAGAATTTATTATCTAATCTCAAAGATTAGATAAATTTATTCTTACTTTTTATGCTTTAAAATTTGAACATAAATTTCGTCTTTTAGTTTTAACTTCTCTTTTTTTAAATTATCAATTTCAGATGGTTTTGCCAGATTGTCGTCTATTTTTTTATTTAGTTCATCATGCTTTTTGCAAAGAGCAGCAAAACGAGCATCTGTTTTCTTTAGCTCATTTATAAGGTCTGTATATTCATGTAACATATCGGCTCCTATAAAAATTTGAGAAATTTTATCAAGACTTTGTAAATACTTGGATATAAAAAAGGTGCCAAGCCATTGCTTAAATTTTTAAAAAGAGCAAGTAGAAAATTTATTTTATACGTATTTAAATTCTTCAGGTTTGTGTTTGCTTTTTACAACGCGTTTGGTTAGACGTATTCCATCAACGGTACCGATGACTAAAAGCTTTGATCCTGTTCCTACTAATGTGTCACCATTTGGCATTGGTACAAAATTATTATTTATATCTCTAATGCCTACTATGTCTGCATTTGTAATATTTCGCAAATGAGTCTCTTTTAGTCTTTTAAATCTTATCCAAGAGTAATCAGGCACAAGAATTTCTTCTATATCGATAGGTGAATTTTTTGTATACAAAAACTGCTCTAATAAATTTTCCATGTCCGGCCTTACGCTCATGGCACTTAACCGCTGCGCGACTAAGCGAGATGGACTTACCACATTGTCAGCACCTAATTTTTTTAATCTTTGCGTATCGTCTTCTGTCTCTGCGTTTGTGATGATATGATAAGGCTTTCTGCGACCTATCTCTTTTTCATAAAGTCTTACAGATGCTATAAGGGCGATGTTATCAGCAATATTTGAGCTAAGAGTTATAAGTCCTTTTGCGCTTGATAGATGTGTTTTTAAAAAGGCAATTTGTGTATGCGGCTGAGCTTTTATGAAATATGGATATTTATAAATTTGAGCTAGCTCTGCAATATCTTCTCTGTCATCGACCACTACAAAAGGTATATGATTTTCACGAAATTGAGCACTAAGTTCGATTGTGTATAGATTGTGATAACAAATAACGAAGTGATTTTTTAGTCTTGCGATCCTATAAAGCATGCGTCGTTCCTTTAAAATGCTAATTAATGTACCTCTTTTTAAAACCTCAACCACAATACCGATCGATAGCGTAAATATAATAAAACCAATAAGTATAAACGTGATAGTAAAAATTCTGCCCTTTGGAGTTATTGGAGCAACTTCGGTAAAACCAACTGTTGTAAAAGTCATGCCAGCTTGGTAAAAGGCATCTATTAGCGAGAAATTATCTATTAAGACATAACCTAATGTTCCAAAAAGTAACAGTAATACGACTGAAATTAGTGGAAATCTAAAAGGTTTTAATTGTTCGTAAAGCTCAGTATCTAGGCTTATTTCTGGTTTTGTAGAGTTTGACCAGTTGAGGAATTTTAAAAGTCTTGAGAGAAAAGACATAAATTCCTCTTCATTTTATATTCTTAGTTTGATTGTTTCTTCATCGTTCTTAGAGTAGAAGCAGCAACTTTTATCTTTCTTGTAGTACCATCTTCTAGCGTAACGCGAATCGTTCTAAGATTTGGCAAGAATCTTCTTTTAGTTTTATTGTTAGCGTGGCTCACATTGTTGCCTATCATCGGTCCTTTGCCTGTTATCGCACATCTTTTTGACATTTTTTTTCCTTATAAACAAAAATTTCTGCTGATTTTATCTAAAACAAACAAAAGTAATGCTTAAATCAATTCTTTTTTAAAAGAATTGATTTTTATTTATAATCTAGATAAAATAACGCCTTTGTCTATAAATTATAAATAGCAAAAAAATATTTAGAAATCTTGAGTGATACAAAATGCTTAGTAAAGAGTTGATCGAAAAAAATGTTGATTTTGTTTTACAGATGCCAACTCTTTTTGAAAAGATCGAGCACTTGTTGTTAGCTGGTAATGTAACTGATGCAGTTACTACTTTGCAAAATATAGCATCTTTTAAAACTTATTTTAGCTCCATTTTTAAACGTACAAAATTTGATATTCCTTATGATGGCAATGATTTGGTAGTAATAGCAAATATGCTTGGCATTGATACTTTTAGAGCGATAGTGCTTTCTTATTTTATATTTTTAAAATCCCCAAAAATTTATAAGGTATTTAATTTTAAAATCGTCGATTTAATCGAGCTTAATGCTAAAATTTTATCAGATTGGCTAAAGATATTAAACTCTTTTAAAGAAAAACACTACAACTATTTATCGCTTGCTCCGTATTCTATGGCCTGTATTATAGTGTGTGAGAATTTATTTTCAAAATATCCATCTTGCATGTCAGACGTTATTTCGTATTCTGATGTAAGCTATAATAAAATTTTGCAAAAAAAATATGGCTTTAGTCTTTGGGATATTTTTTTAAAAGCAATGAATATGAGTAAGCAATCATTAAGCAAGATTGATAAAGAGATGCTTTGTTTTTTTAAAATTTTACTCTCTTATGAGTCCAGCAGGTCTGAATTTTATGATTTTGGAGTTGATAAAATTTTAGATATCAATGTTTATCCAGAGATGCAAACCATTATATTTATTAAAAAAGCTCTACAAAAATGAAATTAACTTTTAATGGTTCTATGGCAATTATAAGGCCTTTTGGTTTTTTGGAAGCAGAGAATGTTCCATTAAAATTAAGTGAAAAATACATAAACCAAATTTTATCGCGCGATATCAGCGCTATACTGCTCTCACTAAAAAATGTTACATTTTTTAGTCCTGTTTGGCTTGGTAGAATAATTGAAAATTTAAGCGAAGAAGCACAAAAGCATGGGGTAGTATTTGCGATTTGCGATTACAATGAAATTTTTTATGAATTGATGATGAAAACAGTTAAGAATATTTTAAATATTTCAATGTTTGAAAGTGAAAATATCGCAAGCTTGTTTTTAAATAAATTTCTAAACAATGCAAATAACAAAGTTTTCATTTATAACTCAACTGAGCAGTATAAGCACTATTTGGCCAATTATCTCAAAAATCGATCATTTGATGTGGTTGAGGCTAGAGATGCGACCGAGTTTAATAAAAAAAAGAATTTATATAGTTATGCAGTATCACAGCTAAATCATGTAAGATTAAGACAAAATCAGATAGATACTTTTATAAAAGATGGTGTCGTTATTTATGCCATAAAAAGTTTTATGGACTCAGATTTTATTGAAGATTTTGATATGTCAGCTCATGACATTATGCTAAGAATCGGATATAAATTTTTTATTTTATGGGTAAATATTTCCGGTGCTCTAAATATAAGGGGTGCAAAATTTCTAATCAAGCTTGCTAGCATTAGCAAAAGATCAGGTGCATTTATTTCGCTTTGTGGCATAAACGAATCAAATTTATCTATTGAATTAGTAACATACCTTAAAGATGCAAACATATTTATCTATAAAAATTTAAATGACTTTTACAAAGACGACACTATTTTTTATCTTAAAAAAAGAGACTTTGATGTAGAGCCAGTAGATATCAACAAGAGCGTTGCTCAAATTTCATCTTATGTGACGCAAATCGCGAGCAAAATTATCTCACAGTTAGCAGAAGAAGAAATTTTGTGTGTTGATACCAAGGTTAGTGCGCTTGACATAGAGGATGAGTGCGATTACTTGCGTATTTGTGTTCAGTATTATGGTGATATTTACGCAAGAGTGCTATTTGGAGTAAAAAAAGATAAATTAGACAAAATTTGCTCTATTTTTATGCCTGAAGGCAATGATTCAAATGATTATTTAAGTGGATATTCTCAAATTTTTAGTATCATTACAGATAAATTTTTGACTCATCTTTGGCAAAAAGGCATAAAAGTAAAAGTTAGTTTGCCTAAAATTTTATCCGATGATGTTTTTTTCGATCACAATAGTGTAGGCATCATGAATAGACTAGATGTAAAAGATGACGAAATAGGCTTTGTATTTGTAACCAAGTAAGGAGAAGAAATGTATGTTGCACCTAGTATTTTATCGGCTGATTTTGGAAATTTGGCAGCTGAGATAAGAGCCATTTGCGAGGCTGGGTGCGATCTGGTGCATGTTGATGTTATGGATGGGCATTTTGTGCCAAATTTAACCATCGGACCAGTTGTGGTAAATGCCGTTGCAAAGGCAGCTACAAAGCCACTTGATATACATTTAATGGTTGAGAATAACTCGTTTTTTGCCGACCTTTTCTTGCCGCTAAAGCCAAAATTTCTAACCTTTCACATTGAAGAGGAGAAGCATCCATTAAGGCTCATAGATCACATCAGGAAAAACGGCGTTGGCCCTGGCATCGTGCTAAATCCGCATACGCCAGTTAGTGCGATCGAGTATATTATTGATGAAGTTGATATGGTGCTTTTGATGAGCGTAAATCCTGGCTTTGGCGGTCAGAAATTTATGCCAGTCGTGCTTGAAAAAACAAGGGCGCTACGAGAGCTGATAGAACGAAAAAACGCTAAGTGCCTCATCGAAGTAGATGGTGGCATAAACGGACTAAATGCACCTGATCTTGAAGAGGCAGGAGCTGATATTTTGGTGGCTGGCAACTACATCTTCTCATCAAATTCTTACGAACAAGCCATTCGCGCCATAAAGCTTGAGTTTTGAAACCAAAAAAACAGCGTTTAGAAAATAGCATAGAAATTTTAGCTAGGCAAAATTTAAGCTATCACGAGTTTATTTTAAGATTTAGCGATATTGAAGAAATTTCATCACTTATTGACGTGCGCGACCTTGATATGTGGCGAACTCTTGGGCTTGACATCACCAGAAATGAAGAGAATGAGATCGAGCTTGGCACGAGATTTAGAGATATTAGCGAGCAGGAATTTTGTGTGGTTGATATCGAAACGACTGGCGGTACGACGAGCGGACAGATCATTGAAATCGGTGCAATAAAAATGAAAAATAGCATTGAGATAGGGCGTTTTGAAAGCTTTATAGCAGCTAATGTGGTGCCTGAAAATATCACCGAGCTAACCGGTATAAAGGCTAGCGATTTAGTTGGCGCGCCAAATTTACTAAATGTGCTTGAGCGGTTTAAAATTTTTCTAGGAACTAGCGTCTTTATCGCTCATAACGTAAATTTTGACTATGGCTTTATCTCTAACAGCCTAAATGAGATCGGTCTTGGTATGTTGCTAAATAGAAAGCTTTGCACCATCGATCTTAGTCGCCGCACTATCGCTTCTCAAAAATACGGACTTGGCTCGCTAAAAGAGCTTCTTGGCATAAATAATACCCACCACAGAGCCCTAAATGATGCAATAGCTGCGGCTGAAATTTTTAAAGTCTGCCTCACACGCCTGCCTTTTAGTATCCAAACGACAGAGGATCTCATAAGTTTTAGCAAAAGAGCTCCAAGTGTGAAGCTAAAACCTGAACCAGTTTTGTGTGCGAATTAGCGATAAAAAATTATCCATAATCCTAAATTTAATCATTAATTTTTATGTGTTCTTTGTTTTTAAAGGATTATGGACAGTTTACTAAATTTTACAAAAAAGGAGACAAATGAGCCAGAAAAATTTAGTTTCAAATTTCATCTCAGCCGATGATGAGATGCTTGCTTTTTTGTCAAATTTTGGTGAAAATTGGTGTACGAGTAATGATGAAGCGGAGTTTATAGAGCAAAATTTTACCTTTATTGGCTCAAAGCCAGTTTTGCAAAATTTAAAAGATTACAAAACGGCTGAATATAAAAAATTTGCCGACATTAAAAAATTTCTCAGCTCAAATCCAAGTATCAAAAGTAAAATTTTAAGTGGTGATATAAGCTACATCGGCGACAACTTAACAAATATAGAGGTTAAATTTGCGCCTAAGTATTTTTACGATTTTTTAAAATTTATAGTTGAAAATATCCCAGAGCATCACTATTTTTGTGGTCCCAAGGAGGGCTGGATATTGTTTATTGCGATGGAGGGATATGTAGAATTTGGTGTTTTGCACTAATAAATTTATTTTTAAGCAGTTGTCTAAAATTGTCCAGAAAAGGCAAAACGTGAAAGAAAATTTATTCGTAAAAATTCTTAAAATTAATAAAAAACTGAGCTTGCATCCTAACACCGCTTGCTGCTAGCAAAATTTAATCAATTTTTTTATATAATCCCTATTTTTCATAAAGGCAAAAAGATGGATAGAAAATCTTGGAGTTCAAGGCTCACATACATTTTAGCTGTTGCAGGAGCTACGGTCGGCTTTGGTGCGACATGGCGTTTTCCGTATTTGGTCGGGCAAAACGGCGGCGGCGCCTATGTACTCGTGTTTTGCATCGCGATGATCGTGATCGGTATACCGATGATTTTGGCTGAAAATGCGATCGGCAGACGCCTAAAATGCAATGCTGTGGATGCTTTTGGTGGATCGATAAATGGCAAAAAGATCAGCAAAAAGTGGCAGATCGTTGGCTGGATGGGGCTTGTTGGTGCATTTGGCATTATGGCTTACTACATGGTTATTGGTGGCTGGGTGCTAAACTACATCGCCCAAATTTCATTTGGCTTGCTTGATCTCTCACATGTGGTTAGTTTTGAGGAGACAAGTGCATTTTATGAGCAAAATATCGTAAGCAATCCACTTGCTATAAGCTTTGCAACACTTGTTTTCGTGCTCGTAAACTATGCGATCTTGGTACAGGGCGCAGTTGGCGGTATCGAGCGATCAGCGAAATTTTTAATGCCACTACTTTTTATTTTAATGCTTATTATGATTGCTAAAAATATCACGCTAGATGGTGCAATAGAGGGTGTGAAATTTTACTTAACACCCAACTTTTCAAAGATAAACTTAAAGCTTTTCGTTGATGTTTTGGGGCAGGTATTTTTTGCTCTTTCGCTTGGTTTTGGTGTGATGATCACTCTTTCTAGCTTTGTGAAAAAGGATGAGGGTTTGGTTAAAATTTCTATTATTACAGGCATTTTAAATACGGTAATCGCTGTGCTTGCAGGCTTTATGATATTTCCTTCTCTTTTTAGCTACGGCGTATCGCCAGATAGTGGCCCAAGTTTGGTATTTAAATCACTACCAATTGTTTTTTCTCACATGCCATTTGGTGGTTTTTTCGCGGTTGCTTTTTTTGCACTATTAATGATCGCTGCACTTACAACATCGCTACCAATATATGAAGTAATAATCACGACACTTCAAGAAAAATTTAAGATAAAACGCAAAAAGGCAATATTTTTAGTTCTTGGAGGCATATTTATTTTAGGAAATTTACCTTCGCTGATGGCTACAAATATACTAAGTCACGTAAGCATTTTTGGTAAGAATATTTTTGATGCATATGATGCAATAAGCGCAACGATATTTTTTGTATTTACTTCATTTGGGTGTGCAATATTCGTAGGTTGGGTGCTAAAAGATGATGCAAAAAAAGAAATTTTGCAAGGTAGTGAAAAACATGCAAAATTAATAAATGTCTGGTTTTGGTATATAAAATTTGTCGTGCCGTTTATCATTTTGGTGCTTTTTATCAGCTCGTTTTACGATAATTTTTTGAAATAGGGCGTAAAAATATGTTTTATTTTTTACTCGGTATTTACTTTTTTTACGTTGCTGCAAAGGTGTGGCTAGCGATTTTGCAGATAGGCTTTATCCGTGCGGAGGCTAAAAAGCCGGCCGTCGTGCTAGAACAGAATGAATACGAAACCGCCGCTGCCGCAGCGATAACTAATCAAAAATTTGAGATAGTTAGCCTTCTCTATCACGCCGCGATATTTATGATGTGGGCATGCTGGGGGCTTGGCGCAATATCGGGGCATGCTTATAAAACGGGAGATATAGGCGATAACGTCTTTATGGTTATGGTATTTTTGCTCGTTTCGTCGCTGCTAGAACTACCGCTAAATATCTACGAAAGCTTCGTCAAAGACAAAAAGCTCGGCTTTTCAAACGTAACGCCTAAAATTTTTGCGCTCGATCTACTTAAAACGCTCGCGCTAACGCTGGTGTTTGGCACGCTGTTTGTATGGCTGGTGCTGCTTTGCATTAGATTTTTGGGCGATTTTTGGTGGTTTTGGGCGTTTTTGCTTAGCTTCGCGGTCGCGCTTGTTATAAATCTCATTTACCCGACGCTCATCGCGCCAATTTTTAACAAAATGCAGCCACTAGAAGATGGCGAGCTAAAAGGCCGTATAGAAGGGCTTTTGGCGCAGTGTGGGTTTAAAAGTAGCGGCGTTTTTACAATAGACGCTAGCAAGCGCGACAACCGCCTAAACGCCTATTTCGGCGGCCTTGGCACGACTAAACGCGTGGTACTTTTCGACACGCTCGTTAAAAAACTAAGCTTAGATGAGATAATCGCCGTTTTGGGGCATGAGCTGGGGCATTTTAAGCACAAAGATATCCTAAAAATGATCGCTCTAAGCGCGGTTATGCTTTTTGCGATGTTTTTGATATTCGGCAACATCCCTGACGCGGCGTATAAAGCGCTTGGGCTTCATAGCGGAGGCGGCGGAACGATCGTGTTTTTGCTACTTTTTTCGCCGATTTTCGGATTTTTATTTTCGCCCGTTAGCTCGTATTTTAGCCGCGCGAACGAATTTGGCGCCGATAAATTCGCAGGCAAGCTTTCAAACAAAACCGACATGATAAGCGCGCTAAAAAAACTAGGCAGCGAAAACAAGGCCTTCCCGAAGGCTCATCAGCTCTATGCGTTCGTCTATCATTCGCATCCAAGTCTTTTTGAGCGTATAAACGAGCTGAAAAATGAAAATTGAAGAGGCTATTAAAGAGGCTAGTTTAAGACTAAGCTCACTTTGTCAAAATCCAAGCAGAGTGGCTAAAATTTTGCTTATGAACTATCTTGACGTAAGCATTGAATGGATATTTTTAAATCAAAAAAATGAATTTGATGATAGCGGCTATTTTGCTCTAGTTAAAAGGTATGAAAACTACGAGCCTCTTGAATATATAACTGGTAAAGCTAGCTTTTATGGGCTTGATTTTTACGTGGAAAGCGGAGTGCTGATCCCAAGACCTGAAACAGAAATTTTAGTGGATAAAGTAATAGAAATTTCACGCGAATATAATGAACCAAAGATCGCAGAAATAGGCACAGGAAGTGGAATTATTAGTATCATGCTAGCTCTAAAAACAAAGGCAAATATCGTAGCAACAGACATCAATGAAAAAGCTTTGATGCTTGCTAAAAAAAATGCAGATAAATTTGATGTAGGTGGGAGGATCAAATTTTTAAACTGCTCTTATGTGGATAAAATTTTAGAAGATATTGATATTTTGGTTTCAAATCCGCCATATATTGCAAGAGGCTATAAACTTAGTAAATTTGTACTAAATGAGCCAGAAAGTGCGCTCTTTGGAGGCGAAGTAGGAGATGAAATCTTAAAAGACATTATTCTCATAGCCAAAGATCGTAATATCAAAAATGTTGCTTGTGAGATGGGGTACGATCAAAAAGCAAGTATGCAAAAATTCTTAGAGGCCAATGGTTTTGAGTATAGCTTTTACAAAGACTTGGCTGGCTTTGATAGAGGCTTTTGCGCGAAGTTAAAAATATAAAGGAGAGAGTTTGAGAGGAATTTATTTTTTGCTTTTGGCAGTACTTATAGGAGCTGAGCTAACGCTTGGTATCTTGGTGGCGCCAGTCATATTTTTCCCGCAAAGCATCATAGGAGATGGTGTACTTACGCATTTTATGAGTGGTCAAATGATGACAAAGATATTTTTGAAATTTAATTATATTTTGCTTTTTATAAGCATAGTTGTAATGATTAGCGAGCTATTTGATCTTAGAAAAAAACTTATTTTTTCACTAAAATTTAGCATGTTAATGCTTGCTTTTTTAAATTTGACTTTAGCTTTGAGCTTTGTATTTTTCTTTACGCCTTTTATAGTTTACGCTCAAAATTTGGGGGTCGATGCGACACAGACGGCAGAATTTGCCAAAATGCATAGTGCGAGTGAATATGTGATGAAAATCATGCTTATTTTACAAATTATTTTATTTTTTGTGAAATTTAAGATTAGTCAAAATGAATGCAAAGCCTGATATTCAAGTCTTAACAAATTTTCTAGCCGAATACACGACAGCTATGGTTAGTGCCGGTACCTATACAGCGCGTGTAGAAAAGTGCGTAGATCGCATAGCTAAACACTACGGCTACGACGTTAGCGTGACGATTTTCGTGAAGTATTTTACCATTAGCGTCATGGATTCGGCCGACAACTCCCTGCGCCGAACCTACGTAAAAAAGATCCCGTTTGGTCATGTGAGCTTTAACCGCATTTCCGAGCTTTCGTCGCTTAGTTGGCGGATTTTGGATGAAGATTTAAGCCTAGACGAGGCCAAAGAGCAGTTTGAGGGCGTCATGCGCATCGGGGCGAATAAATTTGCAAGCTCGCTTATTTTGATTAGCCTTGCAAATGCGGCGTTTTGCAAGCTTTTCGGCGGCGATGCTGGCTCGGTGGCTTGCGTATTTTTCGCGACGCTCGTGGGGTATAGCCTTAGATTTGCGCTTGCTAAAATGGGCGTAAATTTAAAAATCCAGTATGTTTTAGTGTCGTTCGTCGTCTCTTTTATCGCTTATCTTGGCGTATTTTACGGCTTTACGCACACTAGCGACGTGGCGATCGGCTCGTCGATACTCTTTTTGATGCCGGGCGTTTTTCTCATAAACTCGGTCTTTGATATCCTAAACGACAACACGCTAGTAGGCATCAGCAGGGCCGTGAGCACGGGCATCCTGATACTTTGCATAGCAGTGGGCGTCTATATCACGCTCTCGCTTAGCAGCGCGGAGATTTTACATGTTTGAGCTTTTGACTGCGACTCTCATAGACGGTGCCTTTGCCGCGGTGGCGGGTCTTGGCTTTGCCTACGCTAGCTCGCCGCCTAAAAGAACTCTTGTATTTTGCGCGCTGCTTGCGGCATTTGCGCACGCCAGCCGTTTTTGGATCATGCAGATGGGATTTTTTAACATCAGCGTCGCCACTCTCATCGTCTCTTTTTTAAGCGGGATTTTAGGTATGCTCTTTGCCAAACGGCTCAAAGCGCCCGCCGAGATCATCGCATTTCCCGCACTTTTGCCGATGGTACCTGGAGTTTACGCGTATAAGGGTATTTTGGCGCTATTTTCGTTTCTAAACGAGCCTGATATCGCTAAGAAAAACGAATACCTAATCATATTTTTCGATAACGCGATCACAACTACGACGGTCTCGCTAGCTCTAGGCGTGGGCGTTTCGGTGGTGCTTATTTTATTTTACGATCAGTCCTTGATGATTACCCGCGGCGCCAAATGCGATCTGGCGACGAGAAAGACGCGCAGATAATTTTAACTTTGGCATAGAAATTTGCATGGCTTTTTGATAGTTTTTATTATTTTTACTAGATATTTTTTAAATTTTGCCGATATAGCTTAAAAATAAATTTCAAAAGGATTTATGATGTTAAGCGGTATCGGCGGATTTTCTAGCGTCGCTAAAAATTTTCAGCTAAATGAAAAACATAGCATAAAGAGTCAAATCATATATAAAAATGAAATCTCGCAGCCGGATACGGTCGAGCACAAATTTAACGAAGTTTTAGGCTATAAAGTAGGTGCGGACGGATATTTTACGTCCGAATTTAACGAAGCTGCAGGTATCCCAAAGGACTACAAAATCCACTCTGATACCTTAAAATCTCTCTTGAACGTAAATACTAACTCGGGCATTTTAAAAGCCGATTTTAAAAAGATAGATATAGCCAAAACAGTCGGCAATGCATATAAAATTTTATCCCAAGTAGTCGGCGAGGACGTTTTAAATTCCAAAGAAAGTTTTAGCAAAGAAGACCTCGCCAAATTTCCTCAAGGATACGAATACGACAATAAAACGCTCAAGGTATTAAAGCTTCATAGCAAAATATCAGACTATATGGGAGCCGATAGTAGCTTTCAAAGAAATGAACGAACTAGCATAACGACTACTTTTTATAATAGCTCCACTATCGGTTACTACTCAGAGCATAAGAGATTAAAACCATCTACCGATATATTAAACAGCAACAGTGGCGGCAAAGAAGATATAAACAGCGGGATGTATTTTGATACTACAAAAGACAAATATACCGATAAAGACGGCAATATAACCAAAGGCGGGCTTTTGGTCGGCATTTTAAACAAAAATAGTCACGCCATAGAAGGTGAAACCACCTATCACGGCAAGATTAACGGGTTAGATAAAAACATATCCTCGCAAGAGTACCAAGCAAAAATTAGAGCCTTTACCGACTTGCATGGACATAAATACGATAAATACTCGCAATCTTTGGTAGATTCATTGCCTCAAGATTTAAAAGATTTCGTAGATTTTGCAAGGAGTTTAAAATTTGTCGGCGAGATAAACGTCAGTGACAACGGCAAAGAATCAAAAAGCCTCTTTGAAATAATGCAAGAGGATATGAAAGAGGCGCAAAAACGCCTAGAAAAGCTAATAGAGCAAGAAAAGCGAACACAAAAGATGCTGGATAAAAATAGAAAATACGACAAAGAGTTAAAGCAAAATACTAGAAAAAATTTAGAAGAACTTCGGGCGATGATGAAATTTAACGATAAGAGCGTGGATATAAAGGCTTAAAAGGATTAATATGATAAGCGGCGTAAACGGATTTAACGCAAACGTAAATTTTGATTTTAGCGGCGCTCGCAGGCAAAATTTAAAGACGCATGAGGAAAAAGAGGTGGATATAATGGGGCTTTTAAGAAAATTCAGTAAAATGTGCCTTAATCTAAAAGCCTAAGGAAATATCTTGAAAATACGAATCTACTACGAAGATACCGATGCTGGTGGCATAGTCTACCATACAAACTACATTAAATTTTGCGAGCGAGCTAGAAGTGAAGCATTTTTTCAGGCTGGGCTAAATTTTACAAAAGAGGGCGGATACTTTGTAGTTTCATCGATTGAGGCCAAATTTATAGCTTCTGCCGTGCTTGGTGATGAAGTATTTGTTAGAACCAAAATTTTAGAGCTTAAAAAAGCTAGTCTTGTTTTGGAGCAAGAAATTTATAAATTTGATGACAAAAATGCCGAAAAGCTACTTTTTAGAGCGACGATTACGTTAGCCTTTATGAAAGAAGAGAAGCTTGCTAAGATAAATGACGAGATAAAGAAATTTTTGGAGAATTCTAAATTTTAGATCGTGGCTAAGTTTAGAAATTAGCATTAGCCACTTTGTGCTTTTACATTGAGCTATTTTGATCGAGCAAAATTTCTTGATTTGCTTCGTCAAAGTGGTCGCCCTTTGCGTTATAAATTTTAACCCCATATAAGACTTGAGAGTTTTCAACTCTTTCGGTAAAAATTCTATCAGCGCTTTTATCTATAAAATTTGTGTATATGTACTCGGCACCAAAAGCACTTGAATAGCCGATTTGTGAATATCTAAAATCTACATCAAAAAGATCACCAAGCCCCAAAAATAAGTCGTTAATAGGATTTAGTGAGTTTGCGATGAAAAGATTTTGTCTATCTCTTTGCGCGATGGCATTAAAGATATTTGGTAAAAAATTTATCTGTGTACTTAAAAGTGCGTATGGTTTTATCTCAAAGCCTCTCATCTGCGTTGCTACAAGAGAAGCTTTGACGATTGGGATGTTTAAAAATACACTTGCGTCATCAAATTTGGATTTTTTACTTAAAGTGTCGTTTAAATTTATATCTTTGCCTACGATAGAGGCTTCATGATAATCGCTACTTTGCATGCGGACATATTCATTTAGCTTTTGCCCTAATGAACTACCATCATCAAATGCAACTATTTTTTCGTTCGAGTAAGCTAGCAAAGCTGAAATTTGCTCTTTATAATCAATGCCACCAAAGATCAAATTTGGCTTTGGAGTTATGACAAAAGAGCTATGAACGCTTGGAATGTAGATAAGCTCATTTGATAGGACTAGCGAATTCATAATGTTTGCACCATTTGATGTAAGGGCTGCGATAAAATAATTAAAGCCTTGGGCTCTAGCCGTTTGCATAGCATTTGTAAGACTTTGTGGGCTTTCATCGTTGCTATTTATAAATTTGATCTCGATATCCGCGTCTTGCTTTAAGACATAGCTTAAGACCGCATTTGATACAACATTTGCATAAGATTTTATAATCTTTTGTGGGATTATTACAGCGATTTTGCCGCTTTTATTAACTTTTAAAATAGCTTCACCACCAAGAGAGATATAAAGCTCTAAAAGAGCGTTATCGTCTATTTTTGCTGGCTCAAATCTTGCCATAAAACTAGCCAGTAAATCAGACTTAATAAGCTCATTTAGGCAGGCATTATCACAAAATTCTGGTTCTAAATTTATATAAGTAATCTTTGCTGGAGGTATGCTTGATAGACTTTGATTTTTTGTAATATTACTCTCAAAGTTTATCTCATCTTGCGATGCAAAAATAGTCGAAAAAATGGCTAAAAAAAGTAAAATTTTTCTCATATCACTCCTTTGATCTTTCTTAAATCATCTATAAAAATATTTTCAAAACTAGGATTTTTGCTGATCCACTCTGGTGAAAACGTTGGTAAAATAAGGCTATTTTCATTTTTTAAAATACTACCTCTTATGCTTGCAAATCCGCCTTTTAGCAATAAATTTGGATATAAATGCATAAAGGCTTTCTCTCCTAAAGTCACGATTATCTTTGGCTCTATCAGCCTAATCTCTTCAAACAAATAAGGACGACAAAGTTCAATAGAACTGCTTAAAATCGGACTTTTATCATCATTTTGTGAAATTTCACACCGAAGTAGAGAACTTATATAAATTTCTTTTATATCTAAATTTAAACTATTTTTTATGGCATTTTCTAAAAATTTTTTACTGTTATTTTCATAAGAGTCACTTTTATTAGAAAATAATATAAACATGATTTTGCTATTTTCATTGCCGATACCGGCTGTTACGCCTTTTGAGCTGTTTCGCAAAGAACAAAGAGAACATTTTTTTACTTCGCGGTTTAGCTCATCAATATTGTTGTAATCATGATAATTGCTTAGACTAAGAAAATTTTTATCAATAAACTTATAGCCAATTAGTTTTAAGAAAAATAATTTTTTTAAAAGCCTATTGTCTTTATTAAAATTCATTTTTGGATTATAACTTGATTTGCTTAAAGTTTGAGTTGTGGCTTTTTAAGCTAAGTTATTCAAAGGAATTTAAGTATTGCTTTGATAAAATCCCACTTTTTATATTAACTTTAAGGATAGAAATGAAAAGGACTTATCAACCTCATAAAACCCCTAAAAAACGCACTCACGGCTTTCGCTTAAGAATGAAAACTAAAAATGGCCGAAAGGTAATAAATGCTAGACGTGCCAAAGGTAGAAAAAGATTGGCTGCTTAGCTGGTTTTGGGTCGTTAAGCGGCTCAAAAGAATTCTCTCAAGTTTATAAAGAGGCTAGCAAGTGGCATTGTGATGCTTGCATTGTTTTTTATAAACCAACAAATGAAAAAAAAATAGCAGTAGTTGCTAGTAAAAAAGTAGGAAAAGCGGTAGTTAGAAATAGAGCTAAAAGACTTTTGAGAGCCGCTTTTTTTAACATTTCTAGTGAATTAAAAGATGGCACATATATTATGATCGCAAAAAATGGAATTACAGAAATTTCATTTGAAAAAATTTGTAAAAATTTAAGTTGGTCTACAAAAAAAATGGGATGTTTAAAATGAAAAAAATTGCGATTAAAGCTATCGCTTTTTATCAAAAATATATTTCCATACTTCTACCAAAAAGCTGTCGCTATTATCCGACTTGCTCACAATACGCGATTTGGGAATTTCAAACAAATAGTTTTTTTTCTGCTTTTTTTGCAACCTTCATGCGAATTTTAAAATGTAATCAGCTTTTTAAAGGCGGTATCAGCTACCCAATCATCTACAAAAAATTTAACTTATGTTTTATATCTCAAAAAAGTGATACCAGAAATGTAAATTTTTGGTTTGTCCCTTGTCAGAATAGTAAATTTTATGTCGTAAAAGTATTAGATAAATTAAAGGAAAAAAAATAAATGGAACAGATATCTATGCAAAAAAGACTGCTTCTTGCAGCACTTTTATCTATTGTATTTTTCATAGTATATGACTTTTTTATGCCAAAAAGAGTGCTGCTTGAGCAAAATCAAACTACAATGTCCCAAACAATAGATCAAAACAAAGCTCCAAATACAAACCAAAATACTCCAAAGTCAAATGAAAATTTAGCTTCAAATGAAACAATCGCTACCATTAAAGGTCTCAGCTATGAAGCTAAGATAGATAAACTGGGAAGAATTTCAAAATTTTATTTAACCGAAGAGAAATATAAAACTGAAGATGGCGATAAAATCGAGCTTGTTTCGCAAAATCCATTGCCACTTGAGCTTAGATTTAACGATAACACGCTAAATGCCGATGCTTTTAAGGTTGCATATAGTAGTGACGCTAGTGAGATAGATGCCAGCAGCGAGCCTAAAACTATAAAACTTACTCAAATTTTAGATGGCGTTACGATTACAAAAAATATCAAATTTTACCCAAATGGTAGATATGAAGTTGAAGTAAATTTAAGTAAAAGTGTTGATTATTTCATCACTCCTGGCTTTAGGCCAAACATCGCAGTAGATAGCTATACGGTTCACGGCGTGATGCTTAGAAACACGGATGATAGCCTAAATATTATTGAAGATGGCGACGCTAAAGAGGTTAAAAACTATGCAAATACCACAATAGCAGCCGCATCTGATAGATATTATACAACGCTATTTTACTCATTTGAAAAGCCATTTGAAGTAGCCGTAGATAAAGATGCTAGTAATAATCCTATTCTTTTTGTAAAAGCAAGTGAAAATTTAAAATTAGGCGGTTATATCGGACCAAAAGAGCATAAAATTTTAAGCTCAATGGATGAGAGATTAAATGATGTTATCGAGTATGGTTGGTTTACATTTATAGCAAAACCGATGTTTGCATTTTTAAATTTCTTGCATAACTACATTGGAAACTGGGGTTGGGCGATAGTTGTGCTAACACTTGTTATAAGGATAGTTTTATTCCCGCTTACATACAAGGGTATGCTATCTATGAATAAGCTTAAAGAGCTTGCTCCAAAGGTAAAAGAGCTTCAGACAAAATATAAAGATGATAAGCAAAAAATGCAAGTTCATATGATGGAGCTTTATAAAAAGCATGGTGCAAATCCGATGGGTGGCTGCTTGCCGATCTTGCTTCAAATTCCAGTATTTTTTGCAATCTACCGCGTTTTACTAAATGCAATCGAGCTAAAAGGTGCTCCTTGGATAGTTTGGATACACGATCTTTCGGTAATGGATCCATATTTTGTATTACCTATTTTGATGGGTCTTACGATGTTTTTGCAGCAAAAGCTTACACCAACGACATTTGCTGATCCTATGCAAGAAAAGGTGATGAAATTTTTACCTCTTATATTTACATTTTTCTTCGTGACATTCCCAGCTGGTCTTACACTTTACTGGTTTGTAAATAACGTTTGCTCGGTTGTTCAGCAAGTATTTGTAAACAAACTTTTTGAAAAACATAAAAAATCTGCGGAGGTAAAAGCTTAATGAAAATAGAAGCAAATACCCTTCAAGAGGCATTTCAAAAGGCAGCTGAGCAACTTAACTGCTCAGTAACTCAGCTTGATATAAAAGTTTTACAGCATCCAAGCAGTGGCTTTTTTGGATTTTTTAAAAGAAGTGCGATCATAGAAGCAAATTTAGAAAATCAGCCAAAACTACAACATAAACCAAAAAATGATAAAAATTTTGTTAAAAAAAATGATGAGAACGAGGCTATAAAAGAAGATAAAAAGCAAGCTAAAAAACACGATCATTGTGATAAAAAGCGAGGTTCTAAAAAACATAGAGATGAAAAAAGCGAAACTAAATTTGAGCAAAAAGAGCATAAAAATGAAAAGTCAAATTTAAGTGAAAAAAATGAAGCTCTAGCTAAAGATGCATTTGCTCAAAAGAGTGAAGAGGAGGCTGAACCAGGATATGTAATAAAGAGACTTGATGAGCCAAAAGAAATAAAGGAGTCACAAGCTGGTAAAAATGCTCCTAAAAATATTTTAGATAATTCTATTATTGAAAATTTTAACCAAACTGATGAAGAGAGTGCGGCTCAAGCTTTACAAAAAGAAAAAAAAGAAAAAGCAACAATCGACTTTGATAAAATTTTACCTGAGATCAAAGATGGCATGAACCGTCTTTTTAAGGCAAGTTGTTTTGATATTAGTAAAATTGAAGTTAGCAAATTTGACGATGAAACGGTGCTTATAGAGCTTGATGGAGCTGATGCAGCACTACTCATAGGCAAAGAGGGCTATAGATATAAGGCGATCTCTTACATGCTTTACAACTGGCTAAATTCAAAATATGATCTTGCTATCCGTCTTGAGATCGCACAGTTTTTGCAAAATCAAGAAGCGATAATGGAGCAATATTTAAACGGCGTGATCGAGAGAGTACAAAACACTGGTAGGGCTCAAACTAAGCCACTAGATGGAGTTTTGGTTAAGATCGCACTTGAGAAGCTCCGCCAAAAATTTCCAGATAAATATGTTGGCATAAAAAGCGGCAATGACGGCAAATTTGTCGTCGTAAATGACTTTTTCAAAAAATGAGTGAAACTATCGCAGCCCTTGCCACAGCTTATGGCATCGGCTCAGTTTCTATCGTAAGGCTTAGCGGTAAGGACGCTCTGGCCACCTCTTTAAAACTCCTTAAACTTTCAAATTTAGAGCCAAGATACGCAAAACTAGCCAAAATCTACTCCCTTGATGATGAAATTTTAGACGAGGGCATCGTTATATATTTTAAAGCCCCAGCAAGCTTTACAGGCGAGGATATCGTCGAATTTCAAACTCATGGCGGTATCGTAGTTAGTGAAAGAATTTTAAACGAACTAATTAAAGCTGGTGCAAGGCTTGCTATGCCTGGCGAGTTTAGCAAGCGAGCGTTTTTAAATGGCAAGATGGATCTAGCAAAGGCAGAGGCGATGCAAGGGCTTATCACTTCAAAAAGTGAGATCGCTGCTAAAATTTTAACCCGCCAAATGCAAGGCGATCTTAGTAAATTTGTAGGAGAGATAAGGGGTGAAGTGGTCAAAACTCTTGCCTTTGTTGAGACGATGATTGATTATGCTGATGACGATCTGCCCACAAATTTGCTAGATCAAACTAAAGAGATGCTTTTAAGAAATAGCGAGAAGTTAGAGCATATAGCCACTCTTAGTGAGCAAAGAAGAGGACTCATAGATGGCTTTAAGATCGCGATCGTTGGCAAGCCAAATGTTGGTAAAAGTTCTATTTTGAACTCGTTTTTGGCCTACGAGAGAGCTATTGTAAGTGATGAAGCAGGCACAACCAGAGATAGAATAGAAGAAAATTTTAAGATAGGTTCGCATTTAGTTCGCATAATAGACACTGCTGGCATCAGAAAAGATGCTGGAAAGATCGAGCAAATCGGTATAAACTACTCGATTTCTGCCATTAATGAGGCCGACATCATCCTAGCTGTTTTTGATGGCTCTTGTCTAAGCGATGAGCAAGATAAAGATATAATTAGGCTCGTTTCTAACTCAAGTAAAAAAGCCTTTTTTATCCTAAACAAAAGCGATCTAGCGTTTAAATTTGATATAGAGCTAGATGACGCTATCAAAATTTCAGCAAAAACCGATACAAGCGTAGTTTTAAAAGAGCTTGAGAGCTACCTCAAGACGCAAGACACTGATGAGATCATGCTAAGCTCAAACCGTCAAATTTTAAGCTGTAAAGAGGCGAGTGAGGCTTTAAAAAGAGCATTTTTAAGGCTAAGTGAAGAAGAGCTAGAAATTTTTGCTTATGAGCTAAATAGTGCGATAAAGGCGCTTGCAAGCATCACAAAGCCATTTGAGAGAAGTGAAATTTTAGACGAGATGTTTAGCCATTTTTGTTTAGGAAAATGATAGTTTTTTTGGTTAAAATTTTCGTTTTTTAAAGGAGATACGATGAAAATTTTACTTATAAATGGTGGTAAAAAATTTGCCCACTCAGATGGCAGACTAAATCAAACACTTCACGACCTTGCATGCGAGAAGCTCGCAAAAATGGGTCACGAGATAAAACAAACTACAATAGATCATGGCTATGATATCGAGGCTGAAGTTGAGAAATTTCTCTGGATGGAAGCGGTAGTTTGGCAGATGCCAGCTTGGTGGATGGGCGAGCCTTGGATAGTGAAAAAATATATCGATGAGGTCTTTACTGCAGGCCACGGCAAGCTTTATACGAGCGATGGCAGGCATAGGGTGGATCCAACTAAAAACTATGGCAAGGGTGGCTTGCTAAATGAAAAGAAATTTATGCTAAGCCTTACTTGGAATGCCCCAGCTGAGGCATTTAGCGATCCAAGCGAGTTTTTTGATGCGCGCGGGATCGATGGGGTTTATTTTCATTTTAGAAAGGCAAATGAGTTTTTGGGCATGAAGCCACTTCCATATTTTATGTGCAATGATGTGATCAAGATGCCAGATGTACCAAGATACATAAAAGAGTATGAAGCGCATCTTGAAAAAGTTTTTAAAAATACGAAATAGAAATTTAAAATAGAAACAAAACTGCAAATATGAATAAAAGTGGCAACAAAATAGCTACGAGCTAGGTTTGAAAATTTTGCCACTTTTTATTACCATGCTAGCAAAAATAAAACACTGGCATAAATTTTTAAAATACTGCTACAAAAAAGACCTTATTAAAGTAGGCAAAATTCTCTCAATAATGCTTTATTCTGCTAAATTTCAAAAGGCTTTTTAGTAACTTTTTATAAGCAAGATTGTAAAATGGCTTAAAATTCTTAAAAGGTTACATCAATGGATAAAGCTACCATACAAGCACATAAAATTAGCGACGAAGAGTATGAAGAGATCTTAAAAATCCTAGGCCGCGAGCCAAATTTACTAGAGCTTGGCATATTTTCAGCGATGTGGAGCGAGCACTGCAGCTATAAATCAAGCAAAAAATACCTAAATGGCTTTCCGACAAAAGCGCCTTGGGTCATCCAAGGACCTGGTGAAAATGCCGGCGTCATCGACGTTGGCGATGGGATCGCAGCTGTGTTTAAGATGGAGAGTCACAACCATCCAAGCTTTATCGAGCCGTTTCAGGGCGCTGCAACTGGCGTTGGTGGAATTTTAAGAGATGTCTTTACGATGGGCGCAAGAGTTGTTGCGAACATGAACTCGCTTCGTTTTGGTGAGATAAGAGGCGAGAGCGAGCTAGCTAAAAAGCATAGATATTTGATAAAAGGAAGTGTGGCAGGCATCGGTCACTACGGTAACTGCATGGGTATCCCGACGATCGGTGGCGAAACTACCTTTGATCCTAGTTTTAATGGCAATATCCTAATCAACGCCTTTGCACTTGGCCTTTGCAAAAGTGATGAAATTTTCTATGGCAAGGCTGAAGGTGTAGGCAACCCAGTCATTTACGTGGGCTCAAAGACCGGTAGAGACGGCCTTGGCGGCGCTGTGATGGCGAGCGATAGCTTTAACGACGAAAATAAATCGCTTCGCCCAACGGTGCAAGTAGGCGACCCATTTGCCGAGAAGCTGCTTATGGAAGCTTGCTTGGAGCTCTTTAAAAAAGACTACATTATCGGCATTCAAGATATGGGTGCGGCAGGACTAACAAGCTCTAGCTTTGAGATGGCTGGTAGAAGTGGCAGCGGTATGAAGATGTATCTAGACCGCGTGCCGATGCGTGAAGTTGGCATGACGCCTTATGAGCTAATGCTAAGTGAGTCTCAAGAGCGTATGCTAATATGTGCCAAAAAGGGCTATGAGCAAAAAGTGCTTGAAATTTTTAGAAAATGGGACCTTGACGCTGAGATCATCGGCGAGGTCACAAGTAGTGGCGTGATGCAGCTTTACTGGCATGGTGAGCTTGCAGGCGAAATCCCTATCGGCCCACTTAGCGAGGCAGCTCCAGTGCTTGATCGCCCAGTTGCACGTCCAAAATACCTTGATGAGATAGCAAATTTAGAAATTCCAAATAATGTTGATAACAAAACCGCATTTTTCAAGCTTTTAAAAGAGCCAGAGGTGCTAAATAAAAGCTTTATCTACGATCAATACGACGCAAATATTCAGACAAATACTATAAAACAGCCCGGACACTTAGGCGCTGCAAGTATCAGAGTAAAAGGCACTAAAAAGGCCGTCTCTATGGCTGCGCAGTGTAATCCTAGGGCAAATTTTGTTGATCCAAAAATTGGCGCTGCAAGAGCTGTCGCGGCAGCTGGCAGGAAAGTAGCGATGAGCGGCGCTGTGCCACTTGCGATCACTGACTGCTTAAACTACGGCAACCCACAAAATCCAGAGGTAATGTGGCAGTTCAAAGAGGGATGTGAAGGCATAAAAGAGGCTTGCCGTGAGCTAAACACACCAGTCGTGAGCGGCAACGTGAGCCTTTATAACGACACTGACGGCGTGAGCGTCTATCCGACACCAGCCATCGTCACAGTTGGCGTAAATGAAGATGCGAACTTAAATCTAAAAAGCACATTTTTAAGCGAGGGCAGGGCGATTTACCTACTTGGTGAGACAAATGGGGAATTCGCTGCCTCGCTTTACGCAAAGGCGCTATTTGATGCAGTCGGCGGCAAGTTAAAAGAGGTTGATTATAAAGCTGAGCGAGCTCTTTGGGACCTAGTGATCGAGGCAAATAAAGAGCAAATTTTAGAGTTTGCAAATAGCATAGGCGTAGGCGGTCTTGCTATTACGCTAGCAAAAATGGCTAGTATTTCAAATATCGGCGTAAACTGCGAGGCGAAATTTAAAGAGTCAAATTTTATCTTTGACGAGAGCTTTTCAAGGGCGGTCGTTGGCGTAAAAGATGAGACTAAATTTGAAGCGCTTGCTGCTAAATTTGGTGTGAAATTTGAGAAGATTGGCGTTAGTGGTGGTAAGAGATTTAAACTAAATGATATTGATGAGAACATAGACGAGATAAGAGAAATTTATCTAAATGAGTTTGCAAAAATCGTTAGAAAAGAGGATTAAAAAATGGCTTTGAAAAAGAGCAAGGTCGCTGAGGCTGAAAATGAGCAAAAGGAAGCAGAACAAGTTGAAAAACGAGTCGTAGCAAAGCCGCCAGTACTTTTTAGTAAGACACAAAATTTAATAAAATCGATCGAAAAAAGACTAAACGCTACCTTGATAACTTACTATAATTCAAACGCTGGTAGTGTTTGCGGCAACGATGCAAGTGCTATGTATGAAATTTTAAAGGGTAAAAAGATAGATACTGCTTATCTTTTTATAAAAAGTGACGGCGGAAGTGGTATTGCTGCTCTTAGGATCATCACTACACTTAGAAATTACTGCAAAAATTTAATAGCTCTAATACCTGCAAACTGCGCCTCGGCTGCTACCATGATGGCACTTGGCGCAAATGAGATCGTCATGGGGCCACTTGCCTATCTAACGCCTGTTGATACCTCACTCAAACACGAGCTTAGTCCGACAAATAAAGGCAATGAGCTTGTGAGCGTTTCGATGGACGAACTTAGTCGTGTGGTCAAACTTTGGAAAGAGCAAGACAAAGATAGGCCAAACGACACAAACCCTTATAACTCACTTTATGAGTATATTCATCCGCTAGTCTTTGGTGCGGTTGATCGTGCTAGCTCGCTATCACTTAAGATTTGCACCGAGCTTCTTAGGTATCACATCGATGATGATAAAAAGATCGCAGAAATTTCTGAAAGGCTAAATGGCGACTACCCAGCTCACGAATATCCGATCCTCTTTAGAGAGGCGCACGAGATCGGCCTTCATGTAAAAAAGATGGATGATGATCTAAATGAAATGCTTCAGGAGCTAACGCTACTTTACTCTGAGATGGGACAGCGGGCTTTTACCGACTACGATGAAAATAGCTACCATGATAACAATATCGCAAATATCATCGAAACAAATGGCAAGCAAATTTACTATCAGATAGATAAAGACTGGTTCTACCGCCCTGAAGAGCGCCGCTGGAATGTGATGAACGACGAGAGCTCTTGGCGTAAAAACGAACTAGTAAATGGCAAAATAAAAAATACTATCTATCACTTGTGGTAATATGTCTGGAGTCCTGTTTTTACTGATATTAGGCGGTGCGATATTTCTCTTTATGAATGTCCAAATAGGTAGTAACCGCAAGAAACAAGCAAATGTAGATGAGGCTAAATTTCTAGTCTCACTGCTTGCAAAAGTAGCTAAAAGTGACGGCAGAGTTAGCGAGCTAGAGGCCAGGCTGATCACTCAAGTGCTAGATGATCTAAGCCAGAAAGTTAGCGGCGTTAGCGGTGTGCGTGAGTATCTAAAAGATGTCTATAATAGTCAAAAAGAGAATGTAGATAACGCCTATGAAACCGCTAGAAACTATAAGCGTGCGTTTAATCTAAACTACGATACATGTGTCGCTAGGCTCACGTTTTTTCTAAATTTAGCCTACATCGATGGAGATTTTAATAAAAATGAGCAAGATGTTATAAGAAATATCGCTTATGGATTTGGCATTGATAAAGAAACGCTTGATGAGATCATCTTTAAATTTGATAGCTTTTATGGCTCAAGATTTGAGGCAAATCCCGATGAAATGGTCCAAGAAAAAGATGCATTTGAGGTTTTAGGGCTTAGCAAAAATGCAAGCTTTGATGAGGTAAAGCTTCGTTATAAAGAGCTTGTAAGGCAGTATCATCCCGACATTTTAATGGGTAGAGGCGAGAGTAAAGAGGTGATCGAGCGCTCAACTAAAAAGCTTCAGGAGATAAACGAGGCTTATGGGCGATTAAAAGAGAAATTTGGAGTTTAGATGAAGAAATTTATTATTTTGCTGCTAGCAGTGGCTGGCTTTTGTAATGATTTTAAAGTGGTAAATATCGATGGAAAAGAGATAAAATTTAAGCTTACGCAAAGCGAGCTTTATCAAGATCAAAGATTAGTCATCAGCAACTACGATGTTAAAGATAGCAATGTGAGCATAATATTTGTCGACAAAGATGGCAACAAGAGCGACATTATGTCAGTTCAAGCAAAAAAATTAAATGAAATTAGTGAGTATATCTTTTCGTATGATCGCGGCATAAAGGTGATGAAATTTAGCTCGAAAAAGCCGATATGCGAGGCGCTTGAGAAAGAGGAGCCTATAAATTTAAGCGTATTAGATGCGAGATATTTTGACGGCAATCAAATTTCAAGCTATGCCTTTAGCGTTGATATTGTTGGTCAAAAGCGTGAAAACTTTGTAGAGAGAAAAGACTATTATATAGATGCAGCTGCAAATGTTATGGTTACGCTAGAAGCCTTATCGATAAAGAATATCGCAAAAGATATAAAAATGGGGCAGCTTCTGCTTGCAAAAGGTATGTGTTTAACAAAAAGATAAAAATTTAATAAAGGAGAAAAAATGAGAGCATTGCTTAGCGTTAGCGATAAAGAGGGCATTGTAGAGTTTGCAAAGGGGCTAGAAGAGCTTGGCTGGCAGATACTTTCAACTGGTGGCACCTATAAACTTTTAAAGGCTGAGGGCGTCAAAGCCACTGAGGTTAGCGAATTTACGTCGTCGCCTGAGATGTTTGAAGGCAGGGTAAAGACGCTTCATCCAAAGATACATGGCGGTATCTTACACAAACGTGACGACGCTACACATGTGGCTCAGGCAAAAGAGCATGGCATCGAGGGTATAGACCTAGTTTGCGTAAATTTATATCCATTTAAAGAGACTACCATCAGGACTGATGACTTTGCTGAGATCATCGAAAATATCGACATTGGTGGCCCAGCTATGGTAAGAAGTGCAGCTAAAAATTTTAAAGACGTAATTATAGTTACAAGCGTGCTTGATTATGATGAAATTTTAAAGCGCCTAAAAGAGAAAAGCGATGATTTTGAGTTTAGAAGATCGCTGATGATAAAGGCATTCGAGCATACAGCGGCATATGATAGCATGATCGCAAACTATATGAATGATAGATTTAATGGCGGTTTTGGCGATGCTAGATTTATCGTGGGAAGCAAGGTTTTTGACACAAGATACGGAGAAAATCCACACCAAAAAGGCGCACTTTATGAGTTTGATTATTTCTTCACAAACAACTTTAGAGCCTTAAAAGGTGAGGCAAGTTTCAATAATATGACCGATATAAATGGCGCATTGATGCTTGCAACTAGCTTTGATGATTCTCCAGCTGTGGCTATCATCAAGCACGCTAATCCTTGCGGCTTTGCGGTAAAAGATACATTGCTTGAGAGCTACGAGGCTGCGCTTAAATGCGATCCGATCTCAGCTTACGGCGGTGTAGTCGCGATAAATGGCACACTTGATGAGAAGCTAGCTAAAAAGATAAATGAAATTTACGTTGAGGTAATAATTGCTGCAAATGTTGATGAAGCAGCTCTTAAGGTGTTTGAAGCTAAAAAGCGCATCAAAATTTTCACTCAAGATAATAAATTTTTAGTTCGCTCAAATGATAAATTTGACTTTAAGCACGTTGATGGCGGATTTGTATTTCAAGAAAGAGACTATGTAAAAGACGAAGAGCTTGAAAATATGAAGCAAATGAGCAAGAAATTTGCAACTGGTAGCGAGCTAAAAGACGCTCAGATCGCTTGGAAAGTGGCTGCGCTAACGAAGAGCAACTGCGTAGTTTATGTAAAAGATGGCGCTATGGTAGCTATTGGCATGGGTATGACAAGCCGCGTTGATGCTGCTCGTGCAGCCGTGGCAAAGGCAAAAGAACTAAAGATCGATCTAAACGGTTGCGTACTTGCAAGCGAAGCGTTCTTTCCGTTTAGAGATAGTATCGATATCGCTAGTAAGGTCGGCGTAAAATGCGTCATCGAGCCAGGTGGTAGCATCAGAGATGATGAGGTGATAGAGGCTGCCAATGAGCATGGCATGTCACTATACTTCACTGGCGTTAGACACTTTTTACACTAAAATTTAGGGGCGCTTGCCCCTTTCTTCACACTTTATAACTTTAATTTTCGTATAATCTTTCAAAAACGAAAGGAGATAGAATGAAAAATATCTTAAAATTTATCTTAATGGCGGCAGTGTTTTTTGGTCTAAATTTGATGGCAAAAGATGAGCTTATAAAGGAGCAGACGATGGCAGGGCAAAATTTAAAAGAAATTTATCTAGCAGGCGGTTGCTTTTGGGGTATGCAGGGGTATTTTAAAAAGATATTTGGCGTAGTGGATACAAAGGTAGGCTACGCAAATGGCAAGAGCGAAAATACTAGCTACCGCGAGCTTCATGAGAGCGATCATGCTGAGACACTTTATGTAAAATACGACGAAAATAGAGTCGCTTTGGCTGAAATTTTGGCTCACTTTTTTAGAGTGATCGACCCGACATCGCTAAATAAACAAGGCAATGACGTCGGTAGGCAGTATAGAAGCGGAATTTACTATGTGAGCGAAAGTGATCTGCCAACGATAGAGAGCTTTATGAAAATAGAGCAAAAGAAATTTAAAGATAAGATCGTGGTTGAGGTAGCGCCACTTAAAAATTTCGTCTTAGGTGAGGAGTATCATCAAGATTATCTTGATAAAAATCCTTTTGGATATTGTCACATCGATCTAGGTTTAGCCGATAAACCGCTTTACGATGAGGCGAAATTTAAACCGCTTAGTAAAGATGAGCTAAAGAAAAATTTAAGTAGCGAGCAGTATGCCGTGACGCAAGAAGCAGCGACTGAGAGGCCGTTTAGCAGCGAGTATGATAAATTTGATCAAAAAGGCATTTATGTAGATATAACGAGTGGAAAGCCACTTTTCTCAAGTGCAGATAAATTTGATGCAGGATGTGGTTGGCCAAGCTTTACAAAGCCTATCACGACAACAGCTCTTTCATATAAGGAGGACAACTCTTTTATGATGAAAAGGGTCGAAGTTAAGTCTCAAAATAGTGACGCGCACCTTGGGCATGTTTTTGACGATGGCCCAAGCGATAAGGGTGGGCTAAGATATTGCATAAACGGTGCGAGCCTTAAATTTATACCGCTTGAAGATATGGCAAGACTAGGGTATGAGGAATTTATACCTTATGTAAAATAGCTTTTGTTGAAGCAAATCAATAGTTTGAAAAGTTTAATCAGAGTATAATTCTCCAAAATTAAAAGGAGAAAAAATGAGCGATTTTTTCAAAAATGCGGAGCAGTTTAATGTCGATGGTGCAACCGTGCCATTTTATAAATTTAATGAAAATGGTGTAAATTTTGTTGGCTTTGACTCACGTCCTTGCGTGCCGCCAGAGCCAATGGTCAATGCATTAATCGCTATTAAATTTGCTGATAAAAACACAAAAATTATGATGCTAAATCATAAATTTCCAGCTGGTCTTATACCAAAGATAGATAAGAGCTTTGATATAGAGCGTGAAGATATAGATGGTGGGGCTGTAAAGATGATTTTTAGCCTAAAAGACGGTGCAAACATAGAAGACGTAGATATGAGTCTTTGCCACTAAGATGCTTTTAAATACTTACGCACCACCATTTAAGTTAGTTGGTGGATATTTTATTGCTGGAATTTTCTTTTTAGCATTAAGTGTGCCGGCATTTTTTTATACAGATTTTGATGCGATTAGATCGCTAAATACAGCTGGTTTTTTGCATATATTTTTTGTTGGTTTTGTTATGAGCATTATCATCGGAGCACTTTATCAGCTAACCTCAGTCATCTTAGAAAAGCCATTTTTTACAGCAAAAGGTGCTATTTTAAATTTGGCTATTTTTTGTCTATCATTGCTGGGCATGTGCTACGGGATGTTATTTGCTGAGACTAAAATTTTACAAATTAGTGGAGTTTTGCTTTTTTGCTCGCTTGCTTTTTTTGCTACGACTTATGCATTAAGCTTTATGGATAATGAAAAAAAGAGCTTTGCGACCTTTGCACTTTTTGTTTCAGCTATCTTTTTGGTAATTGGAATAACGCTTGGTTTTTGCTTGCTTATGATACTTAGTGGCACGCTGATGCTTGATTTTGAGATGACACTAAAATTTCACGTTTATTTTGTACTGGGATTTGTGTTTCTTGTGATACTTGGAGCTGCTAGTGTACTCTTACCTATGTTTGCACTAGCTCATGATCTAAAATTTACACTTAGTAAAGCCTCACTAGCATGTTATATTTTGGGTGGTATCTTACTAGCTTTTAATGAAAATTTGTCTGTTTTGTCAATATGTGTGGCAGCTTTACTTTTTATAGCTCAAGCACTTTATATTTTAAAAAAACGCGTTAGAAAGGCGTATGATTACTGGAATGTAAATATCGTACTTTCGTTGGTTGCTTTGCTTGGTGCTACTGTTTTTATAGCTTTAGGCAAATTAAATTTAGCTGCATATTTTTTAATATATGGCTTTTTGTTTGCTTTTATCGTAGCTCATCTTTACAAGATCGCACCATTTCTAATATGGTATCACTACGTAGCACCTTTTGTCGGAAAGGTAAAAGTGCCACTTCTTGATGCCATGATACTAAAAAAGATAGCTTATTTTGGTATAGCTTTTAATGTTATCTCGCTTCTTTGCTATCTTCTCTCAACTTGCTTTGAACTAGAAATTTTAGTGCAAGCTAGTATGATGTTTATAGCTCTTAGTATAGTTTTGCTATCGATAAATATAATAAATATTTTTAGATTTACTGGTTTTAAAGGATAAAAAATGAAAGAAAAAATTTATAACGCGCTGTCAAATATCGTTGATCCAGAAGTTGGCTTTGATATCGTTTCGCTCGGACTTATATATGATGCGAGCTGCGATGAGAATGGAAAAGCAAAAGTTACTATGACGCTTTCAACCAAATCTTGCCCACTGCACGAAATGATACTTGGCTGGGTAGAAACTGCCGTGCTCGATATAGAAGGTGTCAAAGAGTGTGAGATCGATCTTGTCTGGGAGCCTGAGTGGAATATACAAATGGCAAGCGATTTTGTAAAAGCACAACTTGGAGTTTAAATTTTAAGTTTTTAGATTTGCTAGAGAGCAAAAGCTCTCTAGAAATTTTAAGGAGTTTGTTTTTTATTAGTCCATTTGATGGCGCATAAATGATGGCACATCAAGTTGTGACATATAGTCTTCGTCATATCCACCACTAACTTTTTTAAGTCTTAATATACGCTCTTTTTTTATAATATCGTTTGCATTAGAAGTTTGTATTTCATCTTTTTTTTCAGCTTCTTTTTGTGAGCTTTGAAAACCTGTTGCTATTATTGTAACTTCAACTTTATTGTCTTCTATTTTGTCATCAGTTGTTGTACCAAATATAATTTCAGCATCTTCATCCGCTGCCTCATGAATAATACTCATCGCATTATTGATATCAGCTAGTGGGCAACTAGGGCTTATTCTAAAATGAACTAAAATACCAAATGCACCATTTATTGTCATGTTATCAAGAAGTGGTGATTGTATAGCATTTTTTATAGCTTCTTGCGCTGCATCCTCGCCACTTGCTTCGCCAACACCCATTAAAGCTAGTCCTCTATGGCTCATAATCGTTCTAACATCTGCAAAGTCTAGATTTATGTCGCTTTTTCCTGAGTCAAGTACGATCGTACTCATACCATTGACGGCTCTTGCAAGTACTTCATCAACCATTTCAAAGCTTTCTTTTATGCCAGCATTTTTATCAATTAATGTTAGGAGTTTATCGTTTGGAATGACTACAATAGAATCGCTTTCTTTTCTAAGTTCTTCAAGGCCGCAATCAGCCAATTTTCTACGTTTTTTTCCTTCAAACATAAAAGGCATAGTAACAACTGCAACTGTTAGCGCACCAATGTCTTTTGCAGCTTGAGCAACTACTGGAGCTGCGCCTGTACCAGTTCCACCACCAAGTCCTGTACCAATGAAAACTATATCTGATGTCTCAAGTGCACTTTTTACTTCATCGTAGCTCTCTTCAGCAGCAGCTTTTCCTATTTCAGGTCTCATGCCTGCACCTAGGCCCTTTGTTGTTTTCTCGCCTAGTTGAATTTTTGTATGTGCAAGAGAATTTTCAAGAGCCTTAGCATCTGTATTAGCAACAATAAGATCTATATTTAAATTTGGATTAACTCTTATTATGTGGTTGACCATATTGCCACCACCTCCACCTACACCTACGACCTTTATCTTTGCACCATAGATGCTTTTATTTTCTTCTACTGTGAAGCTACTCATTTTTGAAATTCTCCTTAAAATAATTGTGTAATACTATACCAAAATTTTGCAAAAGCATTTGGCTTTTTTTCTTGTTTGCTAATATCTGCAATATTGGCAAGCTCTTCTTTGTTTTTTGATTTATTTGCTATCTCTAATTCAAAATCTTTATCAGAAAAACTATCCTCTTTTTCATTTGGATCCTGCACCTCTTGTCCAAAATTTTGTACGTTTTCTTCTTCTACAAAAACATTTCTAAAATTTGCTTTCGGTTTTGAGGCTATTTCCCCTTGGTATCTCATTTTTTTCTCAGAATCAATCTCGTATGGGCTAAAGTTGCCAGCACCATACAAACAAAGCCCTATAGCACAAGAATTTGCTGGATCTCTTAAAATTTCAAATAATCCATCCATCTCTTTTGGTTTTGCTATACGAACTGGCATTTTGTCAAATATCGCGGATGCAAGATCTCTAATACCTTCTAACTTAGTCATACCACCAGTAAGTATTATTCCAGCACCAATGCTATCTTTATAGCCGCTATCTTCTAGCATTTTAGCAAGTACCATAAGGGTTTCTTCTGCTCTGGCATATATAACATTTGATATTATGTCTAGTGAAACTTCGTGGCTTTTTGTTTCATCTCCAAGGATCGGGAGCTCTATTAGATCAACTGACTTATTTATTAAAGCGCCATAGCCTAATTTTATCTCTTCTGCCTTTGGAAGTGGTGTATGCAGAGCCATAGAAAGATCATTTGTAATGTTTGCTGAGCCAACAGGTAAAAATTCATTGTATCTTATAGAATTTCCAGAATGCACTACAAGATTACAAGTAGCACCACCCATATCAACAAGTGCAGCACCAAGCTCTTTCTCATCTTTTGTTAATGTTGCTATCGCAGAAGCATATCCTGAAAGGACTATGTTATCTAGTTGAACACCTGCTAAATTTACGGCTTTTCTTAGGTTGCTAATAGATGACTTTTGTACTGTAACAATATGTGTTTGAACTTCTAGCCTGCTACCATTCATGCCTATTGGATCTTCAATATGTTCTTGTCCATCTACTTTAAAATTGTAAGGAAGAACATGTAGCTTTTCATACTCATGAGGTATATCAGCTGTATGATCGGCCATTTGCATAGCACGTTCGATCTCTTTTATACCTATTTCATGATTTGGTATATTTACTACACCACTACTGTCAACGCTTTTTGTATACGCACCAGAAATAGAAACTATGACTTTTTCATAGCGTGTTCCTGCAACTCTTTGTGCTTCTATTAATGCATTTTTTATTGACTTTGCAGCTTGCTCAATATTGGTTATAACACCTTTTCTTATTCCTTGTGTTTTTTCAGTTCCAATTCCAATTATCTTAATACCATTTTCATCATGTTGTGCTATTACTGCACAAATCTGGAAAGAGCCGATATCTATACCTAAAATTTTTGTACTCAAGATAAATTACCTTTTGATATATTCTTTAATTTCATAGTATTTTTTCAGTTTGTTTGTTAAATCTTTTATTAACTCATTATTTTTAAGCATTGTAACGTTTTGCTGTGTTATTTGCTTATAGTTATTATCCATATTATCTACAAGCAACCTTTGTTCCAAAATATCGTATATAACGGCCTTATCCTCTAATATAACATAATCTTTTTTATTGTTAGTTTCAAAAAGTTGAGAAACAAAAGCTCTAGTCTCACTTTCATTTAGTCCTGAGATAGAGCTATTTATATCTCTACTAATAAAGCCTATATCAGTTCCTTTGAAATTTTGTAAAGACTCTTTTGCCATAGTTGTTAAGTTTTCTTTTTTCTTTTTATCTTTGTAAATTTCAAGTACCATTGCTCTTGCTTGTTCAAAACTCATAGGTTGTGGAGGAGTTATGCTTTTTACCCTAACTATCAAATATCCATCTTTATATGTAAATGGTTTTATAACCTCACCAACTTTTGCCCCTTTTATTTCATCAAGCGAGAATGTCGCATTATCTTCATTTACACTAACAAATTCATTTGTTGCAAGCTCGGCTTTTTTGATAGAGGTATATTTTTTTAAAGCATCAGTCTTACTTTTCTCGATATTGTAGTCTTTAATAACTTCAGTCTTTACTTCGTCAAATGATTTGATTTTATCATCAGAGCCTTTATATCTCTCCTTATTTTCATTATAGTAGTCACTCAAAGTAGTTTGATTTACATCATTTTTATTTGACTCTATAAAGTATGTTTCTAGACCGTATATGGTCTTTGTCATATAGTTGTTTTTATTTGTTTCCCAAAGATCCTTTAGCTCTTTTTCATCTATTTTTATATCACTTTGATTAGCATTTATTATCTGTATTGCTAATTTGTCTTGCATAAAAAAGCTTGCTTCCATCATTGCAATGTCTTCTTTGTTGGCTGGTAAATTTAAAATAGTTCTAAGTTTATCAAGTAGTATTGTTAGTTTTAAATTTTCTTCAAAATCGGTTGGGTTTATTCTGGCTCTTCTTAAAATATCGTAGTATAAATTTTTATCAAAAGCACCATCTTTTTGAAATGTTGGATCAACGATTATATATTTTAAAATATCATCTTTGCTAACACTAAGACCTATATCGTCTGCAAAATTTAATAGTAAATTCTCTTGAATTGTAGCCTGAAGTGCAGCATTTTGTAATCCTAACTCATTAGCCTTTTCTTGTGTTAATTTGCCATCAAAAAGATTATTATAGTATTGATATAAACTATCGTATTTTTGTTGCAGTTCTTGAATGCTTATATTTCTATGTCCTACTTTTGCTACTGAAGTGGCTCGATTGCTGTTTAAATCATATGCTCCCCAGCCTACAAAGCCTGCTCCAACAAAGGCTATTGTACTTACCCAAATGGTAACAACTAGGTATTTTTTATGTTTTTGCATCCAAGACAACATTAAATTTTCCTTTAAAAGACTAACGAAATTTGTATGATATATTATATAAAATTGCCTTAAATAAGCTTAAAATAGGGGCTTTAAAAATACCTTTGTAAAGAATTTTGCTAACAATTTTTTAGTATTGTTAGCAAAATTTTTAAATACTATAATCGCTATAACCACTAGTTAAATGAAGCAATTTGCAGCTATTTTCTAGCAAAGCTATCTCTTTTGCAAGAAGCTGAGGGCTTCTACTGTATGCGTAAATGCCATACCCTTTGACGATAATAATATTTGTATTTTTTTCTAGCATATATCTATAAATTTCAGTTTCTGCACGCTCATACCAGTCGTCATATTGTTTTGGATCATAGACTAAAATTTCATTAAATCTCATATACCCAAAATAATCTTTCGGTACGATTTTTTCATGTTTCATTGCGTAGGCAGTTGCGTATGGTGGCATTGCGTAGCAAACAAATCTTGCCTCATTTATATTTTTATAAATATTTAAGTGTATATCAGCATCAAGACTAGCTTCATTCCAACGATAGTCTTTTTTTGATGAAAGAAGCGTCAAGTCATCATCTTTTAAATTATCAAAAATGGCATTTTGTTTATTGATTATAAATTGATTTTTTTCGACTCTTGCTGAAATCGAGCCGTGAAAGACGCCAAAAAAATTCTTTCTAAACATAGAAAGTGATATCGTTTTTATCTCATTTATTGAGTGTTCTAGCTCCATTTTTTCTCCTACGTTTAAGCGATTATATTTAAGCTATCTTAAAATTTATGTAAAATTTTGTGTAATGATAGCTTTTTAAGTAAAATTTCGATAAATTTGCCACACTATTTACTATAAAGAGGCAGCGTTGCAAAGTCCACATATTAGTGTTTTACTCGATGAAGTTCTATCTTTTTTTAAAAATTTAAATGGAAATTTTATAGATTGTACGCTTGGATATGCTGGGCATTCTAGTGCCATTTTATCTCAAAATGAAAATTTAAATTTAATTGCCTGTGATAGAGATAACGAAGCTATAAATTTTTCACTAAAAAAACTTGAGCCATTTGGTAGCAGAGTGAAAATTTATAAGAGCAATTTCTCTGAGCTTATTAGTAAGCTTAGCGGTGATGAAATTTTAAATGTTAGAGGAATTTTAGCCGACATTGGCGTTAGTTCGCTGCAGATAGATAAAGATGATAGGGGCTTTAGTATCGGCTCAAACACTCTTGATATGCGCATGGATAAAGAGCGAGATTTTAGCGCCTATGACGTGGTAAATGACTACTCGTTTGATGAGTTAGTTAGGATTTTTAGGGATTATGGCGAGCTAAAAAATGCCTCTGGGATCGCAAACAAGATAATAAATGCTAGAAATTTAGCCAAGATAACAAGTGCAAAAGAGCTTGCAAATTTAATAGGTACAGCCCAGATAAAAGGGCGCGGAGTTAGTCCTGCGATACTCGCCTTTCAAGCGATTAGGATAGAGGTAAATGGTGAGCTAGATGAGCTAACAAATTTACTTGATAGTATAGAAAAATGTGGGTTTAAAGATTGTCTTGTGGCGATTATTACATTTCACTCGCTTGAAGATAGGATCGTAAAAGAGCGCTTTAAAAGATGGGCGAATAGCTGTATCTGCCTACCTGGTGTTTATAGATGTGAATGCGGAAACAATCACGAACTAGGAGAAATTTTAACCAAAAAGCCACTAACAGCGAGCCAAAGTGAGCTAGCGCAAAACTCACGAAGTAAGAGCGCAAAACTGCGTGTTTTTAAGATAAAAGGATAAAGATGCAAGAAAAAGAAGAGCTACTAACACTTCACGATGAGGAGCAAAAACGTGAGGTAAATTTAAGCTTTAAGACGCTAGTGATGGTCTATCTGGCGGTTTTTATAGCGCTGGCTCTATTTTTGCCAAAAATTTACATAGCAAATCAAATTTATTATATAAGTAGAGATATAGCGGATGTTAGCGGTAAGCGAGATATGCTTTTAGAGGAAAATAGAGCTCTTAATATAAAGCTCGAAAATTTGCGTTATAAAAATCAAATTTTAAACAATATGCAAGAGCGTCAATGGAAATAATTAAGAAATTTAAAAGCTTCATTCACTACTACGACCCTGCAAATTTCCAGCTCATCTACTCGCTAAAAGCTGCCACGACCATCGCTTTTAACTGCTTTTTGTGCTTTCATCTCTTTGGTATCAGCGGCGCAGTCATGGCCGTAAATATCACGATGGGTATATTTTTTATCAGCGCGCTTGAGTGTAAAGATAGCAGCAAGCTTGCTTTTTTGCTACTTTATATCGCTCTTTCATCTTTATTTATGCCCTTTGTTGCACCCCTTATGAGCCTTGGAATTTGGCTAGCACCGATCGTTTTTATCTGGGTTTTTATCATCTCTATCAGTCAAATTTTTAGCGCAAATTTAAATAAAATCTTGCTCGCAGTAAATGCAACCGGACTAGTTGCCTTTGTCACGAAGTCGGCCGCTGGGCTAGATGTATTAGACGCTATTGGTGCGATGGCGCTTGCTGGCGTGTTAAGTATCATCATTAAATTTGAAAATTTTGGCAAATACGGCAAATTTACCAAAAAAAGTATCGGCTTTTTGCTGGATAACGCCATATTGTCTAGTAAAAATTTAGGCACAAGAGAGTTTAAGCCAAGCATTTTAAATACTATAAATTTAGTCGATAAAGCCAAAGAAATTTTTGCCAGCCAGAGCTTAAATTTAAAAGATATAAAGCTAGTTAGAAACCAGGCTAGAGCGGTCTTTTATCTATACAAGGTCGAAGAGATCGTCATCTTGCTTCGTTCGCTGGAGGCAACATTTGATGAGGATAGAGGAGAAGAGGCTTTTAGAAGAGGTCAAAAATGAGATCGCTTACAATCTTTTTGAACTTAAAAATATCTTTAAAAATCAAACTCCAAAGCTAAAATTTGAAGCGCTAAATTTAGCTAAAAACTCAAATTTTAAAATTTTTGCAAGCTCGCTTGGTGTGCTTTATGATAAATTTTTGCTTATAAAAGAGGGCGGCGAGGATAAGCTCTCTTTTAATAACACAAAAAAGATCACGCTAAAAGAGGCATTTAAAAAAATAAATTTAAAAAATGAAATATTAAAAGAGTCTTTAAGACTTGCCATTTGTATGTCGCTAGCCATTTTTATAGCGCAGGCTATGCATATAAATCATGGAATTTGGATCGCCATAGCTGTGATGAGCTTAAACAAAAGCGACGAAGATGCTTTAAAAAATGCTGGCAGAGATAGCCTTCTTGGCGGAGTTATCGGCTTTTTTATCGCACTTGTTTTTGTGAAATTTATGGGTGAATCATACGCATTTTACGTGGTTGTCTTTATCGGTATGTTTTTGGTTTATTACCTTAAAGCCTATAAGCAAATTGTCTTTGCAACGGCTTTTATGTTTGAATTTACAGCCATTTTTTCGCTTATAAAAAGAGACTTTTTAGCTCTTATGGTTGATAGATTACTTGATGTGGCGGCTGGTTTTGTGATAGTTTTTGTCACATATTTGCTAACTAGGAAAAATGACTATACAACTATAAAAGATAGCTTAAGCAGTGCCTTGATGTGTTTTAGAAATTTAGTGCAAATTTCTCTAAATGAATCAAACAAAGATGCTTTTAGCACGGATGAAAAAGGGGTTTTGGGATCGTTAAATGAGCTAAACAACGCTATCAAAGTTAGTAAAAATTTAGACAATGATAGTATGAAAAATGCAAAATTTATAGCTAGCAAGCTTGATGATATAAATAGCGATCTGGTTAAACTTAGAAATTATTTAAACTTAGACGAGTTAAAAGAGAAAAAACCTTGCAAAATGATGTAAAAATCATCTCAGATAGATTTTTAATGCTAGATAAAAAGATCAAGAAGCTTCCATATTACTTTATAAGTGATATAGAAGCGAAACTACTTTGCAAAGACGAAAACGCTAAAAAGTTAATTTTACGAGTTACTTTAGGGCAAAATGAAATTTACTCAGCGCTCTCTTTTTGAGAAATTAGCTTTTCATATATATATTGTTCTAAATCTTTTTTTGAAACATCATTTTTAAGAGCGGTGTTATAAATTTCTTCAACCTTGCTTGAATATTTTTCGTAGGCAAAATATGGAAAATGCACGCTCCAAGCCTTTTTTATAAGCTCTTCACTCATCTCTCTTCTGGCCCAGACTTTAAACATATCAAAGCCAATAAAAACGGCTGATGTGACGACAGCAGTCGCTATTATCGATATATGCGCATCAGTTTTTGCTAAAAAATGATGCGTGATGATTAACAATGGAAATAAAATGACAAAACAGATAAGTGCGTAAATCTGATAGAGCTTGATGTGGTTAAATCTAAAATTTAGCTTTGCTCCATCTATTAGCATACCTTCGTTAAAAAGGGCATTCGCTTCTAGTAGATCCCTAAATAAAACTGGCTGTTTTGAAACAAAAAAAACGTTTTTTATGATTCTATCTTTTAAAGTTTCTTGCATTTTTTATAGACTTTTTACCTTTGAAATTTTGACTAATTATATCTAAGAATCTATAAATTCAAACAAAATTAGATACAATTTGCCCAAAATTTAAGGAGCTAAAAATGGCAGATCAAGCTTTGCAAACCGTCTTTTTAAACGGAGAATTTTTGCAAAAAGACGAGGCAAAAGTTAGTGCTTTTGATAGAGGATTTATATTTGGTGATGGAATTTATGAGGTTGTGCCTGTGATAAATTCAAAAATGGTTGATAAAGATGGATTTTGGGCGAGATTTGAAAGAAGCTTAAATGAAATAGATATAAGTTTGCCATACGAAAAGGAAAAATTTGAAGCGATCTTAAACGAGATAATCACTAAAAATGGCCTAAAAGAGGGCGGAATTTACATGCAAGTAACAAGAGGTGTGGCGTTTAGAAATTTCTATTTCATAGAAAATTTAACACCAAGTGTCTTTATTTTCTGTTACCAGAGTGAAATTTTAAACAATCCTGCTGCAAAAACTGGCATAAAAGTCGTGAGTGTCGAGGATATCAGGTGGAAAAGGCGTGACATCAAGTCTATCTCACTTCTGGCCCAGTGCTACGCTAAAAATGAAGCTCACAAAAAAGGTGCAGATGAGGGCTTTATGGTGGAAAATGGCTTTGTGACAGAGGGCTGTAGCTCAAGTGCTTTTATTATCAAGGATAAAACTTTAATTACAAAACCACTTTCAAATGAAATTTTGCCAGGAATTCGCCGCATGAGACTTTTAAAGATTGCTAAAGATATTGGCCTTAAGATAGAGGAGCGAAAATTTAGCATGGATGAAGTTTATAGTGCTGATGAAGTCTTTATCTCGGCTGCGACGCTCATACTCTTGCCGGTTGTTTATGCTGATGGCAAGGCGATCAATGGTGCAAAAGTAGGAGAAATTTCAAGCAAACTTCGTGAAATTTATGCTGGTGAACTTTTAAAAGAAGCTGGACTTTGAGAGAAAAAATCTTAATAAGCGCTTGCCTAGTCGGCATAAACTGCAAATTTAACGGCGAAAATAATCTCTTAAACAAAGATGTTTTAGATGAAATTTCAAAGAGATATCATCTGCTTTTTGTCTGTCCTGAAGTTTACGGTGGGCTTAGTACGCCAAGAGAGCCAGCTGAGATGAAAAATGGTGCGGTTGTTTGTAAATTTTCAGGTAAAGATGTGAGCGAAAATTTTAAAAAAGGAGCAGAAATTTGCCTAAAGATAGCCAAACTAAATGGTTGTAAAAAGGCTATTTTAAAATCAAAAAGTCCAAGTTGTGGAAGTGGGCAAATTTATGACGGAAGCTTTAGTAAGAGGCTTATTTCAGGCGATGGCATCACAGCAAAACTGCTAAAAGAAAATGAAATTTTAGTTTACAGCGAAGATGAGATAGTGGGACTTGATGTTTGATAGGCTAAAAGACAACATTATACTTGAGGTGATTTTTAAGTACATCATCTTGTTGTTTCTTTTTATCTGTGTGATCGGTCTTTTTATGAGCGGCGTTCTTTTCTTAAATGGGGAGATGAGTAAAAATTCGCTAAATTTACATATTTTCTTCGGCTTTAGTTTGGTTGTTTTGACGATTGTCCATAGTTATGTTAAGAAGAAAAAGTTAAAGAAATTAAGCCTTGAGTTTAAAAATATATTAAATCACAAGCCAGTGCAGATGGATTGTAACACTACTAGATTTTTAAACGCTCTAAATGATGTAAAAGTGGGTGAGCTTTCAAAGAAATTTGGCTCTGATATTGTAGAAATTTTAAAATCAAATGACATAAAAGTAAAAAGCGAGAATGAGACTATGAAACAAATTTGTAAAAACAACGATGAAAAGATGTTTTATGTTTTTGTTTTGATTGTAGAAGCTATTTTTAAGGATAAGGAAAAAAGTTGAAAAAGGGTATATTTTTAGCGTTTAGTATTGCTTTGTTTTTGGGATGTTCGCAGACCCAGCCAAAGCCAAGTGTGCAAAATTCTTTACCAGATGAAAATGTATATAAGCCAAATGAACGCATTAGTTTGCTTGATTTTGAAATGAAGCAAGATGCCTCGTCGCTACCGCAAAATATACAAAGTGCAAGCTTTGACCAAGAAGAAATTTTAAAAAGAAGGTTTAAGGTTTTTACATTAAGGGGCGTAAAATTTAATCCAAACGATGTCTTTTGGGCATTTAATATATATAAACCAAGCGAAAAGAGAAAGTATTTTGGCTCAAATTTTAGACAGATACCTCAAAGCTGGTTTGACGCACAAAAGGACAATGCAAATTTCTCAGCTCTTTCAAGCATCTCTGCTTATGCTCTAACTTCGGCAAACACAGCTTTAAGAAATTTTCCAACCGATGAGCCGATATTTTTAAATCCGCAAACTCCAGGCGAGGGCTATCCGTTTGATTATCTGCAAGAATCAACCCTAAGCATCGCTCATCCACTTTTTGTCTCACATCTTTCTAAAGACAGGGCTTGGGCGTTTGTTAGTGATGATGCGGTTTGGGGCTGGGTAAAGGTCGAGGATATAAAATTTATAAGCGATGATGAGGCAAATGCCTATCAAAAATCAAGTTTTGTAACTATAAAAACGGACAAGATGCCAGTTTATGACAAGGCTGGAAATTTTTTATTTTACTCAAGAGTTGGGGCGATACTGCCTGTTTTGGCACAGGATAGTAAAAACTACTATGGTAAAATTTATGTAAGAAATCTCTTGAGAGAATTTGTGTTGCCAAAATCTCTTGGCGCTCTTTTCCCTCTTAAATTTAATGACTCAAATCTAAAAACACTTATTAGCTCCCTTCTTACTCAGCCTTATGGTTGGGGCGGGGTAGATAAGCTAAGAGATTGCTCGCTTTTTACCAAAGATTTGTTGGCTAGCTTTGGCGTGTGGCTACCTAGAAACTCAAAAGCTCAAGCAAATATGGGGCAAAAATTTGATCTAAAAGGGCTTAGTAACGCAGCTAAAACAAAAGAGATAAAAGAAAAAGGTGTGCCATATCTTACGCTTGTGCATCTGCCAGGACATATCATGCTCTATGCTGGATACAAGGGCGATGATATATATGTGGTGCATGATGCTTGGGGGTTAAAAACCGAAAATAACGGCAGAGCGTTAATCGGTGCTACGGCAGTAACTACGTTAAACATTGGACAAAACAGAAGCGACATACAAAACTCAAATTTGCTTATTTCAAAGGTCGATTCTATAAATGTGATAAAGCCCGAAAATGTAATAAGTGATAAAGCTAGAAAAATTTCAGCTTTACAAAGAGCTTATGATGTTAAGGTCGAGGATAATTTAGTCAAATTTGGTGATGGAACAATATTTATCTATGATGACTTTAAACAAAAAGATGATGAGTGTAGTATCGGTGCTGATATAGAGGATATGAATGTGCTTGATTACGCTGCATTTTCGCCACTTAGCACCGTACTAAGCGATGCTGGTAGATGTAGAAATTATGAATTTTTAGGCAAAATTTATGGCTCAAGCGAGAGCGAGGTAAAAGCAAATTTGGTAGATGTCGTTTGGCTAAAAGATAGCCTTGCGATGAAACTACCATTTAACTCTAAAAACGGAGCCGCAACCGCCTTACAAGACGTAAGCAACGAGCTAAACGATATGGTAAAAAGTGATGCGAGCTTGCTTGAGTATTTAAAAGATCCAGGCGGGACATTTAAATGGCGCATCATCGCTGGCACAAACCGCTTGAGTCCGCACAGCTACGGTATTGCGATCGATATAAATGTGAAAAAGAGCCACTACTGGCAGTGGAGCAATGGCTATCAAAACCTCATCCCTGAAAAGATAGTGCGTATTTTTGAAAAACATAAATTTATCTGGGGCGGACGCTGGAAGCACTTTGATACGATGCACTTTGAGTATCGCCCAGAGATGTTTGAGTAGATGTTAGAGCAAATTTTAGAAATTTTATCTCGCTCAAACGTCTTTTTAACAGGCGGCGGCGGTGTTGGCAAGAGCTATCTAACCGCCTCCGTCATAAGACACTACAAAGAAAATTTTAAAAACGTCATCATTCTTGGCTCAACTGGCATAAGTGCCGTTAGCCTTGGAGGAGTTAGCTTGCATAGTTTTTTTAAATTTGGCTACTGCAAGGACTACGAGGAGCTAAGGCGCTTTGACTATCATCAAAAAGATAAACTAAGCAAGCTAAGAAATATGCTTGATGCATGTGATCTGCTTGTAATTGATGAAATTTCAATGGTGAGCTCAGATTTAATGGAAATGATAAGATACCGACTACTTACTTCCAAATTTAAAGGTAGGGTGCTTATAGTGGGTGATTTTTATCAGCTTCCACCAGTGCAAAGGGAGCAAAACGAAAATAGGCTTTTTAATTTTTTATACGCTTTTAACTCCAGTGCGTGGGAGGATATGAAATTTATAAATGTCGAACTTCTCATCTCAAAACGCACAAGTGATCTTAAATTTTATGAGATTCTCTCTAGGCTGCGAGTAGGTGAGCTAGATGATGAAATAATGAGTTATATAGAGAGTTTAAGAGTGACCAAGATAGAGCCAGATGATGATACGAGTGTGCTTTTTGGTAGAAACGCCGAGGCTGAAATGCTAAATCAAAAAAGGCTTTCAGAACTTGATACGCCACTTGAAATTTCAAACTCAGATGTGAGCATTTTGGATGAAAATTTAGATAAAAAAGAGTTTGAAAAATGGGCAAATACACTAAATATCTCAAGAGATTTGGAGATGAAGATAGGCGCTAAGATTATCTTTACGTCAAATAAATGGGGCGAATATTACAACGGAGAGCAAGGCAAGATCATGCAAATTTTAAAAGAAAATGGCATCATCTCAAGCGTGATCGTGAAAAAAGATAGCGGCGAAATTTGTGAGATAGAAAAAGCCGCTTATATATTTAGTTCGTTAAATTTAAACGAAGATGAGATCGAAGAAAATGTACAGGCATCGCTCCATCAGTTTCCATTTAAGCTTGCCTATGCCCTAACCATCCACAAATCTCAAGGAATGAGCATAAACTCGCTCATTTGTAATATCAACCATATTTTTGCCAAAGGACAACTCTACGTCGCACTTTCTCGTGCAGTAAGTCCTAAAAATTTAAAACTTTTTTATGATAAAAAAAGTGATTTTAGGCAGCATTTAAGAAAAGTGGTTAAAATTGACGACGAAGTTAAGAAATTTTACCAAGAAAACGTATTTTTGCATATTAAGGAGAATTTATGAAAAAGCTATTTTTAAGCCTTACTTTTTGTATTTTTGCATTTGCAGACGTGCTAAAAGTAAGAGATTTTCAAACAGATATCTACTCAAAAGCTGGACAAAATTTAACAAAAAAGATAAATATGAACCTTGAAGTTGTCGGACGTGATGTTGAAGAGAATGAAGCGTATGTTCTTGATGCTTTAAACATAATAGTTGGTAGCTTTTACGTGGAAGATATTTTAACCTCAATGGGAAAAGAGAAATTTAAAGAGCTTTTCATAAAATACGCAGCCAAAAAGCACTCTCTTGATATCGATGATGTACTTATCTTAAATATAAAAGTGATAAATAATCTTGAGCTAAGCGAGATCATAAAAGCAATAAAGAGCCAAAATTTATGCTCCGATCCAAGTGTTAATGAAGAGATTGTAACAAAACCAGAAAAGAAGAAAAAAGGCAATGAGATCATCATCTCGCCAGATCCAAATGATGTAGTTCAAAAGCCTATTGATCTAAATAATGTTCAAGAATTTGGAAAAGATTTTGGAGAGAAGTGAGTAAATTTGGCTAAAGCTAGCCAAATTTATTGATTTACAATGTCATAACCTTGAGGAATGACAGGTGTTAGCGTCTCTTGTGGTATGAGCGCATCTTTTACTGGATTGCTTAAGGTTATCTTTATTTTATTTGAAAGCTTGTCTTTATAGTCAATCGTCGTTGGAAGCGTGTTTTTAATAGTTATAAAGTACTCAACTCCGTCGTATATTGCTTTGTAAAGTGTTGGTTGAATTTGCTCCGCATGAGCCAAGATTTGTGTCAAATTTGGCGTATCATCAAGCTTTGAAATGATAGCTTGCTCAAGCTCGTCCTCAATCACGATCACACGCTCTTTGTTAAAATAAATTCTCTTTGGCGTTGGACTTTCATATATCCAAAGTGCAGTATTGTCGTTTTTTGCGTAAAATCTACCCTTATAATTTATGCTTTTGCCTTCGCTAAATACAGTTTGCGTAAAGTCACTTTGCAGGCTTTTGAAATTTAAGCCAGCACCAAATGAGCAAACTGCAACTAGAGATGCAACTAGAAATTTTCTCATTCTTTATCCTTTTTTGGCGTATTCTAGCCCAGTTTAATTAAATAAATAGTTAAACTATGCTAAGATCCAAAGTTTAAAAATTTAGGAAGGTAAAATAATGATTTCATCGGTATTTAGAAAGATTTTTGGCACAAAAAACGATAGAGAAGTCAAAAAGTATATAAGACGCGTTGCACAGATAAATGCGCTAGAGCCTACTTATGAAAAGATGAGCGACGATGAGCTTAAGATCAAATTTAATGAGCTAAAAGCCCAAGTAGTAGAAGAAAAAGTCACTTTAGATGAAATTTTAAATGATGTTTTTGCAATCGTTAGAGAGGCTAGTAAAAGGGTGCTTAAGATGCGCCATTTTGACGTACAGCTAATAGGTGGCATGGTGCTAAACGAGGGTAGGATCGCTGAGATGAAAACGGGCGAGGGTAAGACCTTGGTGGCAACTTTGCCAGTTATATTAAATGCGATGAGTGGCAAGGGCGTGCACGTCGTAACTGTAAACGACTACCTTGCAAAGCGTGACGCTACGCAAATGGGCGAGCTTTATAACTTTTTAGGCTTAAGCGTCGATGTGATACTAAGCGGTGGATACGATGATAACGTAAGACAAGCTGCTTATAACGCCGACATAACATACGGCACAAATTCAGAATTTGGCTTTGACTATCTTCGTGACAATATGAAATTTGAAGCTGGTCAAAAGGTGCAAAGAGGCCACAACTTCGTTATCGTGGACGAGGTCGATAGTATCTTGATAGATGAGGCTAGAACACCGCTGATAATATCAGGCCCAACAAACCGCACACTTGATGGCTACATAAGAGCTGATCAGGTCGCTAAACAGCTTACTAGAGGCACTCCAGCCGATCCAAATGTACCAGGCTCAAAGCCAACAGGGGACTTTATAGTAGATGAAAAAAATAGAACGATAATGATCACAGAAGCTGGCATAAGCAAGGCTGAAAAATTATTTGGTGTTGAAAATTTATATAACCTTGAAAATGCCATACTAAGCCACCACCTAGATCAAGCTCTAAAAGCGCACAACCTCTTTGAAAAAGACGTTCATTACGTCGTAAAAGATGGCGAGGTTGTCATTGTTGATGAATTTACTGGACGTCTAAGCGAGGGCAGACGCTTTAGCGAGGGACTTCACCAAGCACTTGAGGCAAAAGAGGGTGTGAAAATTCAAGAAGAGAGCCAAACGCTAGCCGATACCACATATCAAAACTACTTTAGGATGTATAAAAAGCTTGCAGGTATGACTGGTACGGCTCAGACTGAAGCTACTGAGTTTTCTCAAATTTACAACCTTGATGTTATCTCGATACCTACAAACGTGCCAGTTATAAGGATCGATTCAAACGATCTTATCTACAAAACTCAAAACGAGAAATTTAAGGCTGTTATCGACGAGATCAAAAAAGCTCATGAAAAGGGCCAGCCGGTGCTTGTGGGAACTGCAAGTATCGAGCGCAGTGAGGTGCTTCACGAGATGCTTAAAAAAGTTGGCATCCCACACTCTGTGCTAAATGCTAAAAATCACGAAAAAGAGGCCGAGATCATCGCACAAGCTGGCGTAAAAGGTGCTGTGACTATCGCTACAAACATGGCTGGACGTGGTGTTGATATCAGGATCGATGATGAGGTTAGAAATTTAGGCGGTCTATATATCATCGGCACTGAAAGGCACGAGAGTAGAAGGATAGACAATCAGCTCCGTGGCCGTGCTGGACGTCAGGGCGATCCTGGCATGAGTAGATTTTATCTAAGTCTTGAAGATAATCTTTTAAGAATTTTTGGTAGTGACCGCATAAAGGCGATCATGGATAGGCTTGGTATCGATGAGGGCGAGAGCATCGAGAGTCGAATGGTAACAAGAGCTGTTGAAAATGCCCAAAAGAAAGTTGAGAGCTTGCACTTTGAGGCTAGAAAGCACTTGCTTGAGTATGACGATGTGGCAAATGAGCAAAGAAAGACTATCTATAAATACCGCGACGAGCTACTTGATAAAAACTATGATATGAGCGAAAAGATAGCTCAAAATAGAAAAGAGTACGCTGCAAATTTACTTGATACGGCTGAAATTTTCCATGGTGGCTTGAAAGATGACTTTGATATTAAAAATTTATGCTCTATCATCCTTGCAGACTGCGGTGAAGAGATAGACGAGAGCGAGTTAAAAGGCCTAGAGTATGATGAGCTAATAGAAAAGCTTGCGCAAATTTTTGAAGCAAGATATAACGAAAAAATGAGCGTGCTAAATGAAGATCAAAGAAAAGAGATAGAGAAAATTTTATACCTTCAAGTGCTTGATAATGCGTGGAGAGAGCACCTTTATCAAATGGATATCCTAAAAACCGGCATCGGCCTTAGAGGGTATAATCAAAAAGATCCGCTTGTTGAATACAAAAAAGAGAGCTATAACCTCTTTATGGAGCTAGTTAGCAGGCTAAAAAGTGAGAGTGTTAAGACGCTTCAGGTTGTAAGATTTAAGAGCCGTGAGGAGCAAGAAGAGCAAGCTAGAATGATGCTTGAAGCTAGCCAAAATGCTGAAAATGAAAATTTAAGCTATAACAACCAAGGCGAGGATGAAAATTTCACGCCTGAAAAAAAGATACCAAGAAACGCTCCATGCCCTTGTGGAAGTGGTAAAAAATATAAAGATTGCCACGGAAAAAGTGGCCCTAAAAAAGGCATATTTGCTTAAAATTTCTACTTTTAAGGCGCCAAAAGCGCCTTAATCTTTTAAAGGCTATTTGATGACAAGCTTACCAAAGTATCTACTTTTTAAATATTTAAGATTTGATAAAACTCAGCCATTTATCACTCTAAGTGCCTTGCTTGCCTTTCTTGGTGTTAGCATCGGACTTATGGTTTTAATCGTTGCGATGGCGATTATGAATGGATTTGACAAAGAATTTGAGCGTAAACTTTTTACTATGAACTATCCAATAACCGTTCAAAGCGCCTTTAAGGGCTCTATTGATGATGACTTTGTTGATGAGCTAAAGGCTAAATTTAGTGATCTTAAATTTAGTCCATATATCAGCACACAGGTCATTTACCGCTCGGCAAATGCACTTGAGGGCGGACTGGTTTATGGCGTAAATTTTAAAGATGAAAAACAGATAAACTCAGTCGTAAATGAAGCTTTAAAAGATAAAGAGCTAGATGGTTTTGAGATACTTGTGGGAAGTGGCATAACGAGTGAGTTTAGACTAAGAAACGATGAAAAACTAACGCTTATCTTTACAAAGGCTGACCCAGCTGGCTTTTCACTAACGCCAAAGATGAAGCGCTTTGATATTGGCGGTTCATTTACATCTGGGCTTATCGCCTACGATAAAGCCTTTTCATATACTTCGGTCGAGGCTTTGAGGAAAATTTTGGACTATCCAAATGGCGTGTATGATGGTATTCATATCTTTTCAAAAAAGCCATTTGATGATATAAAAAGGGTGCGTGAAGGCCTTCCGTCTGGCACGGTTGCAATTGGCTGGTGGGAGCAAAATGGCAACTTTTTCTCAGCACTTGCACTTGAAAAAAGAGCGCTTTTTATCGTTTTGATGCTTATTATCCTTGTGGCGTCACTAAATATCATAAGCTCACTACTAATGACTGTGATGAACCGCAGGCAGGAGATCGCCTTGCTTCTAGCACTTGGAGCTAGCAAAAGCGAGATAAAAAGAAGCTTTTTTTATCAAGGGCTAGTTATCGGCGGAGGTGGCATTATATTTGGCTTGATACTTGGATTTTTAGGGCTATTTTTACTTGGAAATTTTAATATCATAGACTTGCCAGCTGACGTTTATGGCTCAAGCAAACTGCCGCTTGAACTATCTATGATAGATCTTGTTCTTATCATCGTTGGAGCTGTATTTATCGTGGCCATCTCGTCTTATTACCCAGCTAAAAAAGCCACAGAAGTAAATGTGCTTCAAACTTTAAGAAATGAGTAGAGCCTAGAGATCTAGGCTTTCTCATTGCTTGTAAAAGTTATTTTTAAAAGATTATTTTAAAACTAGCATAAACTCGTAAAATTCTAGGATAAATTTATACTTTTACGCTCTTATATCATGATCGATTTTGCATTGAAGAGCCTCGTGTACGAGTGTTTTTGCCATGACACGCTCTTCGTTTATTAGGTGAAAATTTTTACCTAACTCACCAAAAATATCTTTATTACCCTCACCATTTATTTTTATTATAGTTTGGGTATTTACGCCGTAGTCTTTTATCTTTTGCGCGATGAGCTCCACTCTTTGCTCATTGTTAACGGTTATAATAACAGCGGCTGCATCGCTTAGGCAGGCATTTTCAAGTGTATGGCTTTGAAGAACGTTACCTAAAAATACATTTTCCCCGCGGCTCCTACCAAGCTCAACTAGACTAATATCATTATCAAGCACAAGGTATAAAAGCTTTGTCTCTTTTAGTCTTAAAACGACTTCTTGTCCAAGTCTCTCATAGCCAAAAACCACGATGTGATTTTTTATTTTTTGTGGCTTTAGGGTTTCATTTGGTTCAACAACGATCTCACGTTCTATGAGGTCAGCTATCGCGTCTAGTTTTTTGAGTATAAAAGGCGTAGCAAACATCGATACAACAGAGGCTGCGATAAAAATTTGAGCAGTTTGTATATCAAGTAAATTTCTAGTAGTCATTAGTCCAAAAACAGCTAGTGCAAATTCGCCTATTTGACAAACACTAAGTGCAGTTTTTGCAGCAACTCTTCGCTTTAAGTAGATGTTTAAGATAGCAAAAACGACAACTGCTTTTATCACCATGACACTAAATACTAGGCCAAGAACAAGCCAGATGTTTGAGATGACGACAGCAAAATTTATCTGCATACCAACGGTTATAAAAAATAGTCCAAGAAGTAGATCTCTAAAAGGAATAAGATCAACCTCGATTTGGTGTTTATACTGTGTCTCTGCCATCATCATACCGGCTAAAAACGCACCCAAAGAGTATGAGAAGCCAAAGAAGTGAGCCAAAGTGCTAGAGCCAACGACCATAAATAAAATCGTAGCTATAAAAACCTCTTGCGAATTTGTTTGAATGACTTTATAAAATATCCAGTTGATGACATATTTACCAAGTAAAAATAGCACAACAATAAGAATAATCGCACTTGTAAATGTCTTTAGTAAAAGCTCATTTATTGAAGCATCTTGCGAGCTAAACATATCTATCATAAGTAAAATAGGAATGACGGCAATATCTTGGAATAGTAAAATTCCAAGTGCTTTTCTGCCGTAAATTTTACTCACATCGCCACTATCATTTAGTGTCTTTAGTACGATCGCAGTTGATGAGAGTGCAAGCGCAAGACCTGCAATAAGTGCCGTTTCGTCTTTTAAGCGAAGGACATAATAAAGCATCACACCCATTATAAAGCCACTTAAACAAACCTGTAATCCGCCATTTAAAAAGACCTCTTTTTTCATGCCCATTAAGTGCTTAAAGCTAAACTCAAGCCCAATGGTAAACATCAAAAATGCGATACCAAACTCGGCAATATGAGAAATTTCATCATTGCTTTTTAGGTTGAAAAATTCTGATATAAGCGTACCTGTTACGATGTAACCGATGATGGTTGGTATCTGAAATTTTTTAAAAATAACGTTTAATGCGACTGAGATCGCTGCAACAAGCAAGAAACCTTCTAAAATTTGTTCCATAAATTATTTTTTACCTTCATAAAAGACTAGATCAAAGCTATTTTTCCTTTTTACGAGCGATCTTTTGGTGCTAGTTTGACTGGTAGCTTCGTGCAATTTTTTATTTAGCTCATCAATAGTTGATTCTAAATCGTCAATTTTTTCTTTCAACTGAAGTATCACATCAACGCCAGCTAAATTTATACCTAGTTCACGGGTTAAATTTAGTATAGTTTTTACGCGATCAACGTCTTTTTGTGAGTAGAGCCTCATCTTGCCATCTGTTCTTGATGGCTCGATAAGTCCCTCTCTTTCATACTGTCTTAAAGTTTGTGGATGTATGCTTAAAACCTTTGCAACAACGCTTATTAAAAAAAGTGGTTCTTCATAATTTTGCATTTTTTACTCCGGTAATTTTTCTTTTAACTCTTTTACTAAGCCTTCATCAAGCTCACTAATATTTGGAAGTTTTACCCTGGCTTTTAAGTAAAGATCGCCATAAATTCCGCTCTTTCTATTTTGCACGCCATATCCTTTTAAACGGATCTTTGTACCTGTTTTTGAGTTTTCGGCTATTTTAATGGTGACATCTTTTTTATAAGTATGTACATCGACTTTTCCGCCAAAAAGCATAGTTTTTAGTGGAATTTCTATATCTTTATAAAGATCGTCTCCGACTCTTTCATATTCGTCGCTTGGCTCAACGCTAATAGCAAGTATAAGATCGCCTTTTTGACCACCAGCGCTCTTGCCTTTGCCTTTTACACGAAGTTTTTCACCACCTTCTATGCCACTTGGAATTTTTATCTTAATGCTTTCGCCATTAAAATTTATCTTATGTTCGCCACCAGTTACAGCTACGTCAAATGGTATAGAAATTTTTGCATTTACGTCTAGATCAGCTCCGCCAAAGCCAAATCCACCACTACTAAATCCGTCAAAGCCTCCAAAATTACTACCAAATCCGCTGCTAAATTTAGCTCCACCACCGCCAAAACCACCTGAGAAGATATTCTTTAAAATTTCATTTAGATCGCCCATATCGGCTGAACTACTAGCAAAGTCGTGGAAATTTTGACCGCCAAACATAGTATCGCCGTACTGGTCGTATTGAGCTCGTTTTTTATCGTCGCTTAAAATTTCATAAGCGGCGTTTATCTCTTTAAATTTATCTTCTGCTCCAGGGTCTTTATTGATATCTGGGTGATATTTTCTGGCAAGTTTTCTATAAGCTTTTTTTATCTCGTCGCTTGAGGCACCCTTTGAAACTCCTAAAGTCTCATATAAGCTTTCACTCATATATTCTCCTTATATTTTTTTGATACGGATTATATCACAAAGCTTTAGTCTATGCAAGTCAAGTTTATTTTTGTTTAATAACAAGAAAAAGTGTTAAGATTTTATTTTTTCACTATATTTATAATTTGCAAAAATTTTTAGTTTAAAGGAAAAAAATGAAAAAGATTGTGCTAATTTCATTAGTAGCAGCTTCTTTTTTAGTGGGGGCTGATATTAAATTTAATGAAGCTAACTCTAATATCACGAGAGTCTCGCCACTTAGCGATAAAAATAGCGTACTTTCTTATTATGACTCGATCGCTCAGGCAAAGCTTTCAGTTGTAAATATTTCAACTACAAAAACGGTGAATAACGCTGGTATTGAGCAGATGTTTAACGACCCTTTTTTCAATGAATTTTTTGGATTTAACTTTGCAAAACCAAAAGAAAAAGAAAAAACTACTTCACTTGGTTCTGGCGTTATTATCTCAAATGATGGATATATCGTTACAAATAACCATGTTATAGAAGATAGTGATCAAATAGTCGTAACTCTTGCAAATGGCGGCAAAGAGTATAAAGCAAAGCTAATAGGAAGTGATCCAAAAACCGATTTAGCCGTCGTAAAGATAGAAGCAAACGGACTAAATGCAATTACTTTTGCAGACTCATCAAAACTACTTGATGCAGACGTTGTATTTGCTATAGGAAATCCATTTGGCGTTGGTGAGAGTATCACTCAAGGCATCGTCTCAGGTCTAAATAAAGATAATATAGGCCTTAATCAATATGAAAATTTTATCCAAACAGATGCTTCGATAAACCCAGGAAATTCAGGTGGAGCTTTGGTTGATAGCAGGGGCTATTTGGTCGGGATAAACTCAGCCATACTTTCAAAAAGCGGTGGCAATAACGGCATTGGCTTTGCGATCCCATCAAATATGGTAAAAGATATCGCTAAAAAGCTGATAACTGACGGCAAGATCGAGCGTGGCTTTATCGGCGTTACGATTGCAAATTTAACAGATGAGCAAAAAGAGCTTTATACAAATAAAGAAGGTGCTTTAATAAGTGGCGTAGAGCAAGGCATGCCAGCAGATGAAGCTGGGCTAAAAAGAGGCGATTTGGTTATATCGGCTAATGATAAAGTTAGCAAAAATGCAAATGATCTTAAAAATTTCATCGGCTCACTAACTCCAAATAGCAGCGTTGATATAACTTACGAGCGATCAAATAAAATAATGAATGCAAAAATTAAGCTTGCAAACGCTGATCATAATTCAAAAGACATAGCAAAAAGCATTATAATCGAAGGACTTAGCGTTAGTAATCTAAGCGATGAGATAAGATATAAATACAAAATCAGCCCAGATACTCAAGGCGTGCTAGTAACTGATGTAAAATCAGGCTCAAAAGCTGAAGACTTTGGCTTTGAAAGAGGTGATGTGATCGTTCAAGTTGGCGAAGAGAGTATAAAAGATCTTCAAACATTTGCAAATACAATCAAAAATACAAAAGGCAAAAAGACACTAGTGTGGATAAATCGTGGTGGTATCATACAAGGCCTTGTTATAAAATAATCATCTAAGAGCTGAAATTTCAGCTCTTATCCCTTTTAAATTTTTAAAACCTTAATCTGCTATAATCCTTAAAAATTAAATTTACAACAGGAAAGATCATGACTAGAATTTTAATGATAGAAGATGATATGGAACTTGCTGAAATTTTAACCGAGTATCTGGAAAATTACGATATCGAAGTGATAACTGCCGAAGAGCCGTATATCGGACTATCTACGCTAAATACAAGTAAATTTGACCTAGTTATACTAGATCTTACACTGCCCGGTATGGACGGACTAGAAGTTTGTAAAGAGATCAGGAAAAATCACAATATCCCTATAATCATATCAAGTGCAAGGCATGATATAACAGATAAGGTAAATGCTCTTGATAACGGTGCTGATGATTATTTGCCAAAGCCATATGACCCACAAGAGCTTTTGGCTCGTATCAAAAGTCATTTAAGAAGACAAAATGTGACCCCTTTAAATGAGTCAAAAAATTTAAACAAAGACTTGGTTTTAAAAGAGTTTGAGCATGAAATTTTATTCAAAGGAAACGTGCTAAATTTAACTGCTGCAGAATATGACATCTTAAAATATCTACTTTTAAAAGAGGGTGGAGCGGTTACTAGAGAGGAGCTTATCTATAACTGTGAAAGCATAAATGAAGATAGCTCAAACAAAAGTATAGATGTTATCATTGGCAGGATTCGCCAAAAACTAAATGAAAATCCAAAAGAGCCAAAATATATCCATGCGATCCGCGGTATTGGCTACAAATTGGTTCTTTGATGCCAAGATCGTCTATTTTTATAACTATAACTTTTATCTTCGGACTCGCACTTGTTTCGATATTTTTAGCCTTTTTGTGGCTCATGGGTTTTGATAAGCAAAACTATACAAGAGAGTTAAATAACAAATACTCAAATGTTGCTAGGACAAATTTGTTTTACATGGGTGGCATCATAAATAAAGCTCAGTATGACCGCCAGCTTTCAAACATCGATATGCCAGAGATCAAAGATGAGAAGAAAAAAGATGAAATTTTAAAGCAAGCAACTGTTTTGGAAGAAATTTCAAGCGATTTAGGATCTAGTGCCATTTTACTTTATGAAAAGCATCACTATCTAAAGATTGAGCATTTAGACGAACTAAAACTTTTAATGGATAAGGAATTTCAGCCTTACAGATACGAGGTGATAAAGGCTGTTTTTCTGGTGGTTGCGGTCATTTTGCTAGGTGCTTACATTTTTGTCATATATAAGATAAAGCCGCTTAGAAAGCTAAAGCGTCAGATCGTGAAATTTGCAAATGGTGAGCTTGATGGCGTACAAAATGTTGGCAACGGCAAGGATGAAATTTCTGAAGTTTCTGAAGCATTTTATGAGGCGGTTTGTCAGATCAAGGCGCTTAATGACTCAAGGCATCTTTTTTTAAGAAACATAATGCACGAGCTAAAAACTCCTATCACAAAAGGCCTAATCGCTGCTCAAATGATAGAGAAAAGTAAAAATCAAGAGAGGCTGATCTCTGTCTTTCACAAGCTTGAAAACTTAATAAACGAACTTGCGGCGATCGAGCAGATAACATCAAAAATAGGGCTTAGTAATAAAACGCCATGTTTTATGAGGGATCTCATCGATGAGGCAATCGATATAGCCATGGTAGAAAAAGAGTGTGTTGGTGTCAGTGAGCTTGATGAGGTTAGGGTGCTTGTTGATTTCAAGCTATTTTCAGTTGCTATAAAAAATATGATAGACAATGGCATAAAATATTCAACTGATAAGCACGTAAATATCGTTGTTAGCAAGGATCATATGAAATTTATAACCCAAGGTGAGAAACTAAAAAATGATCTTGATTTTTATATCCAGCCATTTATTAAAGGAGAGAATGCGCAAAAAAGTTTTGGTCTTGGTTTATATATAGTTAGCAATATACTTGATGCTCATGGACTCAAATTTAGATACGAATACAAAAACGGAATGAATGTCTTTGTTTTTGAAAATTTACAAGATATAATAGTGACTTAAATAAAACATAATAAACAAAAGAGGGCTAAAAATGGCAGCAAAAATTTTCTCACCAGTTGATATCTTATCAATAATAGATCTTGAAATAGCTTTTATAAATCGTTATAAAAATGTAAAAGATTATGCAAAAAATTTATCTTTGATATATTTTTCTTTGCCAAGCACTAAAGAGTATAGTGAACTATTTGAAAAATTTTTAAGACAAACTGACGTCGTTGTAAGAGAGAACGAACATTATGTGGTCGTGCTTCATGGAACAAATGAAAGAGGAGCTAGCGAACTATTATCGGGTATTCAGGAGTTTTTAAACGCTGAGCCAATTGATTTGATTGTAAGCTATCCAAAAGATGGAAGAAATGCTAAAGAGCTTACTACTAAGCTTCAAGATGAGATAAAAGATAATTATGGCGTATTGCTTGAAATGCTTTCAAATCAAGAAAAATTTGAAGCTTTTGAAAGTATGATTTAATATAATTTTGTGGAGTTTATTTGGAGAATTTACTACTATTTTTTGCAGTTTTGCTTATAACTAGCATTCTTTTAAGTAAGATCTCTGATAAATTTGGAATTCCATCTTTAATAATATTTTTAGGTGTTGGCATGCTGGCTGGCTCAGATGGGCTGCTTGGCGTAAATTTTGACGACCAAGTAATTGCTCAAAATGTCGGCATGCTAGCACTCATATTTATACTTTACGCAGGTGGGCTAGATACTGATTTTGCAGCGATTAAACCTATTTTTGCTAGAGGTTTAGCGCTTGCTACACTTGGCGTTTTCTTAACCGCGCTAGCTATCGCTCCAGTAGCAAAATATCTGCTTGATTTTACTTGGGCGGAGGCCTTTTTACTAGGCTCCATTATCTCTTCAACAGATGCAGTAGCGGTATTTGCCATACTAAGAGCTAAGAAAATTTCACTTAAAAATAGCATTGCGCCATTGCTTGAACTTGAATCTGGCTCAAACGATCCAATGGCGATATTTTTAACTATGACGATCATTCAAATGATCTCACTAAATAGCACTCCAAGTGCGTCAGAGTGGGCGATCACACTTGTTAAGCAGTTTGGCATAGGTATCGCTATGGGCTATTTATTTGGCGTTGCTTTGCCAGCTATCTTTAATAGACTTCGCCTAAAAAGCTGGGGCCTTTATCCAGTTTTTTCTATCGCTTGGATATTGCTTTTATACACACTTTGCTTTAAGGTTGGCGGTAATGGCTACCTGGCTGTTTATATTGCTGGAATTTTTATAAACAAAAAAGAGTTTTCTCACAAGAAAAATTTGGTCGGTTTTCACGGCGGTATCGCTTGGGCGATGCAAATAGTTGTCTTTTTAACACTTGGTCTTTTAGTAAATCCTTCCGAGCTTCCAGCAACGGCACTAATGGCGCTTGTTTTGGCCTTGTGGCTTATGTTTTTTTGCAAGACCACTTGGTGTTTTTGCGTCGCTTGCATTTTCAAAATTTAAGATAAATGAGCAAATTTTTATCTCTTGGGTTGGACTAAGAGGTGTTGTGCCAGTGGTTCTAGCTACCTATGTTTATGTAGATGGCGTACGTGATGCGGATATGATTTTTAACATTATATTTTTTATGGTTTTGATTTCGATTTTGATACAAGGCATGTCGCTTGGCTTTGCGGCTGATAAATTTAAGGTTAAAGAGAGTGAGCAAGAGGATATTAAGCCGGTAGAAAACTCTCCGATCTTAAGCTACACGCTTCGCCAGCATACCATCCACTATGGCTCAAAACTAATTGGCAAAGATTTGGCTCAGCTTGAGCTTCCAACTGAGTTTTTAATAATCCTAATAAAGCGTAAAAACGAGTATCAAAAGCCAACTGGCTCAACAATCTTTGAAGAAAATGACTTACTGCTAATACAATGCGAAAATCAAGTGCTTTATCAAGATACGGTTAAGTATTTGACATATTAAATTTATGCTATTTCACCAATAAAATTTTTATAAAACATATTTGGTAAAAAGCACAACCGTATATACCTCTATAATGGGCGGTAGATTTTTAATTTGAATTTGTCTTGCAGCCAAGTTCAGACAAGGTATTTAAAATTAGACTAAAATTTAAATTTCTAGCCCAAAATGAGCTAGAAATTTTATTATTCTAAGGCTTGAGCTAGATCAGCTATCAGATCCTCGGCGTTTTCAAGGCCTATGCTAACTCTTATTAGCTCTTTTGTGATGCCAGCTTTGATGAGCTCTTCGCTACTTAGTTGTTGGTGAGTCGTTGAGGCTGGATGCGTGACGAGCGACTTTGTATCGCCGATATTTACAACGATCTTAAAGAGTTTTACGCGCTCTAGCATCTTTTTTGCGCGCTCAAAGCTATCGGTTTCAAAGCAAAATAGCCCGCTAGCCATGCCGTCTTTAAAGTATTTTTGAGCCTTTGCGTGATCTACGTTGTCAGCAAGCCCGGGATATGCCACGCTTTTTATATGCTTGTGAGAGTTTAGAAATTTAGCCACTTTTAGCGCGTTTTGTGAGTGTCTCTCAACCCTAACAGCAAGCGTTTCTAGCCCTTGTATAAGCTGCCAAGAGTTAAACGGAGATATTACAGCGCCGATGTCGCGCACGATAGCAAGTCTCATTCTTAGTGTGTAGATGTCAAAACGATCCGTCATATCAGCATAGACGATGTCGTGATAGCTCGCATCTGGCACATTAAAATGCTCATATCTCTTGTTGCCTTTTAGCTTTTCGTTTAGGTGATTTGCACTTACGACCACACCTGCTAGGCTAAGGCCCTGACCGCTCATATATTTGCTCGCACTATGTACGCAAACATCGACACCGTGGCGAAGTGGCTGAAAGATGATAGGCGTTGGCACGGTGTTATCAGTGATGCTGATAATGCCATATTTGTTTGCGATCTCTACGATTTTCTCGATATTTGGGATAGAAATTTGCGGATTTGAGAGCGTTTCAAAAAATATAGCTCTAGTTTTATCATCTATAAAACTCTCCAGATCATCAGCTGTGTCGCTGTCAAAGACTCTAGCTTCTATGCCAAATCTTTTCAGTGTGTGGGTAAAAAGCACCGTCGTGCCGCCATAAATTTTCTTAGCGATGATGATGTTATCGCCTGCTTGGGCTAAATTTATTATGCTGTAAAACAAAGCTGACTGACCGCTTGCAGTCGCTATCGCAGCGGCTCCGCCTTCAAGTGCGGCAACCCTTTTTTCAAAGATGTCTGTTGTTGGATTGCCAAGTCTTGTGTAGATGTGGCCGCCATCTTTTAGATCAAACCTAGCAGCCGCAGTCTCGGCGCTTCCAAAGTCATAAGCCGTGCTTTGAAAAATAGGCACAGCCATCGTGCCAAAGCCCTCGTTTGTGTCGTAGCCTACGTGGATCGCAGCGGTTTCTTGCTTCATTTTTGCTCCTTGTTTGGTAATTTTGGCGTAAATTATACATTAGCAAAGCCAAAATTTAGGGGATAAAGTCAAATTTTGATATAATTTGCCAAAAAAAAGGAAAAATTTGAACCAAGTCACGGACAAATTTAAGCGTGTAAAATATCTTCGTGCGCTAGAAAAATTTGCAAAATCAGCAATAAACGGGCTAAAAAGAGATGACTTTGACGAGACTGAATTTCGCCAAAGAGTTGAGAAAAATGCAAAAGTCATCGAAAAAGTCGAAGCTGTCTATCTTGATCAGCCATACTCAAAGGCACTAGAAAATTTTATAAATTTGCTTATCAAAAATGCTTCAAAAGATGAGCTTCTAAAGGCGGCAAATCTACTTGATAAGCTAAAAAATCAAAAGACATATAAAAAAGAAAAACATAAAAATAAATTTAAGGATGAGGATTGAAAGTAGTTATTTTTGATATGGATGGCACCGTGATCGATAGCGGCGAGGCGATATATAAAACGGTGAATGAAGTAAGAGATGAGCTAAATTTGCCGCCACTTGAAAAAGAATTTATCATAAAAGCGATCAACGAGCCAGGTAGAAATTTGGCCCTTGAGTTTTACGGCATCGACACGCCAAGCAGGAGCTTAAAAGAGGGCTTTGAAGAGAAATTTAAGAAATTTTACGATGAGTGTGCGAGCACGTATGAGGGCGTAAAAGAGCTTTTGCAAAAGTGCAGAGATGCTGGCTACAAAGTCGTTTTGGCAAGCAATGCACCACACGATACGCTAGAGAAAATTTTAAAGAAAAATGAAATTTATGAGCTATTTGACGAGGTTATCGGCGCTAGCAAAGAGATACCGCAAAAGCCAGATCCTGCGATGCTTCATCTAGCTGTTAGTAAAACTAAAGCTAACAAGGCGATCTTTGTTGGAGATAGCCTAAAAGACGAGCTAGCTGCCAAAAATGCAAATATGCCTTTCTTGCAAGTTAGCTGGGGATTTGGCGAGGAGAGCAAAACTGCGACCTATAATGCCAAAAATGTTGGTGGGGCGTGGGAGATAATATTAAATTTTTAACTTAGTTTTAATTGGCTATAATCTTAAGAAATTTTCAAAGAAACAGTGATGATAGATATATTTGAGGGCAGTGCGAGGGATAAATTTTATGACATTTTGTTTAACGCAAATGCCGTTTTGGTTAAAAACGAGATAGATAAAATTTTTGAGAAATTTGTGGCTCTTAGCGAGCTTTGCGAGAGGCATGGCATTAACGAAGATGAGGTTGCAAATTTTGTGGCTAGCGAACAAGATAAAATTTATAATGGTTTAAATGACCTGTATATTGGGCTTAGTGGAGAAATTTTAAGCCAAAATGAGTAAGATTTTTGCACTCATTGCTTTGCTTGTTGCTCTTATTTTTGCTAAGGAGCCAAATTTTGACCCAAGTGCAATTCACACATTTGAGCTTAAAAAAGATGAGTGGGCGAGGGTTTTTATAACTGAAAAACGAACTCAAAGGGTCGAGACATTTGACTTTCGTTGGACGCTATTTGATAGCACAAATATTACCGTGCAAAGCTTTTTTAGGCGCTATCCAAGGCAGATGGTCTTTTCGCTAAGACAAGGACAAAACACCTATATGCAGCGAGTTTTGCCTGATTTTACGATGCCGCCAAATGAGAGCGTAAGCCTTTATATATCATTTATTGACTTTAAGGATAAAAAGGCGCATTTTAGGGTAGCTTTGCTAGATGAAAGCAAGCGCGTGGATGTGGGTTTTAGAGATCCAGATGAGGCTAAATAGAAGGATAAAAATGGATAAAATCGATGAAATAATGGGTAAATTTATAAGCGAGCTTGGCTGCAAAGAGGCGTTTGAGATGTTTTTAAAGATAAGCTCAGGCAAGAAGCTGCGCTCAAAACTTCTTTTAAAGATCGCAGGAGAAAGTGAAATTTCACTTAAACTCTGCGCTATCATCGAGCTTATTCACCTTGCAAGCTTGCTTCATGACGACGTCATAGACGAGGCAAATATAAGACGAGGCAAGCCAAGTATAAATGCACTTTATGGCAGCAAAAACTCAGTCATGCTAGGCGACATCCTCTACTCGAAGGCTTATTTTGAGCTTACAAAATTTGATCCAAACATCGCAGCTATCATCTCAGACGCAGTAAGCAAGCTAAGTATCGGCGAGATGATGGATGTAAAAATGGCTGAAAATTTTAATGAAAATGAGCAAGAATACTTAAAAATGATCTACTATAAAACAGCTGTTTTGATAGAAGCCACGGCTATTTGCGGGGCGAAGCTAGCTGGCAAAGATAGTGAGAAATTTGGAATTTATGGCAAAAATTTAGGTCTTGCATTTCAGGTCGTTGATGATATATTAGACATAACTCAAGATGAAAAAACGCTTGGCAAGCCAGCACTTAATGACTTTGTCGAAGGCAAAACGACACTTCCTTACATTTATCTTTATAAGAGCTTAGATGAAGCTGGCAAAGCAAAACTTAGATCGCTTTGGTCAAAGAGACTAAACGCAGGTGAAATTTCTTGGCTAAAAGAGGAATTTATTAAGACAAATTCGCTTCAAAAAGCGGTTAATGAAGCAAAAAGGCTTGGAAATGAAGCGATAGAAGCGATAAAAGAGTATAAAAACGCCGAGCTTGAAGGGATCATAAAAAGCATGATAGATAGGGAATTTTGATGCACTATTTAGATATAAGTTTTACATATAAAAATACTGATATTTCGGTTAGAGAAAAGCTTGCATTTGATAGCGATGAGAAAAAAGAGCAAATTTTAAAACTACTAAGGTCAAACAAAAGTATAAACGAATGTATGGTTTTAAATACATGCAACCGCGTCGAGATAATTGCAAGCGTTAGTGATCTAGAAAGTGCAACGACGCATGCGTTTAGATGCATGTCTGTATTTTCAGGTGTTTTTGAAGATGAGCTTTATGAAAGGGCTGATATTTATGAAGATAGCGGAGCCGTGCACCACCTCTTTGCCGTGGCAAGCTCGCTTGATAGCCTAGTCGTCGGCGAAACGCAGATCGTTGGCCAGCTAAAAAATGCCTTTAAATTTGCTTACGATAGCTCAGCTTGCGGCGAACAAATCAGTAAAATCATCCACTATGCATGTAAATGCGCTGCTAAAGTTAGAAACGAAACTCAAATTTCTAAAAACCCGATCTCCGTTTCAAGCGTTGCTGTGGCAAAAGCAAAAGAAATTTTTGGTACGCTTGAAGGAAAAACTGCTATCGTTGTAGGCGCTGGCGAGATGGGCGAGCTAGCAGCAAAACACCTAATCTCAAGTGGCGCAGAGGTGATCATCATAAACAGAAGCTCCGAGCGTGTTGAGCAGCTAGTTGATAGTCTAGGAGATAACGCTAGCTGGGATAGCATTTTAAAATTAAAAGAGTATGTAAATAATTACGACCTAATATTTTCAAGCACCGCAGCCCCGCACGCTATCATCACAAACGCCATAATCGAACCAAGAGAATTTCATAGATACTTTTTTGATATTGCCGTACCAAGGGATATTGATCTTATAAATACAGAATTTATTAGCGTCTATACGGTCGATAGTTTAGAAGAGATAGTAAGGAAAAATTTAGCCCTAAGAGAGGAGCAAGCACAAAAGGCTTATTCTATCGTAGGTCAAAGCACAAGCGAATTTTTAAAAATTTTAAAAGAAGATATGAGCGTTCCACTCATAAAATCGATCCGCAAGCAAGCTGAAATTTGTGCTAAAAATGAGCTAGAAAAGGCGATAAAAAAGGGTTATTTAAAACATAGCGACTTTGAGGAGGCGCAAAAGCTCATCCATCAAGTCTTTAAGGCATTTTTGCACCAGCCAACTATGAAGCTAAAAGGACTTGCAGACGAGGAGAGAGCGAGTGAGCTTTCAAATGGAGTTAAATTTTTATTTGACATACAAGATGAACAAAATTTTCAAGCAGGAGATATAGATGAAATTTAGTAAATTTTACGCCCCAACGACCAAAGAAGCACCAAAAGACGCATCTTTGCCAAGTCATCAGTTTTTGATCAGGGGTGGATTTGTCGAGCAATTTGGCTCCGGACTTTACAACTATCTGCCGCTTGGAAAGATCATGCACGATAAAATTTCACGTGTGGTAAAAGAGGAGATGGACGAGGCTGGCGCGCTAGAGGTGAGCTTTAGCGTGGTTACTTCAAGCGAGCTTTGGAAACAAAGTGGCCGCTACAACGTCTTTGGCAAGGAGCTTTTGCGCTTCAAAGATAGAAAAGAAAATGACTTTGTACTAAGCCCAACAAACGAAGAGGCAGCCGTTGCCTTGGTGCGTGGCAAGGTTACTAGCTATAAGCAGCTGCCATTAAATTTATATCAGATAAATACTAAATTTCGTGACGAAGCAAGACCACGCTTTGGCTTGCTAAGAGGTCGTGAATTTACGATGAAAGATGGTTATAGCTTTCACTCCAGCAAAGAGGATCTAAAGCGTGAGTTTGATCTTATGGAAGCAACTTACAGCAAAATTTTTACTCGTCTGGGGCTAAATTTTAGAGCCGTTGAGGCTGATAGTGGAGCCATTGGCGGTAGCGGCAGTAAAGAATTTATGGTGCTTGCAAGTAACGGAGAAGATGACATCCTTTGCTGTGAGACTTGCAAATACGCTGCAAATATAGAGGCTGCTAGAAGAAAAGCTAGAACAACCGATGCTGAAGCACCAGAGGCTGACGCGGCTAAATTTAAAACGCCAGATACAAAGACTATAAAAGGTGTGGCTGAGTTTTTTAAAGTTAGCGAGTTTTACTGTATAAAAGCTGTTATTAAAAAAGCTATTTATGAAGACAAAGAAGAAGTTGTGGTCTTTTTCGTAAGAGGCGATGACGAGCTTCAAGAGACAAAGGCACAAAATGCTTGTAATGCGCTCGAGCTTGTCGATGCTAGCGAAGAAGAGATTATAAAAGCTGGGCTTGTGGCTGGATTTTGCGGACCAGTTGGGCTAAAAGATGTAAAATTTTACATAGACAACGAGCTAAAAGGCGCAAATAATATGATATGTGGTGCCAACGAAAAGGACTACCACTTTGTTGGCGTTAGCGTTAGCGGATTTAACAAAGAGAGATTTAAAGATCTTATAAAGGTAAAAGAGGGTGATAAATGCCCAGTTTGCGGCGGAAATTTAAAACTTAGCAAGGGTATCGAGGTAGGCCATATCTTTCAGCTAGGCGATAAATATTCAGCTGCGATGAACGCGACATATCTTGATGAAAATGGCAAAGCAAAGCCATTTTTGATGGGCTGCTATGGCATTGGCATCAGCAGGCTGATCGCTGTGATGATAGAGGCTAGCCACGATGAGAAGGGCTGCATCTGGAAAAAAGAGTGCGCGCCGTTTGATGTGGAGATCATCATCTCAAATTTAAAAGATGAGGCGGGCGTGGAATTTGCATTTGAGCTTTATGAGAGCCTTAAAAAAGCTGGCATTAGTGTTATCATCGATGATAGAAACGAGAGATTTGGCGTTAAGATGAATGATTTTGAGCTTATCGGCTTTCCTTACGCGCTACTTGTGGGTAAAGAATTTGCAAATGGCAAGGTCGAGTTTATAACAAGAGATGGTTTAAGTAAAGAAACGATCGGTGTAAACGAAGCCTTTAAAAAGATAAAAGAAAGCTTATGAGATTTTTTGCATTTTTGTTTTTTTTGATAGAAGCGATATTTATCTATCTTTTTGTTGATAAATTTGGCTTTTTAAACTACTTTCTTGAGGTGCTTGTTTCTGGATTTGTGGGTATCGCATTTCTTTTAAATGCTGGATCTTCTAGCTTAAATTTGCCTCAAGTGGCGTTTAAAAGCTTTCTTGGTGGAAATTTATTTAGTCAGTTAGGACTTAGCTTTGGTGGAATGCTTTTATTTTTGCCAGGAATTTTAACAGATGTTTTTGGCATAGCTGTAGTCGTTTTTTCTTTAGTGTTTAAGAAAAATGCAGCCAAAAACGAGAGTTATCAAGAGTTTAAATTTCAAAATTTTAGCGAACAAAGTACTAAAAAAGATGATGGCGAGATCATCGACGTTGAGGTTATAGAAGAGCCAAAAAGAGTAAATTAGGAGAGATGATGAAAGAGATAAAAATAGCAACTAGAAAGAGTATCTTAGCGCTTTGGCAAAGCGAGCATATCAAAGCTAGAATAGAATCAAAACATAACGATATAAAAGTTGAGCTTATTGGCATGAAGACAAAGGGCGACGTGATCCTTGATACGCCGCTTGCAAAGATCGGAGGCAAAGGGCTTTTTACAAAAGAACTTGAAGATAGCATGCTAAAAGGCGAGACTGACATCGCAGTACATAGCCTAAAGGATGTGCCAGTAGTCTTTCCAGAAGGACTTAAACTTGCAGCGATTTGCTCACGCGAGGATACAAGAGATGCGATGATAAGCGAGAAATTTTCTAAATTTAGCGACCTACCACACGGTGCAAAGGTTGGTACAACGAGCCTGCGCCGCAAGATGCAGCTACTTATCATGAGGCCTGATATTGAGATCATCTCGCTTCGTGGAAACGTGCAAACTAGACTTAGAAAGCTAAAAGAGGGCGAATTTGACGCGATCATTTTAGCGATGGCTGGCATAAACCGCCTAAATGTCAAGGCTGAAGTGGCACATATCTATACATTTGGCTTTGACGAGATGATACCTGCGATGGGTCAGGGCGCTCTCGGGATAGAAGCTAGAGATGAGAAGAAAATTTTAGATGAGATCTCTTTTTTAAACGATAAAAATGCGGTTATAGAAACGACCATAGAGCGTGACTTTGTAAGCGTTTTAGAAGGCGGCTGCCAGGTACCAATTGGCATAAGCGCAAGGCTAAAAGGTGATGAAATTTCTATCGATGCGATCGTTGGTCTGCCTGATGGAAGCGAGTTTATAAAAGATAGCTTAAAGGTTAGCAAAGATAAATTTCAAAGCGTTGGCAAGGAGCTAGCTCATAAATTTATAGAAAAAGGGGCGAGAGAGCTTTTAAAACGCGCTGAAGAGATGGCTTAGAGTGTGTTTGAGCTAAAATTTAAAGCAAAAGCCCTAACCGCTACTAAAAATAGCAAAGACAACTACTATATGATCGGTCTTGCAGACGACAAATACGACTACAAAAACTACATAATCTTTCAAAGACCGATCAAGCTCAAAAAAGATGACGACGAAAACGCCGACATAAACGGCATATACGCAGAGTGCAACGGCGACGTTTGCTACAACGCTTGCAAATGCGTAACTATCACTGATAAAACTATCATTTTTGAGGTGCAAGATAGCCTCATTTGCGTAGATACCGAGGATGTAAAGCTTAATGAGCGCTTTATGAAATATAGCAAAGAGATATTTGGCAAACTGCTAAAATGTAGCATATCGAAGTAATTAATAAAATTTACTGCCGTTTTTAAAACTGCGATGCCATCTAGCGTTTAAAAAAATTGTAATGAATCACTTTGGAAAAGACGTAAGTATGCCGGCCATGTGTGGCTGTGCGTTGAGCACTAGTTTGCGGACGTTATGACAATGGAGTATAAATTTAGTGCTTGTGTCTATTTAAACGGCGAGGCAATACCGCAAAGACTGCTTCCGAAACAGCGATCGATACTCTGATAGCTATCGGTGCGTTCGGCAAATAATAAATACCCGCTTTGCTTCGCCTTTTTCAGCTATTTTTGGCTAAAATCGCCCAAAAATCAAAAAGGCGAAATATGGACTACATCAAGCTTTTAAAAGAAAATAATCTACTTCGTGTTATCGACGAGCCAACAGATATTGATCTTGAGATCGCGCACGCTAGCTACATCGAGGTCAAGCGTGAGGGCTCGCAAGCGCTACTTTTTAAAAACCCAGTTTGTAAAAAAACTGGGCGTAAATTTGCCCCTGTGCTTACAAATATCTACGGCTCAAAACGTGCGCTTGAGCTTATCTTTGGGCTAAAGCCTGATGAGATCGCAGCCGAGATAGAAAAGCTTTTAAAGCCCAGAAAACCAGAGAATTTCAAAGAAAAGCTTGATTTTTTAGCCTATCTTTTTAGTATGAGAAAAATTTTCACTAAGAGATTAAAAGGCGAGGGCGAGTGCCAGCAGGTCAAATTTATAGGCGAGCAGGCTGATCTTTTTAGCCTGCCTGCGCTAAAAACATGGCCGCATGACGGAGGCGCTTTTATCACGATGGGGCAGGTCTATACGCAAAGCTTGGACGGCTCTTTGCAAAATTTAGGCATGTATAGACTGCAAATTTATGACAAAAATCACCTTGGCATGCACTGGCAAATACACAAAGACGGTGCAAATTTCTTTCACGAGTACAAGCGTGCAGGTAAAAAAATGCCCGTTTCAGTAGCTATTGGTGGCGATCCGCTTTATATTTGGTGCGGGCAAGCACCGCTTCCAAAGGGAGTTTTTGAACTTTTGCTTTATGGTTTTATCCGCAAAGAGCCAGCCAAACTTGTAAAATCCTTAACGAATGAAATTTGCGTCCCGCACGATGCAGACTACGTGATAGAGGGTTTCGTGGATACTACTAAGAGCGAACTCGAGGGGCCATTTGGCGATCACACTGGCTTTTATACACCTATCGAGCCTTTTCCGGTGATGGATGTAACGGCGATAACTAGCAAGCGTGAGCCGGTATTTCACGCAACTGTGGTTGGAAAGCCACCACTTGAGGATAAATATATGGGCTGGGCGACTGAGCGGGTTTTTTTGCCGCTTTTACGAACGACCGTGCCTGAACTACTGGACTACAATATGCCTGAAAATGGCGTTTTTCACAACCTAATCTTAGCTAAGATAAATACGCTCTATCCAGCTCATGCAAAGCAGGCTATGCACGCATTTTGGGGTGTTGGGCAGATGAGTTTTGTAAAACATGCCATTTTTGTTGGAGCCGATGCGCCTGAGCTTAAAGATTATGATAAATTTACTAGCTTTGTTTTAAATCGTTTTGGTAGCCAGAGTGTGTTAATAAGCCAAGGTGTGTGCGATCAGCTTGATCACGCTAGTCCAAATTCGTGCTTTGGCGGCAAACTCGGCGTAGATGCGACGCAAGACTTTTGTAAATTTAGCCCTGCGGTTTTAAGCGACAGCGAGCTTTTGGCTAAATTTCAAAGTATAGCACCAAATATAAAAGAGCTTAGGCAGTTTAAAACGGATACCAAAACGCCTATTTGTGTGGTGAAATTTGAAAAAGATTGTGTGGTAAAAGAGCTTTTTGACAAGCTTTTGACATTTAGAGAATTTTTCAAACTCCTTATCGTTGTGGATATGCAAAATCACCTTGAAAACTCATATATGCTACTTTGGCGTGTGACAAACAATATCGATGCTTTGCGTGATATTTTCATAGATGGTGAAAATTTCTGCGTGGATGCAACGAGCAAGGACGAGCTAGAGGGATATACGAGAGGCTGGCCGTTACAAACTGATTGTGACCGCGAAGTAGTTGCTGATCTAGTTAAGCGCGGCATAGTAAAAAATGAGCCAGAGTTATTTAAAAAATTTGAAATATTTGGATAGCTTTGAGGTGCTCAAGCAAATTTATAAATTTTGCTTTTTGCTGCGGATTTGAAATTTTTAATAAGACTTGCTTAATCAAACGCTAGTGTTTTTATGCTAATTTAAAAATAGCTTTTAGACTAGGTCTAAAAGCTTAATTTGTTTTTAGCTCTCTTTTAAGAGTTTGCTTGCGAGCATATCGGCTTTTGCTTTATCTGTATCTTTTTTTACGGATTTATAAATTTTAGATATATAATTTTCCAAAACTTCGTGGCAAGATATTACTTTTTCGTTTTCGCTTCTTGCTACTTTTACGTATTCACCGCTATTTTGTAGCTCAAAAGCCAGGTCGTTGTCGCTTAGCTGAAGCTCTAAAATTTCAAGTAGCCTCTCTTGAAGCCTAGGCTCAAAAATAGGCGTCATAAGCTCCAAGCGACGCTCTAGATTTCGTGGCATCCAGTCAGCGCTTGAGATATAAATTTTTGGCTGAGCATGTTTAAAATATAAAATTCTAGCGTGCTCTAAGTATTTGCCAATTATTGAGCGAACTTTTATATTTTCGCTTTTTCCTTTTATGCTAGGCCTTAGTCCGCATACGCCACGAACTATTAGATCGATTTTGACGCCTGCATTTGAGGCATTGCTAAGCTCATTTATCACGTCTTCATCAATTAGGGCGTTCATTTTAGTGATGATTCTACCTTCGCTTCCTTTACTTGCCTCCACTCTTATCTTTTCTATAATGCGCTCTTTTATCTGAAAAGGCGACATGCTAAGAGCGTTTAGGCGACGGTTTTTATTATACCCTGAGAGGATGTGAAAAAATGAGGTCGTATCCTGGCTAAATTCTTCTTTGCTTGTAAATAGGCTCACGTCGGTGTAAATTTTAGCCGAACTGCCGTTGTAGTTGCCTGTACCAAAGTGCATGTAAAATTTAAGCTTATCGCCGATTTGGCGGATGACCTGGCTAACTTTTGCATGCACCTTAAAGCCTGTGATACCATATATCACGTGCGCCCCAGCATCTTCAAGTGCCTTTGCCCAGTGCAAGTTATTTTCCTCATCAAACCTTGCCTTTAGCTCAACCATCACGGTTACTTGCTTGCCGTCACTTGCGGCGTCTATTAGACTTTGAATTATTGGTGAGCTTTTATCGACTCTATAAAGTGTCATTCGAATAGATATGACTTTTGGATCTTTGCTAGCTTCTTTTATAAAGCTTACAACTGGATCAAAGCTCTCAAATGGATGCACTAAGAGTACATCTTCTTTATCTATGGCGTCAAACACAGATATGCCATTACCAAATGGTGGTAGTGTTTTTGGAACGTAAGGTGTATTTGCTAGGTGGGTAAAATTTTTACTTCCAGCTATCTCCCAAAGCGAGCTAAGAGTGAGTGGGATACTTGAAAAATAGACATCTTTATGAAAAATTTTCATATGAAAATTTAAGAAGTCCAAGATGTCAGCATCTACATTTTTATCAATTTGCATACGAACAAAAGCCCCTTTTCTGCGAAGCTTTAGTCCTTGCTCAAGTATCATCATAAAATCATCCGCCTCTTCTTCTTCGATGACGATATCAGCGTTTCTTGTCACTCTAAAAGCAGCCGAGCTAAGTAGCTTATACCCTGGAAAAATTTCTTCTGCGTGGCGGTGTACGATCGTTTCAATCGGCACAAAAACATTACTACTTGGCTGTGTAAAACGTGGCAAGACTCTTGAAATTCTTATCATGCCGTATTTTAAAATTTCTGGATGCTCAATATCGGCAAGCTTAACTGCAAGCGAGAAGCTAAGGTTGTTTAGGTGCGGAAATGGATGAGTCGCATCGACAGCGATAGGCACGATGACTGGCAAGATATTTGAGAAAAAGTATTCGTCACACTTTTGTTTCAAGCTATCATCAAGCTCGTCATAATTTTTTATAAAAAGCCCCTCTTTGCTAAGAGCATTTACTGTTTTTTTATAGTGATCTTCTACTAAATTTTGCTCATTTTGTAGATATTTTCTAATCTCTCTTAGCTGATCAAGTGGGCTCATGCCATCGCCACTGCTTGTAGTAGCTCCAGCTGCAAAAAGCTGCTTTAAGCCAGCAACTCTGATCATATAAAACTCGTCTAGGTTTGTCATATAAATAGCTATAAATTTTAGCTTTTCAAGTAAAGGAATTTCCTTTTCACACTGAGCGAGCACCCTTGAATTAAAGCGTAGCCAGCTTAATTCTCGGTTTATAAAAAGAGTTTCATTTTCGCTCATCATCTTCTCCTTGTGTGTTTTTGAGTTATTTTATGATATATGCGGTTATAAAGTTCTTACTTTATTTAAAATTTTGGTTACAATAAGCCAAAACTTAAATTTAAAGGCTTATTATGTCTGATTATGTGATATTAGTTGGTATCTTTTTAGTGGCAGTCGTTGTTTTTGCGCTTATTAAAAAGATATCGTTTTAGCTTTTAAATTTCTCCCACCACAAATAAGCAAATATGAGCCCAAAGCCCTTGACTTTGCTCTCGTCAAAGGCAAATTTCATCATATCTTCTCGTTTTATAAAAACAAGCTCGATATCTTCGCCATCGACGCCACCGCCAGAATTTACCTTCATACTCTCATCGATCTTTGCGTAAAACATCGTTTGTGTGTTGCCTCCAAAGCCAAAAGCACCGTATGTCATTGTGATACGCTCTATCTCTTTTAGCTCATAGCCCACTTCTTCGATCGCTTCTTCTCTGGCTGTTTGCTCTTCGCTTAGTCCTTTATCCATAAGCCCTGCGCAAAGCTCGTAAGTAAAGCCTTGCTCATTTGTTTTGATGCCTTCTTTCTCTTGTGAGTACCAAACAGCCGGGCGAAACTGCTTTACAAATAAAAAGGCATCTTTTTGCTCGTGATATAAAAAAATACTAACGCTATTCATCACTTTTACGCAGTCCCAATCTCTTTGAACACCATTTTGCATAAATTTCATCTTAAATGGCTTTAGGTATTTTGACTCATCAAGAGGCAGAATTTCTAAATTAGTTATAGTAGTATCCATTTTGCAAGTCCTAAAAAGCTAAAAAATCCTATCGCATCTGTAAAAGTAGTAAGAATGACGGCTGAGCCGACTGCAGGATCTATGTTAAAGCGCCTTAGCATTAAAGGTATGATCGTGCCAAAAAAGCCAGCAAAGAATAAATTTGTAACCATGCTAAGCCCAATAACAACGCCAAGCATACCTTTGTCAAACCAAACAGAGGCAATTATGCCCATTACCACACCAAAGATTAGTCCATTTATGAGTGAAATACTAACCTCGCGTTTTAAGACATTTTTGGCATCTTTAAACTCTATCTCGCCAAGTGCCAAACGGCGAACCGTAACGGCAAGCGCTTGTGTGCCGGTATTTCCACCCATTGATGCAACTATTGGCATTAAAACAGCAAGAGCGACGTAGGCTGCGATTGTCTCGTCAAAAAGTCCGATTATGGATGAGCTAAAAAGAGCTGTTAGTAAATTTACGCCAAGCCAAACCGCACGACCACGACCAGCCTTAAAAAGCGTATCGTCCTCTTCTGACTCGTCATCAACGCCGGCTAGGTTATAAATTTGCTCAGTTGCACTCTCTTGAATATAGTCGTGAATATCATCAGATGTGATACGACCAAGCAAAATTCCAGTGCTACTTGTAACTGCGATAACATTTAAATCGTACTCTTGAAACATATCAGCGACATTTTGCATAAGGTCCATATCATTTGCAACATGTGGCTTGTAATGATCGATCTGTGCTGACTCGATATTTTGCTTTAGCGTCTTTGTAAAATCAAAAAGTATAAGATCTTCAAGTGGGATAGCGTATTGTAAAACGCCATTTTTATCGATGATAAAAAGCTGAGAGATATTTTCTAGCTTGCCTTCTTGCTTTTCTCGTCTAAGTCTTGCTACTGCATTGCCAAGCTTTTCTTCAAGGTGAGCCGAAAAAAGCTCTGTTTGCATGTGAGCACCAGCTCTATCTTCTTCGTAGCTTCTAAGTCTTAAAATTTCATTTTGGTTTTCTCTATCAAGCTCGTTAAAAAGCTCTCTAGCTTTATCTTCGTCGATATCCTCGATGTATTGAAGCAAATCAGTCGCATCATCGCTCTCTAGCTCTTCAAGTGCTTCTACGATCTTTTCAGCTGGAAGTTGTTCGATCACATCTTTTAGCATATGATCAGGTAACTCAATAGCAACATCACCTAAAATTTCAGGATCTAGCTTCTCAAGATAGTGAGCAAAAAGCTCTTCATCGTGCTTTTTAAGTGTTTTTAGGTGCTGGGCTAGCTCGTAAGGTGAGAGTTCATTGTCTTCTAAATTTTCATCTAAATGCTGATCTATCAGCTCTTTTGCTTCATCTAGTTCTTGATTCAAAATTTGCCTTTAAAATTCTATTACGTTAGGGAAAAATTCCACTTTATGATACTCTTTTTCGTTGCTTAAAGCATTTTTTATTAGCTCATCATTTTTACTAACAACTGCTTTAAATTTAGCTGATTCTTTCTTATCCTCTAGGCTTTTAACGACCTTTATTGCACTTTCTGGATTGATAGGTTTATTGTCTCTATAAAGACCAAAATGAAGGTGTGGCCCTGTGCTCATACCGCTTGTGCCAACGTAGGCTATAAGCGTGCCTTGTTTGACTTTTAGACCACCTTTTATGCCTTTAGCAAAGCCATTTAGGTGAGCATAAAGTGTCTCGTAGCCACCAGCATGAGAGATGATGACGGTTCTGCCATATCCGCTTTTTTGTCCGACAAATTTAACCGTACCATCGCCTGCGGCTTTGATTGGTGTACCTTTTGGAGCACCGTAGTCAACGCCAAGGTGCGCTCTATATCTTTGTAAAATAGGGTGCCATCTTTTTAGAGTAAAAGCTGATGTGATTCTAGCGTTTGCAAGAGGGCGAACTAGTAAAAATTTATCATTTTTCTTTCCGTTTTTATCATAAAATTTATCTTCAAATTTATACATGACATATCGTTTATTTTTTGTTTCTATCATCGCAGCATAGATTTCTGGAGTGCCAAAAGAGCGGCCCATACGTATTTTTTGATTATAAACGATAGCGATCGTATCGCCTTTGTTTATCTTTTTAAAATCAATGCCACTTCCTTTAAAAATTTCTTTAAAGCCAAGAGCTAGCGTGCCAGAGCCAGTGTAGTCAAAAATGTCTTCAGAGACTGATTTGTCCACCTTTAAGGCTAAAAATTTATCCTCACTTTGATAAGAGATGGGAAGAAATTCGAGCTTAAATTTATCATTGTCATCTCTAAAAATATGCATTTGAAGCTCGTCACTAACAGGGATTAGTACTTGTTTAGTGTTACCGTTGTCGTCTTTATAAATTTGATACTTTGTGCCAGCGATGATCTCTTCTGTTAGCTCTTGATCTTCGGTTGCTAAGTTATAGTAAAGTGAAAGTGGGATTTTGTTTGTCTCTAAGAAATTTAAGAAGTTACTTCCATTTGGCCAGCTAAGCTCGTCGACACTTGGCTTTATAGCGTATAAATTTATAGATAATATTGCAAAAATTATAAAAATACGAGGCATTAATGTCCTTTTAAAAAGCTGGTGGGATTTTAACTAAAACTTGCTTTAATTTTGCAAAAGATAAAGCATTTTAGGCTATAATCGCTCTAAAAATTTAAACTTAGGAGATATTTTTGAAACGTATATTTGTGATTTTATCGCTAGTTTTTGGCTTTGCTTTTGGGGCTGATTTTTCTTTAAATGAGTATAGAACTCCTATAATTAGCGTCGATAGTGATGGCACAGCGACAATAGTTGATAGTCCAGAAATTTTAATTGGCTCAAGTGGCGTTGTGCTTCATAAATTTGACACTGATAGCTCTATCATCGCAAGAGTCAGTGTTATCTCAAAAAATTCTGGCTTTGCTAAGATTAGATTTGAAGTGTTTGATCTACTTGAACAAAAAGCGCTCCCACTTCCAGGCATTGCACCTGCAAATGGCGATATGGTCGTGCTAAACTATCTTTATAACCGCTCATTAATCATTGTGCCAAATAAAGAAATTTACGAAGAGATCACATCTGCGTTTCCAAATATGATATTTATCCATCCAGACCTTATTGGAGCGTATCTAAGCTACGAATACAAGCCAAATCCAAGCAGAGATGACTTTAGAAAAATGTGTGCTCAAAGTGCAGCTGGCTTAATTTTTATAGCAATGGATGGTAGGAGCGTTTTTGCTGATTGCCAAAGCTTTAAAGTGCTAAAAGAATTTAAAAGTGGCGAGGTTGAGTACTATCAACTTCCATTTTATACAAGAGTTAGCGACATAGACACCGTCTTTTGGAAGCTAAATAGCGAGCACATCAACAACTACGACGCTCACTACGAAAAACTTTTTGAAGAAGACAACTGATAAATGAGCCGTTTGTTCTTAAGTAAGCAAAATTTAAAGGAGTTTTTAAATTTGCTCCCAACGCTTAAGGACAAAGAGCTCTTTCACTATGCCTCAAGCCTTAGTTTTCATACGATTTTATCGATCATTCCGATACTTCTTATATCGTTTTCTATCTTTACAAAACTGCCTAGTTTTGAGGATTATTACGCCAAAATTCAAGACTTTATATTTTCAGCTCTTTTGCCAAGTAATCAAGAGATCATCTCAAACTACTTGCAAAATTTCTTACAAAATAGCGGAAATTTAGGCTTAGTTGGCTTTGTAGCGATGATATTTACATCGGCTATGTTTTTTAGCGACTATGAATATGTAGTTTTAAAAGTGACACGTGCAAATAAAGCTAGAGGATTTTGGTCGGCACTTAGCTCATACTGGACGCTTATAACGCTTGCACCACTTGGCCTTGCCGGTAGTTTTTATCTCTCAAGCCTCATTCAAGAGATGCTAAACTCAAACGTGATCACAAACTCGATAAATTTTTTAAGCATATTCCCATATCTCATCATCTGGGCGATATTTTGCATCACATATCTCATCTCAGTAAATGACGAGATAAAGTTTAAAAGCGCACTTTTTAGCTCATTTGCAGCCTCGCTTGTTTGGTATCTTGGAAAGTCGGCCTTTGTCTATTACGTCCTTTACAACAAGACCTATCTAAGCGTTTATGGCTCGTTTTCAGCCGTGCTTTTTTTCTTTGTCTGGATCTATATATCGTGGATCATCTTTTTATATGGACTAAAGCTTTGTGCTTATCTCTCAAACAGCTCAAAATTTAAAAGATAAATTTAATAGTTAGTACCAGCTGGCAATATATTTTTATAAATTTACCAGCTGGTGTGATTTGTATTATTTTATGTAGAATATTATGTAAAATCAGCGTTTAAACTCGCAAATTTCTATCTTTACGCCAAGTTCTTTGCTAAATTCTTTAGCCTTTTTCTCTAGCTCGTCTTTGTCAAAGCAGATAAGATCTATGTAAGATCGCATCTCGCCATTTGCTTCACCTATGATCTCACAAATTTCACTCTCTTTTAGCGCATCTGAAATTTTGTTTTTGCTATCAACGCCAAACTGTATGTCGCCACCGTGAGATATGGCTAAAAAGCAAAAATTTATGCCAAGCTCAAAAGCTTCGTTATAAGTATCGCTTGCACCGTCGTAGTACTAGTTTAGTAGCTCGCTAAGAGATGTATATCCTGTAAAAACGTCGTCACGTAGTTCATTTGAACGAGGCTCTAGCTCATAGACCATAAAATTCTTAAGCGGCTCGTTTGAGGCTTCTTTGCCAAATTTATCATCTATAAGATCGGTAAAGTCGATCAGCGGCACGCCTTTTTCTCTTGGCTCGTCCACGATCTCAAACTCTCCAAGCATATTTATCATGATCATCTCACCAACTACGTTGTCACAAAGTATGAGAGATAATGTATAAGCCTTATTTTCATCTTCGCTTTTAAGCTTGCTTAGAGTTTCGTTGTAGAGACACATATCTACGCTTTTGTCATTGAAATTTGCATAGACCATGACGTCGTTTGCATCAACACTTACGCCATACATCTGTATAGTAGCGACGTTTCGTGGTGCACGTGGTTTGCCAAGTGTGCAAGTAAGCTTTGCTTCATACTCTTTTGGCATACGCGATTTGATAAATTTAAGCCACAAAAGCCTATGTTTAAGTCCTTCTGGAGTAAGTACTAGATCGATCTTCCCATCAATAAGGCCTATCATAAAAGTTGGATCAACCAAACATAAATTTAGTGCCTCTTCGGTCATCTTGCTTGCAGCTTCAAAATTTTTATCTTCTAAATTTTGTTTGATGGCGTCTAAATTTTTGCCAAACTCGCTCCAAAATTTATCAACTCTGCTTGCAAAGCTAGAGCTCTTTTTAGAAAACCACATTTTTATCCTTGTTTATTAAATTTTTCAACATTTTTTTGCGCATAAATTTTCATCGATGGAAATTCTAAGGCACTTAGCTTATCATATCCCTCTTCATTAAAAACACATCCAGTATCAATATTAGCGCTATTTGTATAGAGCTTAGCCTCACGCACTGGCGTGTGTCCGTAGACGTTAAATACGCCTTCTACTTGCGTCATATCGCCTCTGCCTGATAGTACATGCCTTCTAAACTCATCTCTTGATCTATCATCATCTCTTAAGTCCCAAAATTTACCAACGGCCGAGTGAGAGACGACTAGATGCTCGCCATTTTGGTTTTTACACTCTTTAAACTCCAGATAAACTGGCCTTTGATCTAAAAAGTCAATATGCCTTTGCTTGAACCCCACGCTTTGGCCAAGGTATGATCCATATGTCGCCACGCCACCATTGTTGAAAAACCAACTCGTGTCAAACGGTGCTTGGTTGTTTAAAAATTCATATTTATTGCTTAGCAGTCTGCGCTCATGATTTCCCATTACCATTTTATAGTTATTTTGTATGATTAGCTCGACTACATTGCAACTAAAAAGCCCCCGATCTATTACATCTCCGACAAAGCAAATTTGTGATTTTTCTTTGTCTGGAAACTGCTTGATAAGCTCTAAAAGTGTGTTAAAACAGCCGTGCACATCGCCTATGATATAAATTTGCTCGCTCAATTTTTCTCCTTTGTGCCAAATTTTAGTCTATTAAGCTTAAAAATGTAGTGTAAAAAAACACTTTTGTATAGCTGTACTATATTGGTGTAATGCTAGCGATATATTAAAGTTAAAACCTAGTAAAAGTATTTAAAATTTAAGGAATTTAAAGTAGAAGGGAGCCTAAGCTCCCTAAAATCATTGTGCGTAAAAGCCGCTGACCTTACCGGTTAGGTCAATCATGATGTTTTTCATCTGAGTGTAGTGCTCAAGGATGATCTTGTGAGTTTCTCGGCCGATACCTGAGTTTTTATAGCCACCAAATGGGCTTCCTGCTGGGATTTGATTATAAGTATTGACCCAGACTCTGCCAGTCTCCATAGACCTTGCAACTCTTAGAGCTTTTGTGATGTCTTGCGTGAAAATTCCGCCACCTAGACCGTATTCGCTATCATTTACCATTTTGATAAGCTCGGCTTCATCTTTAAATTTGATGACAACGCCAACTGGTCCAAAAATTTCTTCCTGAGCCACTCTCATATCGTTTGTCACATCAACTAGCAGCGTTGGCTCGACAAATGCGCCCTTGTCGCAACCATTTGCGGTGTAGGCTTTGCCGCCGACTGCTACTTTTGCGCCTTCTTTTTTACCGATCTCGACGTACTCTAATATCTGCTCAGCTTGTTTTTTATTGATCTGCGAGCCCATTTGAGTGCTAGGATCTAGCGGATCGCCAACTTTTATAGTGCTAAATTTCTTAACCGCAGCCTCTATAAATTTGTCGTAAAAGCTCTCTTCTACGAAAATTCTAGATCCTGCGCAGCAAACTTGACCTTGGTTAAATAGTATTCCAAGCTGAAGGCCATCAAGCGCTTTGTCTAAATTTGCGTCGCTAAAGAAGATATTTGCGCTCTTTCCGCCAAGCTCAAGTGTAGCTGGGATGATACGGCGAGCTGCAGCTATGGCGATATCTCGGCCGATCTCTGTTGAGCCAGTAAAAGCTAGTTTGTCAAGTCCTGGATGGTTTTTGATCCACTCGCCACTCTTACTACCTCTGCCAGTTACGATGTTTATTAAACCTTTTGGCAAAATTTTATCTATCAGCCTAAATAGCTCAAGCACGCTTAGACTTGTCTCGCTTGAAGGTTTAAACACGCTCGCATCGCCTGCTGCGATCACTGGAGCTAGCTTCCAAGCTGCCATTAAAAATGGAAAATTCCAAGGCACGATCTGACCCACAACACCTATTGGCTCGCGTAAAACGATAGAGAGTTGCTTCTCGTCAAGGACGTTTGCGCTGCCTTCTTCGCCCATGATAACGCCAGCAAAGTACCTAAAATGCTCTGCTGCAAAAGGAATATCAACATTTAGCGTCTCTCGGATCGGCTTGCCATTGTCCATGCTCTCAACTTTTGCCAAGTGCTCTTTGTTTTCATCGATGATGTCAGCGATTTTGTTTAGTAGCTTTGCACGCTCGCTAACTGTGGTGTGTTTAAATTTCTTAAAAGCCTCACGTGCAGCACGTACAGCGTCATTTACATCTTCTTCGGTAGCATCAGCGATCTTTGCAAGGTGCTCGCCGTTTGCTGGATTTTTTGCATCAAGTGTAGCACCGTCTTTTGCGTCACGCCACTCACCATTTATGAAAAGCCCATATTTTTCTAGTAGTTTCATACTTTTCTCCTTTATTAAGATTTTGTAAAAGGATTATAATATTAATAAAATTTATCAAAAATAAATTTTGGACATAAATTCTATTTTTTAATAAATTTTATTGTTTAGAGTAGGATGATTTTTTAAATTTAATTTTGCCAAGAGAGCGAAAACGTAGTCTCGCCATCAAGTTTGCTTTGGCATTTTACGAAGATATCATTTTTCTTGCAGCACTCTTTAACTAAATTTAGCCCTATGCCAAAGCCACCTTGATCGTCGTTAAATCTCGTATAGCGGTCAAAAATTTTCATCTGATCCTCTTTGCTGATGCCTCGACCGGTGTTGCTTATGCTAAAGAAATTTGGCTCTAAAGTGATGCGTACTTTTGAATTTGGCGCTGCATATTTGGAGGCGTTGCTAAGAAGGTTGTCTAAAATTTTGCTCACACCCCCAAGATCTGCATTTATAAAGCTTGGCTTTAGGCTACTATCTATCTCAAGTCCGCGTTTGGCAAAAAATGGCGAGAAATAGTTCAGCCTTTGTGTGGTTAGTAAATTTAGGTCTATGAGCTCTTTTTTGCCAGGCTTATCTAGGTTAAAGCTTAGATGAACGAGCGCGTCATAAATGTTATTTAGGCTCTTTGCGGCAAGGCTGATATTGTTAAAACGCTTTAAATTTCGCTCATTTAGGTTGTCAAGATCGGCCGTTTCTATGCTCATGGAGATGACGCTTAGAGGCGTGTTTATCTCGTGTGTTGAGTCTTTTATAAAGCGGTTTAGCGTATCTATCTTTTCATAAAGCGGTCTTAGGCTTAGTTTTGCTAGGTAAAAGGCGACAAAGAGCAGGGCAAAAAAGAAAAAGAGTGCCTTTAGTGTGGTTGAAATTTGTAAAGACAAAATTTCAGCCTTGATATCTTTGCCAACTAGAAAAATATCTGCGTGTGAGAGCTCATCTGTGGTGTTGTCGTCCATGTACTGGATCTTTTCAAATATCGCGACCTTGCCGCTGATCAAATTTACATTTTTGCTTTTATCGATCTTTTGACAGTCAAAGTCTTTATAAATTTTCTCACCATTTTTTAGCACGATGCAAGCATGCACGCCTTTTTCTTTTGTTAGACTTGAAATTGAATCAAGTCCATTCATTCTAGCTTTCATGTAAATGCCCATTTTTATCTCTTTTAAAGACTTCACCTCGTTTAAAATGAGCGTTTCTTTTTTGTTTTTATAGTCATGTATGAAAAAATATCCTAAAAATAGCACAGAGCTAACAAGATAAAGAGATAAAATTTTAAATAAAATTTGCGTTTTTTCAGACATAGATATAGCCGTCTCCACGCCTGTTTAATATGGCTTCTTTGCCCAAAATTTGGCGTAAATTTTTGATATATACACGAAGGCTAAGCTCGCTTGGCTCCTCGTTATATTTCCAAATTTTATTAAAAATTTCATCTTTGGTTAAAATTTTGCCTTTGTTTTGCAAAAATAGGGCGAGTAAGTCACTCTCTTTACTAGAGATATTTACATTTTTGCCATCTTTGCTTAGTGTCTTGCTCTGCGGATGAAAGCTAAATTCGTTTGAAATTTTGATCGCATCGCCACTGTGATGTGAGAAATTTCTCTTTAGAAGTGCTTGTATACGAATGAGTAGCTCTTTTAGCTCAAATGGCTTTTTTAGATAGTCGTCGCAGCCACTTTTGTAGCCTTTTTCAAGATCGTCGATGGTGTTTAGTGACGTGGTAAAGATGCTAGGTGCACTAACACCTAGCTCTCTTAAGGAAGAAAGAAGTGAAAAACCATCTCCTTGTGGGAGTTTGACGTCAAGTATAAGCAGGTCGAAATTTTGCTCATATGCAAGATCAAGCGCCTCTTTGGCGTTATCTGAAGTGGTGACATCATAGCCATTTTCGCTTAGATACTCACTGATGAGATCAAGTAAAATTTCATCATCTTCAACGAGCAAAATTCTAACCATTAAGCACCTTTACATGCCTTTTTTCATTTCGTCTTTTTTCATACCCATGTCGTCTTTTTTCATTTCGTCTTTCATGCCCATGTCATCTTTTTTCATTTCATCTTTTTTTATCATGGGTTTTTTGCCCATGTCATCTTTCATCATCTGCTCTTTCTTCATCATCTCGTCTTTGCCCATGTCATCTTTTTTCATCATTTCAGTAGCATTTGCAAGACCACCAAGCATAAACATAGCACCAAGTGCAACTAGTAGTAATTTCTTCATAACGTCTCCTTTAAATGAAATATGATGAAATACTATCTCTTTAGTGTTAAGTGAGTGTGAATTTACGCAAATACAAAATAGATAACTGGAAGCGTGATAAATGAAAACAGCACGCCGATAGCCACTGAGGATATGGCTAGAGAGCTATCAAGGCCAGCTTTTATGATCATTGCACTTGCAAGGGCTGATGTTGGCATTGCACATTGAAAAAGACCAACGACCCATGTTCTATTCATTTGGATACCTGAAAATTTTAATATGATGAAAAATATGATAGCTGGCAAGATCATCTTGCATAAAAGCACGACACTAACACCTTTGTAAGTGCTTGTGATACTGCTAAAGTTAAGTCCAACACCAATCGCAAAAAGTGCCACCGGAGTAACGCTACCTTCAAACATCCTAAGTGGAGCAAAGATAAACTCAGGTAAAGGGACTTCTTTTAAGATAAGAGCCATAATAAGCGCGATAAATGGCGGAAATTTTAAAATTTTCATCGTATTTTGAAATAGCGAAACCTTCTCAGGTGCGGCAAAAGAGAGAATAAGTGGCCCAAGGATCGAAAGTGGGATACCAGTGGCTATTTGATCGTAAAAGATGACCTCATTTACCATTGCATCGCCAAAGAAGCCTTGAATGACAGGCATACCGACAAATAGGGTATTACCAAAAAGGCTTAGCATGACCATACTAACAGTTGTTACTTTAGTAAATTTAAAGATCTTACCAAGCACCAATGCCATGACAGCGCTGATAGCTGTTGAGCCAAAGCCAATTAAAATTGTATTTATAAGCGAAACATCGACGTTTACGTGATAAATTTTGTCAAAGATTAGCGCAGGCATTGCAAAACAAAGGACAAAATCCACAAATGGGATCGAGTGCTTTTGCTCAACAATGCCGACTTTTTTAGCAAAAAAACCAGTTGCGATTATGAAAAAAATTGCAAAAAGTGGAGTGAAGTTCATAGCATTCTCTTTTAAATCTAAATTTTTACGGAAAATTGATTATAGGACCCATAAGATTAAATTACAATAAACCTTTTTTAAAATTTGCTCTCAAAATTTATGCCTTAATATCAACCTTTTTATAAAATTTATCTCTCTCATCTATCTTTTCTTTACTCTTTAAATCATTTTCAAGATAGCTGATATTATAAATTTCTCTTGTAGATATGCTTTTGCCATTATTTAGACTGATTAAAAATTTACTCTCAAATTTATTCGATAGATTGGCAATAGCGATCGCTCCAGCATCTTTTAGGCTTACGATTTTATCACCTTGCATGAAGCCAATATCCTTAAAATCCAAGCTATTTAACTGAACATTATTCATATCTTTTGCCTCTAAATTTATGCTAGTTTTTAGCTCGCTTGATGTATTTAGCTTGCCAGTATCGTTATAAAGCTCTTTTACGTCTATCTCTCTACCACTATCAAATTTTAGCCTTATAGTGCCATCTTTGTTTAGCTTCATAGCTATGACGCTATCGCTATCTTGCAAAGATGCGGCAGCTGTGGCTTCATTTGTTATAAAAGCCTTTTTTACTTTTTTTAAATTTGAGACACTAAACTCAAGTCCAGTTGCTTGCTTAAATTCATTTTCCATCGCGATCATTTTGGCTGATTTTGTCTTCTCAAGCTTTGATATATAAGCGTCTGCATTTTCTTCAAATTTCTTTAAATTATTGCCAAGATTTTCTATCATTTTATTATATGCGTCAAACTCAGCGTTATAATCTTTGTAAAATTTCATAAAACTATCTTTTTGAAATTTTGTATATGAGAAATTTTCATCTTTTTTGTAATCTTTGCTCGGCTCAATGATTGGATTAAACTCGCTTAATCTTGCAGTGTCATCAAAACCCACTTTAAGATAGGCAAAATTTTTAAAAGAGCTATCTTTGCCAAAGATATTATTGTGTCTTAGATCGACCCAGCCGTCATTTTGGGCATATTTTTTAAAGAAATTATTTATATCATTTTTCTCTATCTTTTCATATCTGTTTTCTGCAGCGAACAAAGTATTTGGATCTGAGGCGTAGTAAGAGTGTCTATAATCAATATCTTTTGTATCCACATAAAGATCGGGATTATTTGTGATCGTTGCTTTACGATTTAACTCTTCTCTTTTTATTTGATTGTGATTTATGACATTTGTGCTGATAAACTGCCTAAGATCAACCCTTGGCATCACATCGCTTAAATTTGCTATTTTTTCATTTCCATCTTTGTCGTAACCCCTTACTTTTAGCTTATCAAAGAGTATATCTTTTTGGTCTAGCACACCATCACTATTACTATCAAAGCTAAAAAGATAACTATTATTTTCTAATTTTGTAGTGCCAAGTTTATCGTTATCGCCGTAAATATCTAAAAATACTTCTACTTCGCCATATTTTGTTTTTAGAGTGTTTGAATAAGCGTAATCATTTAAATTTTTAAATTTTGTATTTTCTAAGTATCCACTTTTTAGTGTAGATAACATGCTGCTACTATCTGAAGCTTTTATATTTTTAAAGTAGGAATTTTCACTAAAATGATAGCCTCTAGAAAGCTCATCGGAGTAAATTTTATTGTTGCTGTGGATGAGATTTTTTGAGTAGTTATTTAAAATTTCTTCTACTTTTTGTAGGATTTTGTGTCTATTTTGCTCTTTGATCTCGGAATCAGTGATATTTATAACCTTGCTTGCCTTTATACTTTCTTTTAAATTTGAAATTTGTTCGTTGTTTATCTCTAAATCTTGTTTATCCTTAAAGGCATGGAGCATATCTGTAGGATTTTCTAAATCTTTTAAATTTATAAAGTTATATTTTAAAGATGCAATATTCATCTAAAATCCTTTTTAAAGATGTTGTAGATAATATCGGATAAATCTAGAAAGTATTTAGGCGTATAATGGTGCCCGAGGTCGGACTCGAACCGACACAAGGTTGCCCTTACCAGATTTTGAGTCTGGCGCGTCTACCAGTTTCACCACTCGGGCTAAGTTAAGATTGAAATTTTAGATTTGTGAGAAAAAAAGAAAAAAGGGGAGACTTGCTCCCCTAAAAAGAAAATTATTTCTTTTTACCTTTTTTAGCAGCACCAGCAGCAACTGCTTCTTTAAGTTTTTTGCCAACTTTGAATTTAACTGCTTTGCTAGCAGGAACGTCGATAACTTTTTTAGTTCCAGGAACTCTAGCTTTTCTTGCAGCTCTGTCAGCAGTACCGAAAGTACCAAAGCCTATAAAGCTAATTGTATCGCCTTTTTCAAGAACTGCTTGGATTGTCTCCAAAGTAGCATCAACAACTTTTAGAGTATCTTTTTTTGAAAGACCAGCCTTATCGGCAACAGCTTGAATAAATTCAGCTTTTTTCATGAACCATCCTTTTAAGAAGTTATGTGGCTATATTACACTCTTTTAAAAAAAAATACAATACTTTTTCCCTAAATTTAGCTCTTTTTTACGTTTTTTTAACAAAAAATGCAATTTTTTAAAAATTTACTCGCAAATTTCAAACATAAGCTCGGTCTTTAGACCAAACTTTTTCATATCAATAAGCTTTAAATTTTTAAAATTTAAGCTCATTAGTTCATCTTTATTTTTTATAAGTTTATTTGCTATCTGGCGCAAGACTTCGCCTCTATACGCTTTTGCGTGATGACTCACTATTTTTTTATTTTTTACAAAACAAAAAGTTATGTATTCTTTTTTTATAGTGTAAAATTTTTCATAAAACTTAGCTCTAAGGTCTAAGATCTCATCATTTTGTAAAAATTCATCAACCGCTTTACTAAAATTTTTTTCATAAAATTTTGAAATTTCAAAGCCATCTAGCTTTTCACCTTGCTTTAGTTTGTACTCTGGTATCTCATCTTTTGCTAAGATAGGCCCAAATAAATTTGAAAATATTAAAACATTATTATTTATATATTTTTGTGCCTCGTTGTCTAAACCACGATAGTTTAGATGTTTATAAGCCACTCCATCATACCTTAAAGTAGCTTTTATGCTGCCTTTTTGAGATAGGGTTTCTCGCAGCTGCTTACTCTCTTCAAGCTCTTTTAGCCCAAAAAGCTTTTTTATATCGTCTAAATTTGCTTTTTTTAAAAACTCATCGTATCTATTTAAAATTTCAACTCTTTTATCAAAAAGCTCTGGAAATATCAAATCCTTACCATTAAATTTATTATTTGTATTTAGAGAAATTTTACTTTCGCTTGGAGAAAAGAGAATTTTTAATGCCATTTTTCTTGCCTATTTTATATATAAATTTTTGTTGGATTATACAATAAACTTTTTATGCTAAAAAAAATCAAATTTTTACCGATATAAAAACAAGCGGAATCATTTTTGCTTAGAGTGAATAAAAATTTAGGAAAAAATTATGAGAATAACAAACCAACTACGTTTTAGTCAGACTTTGAATGACTACCAAAAAAATATGACTGGTGTAAATAAAAGCTACAAGCAGCTCTCAAATGGTTTGAAAATTCAAGATCCATACGATGGTGCTGCGACTTATAATGATGCAATGAGGCTTGATTATGAAGCGACTACTCTCACTCAAGTAGTTGATGCCACTGGTAAATCTGTAAATTTCTCAAAAAATACAGATAATGCATTGCAAGAGTTTGAAAAACAGCTTGAAAATTTTAAGACAAAAGTAGTCCAAGCAGCTAGCAGCGTGCATAGTAAGACATCGCTAGAGGCTTTAGCAAATGATCTTCAAGGTATAAAAAATCACCTTGTGAATATTGCAAACACTTCGGTTAATGGGCAGTTTTTGTTTTCTGGAAGCGCTGTTGATACAAAGCCAATAGATGGTGCAGGAAAGTATCAAGGCAACCGTGATTATATGAAAACATCAGCCGGTGCTCAGGTTGAGCTTCCTTACAATATCCCAGGATATGATCTATTTTTAGGAAAAGACGGTGATTACAGTAAAATTTTGACCACAAATGTTCGTTTAGCTGATCAAACTAGAACCGATATCTCTTATGCGCCAAAATTTCTAAACGATAACAGCAAGATAAAAAATATGATAGGGTTAAATTACGCTAGTGATTCAGTGGTTAGAAGTGATGGCTCTTACAATGGCACAATAAATCCGGATTATGATTTTTTAGATAATTCAAATGTAAATTTTCCGGATACATATTTTTTCATGCAAGGTAAAAAGCCAGACGGCACGACATTTACTAGCAAATTTAAGATGAGTGCAAATACAACAATGGCTGGACTTATGGAAAAAATCGGCATGGAATTTGGCAATACAAAAACAACAAAAGTTGTTGATGTAAGCATAAATAACGATGGACAATTTAATATAAAAGATCTTACTAAAGGTAATCAAACTATTGACTTTCATATGGTTGCGGCCACATCAGTAGCACCAAATCGCGGCGCAATCGCTCAAAACAACGCGCTTGATACGGTAAATTCTCTTGAAGATCTTGAAACTATGGCAAATAAGGTTCCAAAAAAGGTTCATATCACCGAGTTTGTAAAGAGCAAATATACCGATAAAGATGGAAATGCGACAAATGCATTTGACTATGATAAGGTTAGATTTGAGAGAAAGGATAATGAGCTAATCGCGAATTTACCTCAAGTAGCTAGAAGAACGGGCGAATATGCAACAGATCAGACAAAGCTAAGCGAAGTCTCTGGTACAAAAGAGAGCTACGATAGAAATTTATATCCAAAAGATGTTGATGCTAGAAAGAGAGAGCTTTTTAATATCGACAACCAAGAGATAAATTTACAAGTAAAGTCAATCACCGGCACAAAATATGACATAAAGGTAAAAATGGGCACAGCAGGGGGTACAAATACTCCAGTGCAATTTGAAATAACATCTACACCACCAGGTGGCACACCTTCTGCACCTAGGACTTTAACTGTTTATAACTCAGATGAGTTTGGAAGTTACAGAACTTATGCTAGTGATTTTACTTATAGGCAGCTTATGGATATCGTTGCTATGGCAGCAAGCGATAATATTCCAAACCCTCCACATGCAGAAGACGCAAATTTTGATACAGATATAGAAAAGGTAAAAAGAGATCAAAACTACAATGCCTATAAAGAGGCTTTATCAAAAACAAAGGGCACGGTAGAGACAACTTTAGATGATCGTGGCAGAATGGTTTTAACCGATAAGACAAAATCAGTAACAAACATAGAAGTAACTATGCATGATGCAAAAAATAGCGATAAATTTGATGGCGATAGCACTGGTAGAGATACAGCTGGTAATGCTGGCCACCCTCAAGGAAAGGGTTCTGTCTTTAGCTTTAATGAAAATAATGCTTTAACTATTGATGAGCCAAGTACGAGCGTTTTTCAAGACCTTGATAATATGATCGAAGCTGTTAGAAAGGGATATTATAGAGCTGATGCAAATAGCAATGACCCACGAAATACCGGCATGCAAGGCGCATTACAAAGGCTTGATCATTTAATAGATCATGCAAATAAAGAGCTTACAAAGATCGGCTCTCAATCAAGACTTTTAACAGCTACAAAAGAGCGAGCCGAAGTAATGAAAGTGAATGTACAAACTGTTAAAAATGATGTAATTGATGCAGACTATGCGGAGTCATATCTCAAATTTACGCAGCTTTCACTATCTTATCAAGCAACCCTACAAGCGAGCGCAAAGATAAATCAACTAAGCTTGCTAAATTATTTAAATTAAAATTTAAATCAGCAGGCCGCCTAGCTTGCTGATTTTTTAAAATTAAACTCAAGCGTGCTATAATAAGCCTTTTTTATAAAGGATCTAAAATTTTACGACATATCTTATTTACAATTTTTGTTTGCATTTTTATATATTTTGGTATCGCTACAGCTGCTCCAACTGCTGATTTTGTTGGCTTGCTTGGACAAAGCCTTGGTATTTTAAATATCAAATATTTTGGACTTATCGCGTATGTTTATCCATTTTTATTGATCATTTTGGGCTATTTTGTCTATAAAAATTTTAAGAAATTCGACTTTGATTTTGCTCAGTTTTTGGTAGGAATTTTTCTCTTTTTTATAGCTTTTTTGATGTTTCAAGCCTTGAGTGCTTCAAGTGTAAATGGCGGTATAATTGGGAATTTTATAGTTAGTGCTTTAAAAGAGGTGATTGGCTCTATCGGCACTGCGGTTGCTATACTTATGATGTTTATTATCTCACTTGGGCTTGCTTTTAGGGAAAATTTTATCATTGTTTTAAGAAAGGCTTTTGTGGATAAAGAGGTAAAAGTCCATGAAGAGAGAAATTTAAAAGAGATAAAACAAAAACAACTTCCAAAAATCGAACGCAAAAAACAAAAGAATAATGATATAAAAGAAGAAGAACTTATCGAAGCTCAGGTGCTAAATGATGATGAACAGAATTTAGATGAAGAGCTAGAGCCTGAGCCAGAAATAGAGAGTAGGGCCTCAACTATAAACGGAGTTGAAATTTTAAACGAAGTGGCTGAGAATAAGAAGCTGCTTGATCAAATAGAACGAGGAAATGTGGAAAAGCCAAAGAATTTTGTCTTGCCACCGCTTAAATTTTTAAACGATCCGCCAAAACGCTCGCATAGCGTAAATGAAACGGAAATCGATCAGCAAATTTCTAATTTGCTTGATAAACTCCGTAAGTTTAAAATAGACGGAGATGTGGTTAGAACTTATACTGGGCCTATCGTCACGACATTTGAGTTTCGTCCAGCTCCACATATCAAGGTAAGTAAAATTTTAACACTTCAAGATGACCTAGCGATGGCACTAAAAGCTCAAACGATCCGTATCCAAGCGCCAATTCCTGGTAAAGATGTGGTAGGTATCGAGGTACCAAATCAAAATTTGGAAACAATCTATCTAAAAGAAATTTTAGAGAGCGAAGTCTTTAAAAATGCAAGTAGCCCGCTAACTATGGCACTTGGTAAAGATATCGTCGGTGCTCCTTTTGTGACTGACCTTAAAAAGCTCCCACATTTGCTAATAGCTGGAACAACGGGATCTGGCAAGAGTGTCGGTATAAATGCGATGCTTTTAAGCTTGCTTTATAGAAATAGCCCACAAACTTTGCGTCTAATGATGATAGATCCAAAAATGCTTGAGTTTAGCATATATAACGATATCCCGCATCTTCTAACCCCAGTTATCACAGAGGCTAAAAGGGCGATCACTGCACTTGCCAATATGGTCGCTGAGATGGAGCGAAGATATAAGATAATGAGCCAAACTCGTACTAAAAATATAGAGAGCTACAATGAAAAGATGAAAGAGGAGGGCGGAGAGCAGTTTCCATACATCGTTGTGATCATCGACGAGCTTGCTGATCTTATGATGACTAGTGGCAAGGATGTGGAGCTTTATATTGGACGCTTAGCGCAGATGGCAAGGGCTAGTGGCATACACTTGATAGTGGCAACCCAGCGCCCAAGTGTCGATGTCGTGACTGGTCTTATAAAGGCAAATTTGCCAAGTAGGATAAGCTATAGAGTAGGGCAAAGGATCGATAGTAAGGTCATCCTTGATCAAATGGGAGCTGAGAGCTTACTTGGACGCGGAGATATGTTATTTACACCTCCAGGAAGCCCTGGTGTGATCAGACTTCATGCGCCATTTGCTAGCGAAAAAGAGATAGAAACGGTCGTAAATTTCTTAAAAGAGCAACAAGATGTAGTTTATGATGAGAAATTTTTAATAGAAGAAGGTGCAAGCGGAAGTGTGGTTACCGGTGCTCTAGGAGAAGGTGAACTTGACGAGCTTTACGAAGAGGCTAAAGAGATCATTTTAAGTGAGCAAAAAACGTCGATCAGTTATCTGCAAAGACGTTTAAAAATAGGTTATAACAAAGCTGCAAACATAATAGAGCAAATGGAAAAAATGGGTGTCTTAAGCCCAGTGAATGCAAAAGGCCAAAGAGAAATTTTATAGCTAAAGTAATAAATTGCTTTAATTTTAGAATTTTAATTTTTATTAAAATTCTAAAAAGCCTTGACAAAGCACATTAAAATCTATATAATTACAACTCTTAAAAACATTGGGGTATCGCCAAGCGGTAAGGCAACTGGTTTTGGTCCAGTCATTCAGAGGTTCGAATCCTCTTACCCCATCCACTTTTTAAATCCAAAATAATACTTATCGCGGAGTAGAGCAGTGGTAGCTCGTCGGGCTCATAACCCGAAGGTCGGCGGTTCAAATCCGTCCTCCGCAACCAAATGCCCATTTTATCGATATTTGAAATACTTTTTAAAATGCTTAAATTATTCTGAAATTGATTTTAGTAAATTTTCGATAGTTTCTTTAGATTTTTTAACGTTTGCAGTAATATATTTTTGTGTTGTAGTTATATTTGTATGCCCCAATGTAAATGATACTTGCTCGATGGGAATTTTTAAATAATTAATTGAATATGTGCCGATTAAATGCCTTATATCGTGAAGTCTGATTTTAGGTAAGTTATTCTTTTTAAGAAGTGAAGCCCAGCTTTTACGCAAATCTTTAAATTTATCGTTAGTCATAGGATTAATAAAGACATAATCGTTTAGCTTATTTTCTTTCTTAGCTATCAAAAATCTTTTGTAAAGACGATTAAAAAGTTCATCGCTCATCTTATAAATCATATTTCTTTTGGCCTTATTGATTTTAAAGGGGATAATATAAGTCCTAGTCTTAAAATTTATATCGCTAAATTTTAAGCTTAATACTTCATTTTTTCGTCTGCCGTGAAGTAGAAAAAAGAATATATCAGAGCTTGCATCGGTATTTTCACTAATAGCCTTAATAAAGCGTTTTTGAATAGCGATCGAGTAATCAAAATATCTTTTATTATCAAACTTTGGCAGCTCAATAAAATCACAAGGATTTTTATTTATTAACTCCAGCTTTATACCCAGTTTGAAAATAACCTTTAGCTTTGCAACGATATTCTTAATAGTCTTTATCTTGTAATCTTGCTTGATAAGATCATTACAAAACTTTTGAATATCGATAAAATTTATATCTTCTATATCCTTTAAGCCAAGTGAGTTTTTAAAATGCTTGTTATATGTAGCTATATCGCTTCTTAGAGTAGTTGGACTTAAAATAAGCTCATAAAAGCTAATGTAATTATTAAAAAGCTCATTTAGTGTCATTAAATATGCTCAAAACTATCATAATCAAATTTTTTAGCAAAGGCTTCAAGAAGATCATCAAAACTAGAAAAATCACATAACCCATATTTAGAAAAAGAATAATAAGTTTCAAAAAAGGTAGTATCAAATTCTTCATAATTATATAAATGAAATTCTTCTACAGAAATACCTAAATCTAATTGTGGAAAATAACAACAAGGATAGTGAGAACAATCAACTAATAATTTTTTCATAATATACTCCTTAAAATTCATTACAAATCAAAAATCTATTTACAAAGCTATCAATATCAGGGGCATTAAGATCGTGCTTTTTGTGATAGCGTGTAAAATTATCTAAATTTCTATCAAGCATTAAATTTTCAACATAAGCTAAATGCTGGGCATTTACATCACCACCCAAGCTTTGATAATAATTAACTAACTCGTAATCTTTCATTCTACTTATTGGTTTAGGCTTTTCATCGCTTTTAAAAAGCTCATCACAAAGCTTTAAAATTTGCCTTTGTTTTAAATTGGTGCCAAAGCTTTTTATTTCATCTTGTGCGTTTTCATCTTTTTGGCTATCAATTTTCAATCTATCGTAAAAATTGATAAGCCTACCACTTATGTAATGCTCCAATCTGCCATTTAAATAAATAATTTCTTCTTTATTAAAAGGCAAATTTATATATATGTAATCATCTTTCTTATTCCACTCTAAAATAGCCCTATGATCGTTTTTTAAGTCATTTAAGTGATAAAAGTCTTGCATTGTGCTAATAAAATTAATCTTCCTATATACCCATAACGGCACTTTGGTTCGAGAACTCAAAAAACGTCTTACTTTATGCTTTACATACCAGGCGGAAAGCTCATCAAAATCTTGCGTTTCTTTTAAGTTGATGAAAGTCTTTTGAATATACTTCATAACATAGCCGCTGGGATTATTGATACTGGTTTGAAAGCCGTTTAATTCGCCGTTTTTTTCTTGCTCGCTTGTGATAGCATTTGTTTTTAGGTTTTGCGGAGCATAAAAAATATCTTTATAAATTCTTTTCATAAAATCGATTGTGTAAGCTGGGACATAAAATAAAGCGTGGATATGTGGCACACCATCTTTTTTATGTGGCTCAAAACACCTTATATAGCTTCTGTCGATTTTTTTAAATTTATAAGAATATCGCATAATAAATAAATTCCACTGATGATTAAGAATGGCTACCAGGTCAGAAATAGTCAAAGGTGCTGAATTCTTAGCCTTATACTTAACTTCATCAGGCAAATATTTATAATCGATAGGCATAAATTTAGAATAATCGCCATTTAACGCACCCCTAAAGCAGCCGTTAAGGGTAATGGTTAGAAATACCGGAACTTGAAAATAATCAATCGCAAAAGAGTTAAGCACATTAACACGATTAGACACTTCGGCATAATATTTATCGCTAAAATTAGCAGACATTGAAATATCAAGCAAATTTCTAACCTGCCCATTAGCATTAACAAAAGAGAAAGAACGCATATACTCCCTTTGACTATCAAGCTTTGCTTGACAAAGCTCTACATCAAAAGGCGAAACACCGTATAAATTCTTTACTGGCATAATCGCTTCCTTAAACCTAAGAGTTTTTTATTAATTTGACAAGGGCTGCTTTGTGGCGGACTTCGTCCGCCCAAAGGCAGCCTTTTTTGGCTACGCCAAAACACATCTAGGCGGAAAGGGTGTTTTAAACCCAAAAAGCATATTAGTTGCACGGCTCGATTAAGCAGAATGTGCCAATAAGCTTTATTTCTCGCCTTTTGTAGGGGAAATCCCCTACACCCCTAAAACATTAAATAATTTGAATTGTGAGCGTTAGAACAGAGTTTATTTCGCTGTCTTGCTCGACTGAAAAAAGATACTTTAAAAACCATATATCTTTAAGGATAGGCACGCCATTACGTTGCTTAGAAGTAGTCGTTTTATTAATACCGCTAAGAACTAGAACGTCGCCACGCTTTAAAGAATACGAGCTTTTAAGCTCCTTTTTTGAAACAATGGGCGTTAATGATGTACTTTGAGAGAGAATATCTTCAAGTATTAAGTGTAAGTCAAAATCAATGTGATCAGATAAAATGATAGGCTTTAAATTTATCTTTAAACCAATGTCTTTATATTCATAACTATCAGTCTTTTGATAATTTAAATTAGATATATCAGTTTTTGAAACTAAATAAGGGATATTTTGAACGGAACTAAAATAAACTTCGGTGTGATTTTTTGCCGTCAATACTGGCGATGAGATAATTTTTGTAATGCCATTTGTGTCAAGAAAATTTAATATGCCAAAAAAGGCACGATCATCATTTTTAATAATATTTGAATTAGTAATATAAGGGGAAGTAATCAGATTAATATAATAAGCTAAATCGCCGTGATTAAGTGGCTTAAGCAAGCCCTTTAAATTTGTGCCTAAATCTTTAATGTCTTTTAGATTTGTTTCAGTGATAGTCAGTTTAAATGTTACTTGCTCCAGGCTCTTATCAATCTTTGAAATGGCTTCTTTAATCTGATCAAATATATAGTCATCAGCCCTAAAGAAAACCGAATTAGAAGACGTCGAATAAGTAGCATTTAAATCAAACTGGCTAAGAATTTTATTAACGTCATCATAAACATAATTCTTTAGCTCGATACGCCTAAGATCATAATCAGGCAATTTTTGAGAGCTTACGTAGTAGAAATTATCCTTTTTATAAAGGTATAAATTCTTAGCTTCAAGCATTTTTCTAAACATTGCAATCGTGATCTTAACTTCATCTTCATAGATAAAATAATATTCGCCCTGGTGTATGCTTTCATCAGTTACAATGGCTATATTATTAGCCCTACTAGTAAGACGTGCGAAATCTAAAAGATCAGTATAAATTTCGGCAGCAAACAAGCTATTTAAAAACAGCAGCGGAAGAACTAGGAACTTGATTAAACTTTTCATCGGAAACACCTTTGTTATTTTTTGAAATTAAATTTTGAAAAACTGGCTTGTCAAATACATAGTAGTACTTGACAAGCTCGTGAGATTTTGGCTCGTAATAAAAATATAATGGCGTATACATTGAAGATATGTAACTAAGTAATGATAATGGGTATAAATGATAGTCGTCGTCAAAATGGCAAGATGAATTAACGCAAGTAATGTTATATATATAAATTTCTGGCACATCGGAACTATTTTTAATGTTATTTTTTGAAGTGTCTTTGAATATATCTGGAAAATCTGAAATACTATTTTTTTGAGAATTTGAAAAAGAAGTTTTATCTTGATTTGATAAATTGTTTTCAGCTGGAGTGTCAGGCTTAAAAATAGACATAACAACAAAATAAAAATAAAGCAAAAGAAAAATAAATACAACAATAGCCAGTAAAAAATAAAATCTTACAAATGATTTTTTATTTGAACTTTGTCCGGAGTGATATAAATTAAATACTTCTTCAAGATATGGAATATTAATAATCTCTAATCTATCTTTTTTATAAAGCCTATAAGATGCAAAAACTTCATAACGGAATTTCTTTGAAAATAATCTTTTTGCGCTATCAACTGCCCTATAAAATTTCTCTGCTATACGTTTATATTCGTTATTAACTAGGGTTAAATCTTGAGTAATTAAATAAATATCCTGGTATAAATGGCGATGGTAGGTAAGCCACCAAACTAAAATTTCGTCTTTTTTGTCTTTAAAAAAATTATGACACTCATCAAGAACAAATACGCAACCATATAAATTTAACTCTTTGGCTTTTTCATTAACTTCGTTATCGGTTGCACCAGTCTTATATAAAGCATATAAATTTCTTAAGCCTAAATAGAACTCATCAAAATCGAACTTTTTAAATTTGTCGGATAACTCAAACTTGAACTCATTTATATTTGTGTAGCAAAATGAATAACTAGGCTTTTCTTTTGGCTTTGCAAATTTAGATAAAAATGTTTTCTTTGGCTCAAATAAAAAGGTCTGATAAATCATATATACTGCGTAATATGTTTTACCACTACCAGGATTGCCAACTAAATAAGTAATCATTTTTAAAGCTTTGCCAAAATAAATGTAACTAAAGTTTCGCGAATAAATCTAAAAATAGTAATGCCTATCTTTGTCGCATAAACTACAAAAAATGAAAGCAAGATAGGCGAAAATATAGAAAACACATCACAAAAGGCATTCCAAGCACCAAGAGATTTTAAAATAGAAAAAGCAGTCGTAACGATCTTATCACTACCAATAGAGAGATTATTAACATAATCAATAATGTAGTTAATCTTAGAATAGATGAAATTAATAATATAAATAACAGCAGCAGCATAAGATAAAACAAGAGCACCTAAAATTACGTTAATAACAACCATTTTAGAAAATGTAATAGCTTTAAAAACAAAATTAATAGCATTTTCCCATTTAAAAAAGCGAAAGAATAAAACAATAGTAGCTATAATTGCTTGCATATCTTACCACCCCATAAAAGTAAAAATAAATAGCTTGGCTATTAAAAATAAAAACAACAAAAAGAAAGCTACAAAGAAAAAGACATAAAGAGAAGAAGCAATCGGCGAAAGAATACTACAAAAATCAAAGACAACTTTTTTACTGAAAAAAACCATATCTATATCAAAACTTAAAGGGCAAGTGTTAGGAATACCGCCTTTTTTTAAGCTCATTAAATTGCCATCTTTGATTTTTGAGATAGTATCATTTAAGCTTTTTTTAATACCATCAATAGGCTCAAAAAGATTATTAATATTTTCCTTATACGTATTTGCGAGATCAGCGGTTCTTTCTTCAAGCTCGCCATAATCTATATTGCCAGGTGTAGCGTTTTCAGAATTGCCATTGTTTCCTTGTCCGCCACCTTGTCCGCCGTTTCCTTGATTATTGCCACCGCTTGAACCACCGCCAGTACCGCCACTCGATCCGCCGTTATTTCCACCAGATGAGCCGCCACCAGTGCCACCACTTGAACCACCGCCACTGGAGCCGCCACCGCCAGGCGTAGTATTGTCTTTGTCTTTATCTTTGCTTGGATCTTCTTTATCTTTGTCTTTATTTGGATTTTCCTTGTCTTTATCCTTATTCGGGTCTTCTTTTTCTTTATCCTTATCTTTATTAGAATTTTCTTTGCTTTTATCAAATTTGAAAGTAATCAATCTTTCATCTTTGCAATGTGCCTGAACAATATTAGGTTTATTAGGATCCCAAGCATAACCAGGATTATAAGAAGAGCCAAGACCAGAGCAGTAACATCTTGCAATATCATCTATTGTTAAAGCACTAGAACAATTTATACAAGTATAATCAGAAGTAAAAAATTTATGATTATCTTCATCAGTGCAATCAACAACACAAGCATTAGTTTTAACATTCCATAATTGACCAGCTGGACAAGGATCAACGCATTGCATAGTGTCGGTGTTAAATTCTTGATTTAGCTTACATCTAGCAACTTCTTTGGAATTGAAAACAATAAAATCATAATAATTAAAAAGAGGGTCTTTTGTATTATCAGAAGCAACATAACGTTCATAATCGCCAATACTGCCACGCTGACCAAAGCGACCAACTCTAAGATTGCCACCTATATAAACATGACCGTAACCAACATAAAAACCTGGAGTTCTTGAGCCTAAAAAATAATAGGCATCTTGGCTAATTGTAAAAGAATATATAAAGTAATAGCCAGTTTCTGGCGATCTAAGACCGAAATAATTATTACCTTTTAAAAATTTGCCATCGATAGGCTTAAAGGAACTAGGTAAATTATAATCACGCATAACATAATAATAGCCGTTATCGCCATTTTTAGAAAAAGCAAGAGAGCATAAAAGAGATAAGAAAATGAAAGATCTAATTAGAAATTTCACCATAAAGCCTTATAAAAATCTTTTTGTTAAAAGAGTTAAAGCGGCACAAATAGGCAAAGATAAGATTAAGAACCAAATAAAAATCGAAAAGAAGTAATCAAAAGCAGGGATACCAATAACACTAAACATTTTAAACACCTTTTTACATTTTGGATAAGATTATGAAGATAAACAAGCAGACCAAGAAACCACATAAAGCACCAGTAAGCGACATTAAGAAGTTATATTGCTCTATTGATAAATCAAGATAAACTTTATCCATAAAATTAAACCCTAATAAAAACCTGACGCACTTCACTTGTCGGCTTAAAGCTTTGCTTTGCACTCTGCTTTAAGCTTTAAAATTTATGTGCTAACTTTTAAAAAGACTAAAAGCGGAAGTAATGGCAGTAACACAAGCAAAAAAGACAATTACAACAGCAAAGAAAGAATTTAAAAAAATTCCCAATTTCGTAACGTCTATAAAATCAAAATACACTTTTAACCTTTTTAAAAATTAGCCCCCCAATAAAGGGGAACAAGCTATTTCAAAAGAGAAAGACCTTTTTTAACAGCAAAAATTGCAGCTAAAACAATAATAACCGCACCAGCTACGCTCATAAATGGACCAACATTAAGATCGCCAGTTACTGTGCCATCTGCACCCATTGTTATACCAGCTGCAAGAGCATTGCTTGACATTGTGCTAACAGCAGCAACACCACCTAGAACCTTAGCTTTAGTAGAAGAAAGAAATTTTTTCATCTCTAACCCTTTTTTATTGAAATTTAGTAGCCTTAACTACTTATTTAAGGAAACACACTTAAATAAATAGTTAAAGGGGCTAAACCCCTTTTTTATCTATTTATGGAACTTTTATCTTTAAAATCTTGCTTTAAAGCAAAGAAAAGACCGAAGCCGACACAAACAAAAATAATGGTAAAAGAAATTAAAATAGCGTCAGATATAACATCAAACATTTTTATAATTGCCTTTACTTATTATTTGTTTTCAGTCTTTTTTACTGGCTTTGTGTCAAACAAAAAATATTCAATCGGATTTGCTATTGTGATAATTCTTTGATCGTTAGGGAAGCCACCTTCAACCGGTATCTCTTCGCCTTTTTTAAATTTTTCTTTTATTGCAGCCGCTACAAGTCCAGCGGTATTATTATCTGGGCAGATAATTTTAAAAACTACTTTTTGCTCTACTTCATCAGTAAAGCCAGTCTTTTCATTAACAACGTCATAAATATTTGAAGAAGAAATACGAACTGAAGAAGAGTAATCATTACCTTCAAACTTACCAGAAGCCGAACTTCTAACAAGACCACCCCTAAGAACATACTTTAAATCATATTCAGATTTAACGATTTGCATTTTTAACACCTTTTTTTAATTTATTTTTTTGAAACACCATTTAACATAGCCCCGAAAAGGTGTTTCGTCCAAACGGGGCTAAAATAGTTTAATGCCATATTCAGGGCAAAACCTATGCAATTTTTGATATAATTTTGTTGCGAACAAAAATCAAAAAATTATGCACAATAATTGTGCATTTGGATAATGAAATGTTAAATAAAAAACCCTTAAAAATTAATAAAATGCAAAATAATTTGTCAAAAAGTATGAAAAATGACTAGACAAGAATTAGCAGACAAATTAAATATTACTAGAAATACACTCACAAATTGGGAAAAAGAAAAGCCAGAATTAATACGATTAATAAATCAAGGTTTAGCATTAGATGAACAAATTTTAGAAACCAAAAAATTTCTAGAAAGATTAGAAAAAATAAGAGAAAAAGCAAACAATGGAAAAATAAATACTAAGATAAATAAATCAGAGGAATAATGTTGGAACAAAATTTAAATCTAATTATTCCACTCATAAAAATTTTTATATCTGTAATGCCTATTTTATTATTTATATTTTTAATAAAATTAATAATAAATTTTATAGAAAAACAAGTAAGAAAAACAAATTTTAAAAAAAGGAATTTTATGCAAATTATAACAGCAAAACAAATAGCAGAAGCATTTAATAAAAATTCAAAAGAGATAAACGAAGCTTTTGTAAATATAGGTTATGCCGAAAAATGTAGTAATGGATATACAGTAACACAACTTGGAAAAAGTAAAGGTGGAGAGCAAAATTTTTATATGGGAAAAGCAAATATTAGATGGACAGAAGAAATACTAAAAGATGATATCTTTATAAACGAAATAAAAAAAGAAGAAAAAGAAGAAAAAGAACAGAAAGAAGAAAAGCAAGAAAATTTTAGAGATAAATTTAAGGCAGAGTATAGAACTAATGATGGACACTATGTAAGAAGCAGGGCTGAAGTAATTATATCAAACTGGCTATTTGGGGAGTGTATAGCACACGCTTATGAAAAAAGAGTTCCAATAGAAGAAGATATGTATTGCGATTTTTATATACCAAAAGGAAAAATTTATATAGAATTTTGGGGATACGAAGAAGATGAAAAATATTTAGCGAGAAAGGAAAAGAAGAAACACCTTTATAAAAAATATGGTTTAAATTTAATAGAAATAGATAATGAAATAATAAACAATATAGATGACTTTTTACCAAAAGAGCTTTTAAAATTTGGGATTAAATTAAACCTTGATTAAGATATATTAAGCATAAACGAGCTTAATATCAAGGGCATTTACAACCTTAAATATACTTTCAAATCTAGGTTTTGAATTTTCTTTAAACATCTTATAAAAGCTTTCCCTATTTAAATTTGCTTTTTTTGCAACTTTCTCAATACCTTTTGATTTTGCTATATAAAACAAAGCCCTTTTAAATTCTTCGATATCGCCATCAGACAAAACCTGATTTAAATACTCTTTTCTTAATTCATCAGTTGTTAAATAGTCTTCTAAATTAAATTTTGTAAATTCTTCTTTCATTTATAATCCTTTAATATCTCTTTTGCTTTTTTAATATCATCGCTTTGACTATCTTTATCGCCAGCATTTAATAATATAATTATTTCATCGCCATTAAAAGTAAAAAATATTCTTAACCCACCACGATTGAAAAACCTAAGCTCATATAAATCAGTATCAATAAATTTATAATCTCCTAGATGATCTTTAGTTTCTATTTGATCCAATCTTCTTAAAATAGAAATTTTAACAACCGGATTATTTAATTTATTTAACCATTTGTCAAATGTAGTGCTTTTTAATATTTTCATAAAATGGATTTTAAAAAAATGTAGCTTAATGGCTACTTATAAAAGCCCTTAACGCTCATAACCCGAAGGTCGGCGGTTCAAATCCGTCCTCCGCAACCAAATGCCCATTGCTTTTACCATCTTTTTACTAAGCACCAACCCCCACGCCATCACGTATATCATCAACATTGAGATGAACGTAGTGTAAGCTACTTTTAATATCTGTATGACCCATAAAAGCCATCAATTTATGAGCATTAAATCCCTTCAAACTCACTAACCTAGAAGCCACTGTATGTCGTAATACATATAGTCCGTGAGTGTTGTTTTCTCCCTTATATCCTAGATGGTTTCTTACGGCCCACCACATACGATTTGCTGTATCGTGGTTTAGATGAGTTAAGGGCACTTGTTTAAGGGTAGGTCTCTTTGCAGTTACCATAAGAGCACCTTGAGATACCCAGCAGTAAGCCATACGAAGCACTTGGTCGTCTTTTATTTCAGTAAAGAGTTTACGAGCCTCTATTTTACTTACGCTCTTAGCTATTTCTAAGCGTTGCTTTATGGCTTTGAAGACTAGAATAGTTTTGTTTTAATATGTAAAAAGAAAGATTAGTAAAAAATAGGTTTCATAACTTTTAAATATAAAAAGAGAAATTCCTACCCAGTATTGTTTTATGGGTTATTAGTATAAATTTAAAAATATAGAAGGGGGCGAATGCCCCTAATTTTTATTTTAAAGTTTGGATGTATTCAGCTACTGCTTTTGCATCTTCGTCGCTCATTGGAGTAGCGATAGGTTTCATCATAGCGCCAAGACCAAATTTATTTGCTCCTGTTTTATAACCCTTTAGTGCCTCTTCGATAGCTGCTGCATCAAGAGATGTTAAAGCTGGAACTTTATTATTGAACATTTTTTCAGCTTTTGCACCATGACAGGCGATGCATTTTTTGTAGATAGCAGCACCATCTGCAGCAAAGGCAGCAGTTGAAAGTAGAGCCGCAATGCTAGAAACAATTAGTAATTTTTTCATTTTTCATCCTTTGTAAAAAATTTTATGCATTATAGTACAAAAAGGTAAATTCGCAAGAAGCTAGTTAAAATATTTTGGCTATAATCACCAAATGAATAAAAATGAGCCTATTAAAGCACTTTTTCTAGACCGCGACGGCGTCATAAATGAGGACGCTGGATATGTTTGCGAGATCAAAGACTTTAAATTTATTGATGGCATTTTTGATGCATTGAGAGAATTTAGCGATGCTGGCTATAAACTCTTTGTTGTGACAAATCAATCAGGCATCGGCAGGGGCTACTATACGCAGGAGCAGTTTGACGCTCTAAATAAATTTATGTTAGAAAGCTTTAAAAAAGAGCAAATTTTTATCACCAAAGTCTATTTTTGTCCGCACGCTCCGGAGGTTAATTGTCTCTGCAGAAAGCCAAATCCCAAGATGATCCTTGATGCATGTGCCGAGTTTGACATAGATATTGAAAACTCGCTCATGATAGGTGATAAGCCAAGCGACGTCGAGGCTGGCAAAAGGGCAGGGGTTGGTAGAAATTTCTTGCTTGATGGCATAAATTTTAAAAATGTAAAAGATGTTTTAAATAAGCTAAAAAAGGAAAAATCACTATGAATTTAAATGGAAAAAAGATAGTTATAACTGGCGGCGCTGGATTTATAGGTTCAGCCTTAGCGCATTATTTTGATGAAAATTACAAAGATGCTCACGTGCTTGTCGTGGATAAATTTAGAAACGACGAGACATTTAGCAATGGCAACCTAAAAAGCTTTGGCCATTTTAAAAATTTACTTGGATTTAAGGGTGAAATTTATGCTGGCGACATCAACAACCCTAGCACACTTGAAAAGATAAAGAGCTTTTGTCCAGACGTTATCTACCACGAGGCAGCGATCTCAGATACGACCGTAAAAGAGCAAGACGAGCTAATAAAAACAAATGTAAACGCCTTTGTAAATTTGCTTGATATCTGCGAGAGTTTGGGCGCAAAGATGATCTATGCAAGCTCAGGGGCGACTTATGGCAACGCAAAGAGCCCACAAACCGTTGGCGAGTGCGAAGCGCCAAATAACGTCTATGGCTTTAGCAAGCTAAGCATGGATAATATCAATAAAATTTACGCAAAACGCGGCGTGAGTGTGGTTGGACTGAGGTATTTTAACGTCTTTGGCAAGGGCGAGTTTTTCAAAAATAAAACCGCCTCGATGGTGCTTCAGTTTGGCTTGCAAATTTTAGCTGGCAAGACCCCAAGGCTCTTTGAGGGCAGCGACCAGATCAAACGCGACTTTGTCTATATAAAAGATATCATTGACGCAAACATAAAAGCACTTGACGCGCCAAGCGGCGTCTATAACGCAGCTACTGGCAAGGCTAGAAGCTTTCAAGATATCGCTGATATATTGCAACGCGAGATCGGCGTAAATTTAGGCAACGAATATATCAAAAATCCATTTATCGGCTCATATCAGTTTCATACAGAGGCCGACGTAGCTCCAGCTCGCGAGGCATTTGGTTTTAGCGCGACTTGGAGCTTGGAAGAGGCAATAAAAGACTACTTGCCAGAAATAAAGAGAATTTACAAGGAAGAGATAAATGGCTAAGAGAGTTAAAATTTTAGTCGTCGGCGATCTCATGCTGGACCACTATATCTGGGGCAGCTGCGACCGCATCTCTCCTGAAGCGCCAGTGCAGGTTGTAAAGATAAATAACGAAACCTACACGCTTGGTGGCGCTGGCAATGTGGTGAGAAATTTGCTTTCCCTTGGTGCAAACGTGAGCGTGGCTAGCGTCTTAGGAGATGATGAGGCTGGCAAAAAGATAAAAGAGAGACTCGCTGAGCTAAACGTAAAAGATGAGCTCATACTCACCGAAAAAGGACGCGAAAGCTCGATAAAAAGCCGTATTATGGCATCGCACCAGCAAGTTGTCAGGATCGATAAAGAGAGCGTTGTTAAGATAAATTTAGAAAATGAGCTCGTCTTAAAAGTAAAAGAAAATCTTGCAAATTTTAAGGCTGTCTTACTAAGCGACTACGGCAAAGGCGTGCTTAGTGAGAAGGTCTGCCAAGAGATCATAAACGAGTGCGTGAGGCTAAATATCCCAGTACTTATCGACCCAAAAGGCAGCGACTACTCAAAATATAAAAACGCAACCCTTCTAACTCCAAATAAAAAAGAGGCGAGCGAGGCTACAAATTTAAAGATAAAAGACAAGGCCGAGCTTGAAAAGGCAATAAAACAGCTAAAAGACGATCTAAATTTGACCTATTCGCTCATCACGATCTCGGAAGAGGGCATTGCGCTATATGATGACAGGTTGCACATTTTTGCTGCTAAAGCAAAAGAGGTCTTTGATGTCACTGGTGCCGGAGATACGGTGCTTGCCACACTTGGCTATATGCTGGCAAATGGGGCTGACATAAAAGAGGCGATCAAGATAGCAAACCTCGCAGCAGCCGTTGTCGTGGCTAAGATAGGTAGCGCAACGGCTAGCTTTAGCGAGATCGAGCAGTTACTAAATAGCTCATTTGGGGCAAATTTCGAGCACAAGCTAAAGAGCCTTGATGAGCTAGAGGAAATTTTGAGCCAAAAGGGCAAGAAAAAGGTCGTTTTCACAAATGGCTGCTTTGATATCTTGCACGCTGGACACGTAAAATACCTAGCTCGTGCAAGGGAGCTTGGCGATCTTTTGGTCGTTGGGTTAAACTCAGACGCTTCAGTTAAGAGGCTAAAAGGCGAGGCTAGGCCTATAAATTCGCAAGATGATAGAGCTTGCGTGCTAAGTGGACTTGGATTTGTTGACTATGTCGTGATTTTTGACGAGGATACGCCTCTAAATTTAATAGCAAAGATAAAGCCTGACGTGCTTGTAAAAGGGGCTGATTATAAAGACAAAGAGGTCGTTGGCAGCGAGATCGTAAAAGAGGTCAGGCTCATCGACTTTGTCGAGGGTAAAAGCACGACAGGGATAATAAAAAGGATAAAAGATGCCAAAAACGATGATAAAAAATGAGCTCGAGGCTCACCAAAAGACCTTTAGCGAGCATGTAAATTTGCTTGATAGCCTAGAGCGTGCTTGCCAGATGGTAGCTGATACGCTAAAAAATGGCAAAAAGGTGCTAATATGCGGCAACGGCGGCTCAGCGGCGGACGCTCAGCACTTTGCAGCCGAGCTAACTGGCAGATATAAAAGCGAACGTCAGCCACTACCTGGCATCGCGCTAACTACTGATACTTCGGCACTTACGGCCATTGGCAACGACTACGGCTTTGACTACGTTTTCTCACGCCAGTTTGAGGCTTTGGCTCAGCCAGGCGACTTGCTCGTGGCGATCTCAACGAGTGGCAACAGCAAAAATGTCCTTGAAGCTATAAAAAGTGCCAAGAAAATGGGTGCATCAGTGCTTGGACTTAGCGGCAAAGGAGGTGGCGCTATGAATGAAGGATGTGATCTAAATTTAGTCGTTAGCTCAAGCGACACTGCAAGGATACAAGAGTCGCACATATTTTTTATCCACACGATCTGCCAAGCTGTAGATGAGGCTTTTAGGGGCTAAAATGCAAGAAGCGATGGATAAATTTTTAAGTGATCCTAGCCAGCAAAATGAGGTAAATTTGATATCGGCTTTGAAAAAGGCTAGCTTTTTTGCTCCGGTGCTTTTAAACCAAGCACTTGCAAAGCCTGATGGTGGTGTGGTTTATGAAGAAGAGGGCTCAAATATCAAATTTATCCTACTTGAAGATGAGGGCGAGAAGCTTAGCTATTTTCCGGCGTTTACAAGCAAAGAGGCGATGAGGCTTTGGAGAAATGACAGCGAGCAAGAAAGCATAGAGATAGGGCTAAAAGAGTATCTTGCGATGCTAAAAGAGAGTAGTTATGCTGGAGTCGTAGTGGATGCTTTTAGCTACGATTTTATTCTTAAAAAAGATCAGATAGAAAAAATTTTGAACTAAATTTTGCTTTATAAAAAGAAATTTTTGTTTTACTATAGCGATCTTTCGCACTGCACAAATTTGCTATTTAGCAAGTTTTTATTAATTTTAAGCTAAAATCAGCCAAGCTAAATTTAAGGAAAAAAATGAAAGACAATCTACTTGAATTAACCCAAGATATTGCGTCTGTTGATATCGAAGAGTCTATAAAAACTAGCTATCTTGACTACTCTATGAGTGTTATCGTCGGACGTGCCTTGCCTGATGCTAGAGACGGCTTAAAACCAGTCCATAGAAGAATTTTATACGCTATGGACAATCTTGGTGTTGGCAGCAGAAGTGCCTACATGAAGTCAGCTCGTATCGTCGGTGAAGTCATAGGCAAGTACCACCCACACGGCGACACAGCAGTTTATGACGCTCTTGTTCGTATGGCGCAGAAATTTTCTATGCGTTATCCAGTCGTTGACGGACAAGGAAACTTTGGCTCTATTGACGGCGACAGCGCAGCTGCGATGCGTTATACAGAAGCTAGAATGACTATGCTTACTGAAGAGCTTTTAAAAGATATTGACAAAGACACGGTTGATTTTGTACCAAACTACGACGATAGGGAGGTTGAGCCAGACGTACTTCCAAGCCGTGTGCCAAATTTATTATTAAACGGCTCAAGCGGTATTGCGGTCGGTATGGCGACAAATATCCCACCACACAGCCTTGATGAGCTTATAGATGGTCTTTTGCTGCTTCTTGAAAACAAAGAGGCGACACTTGAAGAGGTGATGGAATTTATCAAAGGTCCAGACTTCCCAACTGGCGGTATCATCTTTGGTAAAAAAGGTATCATAGAGGCCTACCGCACAGGTCGTGGCAGAGTCAAACTAAGAGCCAAAACTCACATAGAAAAAAAGCCAAACAAAGACGTGATCGTCATCGACGAGCTACCATATCAAACAAACAAAGCTAGACTTATCGAGCAGATCGCTGAGCTTGTAAAAGATAAGCAGATAGAGGGCATTAGCGAGGTTAGAGATGAGTCTGACAAAGATGGCATCCGCGTAGTCATCGAGCTAAAACGCGACGCTATGAGCGACATCGTGCTAAATAACCTATTTAAATCAACCACGATGGAGAGCACTTTTGGCGTTATTATGCTTGCTATTAATAACAAAGAGCCAAAGGTATTTAACCTTATCGAGCTACTTAAGCTATTTTTAAATCACAGAAAAACAGTCATCATTAGAAGGACGATATTTGAGCTTGAAAAAGCGCGTGCAAGAGCCCACATCTTAGAGGGTCTAAAGATCGCACTTGATAACATCGATGAGGTGATCGAGCTTATTAGAAATAGTGCTGATACGGCGGTTGCTAGAGAAGGCTTGATGAGTAAATTTAACCTCTCAGAGCTTCAAGCAAACGCTATCCTTGATATGCGCCTAAGCAAGCTTACCGGCCTAGAGAGAGAAAAACTAGAGGCTGAGCTAGCCGAGCTTATGGCTGAGATCGCAAGACTTGATGAAATTTTAAAAAGCGAGACATTGCTTGAAAATTTGATCAAAGAAGAGCTTTTAGAGATCAAAAATAAATTTAAAGTACCAAGAGTGACTGAGATCGTTGATGACTACGATGATATCGACATTGAAGACCTCATACCAAATGAAAATATGGTCGTAACCATAACTCACCGCGGCTACATCAAGCGTGTGCCAAGCAAGCAGTATGAGAAGCAAAAACGTGGCGGCAAGGGCAAAGTAGCAGTCACAACATACGATGATGACTTTATCGAGAGCTTCTTTACTTCAAATACTCACGATACGCTTATGTTTGTGACAGACCGCGGACAGCTATACTGGCTAAAAGTCTATAAAATTCCAGAGGGAAGCCGCACAGCAAAGGGCAAAGCAGTTGTAAATTTGATCCAGTTGCAGCCTGACGAGAAGATAAAAGCGATCATCCCAACGACTGACTTTGACGAGAGCAAATCGCTAGCGTTTTTCACTAAAAACGGCATCGTAAAACGCACAAATTTAAGTGAGTTTAAAAACATCCGCTCAGTTGGTGTAAGAGCTATAAGCCTTGATGAGAACGACGAGCTAGTAACTGCGCTCATCGCTCAAACATACGATGATATCCCAGTAACTGACCCTGAAAATGAGCTAAGCGTAGAGAGTGAAGTGCTTGAGATAGAAGAGATACAAAACGAGATCGATGAAGACAATGCAAACGCCGAAGAGGACGCAAACTCAAGCGATGAGACAATGCTATTTGTAGTTACCAAAAAAGGCATGTGTCTTAAATTTAAGATCAGCAAAGTTCGCCAAATGGGTAGAACGGCGCGCGGCGTAACTGGTATCAAATTTAAAGAGCCAGGCGATGAGGTCGTAGGTGCAGCAGTCATCGAAAGCAATGATCAAGAAATTTTAAGCATATCTCAAAAAGGTATCGGCAAGCGAACAACCGCTGATGAGTACCGCTTGACAAATCGCGGTGGCAAAGGCGTCATCTGCATGAAACTAACAAGCAGAACAGGCGATCTTGTGGGCGTTGTGATGGTTGATGAAGAGCAAGACCTTATGGCTCTAACATCAAGCGGCAAGATGATCAGAGTTGATATGCAAAGTATCCGCAAAGCAGGACGTAACACAAGCGGCGTGATCGTCGTAAATGTCGATGGCGATGATGTCGTAAGTATCGCAAGATGCCCTAAGGCTGAAGACGGCGAGGACGAGGATGAAGCACCAGGCGAAGATATGGGGCTTTTGGAATAAAATTTGCTGTTAAATTTTAAATAAAAGCATAAAAAAGGTTGTTTATGAAGGTTAAAATTTTATTTTTTGCTTTGATGGTTGCTATTTTTGGCGGTTGCTCATTTAACGGCTTTATGGGCGAGCCAACTAGCACATCAAACCGCAATGTAGTCATCCAAAAGGTCGATAAAGACGATCTTAGAGAGGTGATGAAAAAAGAGAAGATGATATATGATAGCGCTCCAAGAGAGACTACATTTAGAGCCACAGGTGAGGGTATAGCTCCGTTAAATTCGCTCTCATACGCTCAGTCTGTCACTCTTGCAAAAAGAGCGGCGATGGCTGATGCTTATTCGCAGCTTGCAGGTAAGCTTTATGGCGTAAAGATCAATGCTGAAGACACCGTAAGAGACGCGATGCTAAACGACTCATCTATCACTTCAAAGGTTCAAGGTCTTGTCAAAAACGCAAGGATCGTAAGTGAAAATTTCAAAGACGGGCTTTATAAGGTAAATATGGAGCTTAAGATAGACGAAGATAAGTGGCGAGAAGTCTTTTCTTACTAACGATACTTTTAAATTTCGCCTTTTGCCTGGAGGAGTTTATCTTCTGGGCAAAGGTCGATACGACAAATCACATCATCGCTAATGAGGAAATTTCATTTTCAAAGGCGATGACCCTTTCGCCAAATCCAAAACCAAAATTTCTTTGCCAGATAGACGCTTTTAAAGATGAAAACACTACAACTCTTAGCTTTTTAAATTTACACAAAGATGAAATTTTTGACTGCTTTGCCTTAAAAAAAGTGATGATAAAAAATGAGCTAAATGTCAAAAATGCGCAGGTCACAAACGCTTCAAATTTGAAAATTTTGCCAGTTAGATTTATGGTGGAATTTAAGCCAAAATCCGCTATCATCGGCATACTTCAATAAAAAAGAGATCAAATGAATATCGTCATAGTAGAAGATGACATCAATATGCGAAAGTCGCTTGAGATCGCGCTTGGTGAGTATGATGAGCTAAATATCAAAAGCTATAAGAGCGCAGTTGAGGCACTAAAAAAGCTAGGCGAGGACACTGATCTAATAATCACCGATATAAACATGCCAAAGATGGACGGACTAGAGTTCATTAAAGAGCTAAACGGTAAATTTGACGTCATCATAATGACTGGAAACGCCACGCTAAATAAGGCGATCGAAAGCGTTAGGCTTGGCGTGAAGGACTTTTTAACCAAGCCATTTGACGTCTCAACGCTTTATGAGACGATAAAAAGGGTAGAGACGCTAAAGCAAAAAACCCCAAAAAGCATAAAAAAAGTTGAAACTAAAAGCGAAAATAACGGCTTTTTAGCCACTTCAAAGGCACTTGAAGCGACGCTAAATATCGCGCTAAAAGCCGCAAGAACGGACGCTTCTGTCATGCTTAGTGGCGAAAGTGGCGTTGGCAAGGAGGTCTTTGCTAAATTTATCCACGCAAACTCACCAAGAAAAGATGCGGCGTTTGTCGCTTTAAATATGGCAGCGATACCTGAAAATTTGATAGAAAGCGAGCTTTTTGGCTTTGAAAAAGGCGCATTTACCGACGCAGCTACTACCAAAAAAGGGCAGTTTGAGCTGGCAAATGGTGGAACGCTATTTTTAGATGAGATCGGCGAGATGCCTATAAATTTACAGCCAAAGCTGCTTCGTGCGCTTCAAGAGCGCGAGATAACAAGGCTTGGCGCTACAAAGAGCGAAAAGATCGACGTTCGCATCATCTGCGCTACAAATGCAAATTTAGAGCTTGCGATGAAGGAGGGCAGGTTTAGAGAGGATCTTTTCTACCGCCTAAACACGATCCCACTTTTTATACCGCCACTTCGCGAGCGAAAAGATGAAATTTTGCCTATCGCACAAGATGCCTTAGAAAAATGCTGCAAAGAGTATGGCTTTGAGGCTAAAAATTTCTCAAAAGCAGCCAAAGAGGAGCTTTTGGGCTATGATTATCCAGGCAACATAAGAGAGCTTATCTCAGTCGTGCAGCGTGCAGCGATACTAAGCGAGGGCGATGAAATTTTGCCAAAAGATCTATTTTTGCAGGCGAGAAGTAAAAAATAGGTAAAAATTTAAGTTTTTGGCTAGTAAAATTATGCAAATTAAGAAAATTAAAAGAAACTAAGGAGAGCAGATGAGAAAATTTAACGTAGCGGTCGTTGGTGCGACAGGAGCGGTCGGCGAAGAGCTTTTTAGAGTTATGGAAGAGGTTGATTTTCCAGTTGGAGAGCTTTTGCCGCTTGCTAGCGCAAAAAGTGCTGGCAGCGAGATCGAATTTAATGGCAAATATTACAAAGTAAAAGAGCTAACCGAAAAGGTTTTTAGTGAGCACGAGATTGATATCGCATTTTTTAGCGCAGGCGGCTCAGTTTCAGAGAAATTTGCTAAATTTGCAGCTGACAGCGGCGCAGTAGTCATCGATAACACCAGCCATTTTAGGATGGATAAAGATATCCCTCTTGTTGTGCCAGAGTGTAATCCAAGCGACATTGCCATGTGGAAAAACCGCGGCATCATCGCAAATCCAAACTGCTCAACCATCCAAATGGTGCAAATTTTAAAGCCACTAAATGACGCTTTTGGCATCAACAGGGTCGATGTTTCTACATATCAAGCAGCAAGCGGCGCTGGCAAAGAGGGCATGGAAGAGCTTGTTGTTCAGATGCAAAAATTCTTTGAGTTTAAGCTTGATGAGTGCGAGCCAAAGGTATTTGCGCACCGCCTAGCACTAAATGTTATCCCTCACATCGACGTCTTTTTGGACAATGACTATACAAAAGAAGAGATGAAAATGGTCAATGAGACGCAAAAAATTCTTCACAAAGATATCGAAGTTAGCGCTACCTGTGTGCGTGTGCCAGTGCTTAGAAGTCACTCTGAGGCGATCACTATTCATTTTGATAAAAATGTGAGTGCAGATGCAGCAAGAGAAATTTTGAGTAAAGCTCCAAGTATCGTTGTAGTGGATAACCCAGCCCAAAAAGAGTATCCGATGCCTATCCTTTCAAGCGATACAAATGAGACTTATGTTGGAAGAATAAGAGTTGATAATTACAGACCTAACGTGCTTCATCTTTGGTGTAGTGCCGATCAGATCCGTGTGGGGGCTGCTACAAATGCTGTTAGAATCGCTCAAAAATGGATCGAAATGCAAGAGTAGGTTAATCAACCAACAAGCTTCTAAATTTAAGGAAAAAACTATAAAATAGCCCCTTTTTTAAATTTATACAAAAAGGGGCTTTATTGCGTAGATTATTTGAAAGAATTTTGCTTGCAAGCAATAGTTTTACGCTGTTTCCAGTTATTTTTGGTCTTTTGGGTGCGATCATGCTTTTTGTTATCGCTAGTTACGATGTTGGCAAGGTGCTTTTGGAGGTTTATAAATATTTCTTTGTTGAGAGTGCACACGCTGAAAATTTTCATTCAGAAGTTGTCGGTGAAATAGTTGGTGCGATCGATCTATACTTGATGGCACTAGTTCTTTATATCTTTAGTTTTGGAATTTATGAGCTTTTCATTTCAGAGATCACGCAGCTAAAGCAGTCAAAGCAGAGCAAAGTCTTAGAGGTTCACTCTCTTGATGAGCTAAAAGACAAACTTGGCAAAGTAATCGTCATGGTCCTAATCGTAAATTTCTTCCAAAGAGTGCTTCATGCAAACTTTACAACACCGCTTGAAATGGCTTATTTGGCGGCTTCTATCCTTGCGCTTTGTGTTGGACTTTACTTTCTTCATAAAGAAGGCCATTAAAATTTTAAGCGTTTTTACGCTTAAAATTTCTCTCAAATCTTTTATTTAGCGTTAAATTTATATATATTTAGATAATATCCCTTTAAAAATTTAAAGGAAAATTTATGATTTTTATAGATGCTTGTTTAAAAAAACCGACGCCATACACGCCCGTTTGGATGATGCGTCAAGCCGGTAGATATCTGCCAGAATATATGGCTGTAAGAGCCAAGGCAGGGGATTTTTTATCACTTTGTAAAGATTATAAAAAAGCTAGTGAAGTCACGCTTCAGCCAGTCGATATCCTTGGTGTTGATGCGGCTATTTTATTTAGCGACATCCTTGTAGTGCCGCTTGAAATGGGTATGGATCTACGTTTTGAAAAAGGCGAGGGCCCGGTTTTTACAGAGCCGTTGCGTGACCAAGCATCTCTTGATGCACTTAGTATTAAAAAATCGGTAAAAAATTTAGCATACGTCTATGATACGATCAAGCTCACAAGAGAAAATTTAGCTAAAGATAAGGCACTAATTGGATTTTGCGGTGCCCCATGGACGATAGCTACATATATGATCGAGGGTGGTGGCAGTAAGAACTATGCGATCTGCAAAAAAATGCTATATCAAAATCCAGAATTTTTACACCAAATTTTAGAAAAAGTGACACAAGCTCTCATTTTATATATAAAAGAGCAAATCAAAGCTGGCGTAAATGCGGTGCAAATTTTTGATAGCTGGGCGGCTGCACTTGAGGAGCAGGCTTATTTTGAGTTTGGATTTAGCTATATAAATAAAATAGTTGATAGCGTAAAAGCTGAGTTTCCAGAAATTCCGGTCATCGTTTTTCCAAAGGGGATAAGTGGCTATTTGGATAAAATTTCAGGAAATTTTGATGTTTTTGGCGTTGACTGGAGCACTCCAATAGAGCTAGCCAAAGCAAAACTAAGTCCAAAATACGTCCTTCAAGGCAATATGGAGCCAACTAGACTTTATAGTAAAAAAGCGATAGATGAAGGTGTGGATAAAATTTTAAGCACTATGAAAGATGCTCCTCATATCTTTAACCTAGGTCACGGAATCTTACCAGATGTGCCAGTTGAAAATGCAAAATATTTCATAAAACAGGTTCAGACAAAAAGTGCAAGGTAATAAGCCTTGCATCATCTTTGGTCCGATAAATTCACGCCGTTTTGGCATGAGTCTTGGCATAGATCTAAGCCCTAAGCAAAAATCATGTAATTTTGACTGTGTCTATTGTGAGCTAAGTGGTGCAAAAACAGTCAGCGCGATACAAGATCCGCCAAGTGTTAAAGAAATTTTAATAGCTTTAAAAGATGCTTTGCGTACTCATCAAAACATCGATGTTATAACACTTACGGCAAATGGAGAGCCGACTCTTTACCCATACTTACAAGAGCTAATTAACGAGATAAATAACCTAAAAGGCAGTTCAAAAACACTTATTTTAAGTAATGGCTCAGGCGTGTGTGAGCCAAAAATTTGCGAGGCTTTAAAAGAGCTTGATATAGTGAAATTTAGTCTAGATAGCGCAGTGCAAAGCACTTTTAAAAAGATAGACCGCAACAAAAGCGGTATAGAAGTAGGCGAGATTATAAAAGCAATGGCTAAATTTCGCAAGGAATTTGCTGGTGAGCTCGTGCTTGAAATTTTAGTCGTAGCTGGTTTTAATGATAAAAAAAGTGAGTTTGAAGCACTTAATATGGCGATAAATGAGATAGCTCCACACCGAGTAGATATTGGTACGGTAGATCGCCCACCAGCCTATAATGTAAAGGGCGTAGACGCTAAAAAGTTAGAGGAGTTAGCCGAGCAGATAAGTGGCGTGCCAGTTAATATCGTCAAAGCTCACAAGATAGAGCAAAAATATAACTTTAGTGAGGATGAAATTTTAGAAATGCTGAAACGTCGTCCGCAAACTATCGCAAATGTTGAAGAGAATTTTTCTGACTCTTCAAAGCAGACTCTAGCAAAATTTTTACAAGATGATGTGGTTTATTTATCCGATGTTGCTGGAGTGAAATTTTACAAACTAAGAGCATAAATGAAAAGAATCCTTACAATACAAGATATCTCGTGCGTTGGCAAATGTTCCCTTACTGTCGCACTTCCGATAATTAGCGCTCAAGGCATTGAGGTGTGTATATTGCCTACTGCGCTACTTTCGACTCATACTGGCTTTAAAAATTTCACATTTCGTGATCTGACTGATGAATTTGACGCGATAACACAAGTATGGCACAAAGAAAATATCGCATTTAATGGAATTTATACCGGGTTTTTAGGCAGCTTTAGTCAGCTTGAGCTGATAGAGAAAATTTTTAATGAGTTTAATGACTCTGCTCCACTAATACTTGTAGATCCTTGCATGGGCGACAATGGCAAGCTCTATCACGGATTTGATGAAAAATTTGTTATGAAAATGCGCGAACTTTGCACAAAGGCTCACGTTATCACGCCAAACATAACTGAAGCAAGCTTTATGTGTGGGATGCCGTTTTTAGGCAGTGACTATACGCAAGATTATATTTTAGAGTTGCTTGAAGGCTTAGCTAGCTTTGGAGCTAGAAAGATTGTGTTAAAGGGTATTAGATACAAGCAAAATGAATGTGGCATCATAGCTTACGATGCAAAGACAAAAGAGAAAGTAGAGTATTTTCACGAGTTTTTGCCATTTCACACGAGTGGAACTGGAGATATTTTTGCTTCTGTGCTTTTTGGCTCGCTAGTAAATGGCGAAAGCATGCAAAATTCTATCAAAAAGGCAGCAAACTTTGTGCTTAGTAGCATTAAAATCACGCTAAAAGATAAGAGCCGCACATGGTATGGTGTGCAGTTTGAAAAGGTGCTTGGCACTCTTGCAAGATAGGCTGGCAAACTACTTATTTAAAATTTTTAATAACACAACGATATGGCAAAGATTGATATCTTTACTAGCTGTTAGAAGAGCTATGTTGCCGTATTCTTTTTCTAAATTTTTTAGTGTTTTAAAGCAAGATTGTGCTTTTTCATTATCAAGCTCGAGCTCAAATTTTTCACAAAACTCATCAAATCTAGCTTCTCTATCTTCATGAAACCACTCTCTTAAAGCAGTGCTTGGTGTGATATCCTTTAGCCAAAGGAAATTTGAAAATATCTCTTTTCTTATGCCTCTTGGATAGAGTCTATCAACAAAAGCCGCCTTCATATCCAAACTATCATCTTTAATAAAATCATAAATTCTATAAGCTTTAAACATGTTGTGATTGTAGTCCTATAATGTTTATAAATAAAAAAATATTCTTAGTTATCTTATATTTTTTATACTTGTTTAAATTTTAAGGTTTGTAAAATCAAAGCTAAAATTTTTGATTGTGGCAATAAGAATTAAACTAGGACTAGAAAATAGTCCTAAAAAAATAAATTTAAATTAAAGCTCGTTTTGATAAAATCCCAACATAAAAATCACTAAAAGGGTTATCATTATGAGAGGCTATAAAATTTTCTCAGGAACGGCTAATATTGAGCTTTCAAAGAAAATTTCGCAATATCTTTCACTTCCTCTTAGCGAGGCAAGTATAAAAAGATTTAGCGATGGAGAGATCAGTGTGCAAATCGGCGAGAGCGTGCGCGGAAAAGATGTTTTTGTCATTCAGCCAACATGTGCACCGACAAATACAAATTTAATGGAGCTACTTATCTTAACTGACGCTTTAAGACGCAGTAGCGCAAGCTCTATAACAGCGATTGTGCCGTATTTTGGCTACGCTAGACAAGATAGAAAAGCAGCTCCTAGAGTGCCGATCACTGCAAAACTAGTGGCAAATATGATGCAAACAGCAGGCATCGATAGAGTCGTCACTATGGATCTTCACGCAGGACAAATTCAAGGATTTTTTGATATTCCGGTTGATAACCTTTATGGAAGTATCATTTTTAATGACTACGTAAGAGCTAAAAATTTACCAAATCCAATCGTTGCAAGCCCTGATGTAGGCGGCGTGGCTCGTGCTAGATCCTTAGCTAAAAATCTAAATCTTGACATGGTTATCGTAGATAAGCGACGCGAAAAAGCAAACGAGAGCGAAGTGATGAATATAATCGGTGACGTAAATGGTAAAGATGTGATTTTAGTTGATGATATGATAGATACAGCTGGCACGATCGTAAAAGCAGCTGAAATTTTTAAAGAGCGTGGCGCAACTAGCGTTATGGCGTTTTGTACGCACCCAGTCCTTAGTGGGCCAGCTTATGATAGGCTAAGACTAGGCTTTTTAGATGAGCTAGTGGTAACAGATACGATACCTTTAGCAGAGGAGCTACCTTGTATAAAGGTGCTAAGTGCAGCTTCTTTATTTGGCGAAGTGATACGCCGTGTATATCACAATGAAAGCGTAAATAGCTTATTTTAATTAATTTTGGCTTTTGTTTTTAGCGTTTCAGGCAAAAAGCCAAATCTTTCAATGCTTATTAGAATTTAATTTTTGATAAATCAAAATTTATAGCAAAAAGATAGCCTCTATTTATAGCTGGAATTTTTAAAATTCTAGCCTTCTCTTTAAAAATTTTTGGCATTATGGCTTTGCAAAATGGAGTTACTAAAAGGCAAGTGTCTGCGTATCCGACAGCGATCTTGCCGCTTAGCACCACGCTTGTTTGCTTTGCTAAATTTGCATTTAGCTCATCTTTTTGAGCTTTACTTAGAAGTACGTTTAGCTCTTTTGCCGCCATATCAACGCCTCGTATCGCATTACTATCATTTTTTATGATAAAAATTTCGTCACTTATTTTTGTGATATTTGGCATTAAAATTTGTCTATCGACTTCTAAAAACTCAAAGCTCTTTTGTACGCCACTAAAATATCTATCCAAAAATGGCTCACTAAAATTTAGCCGAATAAAGCTTCTTTTTAACTCGCCTTTTAAATTTGTCTCATCGATAAAATAGCGCAAACCTCGCTCATCAAGATAGTTTTGAAGCTCTTTTTTGCGTAAATTTAAAAGCGGCCTAACTAACCAAAAGTACTTTCTCTTTTCAAGCTCGCTCATGCCAAAGAGCTCTTTTAGTCCAGCACCCTTACTAAGCTGCATTAAAAACCACTCAAATTTATCGTCAAACTGATGCGCTAGGATCAAATTTTCATAGCCAAATTTTTGGCAAATTTCATCAAAAAACTCATATCTCGCCTCACGCGCGTTTTTTTCAAAATTTGACATATCTAAAAAAACGCTTTTGGTATAAATTTTTTTACCAAATTTATCTGCGAGCTCTTTTGCACTTTTTATCTCGCTTTTACTTTGCTCTCGAACATTGTAATCAACCATCGCTAGATCAAATTTGATCCCAGCCTCTTCTAAAATATAAAAAAGTGCAGTGCTGTCTATACCGTGCGAGAATGCAAGCAGGTTTGCACCTAAGTTTAGCTTTTCTCGCACATTTTGACTTATCATTTTGCTTTTTTGATGATTTTAGCGATCAGTTTTTGATCGACCACGTCGCTTGCTTCGCAAAGATAGAGCGAGCCGATCTCAAGCTCTTTTAAGTCGCTTTCGTTGATTAAAATTTCGCCGTCTATATCTTTATCCCAGATATCTTTTTTGGCCGCGTAAAACATCTCTCCCTCGCTACTTTCGCCCTCAAGAGAAGCATAAATTTGCTTACCAAGCTCTTTTTGCAAGCTCTCATTTATCGCTTTTTTAGTGATCTTTTCTATCTTATTTAGTCTTTTTGAGATGATTTTAGCTGGGATTTGCTCCATTTCAAAAGAGGCAGTGTCTTCTTCTTTCGAGTAGGCAAAGGCCGAAATTCTATCGAATTTAAACTCTTCTAAAAACGCGCAAAGCTCGTCAAAATCATCCTCGCTCTCGCCCGGGTGTCCCACGATGACACCAGTTCGTAAGAATGAATTCTCGGCATTTCTCATCAAATTTAAAAGCTCTTTTATCTTTTTAGCACCGCTTCCACGCTTCATTATCTTTAGCATGTCTTCGCTGATGTGTTGGATGGGCATGTCGAAGTAGTTGTGAAAGACAGGCGAAGCGATGATACGTTCAATTAGCTCCTTGCTGGTCGTGCTTGGGTAGAGGTAAAGTATCCTAGCACTCCTTACGCCTTTTATCTTTTCTATCTCATCTATTAAATTTATAAGCCCGTCGCTAATACCGTGATCGCGCATATATGAGCTTGAGTCTTGGGATAAAAAGCTAAAGTCGTAGTAGCCTTTTTTGACTAGATTTTTGACCTCATTTATGATGTTTTCAAGCGAGCGCGATTTTAGCTTGCCTTTAAATGTCGGTATCGCGCAAAAGCTACACTTTTGGTTGCAGCCCTCTGAAATTTTGATGTAGGCGTGGTAGTTTGAGCCAGTTATCACACGCTCTTCATTTGCTTGCAGATAAGTTTGCGGACTAAATAAATTTTGCTTTTTCAAGATGATCTCATCTATCTTGTCGTAGTCGGCCACACCAGTAAAGAGATCAACTTCAGGCAGCTCTTTCATAAGCTCGTCTTTGTAGCGCTGCATAAGACAGCCAGTCACTACCAGCAAAGAGCCATTTTTGCGGGCTTCGTGCATTTCAAGTATGGTTTGGATACTCTCTTCTTTGGCAGATTTTATAAAGCCGCAGGTATTTACGATGATGACGTCAGCATCGCTGATATCATCCGTGATATCGTAGTTTTGCAGTCTACCAAGCATGATCTCAGAATCAACTAAATTTTTGTTACAGCCAAGTGAAATTAAGTGAAGTTTTGGCATTTTTAGATCCAGATGTTGTCTATTAGCCTAGTTTTACCAACGTAAGCTGCTACTAAAATGATGGTGTTATTTTTTTCTATTTTGGAAATTTCATTTAAATTTCTATCCGTAATGGCGACATAATCAACCTTTAATGGCTCTAACACTTCAAGCATCTTTGTTTTGATCTCACTTGTGTCTTCCTCGCCGTTTTGGATCAAATTTTGTGCTTTATTTAGCGATCTTGAAAGCCTTAGAGCATTACATTTATCTTCGTCGCAGATATAGACATTTCTACTTGAAAGTGCAAGTCCGTCCGGCTCTCTAACGATATCGCAAGCCACTAGGCTGGTATTAAGAAAAAATGTCTTTATCATGTTTTGCACGATGATTAATTGTTGTGTATCTTTTTTGCCCATATAGACGCTATTTGCACGAGTTAGTCGAAATAGCTTATTTAGCACTCTTAAGACGCCATCAAAGTGGCCTGGCCTAGTTTTGCCCTCTAAGATAGCTGAAAATTTCTTTGGAGCGATGATTAGAGGCTCATCTTCAAAGTAAAGCTCATTAGCATCTGGGATAAAAATAGCGCTAACGCCATTTTGCTCGCAAATTTTAATGTCGTTTTGTTCGTTTCTTGGGTATTTGTCCAGATCTTCGCCTGGTAAAAATTGAGTTGGATTAACGAATGTTGAGACGATACTTATCTCATTTTCGCTCACGCATTTTTTGATAAGGCTAACATGTCCGTCATGAAGTGCGCCCATGGTTGGCACAAAACCGATCTTTGAGCTTGTGCTAGAGACGAAATTTTGAAGTTCTTTTATAGTTCTTATGATTTGCATTTTTGACTCTTTTTGTTTGAAATTTTAACTTGGCATTGTAACAAAAAAGGATTAAAAGGGCGTAAATTTAAAAATGTAAGCAACTTTTGGCTAAAATCGGCAAAAATTTTTGGAGAAAAAATTGGATAGTTACGAATACAACGAGCTTTTAAAGAAGCTACAAACAAAAGTTGAAAACATAGGCTCTATCGTAAAGCCTGAAGAGATCAAGGCTAGACTAAAAGAGATCGAGGCCACCGAGCAAGATCCTGATTTTTGGCAAGATATCGCAAGAGCTGGGGCGCTAAATAAAGAAAAGACAAAAATTTCAAATATGCTTGCAAAATTTAACGATGCTAATCAGGCAGTAAGTGATGCAAAGGAGCTTTTTGAGCTAGCAAATTCTGAAAATGACGAAGAGACTATAAATTCTCTTTTTGATGACGCTAAAAATTTAGATGAAAAGATAGTAAATCTTGAAATTTCTATGCTTTTAAGCGGCGAAGATGACGGCAAAAATGCGATCGTATCGATCCATCCTGGAGCTGGCGGCACTGAGAGTAACGACTGGGCCAGCATGCTTTATAGGATGTATCTTAGATTTTGTGAGAGAGAAGGCTTTAAGGTCGAGACTCTTGACTTTCAAGAGGGCGATGAGGCAGGGCTAAAAGACGTGAGTTTTATCGTAAAAGGCGAAAATGCTTATGGTTACTTCAAAGCAGAAAATGGCATCCACAGGCTCGTTCGCACAAGTCCATTTGATAGTGCAGGGCGCCGTCATACGAGCTTTTCTAGTGTCATGGTAAGCCCTGAAGTAGATGATGATATAGAGATCGAGATCGAAGAGAAAGATCTAAAGATAGACACTTATAGAGCAAGTGGTGCAGGCGGTCAGCACGTAAACAAGACTGAATCTGCCATCCGCATCACGCACATACCAACTGGCATCGTCGTGCAGTGTCAAAATGACCGCAGTCAGCACAAAAATAGAGCCACAGCGATGAAAATGCTAAAATCTCGTCTTTACGAACTTGAGCTAATGAAACAACAAGAAGCAAGCAATAGCGTCGAAAAAAGCGAGATCGGCTGGGGGCACCAGATAAGATCATATGTACTTTTCCCATACCAGCAAGTAAAAGACAACCGCAGTGGCGAGGCATACTCACAAACTGATGCGATACTTGATGGCGATATCAAAAAGATGATAGAAGGCGTTTTGATCGCTCAAAAGGCTGACGCGTAATAAATTTACAAAAAGAGATGGGAGCTAAAATTTCATCTCTTTTAGCTTTGTGCAAGCTCCTTCTTTGCCTTTAAAGCAAGCTTCATCAAGATAAATTCTCGCTTTTTTGTAGTTATTTTTACCTAGATAGATAAGCCCTAGATCGTAGCTGGCCTCGCTTGAGCCAAGGCTTGTGGCTTTTTCGTAAAAATATATCGCTTTTTCTAAATTTTTGTTTACACCAAGGCCATACTCGTAGATATATCCAGCGCTTCTTAGTCCGTCTATGTTGCCGTATCTGCCAGCTGTTTCAAACCAGAAAAGTGCTCTTAAGATATCCTTACTAAAGCCTTTGCCGTCACGAAAACAAATGCCAGTTTGCTGCATGGCAAGCACATTTCCATCTTTTGCGTAGTCGTAAAATCTCTTGCAAGCCTTTGGATAGTTGCCTTCATTGTATAGATAGATGGCGTCTGCTATTTGCTCGACTTCAGGATCAAGTGGTGGCTCACTAAGGCCAAAATTTTGTGAAATTTGATCTAACGAACATCCCCAAAATAGTAAAACACTAAACACAAAAATGATAAATTTTTTCATATTTGTCCTTGAAAATTTAGGCGATTTTATCCAATTTTATCTTATAATGCCCGCAAATTTTAAGCAAAAGGAACGATATGGATCATAATGCACTTTTAATCCAGCTTGGCTATAACGTCAATGAAACGACCACTGCTCAAATGTGTAGAATTTTAAACAATACTGATGGTCTTTTGCCAAAGAGCATAATTGAACTAAACGATCATTTAAAGCCGCACCTTTGTTTTGTGGCGATGAGTGGAAGTGAAGATAGACTAAAGATAAAAAATGTAGCTACCGTTAATGAAATAAAAGAGCGAGTTGATGAAATCATAAAAAACTGGGCTAATAAATATAAAATGGAGCTAAAAAAGATAAATGAAACAACTTACTATATAATGGGAAAGATAAGGGACTGAAAATGAAATATGATATTGTAATTATTGGTTTTGGAAAAGCTGGCAAAACGCTAGCAGTTAAAGCTGCCGCACTTGGCAAAAAAGTGGCTCTTATAGAGAGATCGCCAAAGATGTACGGAGGTACTTGCATAAATGTTGGCTGCATACCAACCAAACGTCTAATAACAGCCGCTAAAGAGGCAAAATTTGTAAATAATAGCGTTGAGAGCGAATATTACACACTTAGTGTGGAAAATAAAAATAAGCTAATTTCAGCTTTGAATGCTAAAAACTATGTGATGCTAAATGATAAAGAAAATATCGATGTGATCGATGGTGTTGGCTCATTTGCTAGTGAAAATAGCGTACTTGTAACAACGACAAGCGGCGAGAAAAAGATAATAGAGGGCGATTTTATTATCATAAATAGTGGCTCAAAAGAGGCAGATGCTCCTTTTGAGGTTGTAAGCTCAAATGTATTTTCAAGCCAAACTTTGCTTGATCTAAAAAATTTACCAAAGCATTTTGTCATTATCGGTAGTGGTTTTATCGGTATAGAGTTTGCATCAATGTTTGCAAATTTTGGCTCAAAAGTGACTATCGTAGGACGTTCAAAACTACTTAAAAACGAAGATGATGATATAGCTAATAGCGTAAAAGAGGCTCTTAGAGTCCAAGGCGTTGAAATTTTAGAGGATTGCGAGATAGGGTGCGTTAAAGAGAATGTATTAAATTTCAAGCAAAATGGTGAGCAAAGATGCCTTAGGGCTGATGCATTTTTGATCGCGCTTGGCAGAGTGGCAAATGTGGATGATTTAAATTTAAAAGCTGCTGGAGTTGAGCTAAATGAAAAAGGCTTTATAAAGACAAATGAAAATCTTCAAACAAATGTGCCAAACATCTATGCGGTAGGCGACGTGCGCGGCGGAGAGCTTTTTACTTACACGAGCTTGGATGATTTTAGGATAGTTTATTCACAAATTTTTGGTGATAAAAAGAGAAATACTAAAAATAGAAGCATTCACGCAAATGTACTATTTACTGATACTCCGCTAGCAAGAATTGGAGTAAATGCAAAAGAGGCTAGTAAATTTGGGCTAAATTTTAAAGAGCTAAAGCTTAGCATGGCAACAGTACCAGGTGCAAAAGTACTAAATCACGATGTAGGTATGCTAAAAGCTATCGTTGATGTACAAAGCGGCGAAATTTTAGGTGCTAGCTTTCACTGCATCTATGCAAATGAGCTAATAAATGAAATCGCAATTGCAATGAATTTAAAAGCGAACGCAAATTTCTTTAAAAATCAAATTTTCACTCATCCAAGTATCAGTGAAGCACTAAATGACTTATTTGGACAATTTTAAAAGGAAAAGAATGAAAAAATATTTATTGCTTTTATCGGCTTTATTTTTCACTGGCTGCTTAAATGTGATTGGTGTAGGACAAAAACAAGATGATTCGTGGCAGCAGCCAAAGGATGAAAAAATAGTGCAAAATAAAGAGCAAATTTCAAGAAATGCGATCGAAATTTTAATACCAAAATGCGAAGAAGGCGATGCGGAAGCTTGCAATGATTTGGGTGTAAATTACGAGCTTTTAAAAGAATATGAAAACGCTTTAACAAATTATAAAAAAGCTTGCGATGCGAAAGTGCAAGTCGGTTGTGCAAATTTGGGCACTCTTTATGAGCTTGGACTTGGAGTTAAAAAAAATCCAAAAAAGGCAATTTCGATTTATAAAGAAAGTTGCAATGGTGGAGGCATGCAAGCTTGCTATCATCTAGGCAACGCCTACCGCAAGGGCGAGATCGTAAAACAAGACTACTATCTAGCGATGGAGGCATATACAAACGCTTGCAATGCTGGCGACTTACCAAGTTGTGCTAATATCGGAGCGATGTACGAGCTTGGTCTTGGTGTCAATAAAGACGAAAAAAGGGCTTATGGAATTTATAAAGTTGCTTGCTTTCGTGGGCTAAGCAAGGCATGCCCACAGATGAAAAGACTAGGCACAAAGCTAGGAATGTAAGTGAAAAAGGTCTTAAATTTTGGTCTTATTTTGGCTATGGGCTTTATACTTAGTGGTTGCTGGTCTTGGCAAAAGATGGTAAGCTTTGGCTTTTGGCAAAGTGATGAAGAGGCGAGGGCAGAGCGTCTTGAGCTTGAAAAAGAGAAGATGATGCAAAACTGCGAGGGTGGAAATAGCATCGACTGTAACAACCTAGCTGTAAATTTTAGCAACGAAAAAGACTTTGTAAAAGCAAAAGGCTACTACGAAAAAGCTTGCAATGCTGGGCTTGCAACGGCTTGTTCAAATTTGGGTCAAATTTATGAGCAAGGGCTGATTGATGAGCAAAAAGATATCCAAAAAGCTCTAAAACTTTATAAACTAGCTTGTGATAGTGGCGATGGTGTTGGCTGCTATAATGAGGCTATGGGGCTAAAATCCTACATCGAAAGTGAAAATTTAAAGACTCATAAGATAGATAGAACTAAGGCCGAGGCTAGAGTGCTAAGGCTTTTGGCAAAGAGTTGCGAGCTTGAGTATGCTCAGTCATGCTTTTTGCTTGCAAAGCTAAGCGGCAATGAAGCAAAGGCAGACGCACTTTACAAAAGAGCCTGCCAACTTGGCAAATGTGTGGATAAAAAGTAATACTAGTCAAAATACTGTTCTAAAAATTCGTAATAAATCAACAAAGGCTCTTCTTGAGTCTTTTAAAATTTGATGTTTTATTCGAGAAATTCTAAAAATACCTTCAAATGTGTGTAAATCCGGACAACATCTTGTTTGGGGGTAGTCAGTCCTCAAGGCGCATGTAGCTCGCACCAGTTTCTTTGCTGGCTTCTTTTATATTACTTGTTTCTATTGTATAAGTGTGACAGCCACTTAAAACGATATCTGTTGCACCATCTGCTTTATATTCATCTACAAATTTTTAATAGCATCAGATATTGCGTCGTTTTTGTACATTACAGAAGATGGGGTGTCTTTAAGTAACATTTGGCGATATTTTCTACAAGGTCGCCTTGTGTGCTTATATTATTTTTAAATTTTTTAGTTCCTGTACAGTTTTCAAAAACTACTACATCCGCTTCTACACTTGCTCTTCCATATTCAGTAGCTACGATCGAGGCATATTGATAGCTTTTTTGTTCTAAAATTTCTTTTATATCGCGTACTATTTTTATGGCACTAAAACTACTTGATAACAAAAAAATAGATCACAAAAATTATCTTGATTATCTAGTATTGTTACTTTTGTAGATGTTGAGCTTATATCAATACTGATGAAATACATAAATTTATGTCCATAAAAATATGATTTCTATAACTAAGAACTTGAGAGAAATGTTATCTATTTGTAGCTTTTTTAAATAAAATCTAAAATTTCACTTCAACCCAAAAACTTTTATATTAAAAGTAGTATGGATTTTATCCTTTTCGCCTTTCATGACGATAGGAAATTCGGTCTTTACGATACTGTCATAGCTGCTAAGCGCATCTAAAAAGTCATAAAATTTTTGTGGTGTCCTTAGAGAGCTAGTTACATTTAGGCGAAATCTAAAAAATTTCTCACTAGCGTTATTATCACTTTCTTCTATTTTGCTAAGGCTCACTTCACTGAAAAATTTAGAGGCAAATTCTATAAATTTATCTTTATCAAATTTAGCCTCAAAAGCTGAAATAATAGCTCCATCTTTTTGTTTGGTTGCTTCAAGGTTTTTAAATTTGGCTTCAAATTCATTTTTTACTTTTGTATAAGATGATGTCTGTGAATAATTTTGTCTAGTTAGGCTTTTAAATTCTTTTATATTTGGCACGATAAAACCAAATATCATAATGAAACAAACTACAATAAAAGCAAATATAAAAAGTAAAAGCTTGACGGGATCTATTTTTTCTAAGCTCGTATCTTTTTTACTCATTATATCCCTCAGAATTATCAATTTTATTTGTGCTTATAAAGCCGTACCAGCCGTTTTTACTTTGATAAAAGCTAGTATTCGAAGTCGTAAAAATAGATCTTAAAGGTGAAGCTAGAAGCTGATTAAATACATCTTTTGTCGGCGTTATACCACGAATGATGAGTGAGTTTTTATCCATAAAAACCTCTTCGAGCGTTATACTGTCAGGCACTAGATCAAAAAGATTGTGCAAGCTTTGCTTGAGAATAGAATTTGATGTGAAAATATCATTTGCAGATTCTATTTGTACGGCCAGTTTAGCTGAAATTTCATCTGTTGTGACTATTTTTTGACTAAGTTCTTTTTGCTCATTTGATAAAAAATTTATATTTTTTTCAATTGAATAGTTTTTATAGAGTATAAAAAAATTTGTTGCCAAAAGAGCTATAAAAACAAAACTTATAAGACTTAGCCAAATTTTGCTAAAGATAGATATAAGTGGTCTTGGTTCCGGAGCAATAAAGCTAAATCTCATAATATTATCTCTTCTTGCATGATTTCATTCATAATATGGTTTGTATTCACTGGATACACCGAAGTCTCCACTAAAAGCTCGGATTGCAGATATTGTAAAAAGGTTGCACTTGTTTTTGTATTTTCAAAAACAATGATTTGTTCAATAAAATCGCCGCCGTAGAGAGGATTTTCGTAAAATTCTTTTACAGCCTTTACGATGTAATCAAACATCTTCATGTCATACCCAAAAATAGCAACCGATTTTTCTACATTTGTAGAAACTGGCATATTTAGTTCATAGTTTAGATCTTCAAATTCTTTTGGTTTATCATCACTTAAAAAATCATCTAAACTTTTAAAATCATCAAGCGATGTTGCGTCATTTTCTTCTTTAATTATTAAGTTATCAATATCTGTTATATCTTCTTCTTTTAGGCTTTCAGCTTCCTGATTAGTTTCCTCAATACCAGCCATATTTAAAAAAGTGGATAATTTCATTTGTTTATCTTTAAATATCGCAAGCGTAAACGAATGTGCATGGATATAAAGATAAAGTGTAGTTTTTGGAGAAATTCCGCGTTTTAAAAGCTCGTGAAAGAGTAGGGCAATAGGTGAGTAGATGAGATCTACACTATCTTGTCCAAATAAATTTTTATATTTTTTTATAGCATTTAAATTTGCATAAATACTCCAGCTATCCTGCATGATAAGGCTTGTAAGATTTTTAGTATTTATATTAAATTTTTTATATTCATCAAAGCTAGTGCTAGGAAGCGCGCCTTGCGAGTCGTCGTTAAAAAAAACTGAGACATATACGCCAAAATATGCTTTTTCTTGCTCTTCTATGTATTTTATGATTTTTTCATCGATATTATCGATATTTATATCTGTAAATTTAGCGTTTATGGTTTTTATAAGCTTGCCATTTCTAAAGACCTGACCGTAAAAAACGCACTCATTGCCCTCGATCACGGCGCTTAAGAAAAGGTTTGAAAAAAGCTTTTTGATGCTAAAAGACATAACTCTCCTAAATTTAGTGCATTATTTTTGGTATGTTAGCTAAAAAGGGATTAAATAAGTTTAAAACAGCTCGTTTTTTAGTTTTGCAAATGCCTCTTTCATCTGCAGAGCCTCGCTTTTTAGCTCATCATCAAGCAAAGCAGAATTTCTTAAGCTTTCAAAGTCCTCTATCATCACATCACACATCATTTTGATGCGCTCATTATCAGCCTTACTGACGCCATTTTGGCTCATTTTTTTGATGCGTTCAAGATACTCTTTGCCGTTTTTTATGTATGAGCTAAATTTCATAGCTGCCTTGCTTTGATTAAGCGTGGTGGCGGCCATCTTGTTGTATACGTCAAGATCAAGGGCTTTTTGGCTTAAATTTATAGCCTTTTCATACTCTTTACTCTCGTAGTAAAATTTCGCTTCAAGGGCGAGCTTGTAGGAGTTGTCGCTGTAAAAAAAGAGCCCAAAGAAAGCTATTATAAAAATGGCTATAAAGATAGAAATTTTATTTTTCATAAATTTCGTCCAAAATTTCTCTTATCTCGTCGCTTATTTGCGGATTTTTATGCGCATATTTTTTCCACCAAATTTTTAAATTTGACCTAAAGTCCTCTTTATTTTGTAGCACGCTCTTGCCACCGTCATTTTGCGAGGCCTGCCAAAGCTCGTTTTGTATCTTCTCTTTTGCCTCTTTTTGTTCTAAATTTGCCACGCTAAAAGGGGCTGAGAGGCTAAATTTTATAGTTGAAAATGGCTTTGGAAGTATCATCTTGTCCCAGCTTTTAAACTCCCAAAACGAGTTTGCTTCGAAATTTAGAGCATAAATTTCGCAAGATGACTTTTGCGCGATCACCGCAGCTCCGTCTGCGACGCTGTGTCTTGGTCCGCGTGGGCCATCTGGCGTGATGATGACGTCGTGACCTTGCTTTATCTCTCTTAAAGCCTCTATAAGTGCCCTTGCGCCGCCTTTTGAGCTGCTACCTCTAATGGTGCCGATGCCAAAAAATTTGATTATTCTGGTGATGAGCTCGCCATCTTTGTGGTCGCTTATTATCACCTTGCCTTGTTTTCTGTTTTGGCTGCTCCACCAGCGTCTGTAAGCAAAGCTCATAAAGCTAAGTCTGCCATGCCAAAAAACGACGACGCAGCCATTTTGCGGTAAGAAATTTGGAGTGTAGCTCTTTTTGCAGGTTAGAAAAATGAGCCACATCAAAATGTAGATGAAAAAGACACCAATGTTCGTGGCGAGCTTTTCAAGGGTGCTTTTAAATTTGCAGCTCACCATACAAAACCATTCGTTTTGGGTTTGTGATCTTGATTTTTTGTGTAGTGCCAAGAAGCTCTTCACTGCCATCAACTTGAACTAAAAAGTTATTAAAGCTTCGCCCAGCAACGCCGCCATTTGCTCTTAGCTCTTCAAAATATACATCAAAAATTTTATCTTTTTGTGCCGCCACGATCTCGTCTAAAATTTCATTGTGGCGATTTTGTAGGCGAGTAAGCCTAGCTGAAGCGGTCTTGTCGTCTATTTGATTTGTAAAAGTAGCTGCCTTGGTAAGAGGGCGAGGCGAATACTTGAAGCTAAAAATTTGCTCAAATCTAACTTGTTCAAGCACGTCCATCGTGTCTTCAAATTCGCTATCGCTCTCGCCCGGAAATGCGACGATGATATCAGTTGAGATGCTCACATCTGGGCACATCTTTCTAAGTCTTAGCGCGCGGTCTAAAAACCACTCTTTTGTGTATCCGCGCTTCATCTCGCGTAAAACTTTGGTATTTCCGCTTTGAAGTGGCATATGCATAGACTTGCAAATTTTAGGGTTGTTAGTGAAAATTTCTAGAAATTTATCATCCATGTGAAGTGGGTGCGGGCTTGTAAATCTTATCCTCTCAACGCCCTCTATCTCGCTTATCTTTACTAATAGGTCGCTAAAATCGATATTTTCTTGCACGCCTGAAAATCTTTTGCCGTAGTTATTGACATTTTGCCCTAGTAAAAATATCTCTTTTGCGCCGCTTTTTGCCGCCTTTTCTACCTCTTTTAGGATGAGGCTTGAAGGGATAGAAATTTCATCGCCTCTAGTATGTGGGACGATGCAGTAGGTGCACTTTTTGTCGCAGCCGATCGAGATATTGATGTGGCTTTTATATGGCGAGCCTCTAAATTCGCCAAATGCGTATTCGCTCTCGTCATGATTGATGTCGGTTGAGATAAATTTAGGTGTATTTACCGCTTTTGTGATCTTACTAACATTTCTTGCGCCAAGAACAAAATCAACATAAGGTGCGCGTTTAAAAATTTCACTACCCAAATGGCTTGCAGTACAGCCACAAACGCCTATTTTAGCACCTCTTTTTTTGGCTTTTTCAAACGCGCCGACTTCGCTAAAGAGTTTATGAACTGGCTTTTCACGAACCGAGCAAGTATTTATAAGGATTAAATCAGCTTCTTCTATATTTTGTGTTAAGGAGTAGTCTTCTTTTTGTGAGAGCTCGGCTATGATATGCTCGCTGTCACGAACATTCATAGCACAGCCTAAAGTTTGGATAAAGAGTTTTTTACTCATTAAAGTATATGCACTTCATACATGTAGTCGCTATCATCAAGTCCGTATTTTACGGTTCTGTGATAAACGCTTAGCCCTTTTTCTTCAAAATGCTCAACTAAGGCGATTAATTGTTTGTGTGTGTTTTCTTTATCAAAATAGAAAATTTTCTGACCCTCTTTTTCGACAGCTGCCTCTATTTTTTCTAGTGAAATCGTTTTTGGTTTTGCGTCTAATTCAGCTCTTGCAAGTTTTAGCTCCATTTTTAATCCTTTCAAAATCTTAAATTTTAATCGGTCAATATATCCAAAACATCATAAAAAAAGGATTAAATAAAAGTTAATAATAAGCTTAAACTTATTAAAAGTATGGCTTATGTATAATTCCAGAACTTCACGAAAAATCCCCGAAATTTATCGTTACAATGGAGAAAAAATGGAAAGAATTTCAGATATCATCGAGTCAATTGCAAATGAGAAAAATTTAGAGATAGAAGATGTAAAAGAGCGCGTTATAAGAGCCTTGATAAATACAGCAAAGAGAGTTTATGGCGAGAATTATGAGTATGATGTAAATATTGATGCAAATAAAAATTTAAAGCTTTATCAAAAAATTTTAATTGTAGCAAACGATGACGAGAGGCTAGAAGAAGACAATGAGCACTTTTTGAGTTTAAAAGAGGCTAAGAAAATAGATAGCGGTGTTGAAATCGGCGATGAACTAACTTACGAGCTAAGCCTTGATAATCTTGGCAGAACAGCCGCCCAAACACTTCACAAGGAGCTTGAATACCACATCCAGCGCCTAGTCGAAGAGAAAATTTTACAAAAATATAATGAGATGAGCGGTCACATGGTCTTTGGGCCAGTTGTCAGAGTCGATAATGATGAAAATACATTTATTGAAATTGACGAGCTTCGCGCTGTTTTACCACGTAAAAGCCGTATAAAAGGCGAGAAATTTAAAGTAGGAGACGTCGTAAAAGCTGTCATTAGAAAAGTTTTTACAGATAAAAATTTAGGCATAAAAGTAGAACTCTCAAGAACTTCACCAAAATTTCTTGAAGCACTGCTGACTTCTGAAGTGCCTGAGATAAAAGATGGCGGTATTATCATTCAAGGAAGTGCTAGAATCCCTGGTGAAAGGGCCAAAGTAGCACTCATCTCAACCACTCCAAACATCGATCCAGTCGGCGCAACAGTCGGCACAAAGGGCGTTAGGATAAATGCCGTAAGCAAAGAGCTTCATAACGAAAGCATCGATGCGATCGAATATGCCACCGAACCAGCGATATTTGTCGCTCGTGCGATGGGACCAGCTATCATCACATCGGTAAAGATAGAGGAAAACAAAGCGATTGTTACACTTGCAAGTGAGCAAAAGAGCAAAGCGATCGGTAAAAACGGCATAAATATCCGCCTTGCAAGCATGCTAACAGGCTATGAGATCGAGCTAAACGAGCTTGGCTCAAAAACCAGCAGTGGCGATAGCGACGGTGGCATGATCAAGGATCTAAAAGCACTTTTTGGTGATAACTAATGAAATTTCAAATAAGAAAAGCAACTAGAGACGACATAGACGTGATCTGTGAGCTTGTAAGAGAACTTGCAAGCTATGAAAATCTGAGTGATCAAGTCACTTTTACAAATGAAATTTTTGCAGACTCCATCTTTAATAAAAACCATGCAAAAGCCCTTATCTGCGAGAGTGAGAGTAGGACTATTGGTTATGCTATATACTTTTATACATTCTCCACATTTTTAGGACTTGGTGGGATGTACCTTGAGGACATTTACGTGAAAAAAGAGTTTAGAAAACAAGGTATTGGGAAAGCATTTTTTAAATTTCTAGCTCAAATTTGTAAGGATGAAAATTTAAAGAGGCTTGAGTGGTGCTGCCTAAACTGGAATGAGCCAAGTATCAAATTTTATGAAAGCATGGGTGCTAAAAACCAATCTCTTGAGTGGAGAACCTACCGCTTGGACGGCGAAAATTTAGAAAAGCTAGTAAATTTATAGTTTCTAATAAAAGCTCAAATTTGCTTTGAAATTTGAGCTTGCTGGTGATTAAAATTTATATGTATATCCCAAATAAAGACCCACGTTTGTCTCTTTTGTTTTGAATTGTCATATTTTGTTATAGAGTTTTATGGGAAATTTGTTCTAAGAAAGTTAAAGCTAGAAGATATAAATTTATTAAAAGGTGGTTAGCCCACCTTTTGTTATTTTATTGCAATTATTTTTGTATCTTTTTGTTTAAGCTCTAGGCTGCCATCTACATTACATCTCGGATTTAAGGTTTCTAGTGTTGCTAAAACTTCTGTTTTATCGCCTTCACCTATGTCATCATATTTTTTTAAGATATACATATGCGGTGTTCCTTTATCTACGCTACCAGCTGGTATAGTGTAAGCAAAAGCTTTTACGTTAAATTTTTCTAGATCAACCTTTGTATCTTTATCGACTATCAGATAGCCTTTAATGCCGTCTTCTTTTAATTCTTTTTTTTGGGTTTCCATATTGTATTCCAAGTCATAATTTACCCTTTTATAGACTTTTACTTCGCCTTTAAAATGTTTGATACTTCCCATGTCAGCTTTGCAAATTTCTGCTAAAGTTGTAGGTTCGCCACATCCGGTTAGTGCAAGAGCAAGTATTGCTGTAATGCCTGAAAAAATGACTTTAGTTTTCATATTTTTCCTTTTTGTATAAGTTAGAAATTTGGATTTTACAAAAAAAATAAAACTGAAAAATTTAAATTAGTATAACCATGAAAGATTTATTGAGAAATTTGATGTAAAAAAAGAAATTTGAGCTCAAAGCAACTGCTTTAAGCTCAGTTAAATTTACTCGTTTAGGATAGAGAGAAGCTCTTTGTTGTCTTTTGTTTTTAGCATTTTTGCATATAAGAATTTAAGCGCTTCGACGTCGTCCATTGTGGCGATCGCAGAGCGAATAGCCCAAATTTTTTGAAGCTCATCAGGTTTTTGAAGTAGCTCTTCTTTTCTTGTACCTGATTTTAGCACGTTGATAGCTGGGTAAATTCTACGGTCTGAGATATTGCGGTCAAGCACGATCTCGCTGTTGCCAGTACCTTTGAACTCCTCAAATATCACTTCATCCATGCGCGAGCCAGTGTCGATTAGTGCGGTTGCGATGATGGTTAGCGAGCCGCCATGCTCGATGTTTCTAGCTGCGCCAAAGAAGCGTTTTGGTTTGTGAAGCGCGTTTGCGTCCACGCCGCCTGTTAGCACCTTGCCGCTTGGTGGGGTGACTGTGTTGTAGGCACGTGCTAGACGGGTTATGCTATCAAGCAATATAATGACGTCTTTGCCCATCTCAACTAGACGTTTTGCCTTTTCGATGACTAGCTCTGCCACGCGGACGTGATTAAACGCTGGCAGGTCAAATGTCGAGCTAAATACCTCGCCTTTTACGCAGCGCTGCATGTCTGTAACTTCTTCTGGTCTCTCATCGACCAAAAGTACCATGAGCTGGGCTTCTGGATGATTTTTAGCGATACCGTGAGCTAGCTCTTTCATAAGCTCAGTTTTACCGCTTCTTGGAGGTGCGACGATGAGACCACGCTGACCTTTGCCAATAGGTGTGAAAAGATCAAGTACACGGCCCGTTAGCTTCATTGGATCATATTCTAAATTTAGCTTTTCAGTTGGGAAAAGTGGGGTTAGGTTGTCAAATAGCGGCCTCTCTTTTGCGTCTGCTAGAGGCATGTAGTTCACTGCCTCGATCTTTAAAAGAGCGTAGTATTTTTCCTGATCTTTTGGCTCTCTTACTTGGCCAGTGATGATGTCGCCCACACGAAGTGCAAATTTACGGATCTGTGAGTTTGAAACATAAGCGTCGTTTGAGCTGTCGCTTAAATTTGCATCAACAGCCCTTAAAAAGCCATAACCTTCGTTTGTGATCTCTAAAATTCCAGTAAATAGTATAAAGCCACCTTGTTTTGTCTGGGTTTTTAGTATTTCAAATATCAAATCCTGCCTGCGAAATTCGCGTGGATTTTCGACGCCAACGCTATTTGCGATCTGCACTAGCTCATCTAAACTAAGCGTTCTTAGCTCTTCGATCTTGTGTCCATCGACTGGTACGTGGGTTCTTGATGTTTGGTGTTTTTTTGTAGTTTTTGTGCTTTGAGCAGCACCTTGCTCAGTTTGGTTATTGTTTTCCATTTTTCCTCTTTAAATGCGGGGATAAGATTGCAGAATTCTGGGCTTCAAAAGTTTTTGAAAGTTTTGGCATTTTATAAAAATAAAACTTTGTTGTCAAGAAATGGTATAAAATAAAATTTTTGCTCAAAAATGGTTGATTTGCTATAATCTCGCCATTTTATAACGATAACAAAAGAAGAAATTTGTGCCTATTTTTGTAGTTTGTCTGCTTCAAATTTATGTATTTAAATTATGGTACGCAATAGGCATGTGATGCAATAATATTGGTAAAAATTTTAGATAAAAGAAAGTAAAAATGCCACAAAGTAGATGTGCTCATTGTAGATTAAAATTTGATGAAAGCGTGATGATCTCAAATGAAAGCGGACTTAAATTTTGCTGTGTTGGTTGTAAAGGTGTTTATGAAATTTTAAATGAAAATGGACTTAGCGAGTTTTATGAGCGTCTTGGTAAAAATACACTTACACCGGCGAGCAACGGTACAAATATCAAAAATTTAGCGGCAAATTTTAGTGAGCTTGTGACAAAAGAGGGCGACTTTAGTCAAATTTCATTTTTAATTGATGGCATCACTTGCTCAGCTTGCATCTGGCTACTTGAAAAGGCACTTTTTAGCTTGCCTGGCGTCTTGGAGGTAAATATCAACTCGCTTAATCAAAAAGCGGTTATTGTTTTTGATGAGCAAGAGCTTTTGGTAGAGCAAATAATTGAAAAAATTTATGCCGTTGGTTATGTCCCAAAGCCTTATGCTACGAGTCAAAAAGAGGACGAGCTAGCTAAGAAAAGAAGAAATTTTTACACAAAAGCGCTAGTTGGTATCTTTGCTACGATGAACATTATGTGGCTAGCCATTGCTCAGTATAGTGGGTATTTTAGTGGTATAAGAGGCGATATAAAAGATATTTTAAGCTTTGCGCAGTTTGTATTAGCAACGCCTGTGCTTTTTTATACTGGTAGCGAGTTTTTCAAAGGAGCAAAGATAGCCATAAAAAACGCTTCGCCAAATATGGATCTGCTCGTTATCACCGGAGCTAGCATTACTTATATTTACTCGATTTATGCGATGTTTACGAGGAGTGGTGAGAGCTATTTTGACTCAGTTGCGATGATCATCACCTTTGTTTTTATCGGTAAATTTTTAGAAATTTTGGGTAAGAAAAAGGCGCTTGAGACTTCAAATTTCTTAAATGATATGCTGCTTGCAAAGGTGTGTATTTTGGAGGATGGCAAGGATGTTTTAAAAGAGCCAAGAGATGTAAATTTGGGCGAAAAGATTGTGCTTAGATCTGGCGAGAGGGCGCTACTTGATGGAGTGGTGCTTAGTGGCGAGGCAAGTGTGGATAGCTCAAGTCTAACGGGAGAGAGCCTGCCTGTGACCTTGGGATTGGGGCAAGAGGTAAAAAGTGGCGTCATTTGCCAAAATGGACAAATCATCTACGAGGCAAAGGAAATTTTTAAAAATTCTTATCTAAACCAGCTCATAAATTTGCTCCAAACTGCAGAGCTAAAAAAGCCAAATATCGAGCTGGTAGTCAATAAAATCGCTTCTAAATTTTCTCTTAGTGTGCTGACTTTAGCATTTTTTACATTTTGGTTTTGGTACTTTAAATTTGGCTTTTCAGAAGCTATTGTCACAGCTGCTAGCGTCATCGTGATCGCTTGCCCTTGTGCGCTTGCGCTTGCCACGCCAGTTAGTAGTGTTTGCGCTCTTGGTGTGGCTTTTAAAAATAGAGTGCTTTTTAAGGAGGCTAAATTTTTTGAAAGCCTTGCAAAGTGCGATGTAGCAGTATTTGACAAGACTGGTACGCTCACAAAGGCAGAATTTGAAGTTAGTGATCTTTTCATAAAAGAGAGCATAAGCTTAGATGAAATTTATTCGCTAGCTCTTATATCAAATCATCAAATAAGCGTGGCAGTGGCTAAATTTCTAAAGCAAAAAGGCGCAAGGAAAATAGAGCTTAAAAATACAAATTTAAGCGTGGCAAAGGGTGTTGAGGCTGAAATTTCGGGTAAAAAATTTTATGCAGGAAGCAAGCGATTTTTAGTTGAAAATGGTATTAGTTTTAATGAAGCTGAAGAAAATGTGAGCTTTTTTGTGGGGCTTAATGGTGAGCTAGTGGCGAAATTTTACCTAAAAGATAGCGTAAAACCTGAAGCAAAGGCCTTGATAGACGAGCTAAAGAATGCTGACATGAAAGTGTGTATCTTAAGTGGCGACGTACAAAAAGTAGTAAAAAACGTAGCAGATGAGCTTGGCGTGAGCGAGTTTAGAGCAGGGATGCTACCTGATGAAAAGGCTAAATTTATAGCTGGTCTCAAGCAGCAGGGCAAAAAGGTGCTGATGGTAGGGGACGGCATAAACGACGCAGCCGCGCTTAGCCTTGCTCATGTTGCCATTTGCATGGGAGGTGGGGCGGCAATAAGCTCAGAAAGAAGCGATGTAGTGCTACTTGATGATAGTTTAAAAAGTCTAGCGAAGGCCATAAAAATCTCAAAATTTACTTACAAAACGATAAAGCAAAATTTGCTCTTTTGTCTTCTTTATAATGTTCTTGCTCTGCCATTTGCTGTGTGTGGCTATGTCATTCCGCTATTTGCTGCACTTTTTATGTCGCTTAGCTCGCTAAGTGTTATCTTAAACTCGCTTTATATTGTTAGAAAATTTAAGGAAAAATAATGGATAGCGCGACACTTGCGATGCTAGTTTTTATCTCAGTTTTGATGGGAGCATTTTTGCTTTTTGGCGTGCTTTGGGGGATAAAAAATAAGCAATTTGAGGACTACCGAAAATTTTTAGACGGAGCAAATTTAGATGATGAAGAGGCGCTAAATGAAGCTTATGAGTTAGAGCTTCGCAAAAAAGAAGCTCTCAAAAAAAGAGCAAAATCTAATAAAGATAAAATTTAGCTCTCAATCGTTGGCTCACCAAAAAGTCTATTGGCCTCTTTTAGAACCCCTTGTTCTCTTTGTCTTTGAAGCTCTTCTGGTGTTTTTGGCTCTTTGTTGAGCATTAAAGCAAAGCTGTTTTTCTCGTTTTGTAGCTCGCTTTTTATCTCGGTTTTTGGCTCATTTTTAGTTTCAATGTTATTTGCATTTAGTCTTGAAATTTCCTCATCAAGCTCGTCTAGTTCGCTTTTTTCATTATTTTCTAAAGAGGCTTTAGGCGTCTTAGTTTGTGCTTTTTGCTCATCGCTCTTTGCATTTACTATCTTCGCATTTTGTCCAAAAAGCGTACGCAATATCTCATTTAAAATTTTCCAATTTTTCTTAAAATATTTAAGATTTTCATCTTTTGCATTTACTATCAGTCCAAGCTCATTGTTATTAAAAAAGCTAAATTCTACAAATTCTTTAAAAAACTCGCCAAGATCGTAATTTCTATCATAAATTTTTGTTAAGAAGAGTTCGTATGGACCTTGCATTTTAGCAGGAGCTACTTGGCTTTTTTGAGTGATGACTTCTGTGATTTGAGTGGAATTCTCGTTATTTTTTGAGATCACTTCATTTATAGCGTCGTCGATATCTTGTAAATTTAGCGCTTCTATCATCATAAAAAGCATTAGCATTAGCACAAAGCCATTGTCGCTACTTACATTTAGCATACCTTTAGCTTGTGCCAAAATCCTAAAAAATCTCTCATAAACAAGTAGAGAAATTTTTGAGTCGTTTTCTATAAATTTTTGCTTTAAATTTGCCAAAATTTCATCTATTATCATCTCAGGATCATAGCTTTCAAGCTCGCTTACAAGTACTCTAATAGCATTTTTATCGTGATTTAAAACATGAGTTATTATCTCTTCGATCTTTTCTGGATCAAGAAGTCCTAACATTGATGCTACGCCATTTGCCGTGACATTATTTGCCCCGTAAATGATAGCTTGATCAAGAAGTGTCAAAGTATCTCTTAACGATCCTCCGCCACTTCTTGCTAAAATTTCGAGTGCCTCTTTTTCGTAGCTAATGCCTTCTTTGCTTAAAATAAACTCAAGATGTTTAATGATGCTGTATCTGCTTATTTGCTTAAACCTAAAATGCTGCGTTCTTGAAAGCACCGTTGTTGGGAGTTTTAATGGATCAGTCGTCGCTAAAATAAATTTTACATAGCTTGGTGGCTCTTCAAGCGTTTTTAAAAGAGCATTAAATGCCTCTTTGGTTAGCATATGCACTTCGTCGATTATAAAAATTTTATATCTTGCCATTGCTGGAGCATATTTTGTTTGCTCTATTAGCTCTCTTATATCATCTATCTTTCTGTGGCTAGCCGCGTCCATTTCAATGATGTCCATATGCCTTGACTCATTTGCCATTATGCATTGTGGGCATACTTCACATGGTTTTGAGGTAGGTCCTTTTTCGCATACTAAAGCTTTTGAAAATATCCTAGCACTCGATGTTTTTCCACTGCCTCTAAGCCCAGAAAATAGATACGCATGACTGATGCGACCTTCGTCAAGTGCGTGTATTAGGCTTTTGCTAACTGCTTCTTGACCTATTAGTTCGTCAAAATTTTTAGGGCGATATTTTAAAGCTAGTGCTTGCAATGCAGTATCCTTTTTATAAAGTTCAAGGATTTTATAAAAAAAGGCATAAATTTATGATTATTTATATATTTAATTGGCTTTAAAATTTTTTTATTTTAGTTTAATGAGGGCGGATAAATTTTTATATGTTTGCATAAAATTCCTAGTGTATTTGCAAAAAATAAAAAATATCCCTTTTTATAATGATCCATAACCGATTAGATTTAAAATTTATAATAAAAATACATAAAATTTTATGTTAAATATTTAGTATATTTATATGTATTTGTTGAAAAATATTTTAAAGTAAAAGATGCCCTGAGAAATCAAGGCATCATAAAGTAAGCTTCTTTTAGCAAGAGAAGCAGGTTTTAAACTCATAAGCGGTTGGACGTGCTTCGTAAGGCCAAACTTGAGTTTCAAATTTGAAGTGCTGATATGTATCTATGAAAAGATCGGTCATTATTGGCTTTAAGTATTCATTATCGCGAATTAGTGCTTCTAAACTGCCACGAAGTGTGTGTGGAAGCTGTTCTATGCCACGCTCTCTGATCTCATCAAGATGAAGTTTAAATAAATTTTCATCCATCGGACCAACTGGCTCGTATTTGTTTTTAACGCCGTCAAGGCCCGCCATTAACATCGCTGAAAAGGCTAGATAAGGGTTTGCTGTGCTATCTGGAAATCTCATCTCAGCCCTAACTGACTTTTCACCTGAACCATAAGGTATGCGGATACTTGCTGAGCGGTTTTGGCTAGAGTATGTTAGGATAGACGGTGCTTCAAAGCCAGGGATTAGGCGTTTGTAGCTGTTTGTGCTTGGGTTAGTAAAGGCTGCAACGCTTCTTGCGTGTTTTAAAACACCACCAATATAGTATCTTGCGAAATCACTTAAATTTGCGTAGTTGCCCTCTTTATAGAATAAATTTTTACCATCTTTCCAGACTGATTGATGCACGTGCATGCCGCTTCCGTTATCGCCATAAAGTGGTTTTGGCATAAACGTAACTGTCTTACCGTTTAGGTGAGCGACCATGCGAACGACGTATTTATAAATTTGGACATTATCGGCGGCTTCGACTAAGTTACCAAATTTTACGCCGATCTCACCTTGTCCTTGAGCGACTTCGTGGTGTCCTAAAAAGACTTCAAGACCAACTTGCTCTAGAACTTGCATCATCTCGGCTCTTAGATCTACCATGCTGTCGATTGGCTGAGTCATCAAGTAACCGCCTTTTCTGCGTGGGCGATGACCTGTGTTGTAGCTATCTTTGAAGTCAGTAGCATCGTTCCACTCGCCTTCTTCGCTATCTACTTGATACATCGCGCAGTTTGGACTATCGATGATTTTGACATTGTCAAAGACAAAAAATTCATTCTCAGGGCCAAAATACGCCTCGTCACCAAGACCGCTATCTTTTACGTACTGCATTGCTCTTTTGGCAATTGAGCGAGGGCATTTTTCATAAATTTGACCTTTGTAAATGTCGTAAATATCGCAAAAAACAACAACTGTAATATCGGAAGTAAATGGATCTAAAAATGCAGTTGTAGCTTCTGGCTTCATTATCATATCGCTCTTATCAATCGGTTGCCAGCCATGCATAGAGCTAGCGTCCATCGGGATGCCATTTATGAAATTTTCTTTCGTAACAGCTTTTATGTTATAGCTAATGCTATGCCAAGCCCCACCTAAATCAGTAAATCTAAAATCTACAAATTTGACTTCATTTTCTTTACAAAAATCAAAAAAATGATCTATATTTTGGACGAATTTTCCCACTTTTTTCTCCTTTTAATTTTTAAATTTTTCGTATTCTATCATAAAACCTAATATTTAAGATTAAATTTATATTTTATTTGAACCCAATCTAAAATTTTACTAATTCTCTATCTCTATTTTTAAAAATAGCACATTTTGAATAGCCTAAATCTCTAGCTATTTGCTCGCAAATTTCACCATTTTTACCGATATCTTCTTTTGCGTGAGCATCTGAGCCAAAGGTGATGGTTATATCTTTTTCGGCTATTAGTTCAAGTAAATTTACGCTTGGATATTGCTCGCCGATAGGCTTTCTAAAGCCGGCGGCATTTATCTCAACAACTAAATCTGCTTCTTTTATCGCTTTTATGGCGTTTTTGGCTAGGATCCTGACATCTTTTTTAGGTAAAAATTTAAAGAGTTTTAAAAGATCGATGTGCCCCATAATGTCAAATTTACCAAGTTTGGCTGATCTTTCTATGTGGTCAAAATACTCTTGCCAAATTTGATCCAAGTCTTTGCCCTCGTATCCGCCGATAAATTCAGGGTTGTCAAACGCCCAGCCGTTAAAAAAATGCACAGAGCCTATCAGATAATCAACCTTTCTAGCAAAAACTCGCTCGTCCATAAAACCATCTAAAAAGTCCATCTCGTAGCCAAGTAAAATTTCTATCTCACCGCTAAATTCGTCTCTTAAACGTAAAATTTCGTCTTCGTAGCTTTGCATCTCTTCAAATTTCATCCTATAAGCTTCATCGTAGTTCATCGGCGCGTGATCGCTAAAGCCAAAGTATTTTGTGCCAGCTTTTATGGCGCATCTCACAAATTCTAGCGGTTCGCCAACTGCGTGGTTGCAAAGAGGTGTGTGGTTGTGAAGATCGACGGTCATTTTTAGCCTTTTAAAGTCGTTTATTTTTCAAAAATGCTACCTAAAATTTGATAAATTTAAAGATAAACGCATACTTTTTAAACTTTCTTTTTATTTAAATCCTATATAATCAAGCCAAATTTTATTAGGAGCTTTTATGACCCAAGAGGAACTTGACGCGCTTATGGCGGGCGGATTAGAGGATGATTCAGGTGATACTAAAGATGCCAGCCAAGAGGTCGCGGACGTCAAAGAGGAAACAGACGAGGTAGCAAAAGTTGCAGAGGCAATTAGTGCTAAAGCAGATGAGTCACAAGCAAAGTCAGAGAGTAGCTCAAAACAGAGCGAAAACTACAGAGTGAGTGCAGACGGCGTTTGGCCACCACCACCACCTACTGAAGACCATAAAATGGTACATCAGCTTGACGATGTGACAAGAGATAGCGAAGAGAAAGCTACTCAGATGTTTGACAAGCTTGAGACGATAAATAACTTTTTTATGGATGCTGAGAGCGACTCAAACAGCCTAAAAGACGCAATAAACTCAAATGTTGAGCTATTTACGACACTAAGTGAGAAATTTCCAAATATTGCCGCATTTAGCGAAGCTTTAGAGAAAAACAACTCGCTTCTTGGCACGATCGATAACATCATCTCAAATTTACAAATGGGACAAGATGAGATCATGATGGCTATGGATATGATGCAGTATCAAGACATCCACAGGCAAAAGATCGAACGTGTTATCAACGTTATGAGAGCACTTAGCAAATATATGAATACCTTGTTTGAAGGTCGTATCGATGATGATAAACGCGTTGGCTCTGCTGTTCATATCGCTGGTGATACAACAACAGAAAACCTTGTCAGTAACGACGACATCGAAGCCTTGATAGAAAGTCTGGGTAAAAAATAGTGCTAAAAAGGCCTGAGCTTTTATCTCCAGCTGGAAATTTAACAAAACTTAAAATCGCCCTTGAATACGGAGCCGACGCCGTTTATGGCTCAGTGGCTAGCTTTTCGCTAAGGACTAGATCGGCAAGGGAGTTTAACCTTGAGACTTTCAAAGAGGCGATAGACTACACACACGAAAAGGGAAAGAAATTTTATGCGACCATAAATGCCTTTCCTTTTAACTCTCAGATAGAGCCGCTAAAAAGGCACTTGCAAACCATCTCAGCGATGAAGCCAGACGCCTTTATCATCGCAACTCCAGGCGTCATGAGCCTAGCAAAAGAGATCGCTCCAGATATCGAGATACACCTCTCTACTCAGGCAAACGTTATGAACGTGCTGGACGCTAAAATTTATCACGATATGGGCGCAAAACGCATCGTCGTGGCACGTGAGATGAATTTAAAAGATGTTATAAAGATAAAAGAAGAAATTCCAACCCTTGATATCGAAATTTTCGTCCATGGCTCGATGTGCTTTGCCTACTCTGGCAGGTGCTTAGTAAGCTCAGTGCAAAGCGGACGTATGTCAAACCGCGGCAGCTGCGCAAACGACTGCAGATTTAAGTATGAACTCTACGCCAAAAACGAAGAGAGTGGCGTGCTTTTTCGCTTAGAAGAGGATGAAAACGGCACTCACATCATGAACTCAAAGGATCTTTGCCTCATCTCGCACATCAAAGAGATCGTTGATAGCGGCGTGATAGATAGCTTTAAGATAGAGGGCCGCACAAAGAGCGAGTACTACGCAGCCTGCACAGCAAGAGCCTATAAAATGGCGATAGATGACGCCATGGATGATAAATTTGACGCGCAAATTTATGAAAATGAGATAAATACGCTGAAAAATCGCGGCTTTACAGATGGATACTTAGTGCATAGACCTTATGAACGAACCGATACGCAAAATCACCTTAGTAGCCTAGAAGAGGGCACACATCAGGTAAATGCAATAAGTGAAGATGGCGAGTTTTTTAAGTGTAAATATAAAATTTTTCCAGGCAATAGCTACGAGATCGTGGCTCCTACTAGATCGGTTATAGAAGATAGTGAAAATGAAATCTCAAAGGTTTATTCACAAGAGGGCAAGAAATTTATCAAATTTAAACAGCTCATCACCAAAAAAGGTAAGGTCATGAGTGAAATTCATAGTGGCAATGAAAATGAGATAAGCCTTGGTATTAAGCTACCAAAATTTAGCTTTTTAAGGGAGAAAATATGAAATTTGTTTCTATTATAATGGGAAGTAAAAGTGACTATGAGATAGTTAGTGAGGCGGCAAAAACTCTTGAAAAATTTGGCGTAAAATATGAACTAATAATCAGCTCAGCCCACAGAAGTCCAAAAAGAACTAGCGAGTACGTCGCAAATGCTGAGAAAAAGGGTGCAAAAGTCTTTATCGCAGCTGCTGGTATGGCGGCTCACTTGGCTGGTGCGATTGCTGCAAATACTACAAAGCCAGTGATCGGCATACCAATGGCTGGCTCAGCTCTAAGCGGCGTTGATGCACTTTACTCAACTGTGCAAATGCCAAGTGGTATGCCAGTGGCGACCTTAGCTATCGGCAAGGCTGGAGCGATAAATGCAGCCTATTTGGCGGTGCAAATTTTAGCCCTTGAAGATGAGGGGTTAGCAAGTGCTCTAAAAGCTGACAGAGAGGCGAAGATAAAGGCTTTAGAGGAAGATTCTTCAAAGGTTGAAGTGATACTGTAAAAAGGAGAAGCGGTGCAGACATATCTTGGTGTTGATGAATTTTGCAAACTTGTGCACTTAGAGCGTGAAGTTATCGAAGATATGATAAATCGTGGCGTTTTGAAAACCAAAGAGGAAAATGGAGAAATTTTGATAGAAGCGAGCGAAGGAACGATGAGCGTGGTGCCTAGTGTTTCGCAAAATTTATCCTTGCAGCCGCAAAGCCAAGATGGTATCAGCTTTGTTGAAAAGACGATCGGAACGATATTAAATTTACACGAAAAGGTGCTTGACGCAAAGGATGAGACACTTGAAACCTTAAGAAATGAGAATAAATTTTTAAAAGAAGCGCTTATTTCTATGCAAGAGCTCTATGACGAAGATAGAAAAACGGTAGAAACTCTTACAAAACAGCTTAAAATTTCACAAGAGGAAGTTGAATTTTTAAAACGAAAATACAAGCTAATGTGGAACCAAGCGGTTGAAAATTTTAACGGACAGAAGTAGTTTATGAAGATTATAAATTTAGAGGATAGCTTTGAAATTTACGGAGCAAAAACTCGCACTAAAAATGAAGATGAGATAGGTGGCAAGGGTAAAATTCCAGCTCTATGGTCTAAATTTATGAGTGAGCACTATGATGGCAAGAGTGAAATTTATAGCGTTTACTGCAACTACGAAAGCGATTTTGATGGACATTACGATAACTTCATCGGCACAAGATCAAGCCATAAAAGTGATGAAATTCTAGAGATAAAAAGTGGCAAATACGCCGTTTTTAGTTTTGTAAGAGAGCCGCAAAATGTAGCAAAATTTTGGGGTGAAATTTGGAAATATTTTGAAAGTAGTGAGCTAAAAAGAGCCTATGAAACGGACTTTGAGCTTTACGGTAGCGACGAGATAAAAATTTTTATATCTATTTTAGGTTAGGTAAAATGAATAAAAAAAATAATAGTTCAATCTTAAGTTTTATTGAAAATTTTGGTAACAAATTGCCAAATCCAACTATGCTTTTTATATATCTTTCGATTATTACGATAATAGTATCATTTGTGTTAGAAAAAATGGGCGTTGGCGTAAGCTATCAGGCTATCAAAGATGGACAAATATCACAGCTTAATGCAAATGTTATAAATTTGCTTTCTGCTGATAGTCTTAGATCTTTTGTTTCGTCTGTGCTTAAGAATTTTACTAATTTTTATCCTTTGGGAGTAGTCTTTGCGATTATTCTAGGTATTGGTATTGCAGACAAGTCTGGACTTTTATCAGCACTTATGACAAAGATTGCCTTAAAATCTTCCAAAATATGGGTAACCCCAATCGTTATTTTTCTTGGTGTAATGTCAAATGTTGCTTCCTCAGTTGGCTATGTTGTACTAATCCCGCTCGGAGCTATTTTATTTGCTGGATTTGGTCGCCATCCAATTGCTGGATTAGCTGCTGCTTTTGCTGGTGTTAGCGGCGGCTGGTCGGCAAATTTATTAATCGGTACAAATGACCCTATGTTTGCAGCATTTTCTATGCAAGCAGCTAGCGTGTTAAATCCGGATTATGTGGTACTAGCAACTGCAAATTGGTATTTTATGATCGCTTCGACATTTTTGATCGTATTTGTTGGCTGGTTTGTAACGGATAAAATCGTAGAGCCTAGGCTTGGAAAATTTGATTTTTTGGGTGATTTTAGCTTACAAGAGCATAGCGAGATAAGTGCAGAGCAAAAACGTGGCTTAAAATTTTCGCTAATAGCATTGATTGTTTTTGTGATTTTACTGCTTGTGGCTATTTTACCTTCAGGCTCTTTATTTGGAGCAAAAGGCAATGAAAGCTTTATGAAATCTACTTTTATGCATTCTATTGTTGTTTTTATGATGTTACTTTTTATAGTGGTAGGTGTCGCTTACGGTGTAGGTGCTAGGAGTATAAAAAGCAGTAATGACGCCATAAAATTTATGGAGCAATCTATTTCTGAGCTATCAGGATTTTTGGTTTTGATATTTTTTGCAGCCCAATTTACATATCTTTTTAATACCTCAAATATTGGGCTAGTGCTTTCTATAAAAGGTTCTATTTTTCTAAAAGAGATTGGATTGACTGGACTTAGCCTTATTATAGTTTTTATTTTCTTGATCGCTTTTATAAATTTATTTATAGCTGTTGATTCTGCAAAGTGGGCTATGATGGCTCCAATTTTTGTACCAATGTTTATGAATCTTGGACTCTCACCAGAGCTTACACAGGCTGCTTTTAGAATAGGCGACTCTACTACAAATATCATAACGCCTTTGATGCCATTTTTTGTTTTGATAGTAGCTTTTATGCAAAAATACAATAAAGAGTTAAAAATCGGATCAGTAGTTTCTATTATGCTTCCTTATACGGTTGCATTTTTAATTTCTTGGACAGCATTAATGTCATTTTGGTACATTTTTGATCTACCGCTAGGACCTGGTGCAGTTATACACTATGTAAAGTAAAATTTTAAAAGGAAAGCAATGACATTTTCACAAATAATATTAACCCTTCAAAACTATTGGCAAAAGCAAGGTTGCGTTATACTTCAGCCATACGATATGCCTGCTGGTGCTGGTACTTATCATCAAGCGACTTTTTTAAGAAGCCTCGGACCAAAGCCGTGGGCTACTGCATACGTAGCTCCAAGCCGCCGTCCGACTGATGGCAGATACGGTGAAAATCCAAACCGCCTAGGCGCTTATTATCAGTTTCAAGTACTCATAAAACCAAGTCCAGAAAATATCCAAGAGCTTTATCTAAAAAGTCTTGAAAAGCTTGGGTTAAATTTGAAAAATCACGACATCCGCTTCGTCGAGGATAACTGGGAGAGTCCGACGCTTGGTGCTTGGGGACTTGGCTGGGAGGTCTGGCTAGATGGTATGGAAGTGACGCAGTTTACGTATTTTCAACAAGTGGGTGGCATCGCATGCGAGCTGATCTCTGGTGAGATAACATACGGCCTTGAACGTTTGGCCATGTATCTCCAAGACGTAAATAGTGTCTACGACATCGTTTGGGATGACAGGGATGGAAGCATCGTAACATACGCCGATGTGCATAAGCAAGGCGAGTACGAGTGGAGTAAATATAACTTTGAAGTGGCAAATGTTGATATGCTTTTTAACCAGTTTGAAAATGCATTTAACGAGTGCAAACGCTGCTTAGAGGCTAAAATTTCACTGCCAGCGTATGATTATTGCATGCTTGCGGCGCATACGTTTAACGTCCTTGACGCGCGCGGAGCGATCAGCGTAACGCAAAGGCAAGACTATATCCTAAAAATTCGAGAGCTTGCAAAAGAGTGTGCGCTAACTTATAAAGAGAGCCTAGAGCAAAAGTAAAATTTTATGAAAATAGCTGAAATTTATAAAATTTTAGATGAAATTTGCCCGTTTGCGAGCCAAGAGTCCTGGGACAATAGTGGCCTACAAGTTGGCTCATTTGATAGCGAATTTGAGCGAATTTATCTAAGTCTTGATTTAGATAGCAAACTTTTGCAAAGTGTATTGCCAAATTCGCTCATTATCACTCACCATCCACTCATTTTTAAGGGGCTAAAGAGCCTGGACTACAGCCTTTATCCAAGCTCACTCATAAGAGAGATGATGATAAAAGATATCTCGCTCATCTCGCTTCACACAAATGCTGACCTTGCATTTTTAAATGAAAAATTTGTAACGCAGGTTTTGGGGCTAGAAATTTCAAGCAAAGAGGGTTTTTTGATCTATGCTGATGTGAAGATGAAATTTAGCGAGCTTTGTGAATTTGTAAAAGAAAAACTTGGGCTAGAAAATTTAAGAGTAGTTCATGCAAAAGATGAAATTTTTAAAATTTGTATCTGCACTGGAAGCGGCGCAGATCTCATACAAGAAGTCAAAGCAGATACCTTTTTGACAGGCGATCTAAAGTATCACCAAGCTCTTTATGCAAAGGAAAACGGGCTAAATTTAATCGATATAAATCACTATGAAAGTGAACGTTATTTTGGTGATTTTTTAGCAAAATATTTGCAAAATCTAAAAATTGAAGTTATAATACGCAATTCTAAAAATCCATTTACATATTGCTAACAAAAAAAGGAAACATTATGAATAAATACTTACAACAATTAGTTGAATTATCTGATCTTGATAAACAAATAGATGGCTTTATACCACGCATTCAAGACATAGAAAAGGCTTATAAAAATATAGAAGAAGAGTGCGAAACCATAACGGTTAATATAGAAAGACTAGATGAAGAGGTAAATGACCTAAAATCTCAAAAATCAGGCACAAATGCTCATATTGCCGAGTTTAGTGCAAAGATAAAAGATGTAGCCAAAAAAAGCTCAAGTGCAAAAAGTGAAAAGGAGATAAAAGCTCTAAGTCTTGAAGAAGATATTGCAAAAGAGCAACTTGAGGCTGCAAATGAAGAGATTGCTAGACTTGAGAAGCTAATAGATAGTAAAAATAGTCAAAAAGATGAGCTTGGTGCAAAAAAAGCTGAACTTGAAGAGAATTTAAAAAATATAAAAAGCAAAACTTCATCTGAACTTGAAAATATCGGGAAAGAACGTGAAGAAGTTTATGCTAAAAAAGACAAGCTTATCGCCACTATGAATCAAAAAATTCTCGCATTTTATGAAAAAATTAGAAAATGGGCTCATAATACGGCTGTTGTTCCTGTAAAAAAACAAGCTTGTTATGGTTGCTTTATGCAGATAAACGACAAAACTTTCTCTGCTGTTATCAAGGGCGAAGATATCGTTACATGTCCGCATTGTGGCAGAATTTTATACAAACAAGAGCAATAACACATTTCGTGATAATAATATATTACTTTCTAGCCTCAATACTCTATCTCTTTGGGGCTATCTTTTTATTTTTTTTAAGTTTTAAAAAAAAGTATCACAAGTCGATTCCAGCACGTTTTTTCCTCTTTAATAATCCAAAATTTCAAGATGCAGATGTACATTTTCACGCTTGCTCATTTGGCGAGGTGCAAGCACTCAAGCCTTTGATGCAAAAATTTGATAGTAAAGCTATAAGTGTGGTGACAAATACAGGCTTTGAAGCGGCAAGTAAAATTTGCTCTAACACGAGATTTTTACCGTTTGAAATTTTCTTGCCATTTTGGCTAAAAAAGAGCAAAATTTTAGTAATTTTTGAGGCTGAGCTTTGGCTTATGCTAGTTTTCATGGCAAAGCTAAAAGGCAGCCGCGTGATACTGATAAACGCTAGAATTTCAGATAGAAGCTACAAAAGCTACTTAAAATTTGGCTTTTTTTACAGATATCTTTTTAAATTCATAGATAAAATTTACGCTCAAAGTGAGCTTGATAAAGAGAGGCTAAAGTCGCTTGGTGCAGATGAAATAGAGGTCGTTGGCAACATAAAGGCTGCGTTTTTGCCAAGCGTGAGTAAAATTTATGAAAAGCCAAAAGCTAGAGTGATCGTGCTGGCAAGCACGCATTTGGGCGAAGAAGAGATGATTTTGCAAAATTTAAATTTAAAAGAAAATGATCTTTTAATCATCGCACCACGCCATCCTGAGAGGTTCGCAGAGGTTGAGAAGATAGCAGGCGACTATGCTAAAAAGCATGACTTTAGCTTTGCGAAATTTAGTCAAACGTATAAATTTGAAGCTAAAGTAAATTTGCTTGACACTTTAGGTGAGCTTGTAAATGTCTATGCTATTAGCGATATAGTCGTGCTTGGAGGCAGTTTTGCGCCAAATATCGGTGGGCATAATCCAATCGAGTGCGCACAATTTAACCCAGTGATAATAAGTGGCGAGTTTATATTTAACCAAAAGGTGTTATTTAGCCTAGTTGAAAACATCTATATTGCAAAAGCAAGCGAGATCAGTGGCATAATAGATAGTGATGCTAAAAAGAGCAAGATCGCCGTGCAAGCAAGTACTGATGCGATCATAGAAGATATAAGGAGCACTTTATGAGCGAAGAAAAAGCGTATAAAATTTTAGCCAAACAAAAAAATATCTCAAACAACGAGGCAAAGGAGCTAATAGATAGCGGTCTAGTCTATGCTAAAGGCCAAAAAGTGATGATAGCTCGAGCACTAATGAGTGAAAATACCAAATTTAGCGTCGAAGAGATGCCAAAGCCAAGCATTATTTTTGAAGATGAAAATTTAATAGCAATCAGTAAGCCAGCTGCCATAACTAGTGAAAAAATTAGTCAAATTTATAAATTTCCACTCCTTCACAGGCTCGATAAGGACACAAGCGGCGTGTTGCTTCTTGTAAAAAATGATGAATTCGCAGCACTTGCCATAAATGAATTTAAAAAGATGAAGGTTGAGAAAATTTACGTGGCCGCAGTTAGGGGCATCATGAGCGAAGAAGTGGTCGTAAATGAGCCAATCTTAACGATTAAAAATAAAAATGGCGCCATTTCAAAGATATCAAAAGATGGCAAAGAGGCGATCAGTGAAATTTCACCTCTCATGGTTGTTGGCAAAAAAACGCTGGTAAAAGTTGCCATAAAAACAGGCAGAACGCACCAGATAAGAGTGCATTTGGCTAGCTTAAATTTACCTATCGTTGGCGATGAGAAATACGGCAAAAATAGGGCAAATAGAATGTTTTTGCATGCCTATTCTATTGCTCTTTTAAACTATAAATTTAAAGCGCCGATCCCAAGAGAATTTAATGCTCTTGGATTTGAGCTATCTAATAAATTTGAAATTTAAAGAGCAATAAAGAAATTATTTAGTAATATACGCCCTTTAATAACAACTTAGAAAGGTGATTAGTGTTCGAACAAATTAGCGAGTCTTTTAGATTAGCCGTTAGCAAGATACGTTTTGTAGATGACGAAAAAGCTCTAAAAAACGCACTTGACGTGCTTAAAAAAGCTCTTTTAAAAGCCGATGTTCACCACAAAGTCACCAAAGACCTACTCACATCTATCGAAAGCGAACTAAAGCAAACTGGCGTTGGCCAAAAGAATTTCTTGGATGCGATCAAGTCAAATTTAACGACTATCTTAACAGCTCCTGGCAATCAAGGCTTTGTCTATGCACCAGTTGCACCGACCATTGTTTTGATGGCTGGTTTGCAAGGTAGTGGTAAAACAACGACAACTATCAAGCTTGCAAACTATCTAAAATTAAGAAAGAAAAAAGTTTTAGTTGCGGCTTGTGACTTGCAAAGATTAGCAGCAGTTGAGCAGCTAAGACAGCTCTGCGTTGCAAATGAGATCGATCTTTTCTTTATAGAAAATGAAAATAATCCTATAAAAGTAGCAAAAGAAGCACTAGAAAAAGCAAAAAGTGGCCTTTATGATGTGCTTTTGGTGGATACCGCTGGTCGTCTTGCGATCGATGAAAAGTTGATGCAAGAGATAAAAGATGTAAAAAATGCTATAAATCCATATGAAATTTTCTATGTAGCTGACGCTATGAGCGGACAAGATGCTGTAAAAACAGCTACAAGTTTTAATGAAATTTTAGGAATTTCTGGAGTTATCCTTTCTAAATTTGACTCTGACTCAAAGGGCGGCGTAGCTATCAGTATCGCTAAACAGCTAAATATTCCACTTAGATTTGTCGGTATTGGCGAGAAAGTAGCCGATATCGAGAGCTTTATACCAGACCGTATCGTAAGCCGTATAATGGGTGAGGGCGACCTAGCTACTTTGGTCGAGAAGACATCGACTATTATTGATGAAAAAGAGGCAAAACGTCTAAATCAAAAGATAAAAAAAGGTCAGTTTAACTTTAATGACTTTTTAGATCAAATGGAAAGTGTTAAAAAGCTTGGCAGTATGAAGTCTTTGATGGGGATGATACCTGGGCTTTCAAACATAGCAAATCAGATAAAAGATATAGATCTTGATAATTCAAAAGAAATTTTACATATTAAGGCTATGATAAACTCTATGACGCAAAAAGAGCGTGAAAATCCTGAACTTTTGAATAATAGTAGAAAAAGACGTTTAGCGGCTGGTTCCGGACTTTCTCAGATAGAGGTAAATCGATTTTTAAAGCAGTTTGAAAATGCCTCAAAACTTGCTAAGAAATTTTCAGGAAAAGGTGGAGCAAAAGGACTTGCAAATATGCTTTCTCAAGCAAATTTAAAAAGACCTGTTTGATAAAAGGGTTTAAATTTGGATATTTGTTATCTAAATTTAAGCTTTATTTAAAAACAAGAGGAGAAATATAATATGGCAACAGTAGTAAGACTAACAAGAATGGGACGCAAAAAAAGACCTTTTTATCGTATAGTTGTTACAGATAGCAGAAAAAGACGCGACAGCGGTTGGATAGAGAGCATTGGTTATTACAACCCTATGGTTGAGCCAAATGTTATAAATTTCAACAAAGAGAGATTAGACTACTGGAAAAGCGTCGGTGCTAAACTTAGTGACAGAGTTGCACAAATTACAAAATAATGGTTGAAAATTTTTTATACGAATACGCCAAGCTGATAGCTGATTTTCCTGAAAAGGTGACTATTGAGCGTCAAGAGCTTGGTGAAAATTTTGTTGAAATTATCATAAATGCTGATAAGATTGATACTGGAAAACTTATCGGTAAAGACGGTAAAATGATAAATGCTATAAAGACCGTTATTATTGGTTGCAAAGCCAAAGATAATACAAGCTATAGGGTAACGGTAAAAGCTATTGAATAGTGATATTGTTGAAGTCGCTACTATCGGAAGATGTGTTGGTTTAAGGGGTTATTTAAAACTTCACAACAAGAGCGACTTCCCAGAGCAATTTAAAAAAGGTGCAACCTTTTTTGACAAAAACAATGATCAGCTCACTATAAAAGACTATAACAGACAAAAAGAGCTGGTTTTGTTTGAAAATTTTGATGACTTAGACCTTGCTAAGACACTTGTAAATAAAACTATCTACACCACAAAAGAACTCACTAGAAAAAACTGCAAATTAAAAAAAAATGAATTTTTTCAGTTTGATATTATTGGCTTAAAAGTTATAGAAAATGGTGAAATTTTGGGTATTGTAGAAGATATCCAAGATAATTTTGCAAATTCACTTTTATGCATAAAAACAGATGAAAAGCTTATTATGAGCGGCAATCCAAAGAATTTTTACATTCCATATTTAGAGCATTTTATTATAAGTGTAAATTTAGATAATGAAGAGATTTTGGTAAAAGGTGCTATAGCTATTTTAGAAAATTCATGAAATTTACATTTATTACACTTTTTGAAAATTTAGTTAAACCTTATTTTAGTGATTCTATTTTAAAACGTGCAATTGGTAATAAATTTATCGAAATTGATTTTATAAATCCAAGGAATTTTACCAAAGATAAGCATAATAAAGTCGATAATTATATGATAGGAGGTGGAGCAGGGCTTTTGATGTTTCCACAGCCTTTGGATGAGTCGATCAAATTTCTAAAAGAAAAAGATAAAAATGCTCATGTGATATTTTTAACGCCAGCTGGTAAAAAATTTAATCAAAATGATGCAAAGAGGCTTTCTAAAAAAGATCACATTTGTTTTGTTTGTAGTAGATATGAAGGCCTTGATGAACGAGTTGTTGAGCTTTGGGCAGATGAAGTTTTTTGTATAGGTGATTTTATTTTAACTGGCGGTGAGCTACCCGCACTTTGTATGAGCGACGCTATATCAAGAAATATTCCTGGGATTTTAGGAAATGATATGAGTCTTGAAGTGGAGAGTTTTGAGGATAATTTGCTTGAAGCTCCATCTTTTACAAAACCTGATAATTTTAAATCTCTCTTTGTAGTTTCAGAGTTTTTAAAGGGTAATCATGCTAGAATCCACAACTTAAAAAACAAGATGGCTCACTGCAAAACAAGGTACTTTCGCCCTGATTTATATCAAAAGCTAAAGCCACATAAATAAGGAAAAACATGAGAAATAAATACATTGAAGCGTTTGAAAATGCACAAATTGCTAGTAAGAATATCCCTGACTTCCGTGCAGGTGATACATTGCGTGTGGCTACTCGTATTCATGAGGGCGACAAAACAAGAATTCAAAATTTTGAAGGTATTTGTATAGCTAGACGCGGTAGCGGTACTGGCGAAACATTTATTATCAGAAAAATTGGTGCTAATAGTGTCGGTGTTGAGAGAATTTTTCCAATCTTTAGTGACTCAATTGAAGAGATAAAGGTTCTTAGAAAAGGTCGTGTTAGAAGAGCTAAATTATTCTATCTACGTGACCTTCGTGGTAAAGCTGCTAAAATCCGCGAACTTAGAAAATAATTCTACTATCTGTCCTGAAGTCTATTCAGGACTTTTAATCTTCTTTTTAAATTTAATTTTTTTAATTTTTTTTGTTTTTTAATATTAAAATATCTATTTATTTTTATTGTTTTTACCGCTAGTCTATAAAAATTTAAAATATATACTAAATTTATTTATTTTCTACTTCTTCTTATTTGTATACCAAAATAAAAAAATAACACAACAAAGAATTACTCCAAGCATTATTGATACAACTATCATGGTAGCATTTTTAGTTTCATTAAATGGCAAGCCTTGTGTATTCATACCAAAAAAACCAGTTATCAGATTTAGTGGTAGCATTACAGCCGATATCATTGTTAAAATGTAAATGTTTTGATTGATTTTGTCGTTTTTTATACTTTGTATAAATGTATAAATATCATCGATTCTACAGGCATATTCATTAGCCATTGTTCTAAAAACATTTGCCTCATGAGTACTATTTTTAAGCTCTTTTTTTAAATTTTGTTGCTCGCTTTGACAAATCGAAAGTGTCTCATAAAAGTGAGATATCTTGTTTTGAAATTTTCTAATCTCATATTTTAGAAAGTGGTGTCTTTTGATAAATTGATTAAAGTTTTTTCGACTAGCATAAATTTTTTCATACTCGTTTAGCTCATCTTGATGTTCTAAAATTTTGTTTGCATATTCATTACATAGTTTTTTAAGAGCCGCTTCAAACTCGTTTTTATCGCATTCGTGATCAAAATCTTCTTTATAAATTTTGCCATTTTTAAATAAAAATTTATAGCTTTGCTTTTGTGTGAAAGAAACAAGCAAAATATAGTCGTATTCATCGCCATAGAAATATCCACAAACTGAACTTTTATAGCTCATTTTTTGCCCTTTTAGCATAAAAATTTTTCTTAAATTTAGCAAATTCGCCTCTTTCTATTGCCTCTCTCATCTCTTTCATTAAATTTAGATAGTAGTGCAGGTTGTGAAGGCTTACTAGCCTAAAAAATGTGAGCTCTCTTGCCTTAAAAAGGTGATTTAAGTAGCCTCTGGAGTAGCGTTTGCAGGTATAGCACTGACACTGCGGGTCAATTGGCGCGTGGTCGTTTATAAATTTGGCTGATTTTATATTTATCTTGCCAAAGCTAGTAAAGAGCGTGCCGTTTCTTGCATTTCTTGTTGGCATGACGCAGTCAAACATATCAACGCCTCGCTCCACGTTTTCCACGAGATCTTCAGGCGTACCAACGCCCATTAGATAACGCGGCCTTAGCTCATCCATAAATGGCATAACCGCCTCAACAGTGTCATACATCGCCTCATTGCTCTCGCCAACGCTTAGCCCTCCTATCGCAAGGCCATCAAATGGCAGCTCATTTAAAGCTTCGGCGCAAAATTTACGTGCTTCATAATCAGTGCCTCCTTGAACGATGCCAAAGATATTTTGCTCTAAGCCAACGCCTTTACTCTGCATAAATTTATGATAATCAATCGCCTCTTTTGCCCATTTTATCGTTCGTTTTATGCTTAGATCGATCCTTTTTGGCTCAGCAGGCAAGGCGACTAGATCATCAAGTATCATCATAATGTCGCTACCTAGATCGTACTGTGTGTCAAGGACGGATCTTGGCGTGAAGTAGTGCATACTGCCGTCGATATGGCTTTTAAATTTTATCCCGCAATCATCGTTTTTGGTGTTTGATCTAAGCGAAAATGCCTGAAATCCGCCGCTATCTGTTAAAAACGAGCGCTCAAATTTAGAAAATCCATGAAGTCCGCCAAACTCGCGCACGACCTTGCTACCAGGGCGCAGATACATGTGGTAAGTGTTTGCTAAGATTATCTTTGCGTCTAAAATTTCACTCATATCAAAGGCGTCTAAGCTTTTAACCGCGCCAACCGTGCCAACTGGCATGAAAACTGGCGTTTGTATCACGCTGTGGGCAGTTGTTAGGATACCACGCCTTGCATTTCCATCTTTTTTTATAACTTCAAATTTCATCTAAATCCTTAAAATTTTTGATTTTTTATTTTAACAAAATTTATAATATAATCCAGAAATTTTAAGGCAAAGGAACTTTTTGCAAAAGAGAAATGATATCGTTTTTACCGAAGCAAACGGTACTGCGACCATAAAATTTGCAGGCGAGTTTAGCTACAAAGAGGCTAAAAATTTACAAAGCATTTTTAAAAAAATTCAAAAGTTTAACGGCAATGTTAAATTTGACTTTAGCGAGCTAAAGAGCATTGATTACGCTGTTTTGATCCTTTTAAAAAACACGCTAAATGGCAAGAAATTTGAGATCGTCACAAATGACGCCAAGATAAAGGCGATGGGCGATCTTTTAAATGACGAGAAGATCGATTTTAACTACATGCCACCGCACAATAGCCTAAATTTTTTCTCACGCTTGGGAGAGAAAATTTGCGAGGGATTTGTAAATTTGCTTGAGTTTGGCTCGTTTTTGGGCGAGTTTTTGATAAAAAGCGTTAGGATTTTATTTAATCCTACAAATTTAAGGTTTAGAGAATTTAGCAACTACATGAAAGATGGCGGTGTAAATGCCGTTTTCATCGTATCACTCACCGCTTTTTTGATAGGCGTCGTGCTCGCATATCTTGGTAGTGCTATGCTTGCAAGTTTTGGGGCAAGTATATTTATAGTCGAGATCATGGGGATGCTGACGCTTAGAGAAGTGGCTCCACTCATAGCTGCTATCGTCGTGGCAGGCAGGTCAGCCTCAAGTTTTACCGCGCAAATTGGCGCTATGAAGCTAACTGAAGAGATTGATGCGATGAAGACGATGGGCTTTGAGCCCTTTAACTTCTTGGTGCTGCCACGCATCATCGCCATGGTGCTTTGCGTGCCTGTCATCATCTTTATAGCAGACGGGATAAGCATTTTAGGGCAGATGATCATTTGCCAAACTATACTTGATATCAGTTTTAGCGACTATCTAAATAGATTTCGTGAGATGGTCGAGCTTAGGCACTTTGCTGTTGGCATGATAAAAGCGCCGTTTTTTGGTGCTGTAATAGCGATCATTGGGTGCATGAGGGGGTTTGGCGTTAGTCAAAATGCTCAGAGTCTTGGAGCAATGACTACTGTTAGCGTTGTAAATGCGATATTTTGGGTCATCGCGCTTGACGCGTTTTTCGCGATAATTTTTATGTGGCTAAAAATATGAATGAGATAATAGTTGGAAAAAATATAACGACAAGTTATGGCGATAAGATAATGCACGATAATGTGAGCTGGAGCATTAAAGAGGCTGAGATTTACGGCTTTTTAGGCGGTAGTGGTGCTGGTAAAACGACGCTTATGAAGACGATGATATATCTAAAAAAGCCAAGCGAGGGCGATATATTTTTTGACGGTGTTAATATGTGGAAAAGTAGTCAAGAGGAGCAGCAAGAGATAAAGCTAAAAAGTGGGACGATGTTTCAGTTTGGAGCACTTTATAGCTCAATGACAATACTTGATAACGTGGGTGTTTTGCTTCATGAGTACTCTAAATTTAACAAACGTCAGATTGATGAGATAGCGATGTTTTGGATACAAAAAGTCGGACTCAAAAAAGAGGTCTCGATGCTTTATCCAAGCGAGCTAAGTGGTGGTATGAAAAAGCGTGCTGCGCTAGCAAGAGCTTTGGTTTTAAGTCCAAGGGTGCTATTTTTAGATGAGCCAAACAGCGGCCTTGATCCTGTTAGCTCGCGTCAGATGGACGCGCTCATAAAGGAGCTTCGTGATAGCATCGGAGTAACCGTCGTTATGGTGACGCATGATGCCGATAGCATTTTTGATATTTTGGATAGATTTTTGATAATAGATAACAAAAAAATAGCCTTTGAGGGAGATATAAAAGAGCTTGAATATCTTAAAAACAACCCGCTTGAAGAGCTATTTAAAATGAGGAAAAAGTAGATGGAAAATAGAAATTCTTATACCATTGTTGGCATGTTTTTCATAGCCTGCCTTACAGCTTTTGCGATATTTATCTGGTGGATGACTAGTAAAAATAACACAAAGGTTGATTTTAAGGAGTATTACATCCACACGAGCGAGCTGCCAAGTGGGCTAAAGGTTGATTCTACGGTTAAATTTATCGGCGTGCCAGCAGGAAGCGTTAGTGATATAAATTTTGTCGATGACAAAAACGCTCTTATAAACATCACGATGAAGATAAGAGAAGATCTGCCTATAAAGGCTGATAGCATAGCAAGTATCGAAGTTCAGGCAATTAGTGGTGTGGCTAGTATAAATATAAGCCGAGGCACGAAGGATTTTAAACCAGGTGATAAGCCTATTTTAAAGCTTGAAGAGAGCCTTCTTTCAAAGCTTGGAAACAACGCTGAAAACATCACTTTAAAGATAAATCAAACCCTTGATAAAGTTGATGGCTTTTTCTCGGCTGAAAATATCGCTCACATCGAGTCAATCCTAAGAAATATCGATAAATTTACACAGGTTTTAACCGATGAAAATGGTCTAAGCGAGGTTGATAGCATCGTTAAAAATGTAAAAAATTTCACCGATAGCTTAAACAAAACCGACACAAAAGAGCTTGCTAAAAATTTAAACAAGCTAATTGCTAGTGCAAATTCAGTTTTTGTTTCAGCAAATTCAGCCGTCAGTGGCTATAGCTCTCTTCAAGATATCGTCACTCAAAAGGTAAAAAACGGCGAGTATGACCTTAGAAATACGCTCTCACCACTACTTAGAGAGGCTAGCGAGTTTTTAAATGGATTTGACAAGACGCTTCGTGAGTTTAGGGGTGCGCTCCAAAGACTTGAAGATAATCCTTACGAGTTTTTCTTCACAAATCCAGTGCCAAATGACAAAGGAGATAAAAAATGAGAAATTTAATCTTTTTAGCAGCTGCGTTTTTATTTTTTGGCTGCTCGCTAAAGACCGACGTGCCAGTGGCAACTATGTATGAAATTCACTACTCAAACAAAGAGTGCTCGGCTGAAAATAAGCAAAAAGAGCTTAAAAATGTCTTCATAGAAAACGTAAGCGCCCTTGATATGGTTGATACCAGAAAGATCCTAATCGTCGCTGAAAACAACAAGATAAGATACCTAAGTGACGCTAAATTTGTATCAGAGCCAAGCGAGATGATCTATAAATCGCTCGTAAAAGGGCTTTACTCAAACTGCGCTGCAAAGCCTATATTTTCACCAAATGCAAAGGATCTTAGGCTAAAAGTTAGTATCATCTCACTTCAAATAAGAGGCGACAAAGCCGAAGTTTCGCTAGCTTACGAGCTATTTAACGCAAACGCCTCGCTAAAATCAGGCATGATTACAAAAGAAATTTTTTGTCCAGATCCAAGCTCAAGTACTATTTTTGATACGATAAATAAGGCTACAAATTTAGCAATAGATACGCTAATCTCTGAAATAATCTCTTAAATTTTCTTGGCTGTAAATTTTTAAATTTATAGCCAGAATAGCTTATTTTAAAGACCTTTTGTTATAATGTGAGCTTTAAAATACGGAGAATTGATGAAGAAAATTTTAATAATCGCAGATGGAACTTTCGCAAGAAATTTTTTAAACAGACTGCTTGAAACAAAATCAAATTTACATCACTATATCGTTGTTTCAAGTGAGGATTACAGCCAAAAATCAAATTATGAAAATTTTACATTTCACCAGTTTGATCCAACTAGCCTCTCAAAGCTAAAAAGCGTGAGCGATGGCTATTTTAGTCAGTTTTGTATAGTTTGCGATGATAAAAATGAGGCGGTTGCTGTTTATGAAAATTTAAGACAGATCAGCACAAAGACCGAGACTGTTTTTATGAGCTCGTGGGAGCTTGATGAAAAATGCAAAGAAATATTTGCAAGCGATAAACACTTAAGCGTGGTTGATATCAGAGATATTGCAGCATCAAGGCTTATGGACTATTTACCAGATCTGCCGGTTTTAGCCGATAATATCGGGCTTAGTGAGGGTGAGATCATGGAAGTTAAGGTGCCAATAGGTAGCTCTTATATGTATCGTCACATTAGCTCAGTAGCTCAAAAAAAATGGCGAATAGCTCTCATATATCGAGGCAGCGAGATCATCTTGCCAAAGCCAAATGTAATGATACAGCCAAGCGATATATTACTAATCGTGGGTGATCCAAATGTGCTTCAAAATGTTTACCGCTCGATCAAGCGTGAAAGTGGACAGTTTCCAAGTCCATTTGGTAGCAATATCTATGTGCTGATCGACATGATCTCAATGGATAAAGAACGTGTTAGCAAGCTCATAAAGGATAGCTTGTATTTGCATTCAAAGCTAAATAATAAACGCCTTTTTTTTAGAGTGATAAATCCAACTTTAGGTGAAAATTTAGATACTTTAAAAGCAATAAAAGAGAAAAATATCATTGTTTTGATGGATTATTTTAATAGTGATAACAAATCTATAAAATATGATGTTTTAAAGCACGACATCGGCCTAATCTTAAGCGATGATAAATACTTTTTTAAATTTAAAAAGCTATTTTATGAGCTAAAACTTCCAGTGCTAAAAACGGGTAAAATTTTGCTCTCAAATATAAAAGAGGGCGTTATACTAGGCGATCAAAGTCAAGAAGTGGAGAATCAATCAGCCGTGATAACAGACTGCTGTGCACAGCTTGATTTGGAGATGAAATTTTACTATTTTGATAATAAGCATAGCGATGATGAGGCGTTAAGAGAGCATTTTGAGAGCATTAGCGCGCTATTTTCTAAGCGTATAAAGATAGAAAATCACAATCTTAAAAATCCACTTGTAAAACTAAAAAATACAAAAGATCTGCTTCATTTTGTGATGTTTACTAAAAGCGTGGCAAATGGTGGGGCATTTGCCTTTTTATCAACAAATTTAAATAGACTTTATAAGAAGCTAAGCCAAAATGCACAGCTTTTTGTGCCAGTAAGTGAGTAAAAATGCAGATAAATTTAAATCTTAAAGAAAAAGCATCAAGCTATAAAATTTATATAAATGAGCTTGAGAGACTAGAGCTAAAAGGTAAAGTTGGCATCGTTACAAACGCTAAAGTAGCGGGGCTTCATCTTGAAAAGCTACTTAGTGTTTTGAAGTGTGATGAGAAATTTATCATAAGTGTGCCTGACGGCGAAGAGTATAAAAACCTTGAAACGGTAGAGCAAATTTTAGAGCATCTTTTTGTGAGTAAATTTGATCGCTCATCTACGCTAATCGCCTTTGGTGGTGGCGTCATAAGCGATATGACTGGCTTTGCGGCGAGCATCTATGAAAGAGGAATAAGCTTCATAAATATTCCAACTACGCTTCTAGCGCAAGTTGATGCAAGTGTGGGCGGAAAAACGGGTGTGAATAATAAATTTGGTAAAAATTTAATAGGCTCTTTTTATCAGCCAAAGGCAGTTTTTTGCGAGATAAATTTCTTAAAGACATTGCCAAAGAGAGAATTTGCAGCTGGCGTGGCTGAGGCTTTAAAAATGGCGATAACTTTTGATAAAGAGATGTTTGATTGGTTAAAGAGTGTAAATTTAGATGATGAAAATTTAGCCAAGCTAGTCGAAAAGTCGGTAATTTTAAAAGCAAAAGTGGTTGAACAAGATGAGAAAGAAAAAGGGCTAAGAGCCATCCTAAACTACGGACATACCTTTGCTCACGTTATAGAAAATGAGACAAATTATAAAGAATTTTTACACGGCGAAGCAGTGGCGATAGGTATGAATATGGCAAATCGCCTAAGCGTAAAACTAGGTCTCATGAGCGAGGTAGATGCCGAAGAGATCAGGCAGGTTTTGGTAAAATTTGGCCTTCCAGTAAACTACAAAATAGAAAATGAATATGCATTTTACGAGGCATTTTTTATGGATAAAAAGACAAAAGATGATAAGATAAATTTCATCATTGCAGATAAAATCGGCAGTGCGATCATCAAAAATGACGTCAAAAAAGAAGACGTTTTAAAAATTTTAAGAGAATTTAAATGAAAAAGATCCTAGTTTTAATACTTTTTTGCTTTGCCCTTTACGCTGAGGAGAACGTTACGCTTGAGCAAAATATCTCACAAAATTTACAAAATAATGAGCTTATAAAAGATATTTCAAATCTAGATAACTCCCTAAAAAACAATATCTGGATCACAAGATATGCTAACTATAACACTTATCAAAGGCTTATTGATGAGCTTGAAAAAAATGAAAATGAACTAAAAAAGCTAGATAAAAGCTCAAGAAGAGGCAGTGATATCATAAAGAGAATCCAAACTCTAAAAGAGCAGATAAATTTACTAAAAGAGTATGAAAAAACGCCATTTTCAAATATGCTAGCAGCTCCTGAAATGGATACTCCACCAAGGATAACAAGTCCTGTTGCACTTATATCTGGCTTTTCGTATATCAAAAAGATAAAGAGCGATAAGATCGAGTATCAAAGGCATATAAAAGAGCTTGATACGCTTTTAGAAAAGCTTGAAACAAAAGAAAATTTACTAAATAGACTAAATTTGATCGAAGAAAATGAGCAAAATAGAGAAAGCCTAAACTTGGTAAAACAAGAAATAGGCGACTTTAAAGCGGCAAAACAGATCGCTGATACAACTTATAATGTCTATGAAAAAAGAGCTGATGAGGCTATAAATTTAACCACCTCTGATATAAAAGCTCAGTTTTTAAGTATGGGCTATACGGCTATCATCATTCTTTTAACGATCGGACTAACATTTATCGCTAAATTTATCGTTAAAAGAACGATTACCGATAATGAGAGATTTTACACGGTCAATAAATTTTTAAACGTTTTAAATATCACCATTATCATCATAATCTTACTTTTTTCGTATATCGAAAACGTCACATATCTAGTAACCGTGCTAGGTTTTGCCTCAGCTGGTATCGCCATTGCGATGAAAGATATGTTTATGAGTATGCTTGGCTGGATGGTGATCATGTTTGGTGGCTCTATACATGTTGGTGACAGGATCAGGGTGCTTCATGATGGTAGTGAATTTGTAGGCGATGTGATCGATATTTCTTTGCTTAGGCTGACTGTTTTTGAGGATGTTAGTTACTCGACTTATAAGACAAACCGCCGTGCAGGTAGAATTATCTTTGTGCCAAATAACTATATCTTTACCGACCTCATCGCAAACTATGCTCATTATGGTATGAAGACCGTTTGGGATGGTATAGATATCGTTATAAGCTTTGATAGTAATCATAAAAAGGCTGTGTATTTAGCAAGAAATGTCGTTAAGAAATACTCAAAAGGCTACACTGATATCGCGAAACGCCAGATGAATAAACTAAGAAGCCAGTACAGCATCAAAAATCCAAATGTCGAGCCAAGAATTTATACGTTTTTTGAGCCTTATGGCATAAATATCTCATGCTGGTTTATGTCAAATTCCTATGCCACGTTGGCACTTAGAAGCACGATAAGTGCTGAGATCATCGAGGTTTTTTTGGCTCAAGATGATATAAAGATCGCTTATCCAACGCAAACCATGTTTGTAGGTAAAAAAGAAAATCCAAGCGATCATACCGCACACGGTGAGCAAGAGAGCGAAAATATTTGATGCAAAAGATATTTTTTAAAACATTTGGGTGTCGTACAAATATCTATGATACCGAGCTTTTAAAAAGCTACATCAAAGACTACGAGATCACAAATGATGAAGATGCTGCTGATATTGTCGTGATAAACTCTTGCACAGTCACAAATTCTGCCGATAGCGGCGTCAGAAACTACATAAACGGTGTAAAAAGGCGCGGGGCAAAGGTGGTGCTGACTGGATGTGGCGCGGTTAGTAAGGGCAAAGAGCTATTTAATAGCGGTATATTTGGCGTACTTGGAGCTAGTAAAAAGAGCGATCTAAATGAACTTTTAAAGCAAGAAAAGCCATTTTTTGAGCTTGGGAATTTAAACTCAGTCGATAAAAATATAGTTACAAATTACGAAAATCACACAAAGGCTTTTATAAAGATTCAAGAAGGCTGCAACTTTAGTTGCAGTTACTGCATCATCCCTTCGGTCCGCGGTAAGGCTAGAAGCATGGATGAGGCTATGATATTAAAAGAGGCAAGAATTTTAGCTCAAAACGGCTATAATGAGCTCGTACTAACCGGCACAAATATAGGCAGTTATGGCAAAGATACAAATAGCTCTCTTGGTAAGCTTTTGGCAAACTTAGGTAAAATTTCTGGCATAAGGCGCATTAGACTTGGAAGTATTGAGCCAAGCCAGATAGATGAGAGCTTTAGAGAAATTTTAAAAGAAGAGTGGCTGGAGCGTCATTTGCACATCGCACTTCAGCACACGAGTCAGGCGATGCTAAAGATCATGCGAAGACGCAATGACGCATTTAGTGATTTGGAACTTTTTAATGAGCTTAGCTCACTTGGCTTTGCCCTTGGCACGGACTACATCGTGGGTCATCCTGGTGAGAGTGATGAAATTTGGGTAGAGGCTGTGGAAAATTTTAAGAAATTTCCTATCACACATCTGCACGCTTTTGTATATTCACCAAGGCGTGATACGCACTCAGCTACGCTAAAAAGCGATGTTAGCGGCGATGTGGCAAAAAATAGGCTAAAAATTTTACAAGGCATTACTTTGCAAAATAATGAAAATTTTAGAAAAAAACATAACGGAGCTTTGAAAATTTTAGTCGAGCAAAAAAATGGTGAATTTTACGAAGGTTTTGATCAGTTTTACAACAAAGCTAAAATTTTAAGCCAAAAAGATATAACAAAAGAGTGGGTGGAGGTAAGCGAATATGAAGTTAAGCCAGATGCCAATTATGCAAAAATTTAAATTTAATAAAAAAAATATCCTAATAATCGCAGCTATCGCATTAATCAGCGTGCTGTTATTTGCCGTTAGCAAAGAGCCACGAAATATCACATATTCGCAATATATGCAGCTAATGGATGGAAATTTTATAGACCGCGCTGTAATCAATGATGATGAAGTCGTGCTTTATGCACAAAACAATCGTTTTTCAATCATAAAAGAGGGCATCGATCTAAAAGAGCTTATTAAAAAAGTGCCTGTTGAAAAGACTAAGCAATACATCACCCCTGGCATGATCTGGGGTTTTATCATCTTTGTCTGCTTTGTGCTTTGGTATGCTTATATCTTTAGAAGTATCAGGAAAAAAGAGGAGAGCTTGCTTAGCAAAAAAGAGGGTGCATTTGAGATAGAAAGCGTGCTAAATCAAAACACTATGCCAGTCATCTCAAATGTGAGATTTAGCGATGTGGCAGGTATTAGTGAGGTTAAAAGCGAGCTTAGCGAGATAGTTGATTTTCTAAAAAATCCACAAAAATATAGAAATTTTGGTATCAAAATGCCAAAAGGCGTGCTAATGATAGGCCCTCCAGGCGTTGGTAAGACGCTTGTGGCAAAGGCGGTTGCTGGCGAGGCAAATGTACCATTTTTCTATCAAAATGGTGCTAGTTTTGTGCAAATTTATGTTGGCATGGGTGCAAAAAGAGTAAGAGAGCTTTTTAGCAAAGCTAAGTCTTATGCTCCGTCTATTATCTTTATCGATGAGATAGATGCTGTTGGAAAGAGCAGGGGTGGTACTAGAAACGACGAGCGAGAAGCCACTCTAAATCAGCTACTAACCGAGATGGATGGCTTTGAGGACAACTCTGGCGTCATCGTAATAGCTGCTACAAATAGGATCGAAATGATCGACGAGGCACTACTTAGATCGGGTCGTTTTGATAGGAGAATTTTTCTTTCGATGCCTGATTTTAACGACAGAGTGGCTATTTTAAATACCTATTTAAAAGATAAAAAATGCGATGTTTCAGCCGAAGATATCGCTAGGATGAGCGTTGGCTTTTCAGGTGCGGCACTTAGCACACTTGTAAATGAAGCTGCGATAAATGCTCTAAGAAATAATGAGAGCGTACTAAAAATAAGAGACTTTGAGGCTGTTTTAAATAAGGTCTTGCTTGGTAAGAAAAAAGTACTAAGCTACAGCGAAAGTGAGAAAAAAATCCAAGCTGTCTATCAAGGTGCAAAGGCACTTAGTGCTTACTGGTTTGATGTGAAATTTGAAAAGATTTCACTTATAGAAGATCGCTTCATGGCAACAGAGCAAGAGATCGAGTCAAAATCACAGATGATCTCTCGTATAAAGGTGTTAATCGCTGGCATGTGTAAGCTTGAAATAGACGAAAATGATATTTTTTCAAACTCGAGCAATGATCTAAATTTAGCCAAAGAGATCGCATCAAAGATGGTTTATGAGTACGGCATGGGTAGCTCTTTTGTGCCAAATCCAAACGATGTAGAAGAAATTTTAAAACAAGCAAAAGAAGAGATTATGTCATTTTTAAAGGGGACAAACGAGCAGATCGCAAAGATCAGCTCATATCTGCTGGCCTACGAGAGCGTGGATAAAGAGACGCTAGCAAAAATTTTAAACGAAAACTATTAAAGGAGAAAAAAGTGAAAGCAAAAATAGGTATATTAACCCTTTCTGACCGTGCAAGCGAAGGCACATATGAGGACAAATCGGGCCCAGCGATCAAAGAGGTGCTTGATAGCTGGATAGTGAGCGAGCGTGAGTACTTTTACGAGGTTATACCAGATGAGTTTGAGCTGATAAAAGAGAGGCTTGTGTACATGGTGGACGTACTTGGCTGCGACCTTGTGCTAACTACTGGCGGTACAGGACCAGCGGTGAGAGACGTTACGCCAGAGGCTACTGAGGCAGTTTGCGAGAAGATGATGCCAGGCTTTGGCGAGCTAATGAGAGCTGCGAGCTTAAAATATGTCCCAACAGCGATCCTATCACGCCAAACAGCAGGCATAAGAGGCCATGCGCTCATCATAAATTTACCAGGACAGCCAAAGGCGATAAAAGAGTGCTTAGAGCCGGTATTTCCAGCGGTACCATACTGCATCGATCTTATAGAGGGTGCATTTATCGAGACTGATGAAAACGTGATGAAAGTTTTCCGCCCAAAACAAAAGAAAATCTCGTAAATGAGTTTGACAGATAGCCTAAATTTAAAAGCCACTGCCTTTGCAAATAGGTGGCGATTTGTTATTAAAATTTGGCTTGTTTTTTCTTTTTTATCCTATGCGCTGGCCTACTATCTTGGGTTAGAGGTTTTTGGCTTTATCTCTGCCATTTCTATCTTTGGCTGTGTTTGCCTGCTAGCCTTTAGCTCACTTCTTTGGTTTATCGCTAGCCTTGTATTTTTGCAACCTTTGGTATTTTTACTACTTGAAAAATTTGATGAAAGCATTACTGTTTATGCTTTAGCCTGCTCAATTTGGCTGCTTGGCTGGATCACTTTGTCGCTTGTGGTCGATGATAAATTTGCAAGACTGGGAAATGACATCTTGCTAAAGATCACTCGCATAGTTCTTGTTAGCGAGTTTGCCTTGCTATATTTTTTTAACTACAACAGCAGCTTTGACATAGAGACTTTAATAAAGTCAAATTTGACAAAGTCGCTGCTTTTAGTGCTAAACTCCTATATACTGCCATCGCTTTTGATGTTACTTATATTTGATATAAAAACATATATCGCTAGTAAAAATGAGTAAAATTTTATGTATTATTTTGCGTAATTTAAACTAAATTTAGCAGTTTTTGCTCTCTGCTATCTTTTTTATAAGCTCCAGATCGCCGTTCATTGCTAGGCTCATAAAACAAATGCCACTTGCACCAGCTTCTATGGCCTCTTTGTAGTTCCCGTCATCTAGTCCACCAAGTGCATAAATTTCTTTATCAAAGCTTTTTAGCTCGCTTATAAAATTTACCCCTTTTGGCTCTAAACCTGCCTTACTAGGAGTAGCAAATATATGAGAAGCTACGAGCACGTCAGCGATAGAGGCTGAAATTTTAGCTTGCTCTATGTCGTGAGCTGGAGCGTAAATTTTTGCTGTTTTTCTAAATTCATCTAAAAAAACGCCGTGATTTTTAAAAAAATCAAGCTGCGCCGAAATGAGCCAAAAGTCGCTCTTTAGCTTGCATGCTACGTCAAAAAATTGATTAATGATAAATTTCTTGCGGTAGTTTTCACAAATTTGAGCCACAACTCTAGCAAAGTCGTAAAATTTAGCCTCGTCTAACCCCTTTGCACGAAGCAAAATTTCATCCACGCCAGCCTTACAAAGTAGCTGTATCCTCTTTAAAAAGTCATCGCCATCATAGCTTTCAAAGTCGGCCACGCAGAGAATTTTAAACATAGACATACTCACTCATCAAGGGCTCTAAGCCGTTTGCTTTTATCATAGCTTTGATCTCGTCCACGCTTCTGTCGTCGCTTATCTCAAACTGCTCGTCGCCCTTTTTCTCTTCGCCGTGAGCGCCAATGCTTATTTTTACGCCAGCGCTTATCTTATTTGTGGCGATCTTTACGGCGTTGTTGCGAAATTTCGCCTTTTCTCTAGTTGAGATCGTTATGCTGGCCGTTGGCATAAAAATTCTATAAGCGCAGATCACTTGCAAAAGCTCGCGCTCGCCCACGTCGCGTGGATTGATGCGGTCGTTGTTTATGATGGGGCGAAGCCTTGGGCATGAAAATGCGATCTCGGCATGCGGATACTTTTTTTGAATGAGGCTCGCATGAAGTGCAGTCGAAAAGGCGTCAAGCCTAAAATCATCTATGCCAAGAAGTGCGGCAAAACCGACCCCTCTCATGCCTCCAAGAAGCGCTCGCTCTTGCGCATTTAAGCGGTATGGGAAGATTCTTTTGTTGCCACCAAGGTGGATTTTCTCGTATTTTGTGGGATTGTAGGTCTCTTGAAAGACAGTCACGTAGTCTGCGCCACTTTTGTGAAGCAGGGCGTAGTCGTCTGAATTTAGTGGATAAATTTCAACCCCAACGACTTTAAAAAATTTCTTTGCCAAAGCACAGGCGTTTGCGATATAGGCTACACTTGAGTTGGTCTCGCTCTCGCCTGTTAGGATCAAAATTTCCTCCAAGCCGCTTTTTGAAATTTCTCTTAGCTCTCTTGTGATCTCCTCGTCGCTTAGCTTTGCTCTTTTTATATTATTTTTAGCATTAAAACCGCAATAAACGCAGAGATTATCGCAATAGTTTGCTATGTAAAGTGGGGTAAAAAGTGTGATATTTGAGCCAAAATTTGCCCTTGTTTTTGCTTGGGCTAGCTGGGCTATTTGCTCTAAAAATGGTGCTGCAGCAGGCGAGAGTAGGGCTTTTAGGTTTTCAAGCGAGCAGTGCTTTGCATTAAGAGCTGCTTTGACGTCAGCTTCGCTGTAAATTGCAGGCTTGTAGCTCTCGCGCTCTTTTAAAATCTCATCCATAATGTCGTTGCCAACATCCTCCATGTGAGGTAGTAGCTGCATGTGATCGGTTTTAGTAAATTTCATCAGTCTAAAAATCCAGTGAGCGGTGATGAGGCATTTGCGCTTTTGCTCTTTGCACCAAGGCCTGCTAGGTAGGCGTTGCGACCAGCGATGATAGCCTCTTTGAAGGCTCTTGCCATGAGTGGGATATTTTTAGATGAGGCGATGGCTGTGTTTGCCATGATAGCAGCTGCTCCCATCTCCATCGCTTCGCACGCTTGTGAAGGCCTGCCTATGCCAGCATCAACTATGATCTGCGTATCAAGCTCATTTATCAAAATTTCAATAATATCTTTAAAAACTAGCCCCTGATTTGAGCCAATGGGCGCAGCTAGAGGCATTATACAGCTTGCTCCTACACTTAGCATCGCTCTTGCAGCGTTTAGATCCGGAAACATATAAGGCATCGGCACAAAGCCGTCATTTGCCAAGGCTTCGCAGGCTTTTATCGTCTCAGCGTTGTCTGGAAAGAGAAATTTAGAGTCAGTGATGATCTCTATCTTAACAAGCTCTCCACACCCAAGCTCACGTGCGAGCTGGGCGATACGAACAGCCTCTTTAGCGTTTCTAGCACCACTTGTGTTTGGCAAAAGCGTCACACCTTTTGGGATAAAGTCGAGTATATTTCGCTCTTTGCTCTCGTTTATGCGCCTAAGAGCAAGGGTTAGGATCTGCGCTCCAGCCTCGTTTATGGCTGAGTCGATGAGCTCGTGCGAGTACTTGCCAGAGCCAAGGATGAAGCGGCTTTGAAACTCCTTGCCGCCAAGGATCAAGCTATTATTTTGCAACTTACGCCTCCAAGCCCATAAGTAGCCTAATGGCTAAATTTGCCTCGTGGTTTGCGCAGACTGCAACACGCGGTGCCATGAGCCCTTGACCGATCTTTGCTTCATTTGTGAGGTCGCCACAAAGATAGACATTTTTGGCAAATTTTATGGTTTTTATGAGATTTGAGCTAAAGTGTCCAGCCATACCAGAGGCACCGATGATCTTTTTATCTTTTAGACTAGCACCAGCTTCGTTTAGTATCATCGCCTTACCAGCGACGTTGTCAAAGGCTTCGCATAAAATTTCGCACTCGCCAAAGACGTTAGCCACGTTTTTTTCGTCCAAAAATGTATCGTGAGTCTCGACCTCGACAAAGGGATTTACGTCATTTATCAGCTCTTTAAGCGCTTGGGTCTTTTTCATACCGATGTGGCGGACAAAATACTGCTGACGGTTTAGATTGCTTGGCTCAACGACGTCAAAGTCAGCAAGCACTAGCTTTTTTACGCCAACTCTTGCAAGGCTTAGCGCGATATTTGAGCCAAGGCCGCCAAGTCCAGCCACGCCGATAACTGCTTTGCTTAGGGCCAAATTTAACTCAGGACTGTTTCGTGAAGCGATCATTGAGCGTAAAACTTCACGCTCAGGCATCACGCCACGCCTTATAAATACGACATTTGAGCTATCTTTTAGCTCGCTATCTTCTTTTATAGCAAAGCCATCAACGATAAAAATGTCAGGCTTTGTCGCGTTAAATTTCTCTAAAAATTTATAAATTTCACTCTCTTTATCGCCAAGCGCAAGCTCTTTTAGCTCGCTAAGGCTTTTTACTGGCACCTTAAATTTCGCGCCGTTTAAAACTATCTCTATCATTTTCTCCTCATCCACCGCCAACTAAAGTGACGATCTCATAAGCTTTGCCCTCGCTCATGAAGCGCTCACGCCAAAGCTTTTTTGGCAAAATTTCTCCGTCTCGCTCAAGGGCTATAAATTTAAGCTCATAGCCATTTTGAGCTAAAAAATCATAAACATTTATATCGTTTTCAAGCTCGAAGTTTTTGCCATTTACTCTAAATTTGATCATTAAATTTTGTAGCTTTTTACAAAATTTGCGATCCTCTCGATCGCTTTTTTTATGCTCTCGATGTCTGTCGCAAAAGAAATTCTAAAATATCCATCCATACCAAAGCCCACACCTGGCACGGTCGCTACATTTACCTCTTCAAGCATCTTTTTGCAAAACCTAAGTGAGTCGCCATCTACCTCTTTACATTTTACAAATAGATAAAACGCGCCATCAGGCTTAACTACGCTTAGCCCAGGGATAGCATTTATCATCTCAACTGCCACGTCGCGTCTTTTTTCATACTCTTTTCTCATGTTTTCGATATCTTCGTCAGTTTCGCCAAGAAGCGACGGGATAGCGCCTATTTGCACGATCGAGCTGATGTTGCTTGTGCTTTGGCTTTGAAGCTTTTTGATACCAGCTATTAGCCAGTCCATCGAGCTTGCTATGTAGCCAAATCTCCAGCCAGGCATCGCGCCACACTTGCTTAGGCCATTTATCGTGACCGTTCTTTTGAAAAGATCCTCGCTCACTGAGGCTACGGCGTGAAATTCTTTGCCGTAGATCACTTTTTCATAAATTTCATCGCTTGTGATGATGATGTCAGTGCCCTTTAAAACCTCGCCAAATGCAGCAATCTCCTCTTTTGTATAGACTGCACCTGTTGGATTTGTCGGGTGATTTAGCGAAAATACCTTTGTCTTTGGCGTGATCGCTTTTTTTAGCTGCTCGGCTGTGATCTTAAAATTTGTGCTCTCGTTTGCTTCGATAAAGACAGGCACACCGCCACAAAATTTAACGATCTCAGGGTAGCTCACCCAGTATGGAGAGGGGATGATGACCTCGTCGCCTGGGTTGATAAGCGCTTGGAAAACGTTAAAAAGTGAGTGTTTTGCGCCGATGTTTGTGACGATTTGATTTGCCTTGTAGTCAAGTCCGTTATCTCTTTTTAGCTTTACTCTAATGGCCTCTATCACTTCAGGAAGACCTGGCACTGGCGTGTATTTACCACTTTTGCTATCGTTATCAAGTGCGTTTTTTACAGCTTCTCTTATCTTTTTTGGAGTCATAAAGTCAGGCTCACCAGCTGAAAGCGAGATCACGTCGATGCCAGCAGCCTTCATCTCTTTGGCCTTTGTGCTGATCGCGATTGTGATTGATTCACTTAATGTTTGCATTCTGTTTGCTAGTTGCATTTTTCGTCCTTTTTAGTTAATCGTTTTTAAGTAGCTATTATCATTTAAAAATAGATAAAGTTCGCCTAAAATTTGCTTCTTTTGTGTTTCGTTTATCAGAGTTGATTTCTCTAAGCGCTCATTTAGAGTGTCTTGGATCTCGTAGATATCGTAGTCCATATCTTCCATAATATCAAGGATTGATTGGCTTTCTAGTAAATTTACGATCTTGTAGCCATCGTTTGTAAGCTCTATTGTAGCTTCCGTTGGGTGAGTAAAGAGGTTGTGCTTCATGCCGATCACCTCTTGATATGCACCAACTAGGAAAAATCCCAAGAAATAATCCTCCTTCTCCACGTCCACGTCGTGTAAAAGTAGAGGGTTTTTCTCATCATCGTAGCTGATCTCGCCGTCACTATCGCAGGTGATATCCCAGATCGAAGCTGGCAAAGTAGGTCGCTCATCGAGTCTGTCAAGTGGCATGACAGGGAAATTTTGCTTTAGCCCCCAAAAGTCTGGCAAGCTTTGAAAAATAGAGAAATTTAGCAAGTATCTCTCTTGCACTTCTTTTTGAATTTTGGCCAGATCGCTTGAGTTGCTCTTGTTGCCAAGCATCACGACAGCCTTTTTGCTAATGAGCCTTAAAAGCACCTCTGCGTTTGATCTATCTTGCAGATCAACATATCCAAGGTCAAAAAGTGTTAGCACGCTCTCTGTGTGGTGTATGGCGTCGTGCAGGTATTCTAGGGCGTTTGATGGCTTGATTGATCTATAAAGATCGACTAGCTCGGTTATCAAATTTGGATTATTTTTCTTTAAATTTAGTTTCTCTTCGGTGTACTCTTGAGAAAATAGCTCAAGCACGGGAGCGACCAAAAGCGCGTGAGAAGCGGCGATGTAGCGACCTGACTCTATGAAAATATCTGGCTCGATCTCCTTTTTTTGCTCGCTTATGGTTTTAAGCATATAAACAACGTCGTTTGCGTATTCGTTTAGCGTATAGTTTCTACTGCTCTCCTCTTTAAACTGCGAGTATTCAATCGCTAGACCGCCGCCTAAATTTATAGCTTTTAAATTTGTTGCACCCATTTTTCTAAGCTCAGCGTATATGTTACCAGCCTCGATGAGAGCCTTTTTGAGCGGATGTATCTCGCTTATTTGAGAGCCGATATGAAAGTGTATCATCGTGAAATTTTCGAGTAAATTTGCCTTTTTTAGCATCTTTACAGCTTCTATCAGTTCGGTTGATGTTAGGCCAAATTTAGAGTGTATGCCACCACTCTTTGCCCAGAGCCCCGATCCTGTCGAGTGCAGTCTTACTCTAAGTCCGATCTTTGGTTTTGGTTTAAAGCGCTCTTTTGCGATGGCAATTATCGCTTCAAGCTCATTTAAGCCCTCGATCGTTAGCGTGATGTTGTGCCCCATTTCAGCGGCGATAAAGCCTATATTTATCATCTCTTTATCTTTAAAGCCATTTACGGTTATGGGAGCTTTTTCGTTATTGTAAGCCATAGTTAAAAGTAGCTCAGCCTTGCTACCAGCCTCGAGGCCGTAGTTGTAGGGCTTGCCAAGGCGAACTAGGTTTTTTACAAAGCCAGGATATTGATTGACTTTAAGTGGAAATACGGCATTAAAGCTGCCTTTGTAGGCAAATTCTTTCTTTGCCTTTGCAAAGCTTGCGTGGATCTGCTCGATCTGCTTTTGGATAAGGTGTGGAAAGCGAAGCAGTAGTGGTCCTCTATATCCATCGTCTCTTATCTCTTTTACAATGTCAATGATCGCTGGTTTACTGGCTGCATTTATACAGACTTTGCCATCTTCTATAACAAAATTTGAATTGCCCCAAATGCTAAGTCCAAAATCATTCATCCCAGCTCCTTTTCAAGCTCATCTAAATTTATCGTTTTTTCATCTTTGCTCTCTAAATTTTTATACCAAATTTTATTCTCTTTCATCTCATTTTCGCCTACACAAAGGAAAATTTTTACATTTTTATTGTCGGCATTTTGTAGATGTTTTTGAAGTTTTTTGGCTTCATAAGAAATTTCAACCTGATATTTTTTGCGAAGTTTTGTACCAAGCGCATAGACAAAGTCTAAATTTGGTGCATCAAGCGCGCAAAGATAAATCCCAGCTCGCTCATCCTGGGCCTCACCTAAAATTTCCATTATCCTCTCAACACCCATCGCAAAGCCAACGCCATAACTTGCTTTACCGCCAAGATACCCAACAAGCCTGTCGTATCTGCCTCCGCCTGCGACTGCACTTTGTGAGCCGATCTCATTGCTGATAAACTCAAACGCCGTCTTGCAGTAGTAGTCTAGCCCACGAACGAGCTTTGTATCTATCTCAAATTTAACGCCATTTGCCGTTAAAATTTCTTGCAGCTTTACAAAGTCAGCTTGCGCCTCATCGCTTAAGCTATCAGTGATAACTGGAGCATTTTTATAAATTTCTTGGCAGCTCTCAATCTTGCAGTCAAGCACGCGGATAGGATTTAAAAGCTTGCGTCTTTTGCAGTCCTCGCAAATTTTATCGTCGTTTTCATCTAGAAATTTAACAAGCTTTTCCTTGTAAGACTTCATCGAGCTCTCGTCACCAAGGGAGTTGATCTTTAGGGTTGTTTTTATGTTTAGTCTGTTAAAAATTTCGCTCACCATCAAGATAATGCTCGTATCCTCGTAAACACTGCCTTCGCCAAAGCACTCGCAGCCAAACTGGTGAAACTCTCTTAAACGGCCTTTTTGTGGGCGCTCGTAGCGAAACATCGAGCCGTAATAAAAGCAGCGTTTTGTCACATTTGCCCTGTCAAGTTTTGCCTCGATAAACGCTCTAACCACGCCAGCTGTGCCCTCAGGACGCAAGCAAACGTCGTTGCCACCTTTGTCTTCAAACTGATACATCTCTTTACCCACGATGTCGCTACTCTCGCCGACACTTCTTTTAAAAAGCGCCGTCTCCTCGAGGTGCGGGGTCAAAATTTGCTCATATCCGTAGTTTTTTGCGACTTCCTCGCAGGTTTTGATTATCTGTGCGTAAAGTTTTGCACGAGCCGGAAGCATATCTTTCATGCCACGAAGTGCCGTTATCATCGCATTGTCCTTTTTATTTTTTTGTGATTTTACTTAAAATTTATAAAATTTTCTATCTCTTTTGAAATTAGCTCTATGCTTTTAGATGCGTCTACAAAAAGCGTTTCAAAGCCGTTTTTGATAAGAATTTGCTTCATCAGGCTTTGCACTTTTAAAAGATACTCTAGTCCACGAGCCTCAATCTTGTCGCTTGTGCCTCTGCTTTTTAGTCGGGAGCTTATAAGCTCAGGACTTGCTTCAAAAAAGACTATTTTATCTGCAAATTTATCATTTAGTGCAAATTTATTAAGCTCTAAAAGCACGTTTTCATCTAAGTTTTCATCATTTGCCAAAGCGTAGGCAATGCCGGAGATAAAGCCTCTGTCGCTTAAAATAAGCCTACCTAAATTTGGAGCGACTAGCTTTTCAAAATGCTCAGCTCTATCAGCTAAAAAGAGTAAAATTTCAGCTCTTTTGCCTATTTTTATGTTTGAACTAAGCAAAATTTCTCGCAGATTTTCACCTAGCTGCGTACCACCAGGCTCTTTTGTGACGATGGCATCACTAAATTTAGAGGCTAAAATTTCTATTTGCGTACTCTTACCAACGCCGTCAATGCCTTCAAACAAAACATACATTTTACGCCTTTAAATTTTTTAGAATTTTTGCTGGCACTAGGTTGCTCACGTCGCCATCATGGCGTAAGACTGAGCGGACGATCGAGCTTGAGATGAAGGCGTTATTTAAGCTTGGCATAAGATAAACCGTCTCAAATTCGTTCCAGAGTGCAGCGTTTGCGTAGCCGATTTGTAACTCGTATTCAAAGTCACTAACCGCGCGAAGGCCCCTAATGACGGTGTTTATGCCGTATGATTTTGCAAAATCAACAAGCAAGTTATCAAAGCCTAGCACGCTTACATTACCTAGCCCACTAACTGCCTCTTTTGCCATCTCTATACGTTTTTCATGTGCAAACATAGGCTGTTTGCTATCACTTTTTGCAACTGCGACGATCACTTTATCAAAGATTTTTGTAGCCCTTATGATAACGTCTAAATGGCCGTTTGTGATCGGATCAAAGGTCCCTGGATAGATGCAGGATTTTTTCAAATTTGCCACCTTTTGTAAAGATTATTTTCGATTTTTAAGGCATCAAGCCACTTGCCAATGATAAAATTTTCCATATCTTCTAGGCTCTTTATCTCTGCGTAGTAGCCCAAAACTGGTGGAGCGATGATAGCTCCAAGAGATGAGAGAAGCTGCATCTGAGAAAGCGCGATGGCAGAAAATGGCATCTCTCTAACGCCTAAAACCAGCCCTTGTCTCTCTTTTAGTGCGACACTTGCAGCCCTTGTGATGAGCGTGTCACTTATGCCGTTTGCAACTTTTGCTAGGGTGTTGGTAGAGCAGGGCGCTATTATCATCGCCTCCGTGCCAAACGAGCCAGAAGCAGGGCCTGCACCAAGATCTTGATCATCATAAATTTTCACGCCAAGACCATCTAAATTTAACTTCAATTTTTCCTCAGCCTCCAAGACTTTCATGGCATTTTTACTAACTATGACATGCGCCTCGCAGCTATCTTTTGCGGCATTTATTAGTTTTAGAAAAAGCCCAGCCCCACTTGCTCCAGTGGCTGCAAAAACTACCTTTTTCATCTTATAACTGCCTCATCTTTGCCTGAAACTGTGGCTTGTAAAATTTTATTTTCTTTTGTTCTTATCTTTATCGTATCGCCTAAATTTCCATCTTCAAGCGCCTTTACTTCAGCGATTATCTTGACGCCACCTTCGCTCAAAACTGCATTTAGTATTTGCCCTTTTTTAACTAAGCTTATGGCGTTAAACTGGCGTTTGGTTAAAATTTCACCGCTTCTTATCTGCACTTTTGTGACAAGCGTTGAGGCGCTAAGTCCAAAGAGTGCATCACGTGGCCATTTGCTAAACTCGATCATCGTTGGTTGGTAGTCAAGTAGGCTTAAAATGTGGTTTGTATTCATTGAATTTATGGCGATAAAAACTGGCATTTTGGCATTAAAGTTAAATTTAAAGTAAAGGCTCTTTAGGCTTAGATCAACATCCTCAAATGAGGCTCTAAAGACACCTTTTTGGCTATTTTGATCGTTTAAGAAGATATTTTTAAAGACTAGATCCTTAAAATTTGAAGGTAGTTTGTTTTGCGGGCTGATGCTAAGATCGCTCACGCTGATGCCTGGATACTCGTTGCTGATCTCTCTTAGAAACTGCATCTGAATTTCATCCATAATAGAGCAGTTTTTCACAAAAGCTACGCTACCACCGCTTTTGTCATTATATGTTTTAAAATTTGCTGTTAGAATTTCATAGAGCTTTTTGCTATCTATCTTGGCAGCTTTTTTACCCTCTAAATTTAAAATTTCATTATCTTCGCCTTCAAAGCCAAAAGTACTAAGTGAAATTTGATCATTTACGACACAATACATCGGATATATGCTGACTTCATTTGCAAAAAGTTTTGTGGAAAATAAAAAAATGAGTATAAAAAAGATGGAGCGGGAAACGAGATTCGAACTCGCGACCCCAACCTTGGCAAGGTTGTGCTCTACCCCTGAGCTATTCCCGCAATCAAAATGAAGTCCGCATTTTATCAGATTGTTTTTCATTTGTCAAGGACTATGGAAGTTTTATTAGTGAAATTTCATCATTTTTTAAAATTTCACTTTGATCTGGGCTAGTTATCAACACAAAATCACTCTTTAATATATGTTTTATCATGCCTGAGCCATATTTTCCACCGTCAGTTGCTATAAATTTACCATCAGTTACATTGCCAAAAACCGCATTTGCTCTGCCAGATTTTACCTTTAAATTTTCACCATTTACTGCTTTTTGCGTCACAAAACATTCGTCTTTTAAAAGTGGTAAAACAAGCATCATTAGGCATAGATATGCTGCCATTGGATTTCCAGGGAGCACAAAGACAAGCTTGCCATCTTTTTCATAAGCCTTGCAAGGTCTGCCAGGCCTTATGTCAAGATGTGAGAAAATTTCGCTGTATCCAAGCTCACTTAGAGCTATTTTCATAAAGTCGGCCTCGCCAGCGCTTGCTCCGCCAGAGCAGATAACAATGTCGTAGTTTGCAGCGTTTAAAAATGCCTTTTTTACGGCGCTTAACTCATCTTTTATAATGCCAAGATATGAGCTTTTTTGACCTATGGAGCTTAAAAGTGCGGTGATGCCAAAGGCATTTGCGTTGTAAATTTCATCTTCGCTCGCTCTTTGCCAAGGCTCGATGATCTCGTTTCCGCTTGAGTAAACTGCAATGCTTGGCTGCTTTTTTACATCTATAAAGCTTATGCCCTGAGCCGCTAACATCATCACGCTTCTTGTATTTAAAATTTCGCCACTTTTTAGGAGAATTTCGCCTATTTTTGCCTCTTCGCCTTTAAAGCGGTAGGCATCACCTTTTTTAAGCTTCTCTGGCGCTTTTACAAACTCGCCCTCAACGATGCAGTCTTCAAACCTCATGACCGTGTCAGCACCCTTTGGCATCTTAGCACCTGTCATTATCTTCACGCACTCGTTTTTGCCGATGCTTAGCTGCTCTTTGTCGCCTGCAAAGGCGCTTGCGATGATCTTATAAGGCTCATCTTTTTCATCAAATTTGACTGCAAATCCATCAAGTGCTGAGTTGTCAAAGCAAGGCAGATCTTTGACGGCCATCACATCATTTGCTAATGTTTTACCAAGAGCATCACTAAGAGGTAAAATTTCACTCTCATTTTTTGGTTTAAATTTAGCTTTTAAAGCCCCAAGTGCCTCATTTACTAGCATTTTTACTCCTCAAGCCTAACGATTTTTGCTCCAAGGCTTTTAAATTTCTCCTCAAGCCTCTCATAGCCTCTATCAAGGTGGTAAATTCTATGCACCAAGCTCTCGCCATTTGCGATGAGAGCGGCTAGTATTAGGGCTGAGCTAGCTCTAAGGTCAGTCGCCATCACGTCTGCTGCATTTAAATTTGCAGGGGCGTAAACGCTTGCGATATGTCCATTTAGGCGGATATCAGCGCCCATTCTAGCTAGTTCACTAACGTGCATAAAGCGGTTTTCAAAAAGCCTCTCATCTATTGTGCTAACACCGTTTGCCGCAAGGCAAAGTGCCATAAACTGAGCTTGCATGTCCGTAGGAAAGCCAGGATATTCAGTTGTTCTTATCTCTACTGGTTTTATCTCTTTAGCTGGCAATATCGTGATCTTATCGCCGTCTACTTCGATACCAAAGCCCATCTCTTCAAATTTATTTAAAATAGCTGTCATATGGGCTGCATTTGCCTTTGTGACTGAAATTTTGCTATTTGTTATAGCTCCAGCACAAAGGTATGTGCCGGCTTCAATCCTATCAGGGATGACTTCAATATCGCAAATTTCAAGTAATTTTTGGCCACTTCCAGTGATCTTTAGTTCACTTGTGCCGATGCCTTCTATTTTAACGCCACTTTTTGCTAAAATTTCACAAATTTGCACCACTTCAGGTTCAAGTGCGACGTTAAAAAGCTCTGTCGTGCCGTGTGCTAGAGCTGCCGCCATAATGATGTTTTCGCTGCCAGTTACAGTGATCTTGTCAAAAACGATCTTTGCACCTTTTAAACCATTTGGTGCGGTTGCGACGACATAGCCTTGCTTTATCTCGATATTTGCGCCCATTTTCTCAAGTGCGCTTAGATGTAGGTCGATAGGTCTTTGTCCGATCGCACATCCTCCAGGTAGGCTCACTTCGCAGTGTCCAAAGCGCGCTAGAAGCGGACCAAGCGTCAAGATAGAAGCGCGCATCTTTCTAACAATGTCGTAGTTTGCCGTTGTCGAATTTACACTGCTAGTGTTGATACTTAGCGAGTTTTCGTCTTTAAATTCGCACTTTGCTCCTAGATTAGTTAGCAGTTGGCAAAGTGTTTTTATATCAGCGACATTTGGGATATTTGTTAAATTTACACTTTTTTTTGCAAGTAAGGTTAGGGCGATGATCGGTAGAGCAGCATTTTTAGCACCGCTTATTTTTACTTCGCCACTTAATTTGGCATTTCCTTTTATCTTTAAATAGTGCATCATTGTTTTTTGCCTTAAGAAAATATGTTTTTTACCGATATTATATTGCTTTTTAACTTAGAATAAAGAAAGCAAAGCACTATTTCCGGTTCATTTACGTTTAAGAGTTAAAATTGCAAACACTAAAATTTTGGATATAAAATATGTCAAATTCAATAAATAAAAAAATCTTTTTTATTCTTAGCATTATATTTTTTACAGGTTGTTCTTTTACCTCTAATCGACCGACAACTCCGCAAAATGAAACAAATCAAACCGTAACTTCAAGTGTTGATTTTAGTGAGCAAATGATTGGTGAAATCATAGATGAAGACAACGATAGAGAAGATAAAAAATTTGGTTCTTTTTTTAAAAAATACCTAAATACAAGAGCGGGCGGCGATTGTTCAGGATTTGTTTCTATCGTAAATGCAAAGTATCAAAATATGTATTTTGATGAAAAGATAATAAATCGCTACTACGATAATGGCGGTAGAAAGTCAAAAGCGATCTATAACTTTTATGAAAGTAAGAATTTAATTACTCATAAAAATCCAAAAATAGGCGATCTTGTATTTTTCTCAAATACCCTTGGCAAGGGTGTTCAGAAAAATAAAGATAAGAAAAATATCACTCATGTTGGTATAGTTACGGCTGTTCTTGGCGATGAGACAGTAAAATTTATACATAATTCTGGCGGAAAGATAATTCATAGCTATATGAATCTAAAACAAAAAAATGTGCATCTAAAAGGAAATCAAGAGATAAATAGCTACCTTGTAAGGTGTTCAAATTCAAGTTGCTTGGCAGCAAATAGATTTGCTGGATATGGCAAAGCAAAATAAATCAGAAATTTTTACTAAAAACCTTTTAAAACAAATACTAGGCTCAAATTTTAAGCATTATTTATATAAATTTACACTTGTAAATGCAGATTTAAATAAAGAGAAAATATGAATTTTTTTGATGAAATTTGGGAAATTTTAAATGAAGGTGAGATCGGGCTTAAATTTTTAAAATTTGAGCTATTTTATGAGAAATTTAAACGAGATTTTAATATAAATTTTTGTGAAAGCTCTAAACCAAACGAGCTAATAACGCCTAGCTATGCAAGATTTTGTGAAGTGGTTAGCATGAAAGAGCTAAACAAAAAAGTAAAGCCAAAAGATAAAAATTTAAATTTTATCCATTCGGTAGCTCATATTGAATTTAGTGCTATTGACATCGCGCTTGATGCTTGTTATAGATTTAGAAATTTGCCAAGAAAATTTTATGAAGACTGGCTAGAAGTGGCTGAAGATGAGATCAGGCACTTTTGTATGATAAAAAATTTGCTCTTAAAGCATGGCGGTAGATACGGCGAGCTAAGTGTGCATGATGGGCTTTTTATCGCACTTCAAAAGACTTCAAGTAGTCTAACTAGCCGTATGGCGCTACTGCCAAGATATATGGAAGCAAATGGACTTGATGCAAACGCTCATATTATAAAAAGGCTTGAAGGTGAGGGCGGAAACGAAGAGCTCATTGAGTGCCTGAAAGTCATCTTAAAAGAAGAAATCTCTCATGTTTATAAGGGTGATAAGTGGTTTAAGTTTGCCTGCAAAAAAGAGGGTATTGACGAAAATAGCTACTTTGACATTATCTTAAGTTTGTATCCAAATTCATTTAAAAATGTTAGAGAGATCAATGAGCAAGATCGCTTAAAAGCTGGATTTAGCAAAGAAGAGCTTTGCTTGATAAAGAATTTCTCAAAGGAGAGATAGTGAGTAAAATTTATTTCATAAGACATTCAAAAGCGGTTGATGAGAATAAGGATGGAGCTAAAGATGCCTTAAGAGAGCTTAGTCAAAAAGGCAAAGAAGACGCTAAATTTATGGCAAATAGGCTAAAAATGTATGATGTGATGCCAGGGGCTATATTTTCTAGTAGTGCCAAAAGATGCGAACAAACAGCAAAGATTATCGCCAAAACTTTAAAATTTAAAGAAGAGATCGATCTTATAGATGAGCTTTATAATATAAGCTTTGAAGATCTTTTAAAATTTGTCAAAAATATAGATGAGAGTTTGGATGAGATTTTTATCATTACACATAACCCGAGCATTACCGAAATTTGCGAGTATTTAAGCGATTCATCAATAGACAATATCCCAACTTCTGGAATATTTTGCGTTGAGTTTGGATGTAAATTTAGTGAGTTAAAAGAGGGTAGTGCAAAAGCGTTATTTTTTGACCACCCCAAAAAACATCAAAGATAATTTAACACTTTAGTTTTTATCTTTAAAAATTTCGTTATATGAAGTAAAAATTTGCTCGCTTAGATCTTCTATTTTTTTAGACTTATCAACAAAATAATTTAAATTTTGTTCGTTGTAGCCAGAGGCTGACTTCTCGAGCAAGGGTTTGATTTCATTATTTAGCGACGCTGTAAGCTCTTTTGACTTATCAAAATTTTTATTTTGGTTGTGTTCGCTTATACTCTCGTTCTCGTACCAATCTAGCAGGCTTTGCGCTAAATCACGTATTTCTTCACTATATCCTTGTTCGTTTATAAGATCAGAGTACACTTTAGTTTTGTAGGCAATTTGCGAAATTTTTGCAATTATGGCAAAGGTTTTATTTTCGACATATTTTGATGTTTGAGCAGTATTTTGTGCGTTCGCATTAAACTCGCTCAATACCTTTTTGAAATTTTCTACATTTTGTGTTGTTAGTTTAGAAATTTCATCAATTTTTTTAGAATTTTCATCGATATCATTTACCTCTTGCTGAAGTGTTTTTATATTGACTTCTATGTCGCTTGCGGCTTTTTGTGTGTTTTCAGCTAGCTTTCTTACCTCATCAGCAACTACCGCAAAACCACGTCCGTGCTCTCCTGCACGAGCAGCTTCAATGGCGGCATTAAGAGCAAGCAGATTTGTCTGATCGGCAATATCTTTTATTAAATTTAAAACAGAGCTTATTTCAGAAGCCCTAGCGCTTAGCATGCCAGTAGCATTTGAGCAGCTTTGTACTAGACCATCAAGCTCTCCCATATTTTGACTAAGCTCGACGATGTTTGACATATTTTCTCTTGCTATTTGTGCAGTTTGTCTAGCATCTGTTGCTGTTTGGCTTAGGTTTTTGATACTTTCATTTAGATCATCTCTTACATAATTTATACCACTTATACCGTTTCCAAGTTTGTCAAGCTCGCTTGATAGAAGACCTCTAACCTTGCTTTTTTGGCCGTCTTTTATACCTGTGACACCCTTGCTCATAGATATAGCATTTCTTTTAAATGCACCTCTAAACCCTTCTACAAATATATTTCTATATGTTTTCGAGTTTTGTGCAGCTTGGACTGAGGTTGAAATTTCACGTTGAAGCGCCTCAACTTGATCTAATAGATCATTTATGCCAAGGGCGACTTCATACATCTCGTCCTTTTCTCCAACATTTACAATGCGAGGCTCTAGTATGCCATTGCTTGCCGATTTGACAACACTTAAAATCTCATTTATTGCATTCGATTTTTTCTTAAACATATCTAGAACCTTTGCAAGTTATTTATAAATTCATCATAGCTTGTTGATTTTTCCTCAAGGAAATTTAACAGATACTTTTTAGATGCCTCGATACCGCCATCACGCTCTAGCTCAAGTAGTTTTGCATAAAGCGGTTTTATGATCTCTATTGCTTTTGCATTTGGTTTACGTCTAACAGAATAATATCCAACTACATTATCTTGTTGATCTAAAGAGGCGGTGATATTTCCAAATACCCAGTAGTATCCGCCATTAAGAGTTTTATTTTTAATAAAAGCAAACATTTCTTCTTTGTTTTGTATACGTTCCCAAAGTAGCTTAAAAATAACCCTTGGCATATCTGGGTGTCTTATGATGTTGTGCGGTTTGCCCAAAACATCGCCTTGTTTTACACCTACGATTTCTAAAAATGGCTCGTTGCAATAAGTGATTCTTCCTTTTGTATCCGTTTTTGAAACTAAAAATGCGTTCTCATCAACGCCATATTCTCTTTCTATAGGCATTTTACTCCTTTAAATGTTGATTTAATTTTTAACAGCTTTTGCCATATCCCACATTGGCATAAATATACCAAGGGCGAGCAAAAGCACCATAGCTGCGATAAATATTAGTAGTATCGGCTCAATATAGTTTGAAATATTATCAATAATATCATTAAATTTCACTCTATAATAATCAGTAACTTTTTGTGTCATGTCGTCTAAGCTACCACTTTGTTCGCCAGCACCTATCATCTGTATAAGCATACCCTCATAAAGTCCAGTTTGCCTAAAGGCCTCGGTTAAGCTTATGCCGCGGCCAACCAGTACTTTTACAGCAGTTAGCTTATTTCTTATGTCTTGATTTGAAACAGTTACAACGGCAGTATCTAGCGCATCAGCGATAGGAAGTCCCGCACGAACAAGCTCTGTAAAGATTAGATTAAATCTACTCATATTTGCAAAAAATATTATCTTGCCTACAAGATAGACTTTTAGTAGATATTTATCGACCTTATCCCTAAAATTTTCATCATTTGAATATTGCCTTTTTAGCAAAAAAACAAATGTGACAAGAACAACTATTATGTATATACCGTAATTGCTCATTATATATTCAATGTTTAGTAAAATTTTAGTAGGAAGTGGGAGATCGGCATTAAGCTGGCTAAAAATTTCTCGAAATTGTGGGACAACTGATGTCATGAGCACAATAAAAGCCAAAATTATAGAGCATATTACGGTTATTGGATACCTTATGGCTTTTTTAAATTTTTGTTGGTTATCCCAGACTTCTTGCAAGATAGAAGCTAGCTTAGATAATGCGTCAGCCATATTACCAGTGCTCTCTCCAAGCCTTACCATGGCAACAGTGACATCGCCTAGCTCTTCTTGAAAATTTTCTATACTTTGAGTTAAGCTTGCACCTTGATTTAGGTCTTCATCTAATGTTTGAAATATTGTTTTTAGCCTTTTATCCTCGGTAGCATTTGCTGTCTCTTTTATGCCATCATGTATTGATATGCCAGCATTAGTCATAACGCTAAGTTGCCTTATGGTAGCAACAAGAGCTGGAATTTTTACTTTTGAAGAAGAGAAAATTTTGTTAAATTTTTCTTGCAAGTCCAAAAAATAATTATTGATACTTGAGACCTGAGTTTCTTTGATCTTTACTATCATGCCTTGAATATTTGCACGATTTTTTACATCATTTTTGCTATTAGCCTTTAGGCTCATCTTTTGGCGTTTGCCATCTTTTATATATTCTATTTCGTAAAATTTCATATCTTGGCAACTCTATATACTTCTTCGATTGTTGTTACACCATTTGCTGCGCGTATAACGCCATCATGGAACATATCTATAAAGCCTTCGTCATAGGCAGCCTTTTTAAGCTCTTCTTTTGAAGCGTTATTTGCTACGATACTTGCTATATGATCGCTGATAGACAATATCTCGCTTATCATTTCACGCCCTAGATATCCGGTTTGTGAGCAGTGCTGGCAACCTACGCTTTTATAAAACTGATAATCTTCAGGGAGAAATTTCTTAATCTCATCAAGAGCTTTTTGAGATAGCGTGACTTTTTGTTTGCAATACGGACAAAGCTTTCTTACAAGCCTTTGAGCCTCTATGCAAACTAGTGCACCACTTACTAAATATGGCTCAATGCCCATATCAACCATACGAGGCAAAGCGCTAATAGCGTCATTTGTATGAAGTGTAGAAAAAACCAAGTGGCCAGTTAGTGCCGCTTGAATCGCGATTCTAAGTGTCTCTTGATCTCTGATCTCACCTATCATAATAATATCTGGATCTTGCCTTAAAATAGAGCGAAGAGCCGAGATAAAAGTAAGCCCAGCCTTCTCATTTACATGTACTTGTTGGATCATATTTAGCTGATACTCAACCGGATCTTCAACGGTAATAATCTTAGTTTTTACACTTTTTATATCATTTAATGCACCATAAAGTGTAGTCGTTTTTCCTGATCCTGTCGGACCAGTAACAAGGATGATGCCATAAGGCGCTTTCATACTTTTTTTAAACTTAGCAAAGTTATCTGGATGCATACCGAGGTCTTCAATGTTTATGATAACCTTTGATTTGTCCAAAATTCTTAAAACTATGCTTTCGCCGTTTAAAATAGGTAGTGTAGAGATACGAAAATCGTACTCTTTATCTAAAATTTGAGCTGAAAATCTACCATCTTGTGGGCGGCGGCGCTCCGCGATATCCATGTTTGAAAGTAGCTTCATTCGGCTTACCATCGGCGGATAGATATCTTTATCAAATATAAATGTCTCGCTTAGCATGCCATCTATCCTGCTTCTTACGATGCAGTTTGTCTCGGTTGGCTCGATGTGGATATCGCTCGCTCTGCTTTGAATAGATGTTTTTAAAATTATCTCAATTAGCTTTAAAATTCCAGAGCTTTCTGTGCTTTGCCCTTGGCTGCTAGAGCTTGAAAGCTCTTTTCTAATCTCTGTAATAACGTCTTTAATGCTTTCATTAAGAGCTATTTTGTTTATATATTTTTCTATCTGGGCTGGGTCGGCGCAAGCTACTTTTAATAGCTTTCTGTTAAATAAATTTTGAACTTTATCTTGAATAATCACGTCAAAAGGATTTTTAAAAGCAACATAAACGCTTATCTCATCTTCTTTTACAGGGATGGCGTTATATGATTTTAGCTGCGAGGTGCTAAGTTTTTCACTTATACGGTAGTCGATATCTATATCATCAAGATCAAAAAATGTGATTTTAAATTTATCACATACATATTGAATAAAGCGCTTTTGATCTATCTGAAGACTAGTCGAAATTTCATCAATGTCAGTGTGTCCTCTTCTATAAATATCAGATAGAATTTCAAAAAAAATCTCTTCTTCTAGCATATTTTCTTCAAGCAAAATAGCCAAAAGACTTTTTTCGTTTATCTTTTTTATCTCTATAATCTTTAAAATTTGCTCATCATTTAGTTTATTAAGTTGTTCTAATGTCTTTAGCGTTAAATTTTCTAAATTATTCATCTCTTCTCTTTATCTATACTCAATCTGCGAAGTAAGATCGTCATTTTTAAAAATTTTTAAAATCATTTTTGCAAAATTTGAGCCAGCGATCGCACTAAGCTCATATCTTGTATCTGAATTTGGCTCTTCAAAAATAAATACGCCAAGCTCCTCAACGTATTCTTTTTTGACAAATTTATCAAATATAAATGAAAGAATGTAATCGCTCTTTGGAAGCCTAATATAGCTTATATCAGCCCCATCCAAGATAGCATGAAGCAATAGCTTTTTTTTAAGCAATATATCAGCAAAATATGCTGCATTCTCTCTTGAACTTTGTGTTTTTGATAGTTTGCTTGCTGGAAGAGCGAGCCTATCTATATCATTTGTTTTTAAGCAAGATATACCAAAGATATTAAGAAATTCTTCATTTTGTGAATCTTTTAAAAGATCTTGTATTTTTTGATTACAAATTTTAGGATATTCAGCCTTTTCAAAATAACTTTTAATGTCAGCCGTTCCAAGCGCAAAGGCATTTAAAGATAAAAATATAATAAGTAAAAATTTCACAAGGTATCACTTTTTATCTTATTTATTAGCTCATTTATTTCTGGCCTATTTTTATTTTTATTATATTCTTCTAATGCGCGCAATGCGTCATCTTTTTGTTTTAGCATATATTTTGCTTTAGCAAACATGATCCAAGACTCCTCAATGCTACTATCTAAATTATTTGCCGATAGTGCCCATTTTATAGTGTCGCTATATCTTTTGTCTTGATAGCATTTTCTTGCTATTTTAAGGGCGATTTCTGGATTTTTGCTTTTATTAAAATTTTCTTTTAGCATAGATATTTCATTGTTTTCACTTGAAATTTGAATATCAATTTTTGGCTTTGCCTTTGGTTCTAATTCTATTATCTCTTCATTTGGTAGAGGCTGTTCATTTTGTATATTTTCATTTTCAGTTGGTAAATTTAGCTTTAGCCAACCGCCACCACTTCTTTGTTTTTTATCTGGTGCCTGCTCTTTATTATCTTCATTTAGCTTTATGGATTGTTCTAGCTTTTTAGCTATTTTCTCAGCGAGCTCATCTTGTTTCTTATCTGATTCAAACCTCTCCTTTGCCTGCTCACTTTTTTGTTTGCCATCTTCTAAAATATTTTTGCTGACATTAGTTTCAGTAAAGGTTATGTTTTTTTCTTTTATATCTGTTTGTATTGTCAAATTTTTCTCAACTAAAGTTGGAGTATTGGTTGTCTCTTTTTCGTTTTTAGCATTTGAGAAAAATAAAAAAGCACCAAAGATAAAAGCAATTAGCAAGATCGTAATTATTAAAAGACCTAGCTTTTTATGTGATAACAATTTTAAAAAGCTATTTTTATTCTTTTTTTCGTACTCTTCATAAAGCTTTTCTAGCCTTTGAATTTCTTGTAACTCAAGCATGAATTATTCCTGTATCAAGTGCAGACATTGTCAAAATTTTAATATTTGCGTCCTCGCTACTTAATTTTGATGGCTGATTTTGTTCGTAATATTCACAAATTTCATAAAATTTATACATAATTTTATTTAGTGTGCGTAGATTTCCACAACAAAGCTCATAGGCTTTGTCATAGTCTTTTTTCTGAAAATTTAGGTATTTATCGTAGCCCTTTTGTCCTATTTTTCTTTGTAAATAAACTATGATTTCATTTGTGTTTGCACTTCCAAGCTCTATGCTCTCCCAAATTCTAGTTTGAAAATAGTCCTTTGCTAACACATCTTCATTTTCAGTTTTATGAATAGTAAATAGAAATTTAAATAATCTTGTATCGGCCATTAGCCTTATTTTTTCGATCAATTCAGTAGGATAAAGTTGTGCTTCATCCAGGATGACAACTATTTGGTTTTGTAAAATTTCATCTTTATTTTTAAATTCTTTTGAGTAGTGTGCGACAAAACTTTCAAAATTATTTATATTATCAAGCTTATTTCCGTATATATCCTCACAAAGGGCTTCTATAAATGTAGCCTCGCTAAAAAAAGGATGTGGAAAAAAAATTAATTTTTTATCCTTTTGAAGATCAGAGGCTATCTTGTTTAACAAAAAGGTCTTTCCACTACCAGGCTTGCCATAAAAAAGTATAAGCTTTAATGGCTTTTTTAGAGCCGAGACGATCTTATTGTAACAAGTGATTGAGTTATCTAGATTAACAAAATCAGCTACTTCGTCTTCGTTGATAAAGATATCTTTTATATCTGTATAAATATTCTTGTTATTCATAGATCGTTTTAGAAAAACCTAAGTCTTTTAATGATTGATTAAGTAGCTTTTTTTTGTCAAAATCAACTACATGAGGAGTGATGACAAAGATAAGCTCTGTTGTTTTTATATTGTCTCTTGTACTTTTAAAGACACCACCTATAAGTGGGATATCAGAAAGAAGAGGTACAGAAGTATTATTTTTACCCTTTGTCTGGCCTATTAATCCACCAAGAATAATAGTATCACCGCTATCAACTTGAACAACAGTTGAAAGCTTCTTTTGTACTGTATCTGGAGCAATCTCTCTTAACGCATTTTGTCTTGTGTCGTCTTCAGCGTATTTAAAGTTACTAAGCGATGGATTGATTCGAAGCATGATTTTATTATTATCAGAAACTTCTGGTAATAAATTTAATAATATGCCTATAAAAACAGAGTATTGTTTATAAGTAGTTGTTAGCCTATCACTATTGCTGTTTCCATTATCGGTTTTTTGTTGAACACGGTAGTTTATGTTATCACCAACTGAGATTAGAGCTTGCTGATTATTAAGTGTTGTTACTTTTGGGCTTGATATAACCTTTGTCTTTCCATTTGTCTCAAGAAAATTTATCATTCCATCAAGGCTAAAATTTAAATTAGCTGCAATATTTAATGTACGTCCAAATCCATCACTTAGGCTATTGCCTTTATTTGTCCAAGTAGCACTTGAACTCGGATTGTTTCTTGAATTGCCAATGTATGTATTAAATCCAAGTTCAAATTTACTCCAATCGACGCCTTGCTTGTATTCATTATTTAATTCAACTGAAATAATAGAAACATCAATAATTACTTGTTTTTTTAGTCTTTTTTGCATTTCATCTATATATTTTTCGACACGCTTAAGTTGAGAAGGAGTGGCCGTAACAGTGATAAGGCCTGCGTTTTGATTTATGATAGGATCAGGTGCTGTGATATGTTCGCTACTATTATTTAAAATAGCTTTGAGCTCAGCATCTAGTTTTTCCCAAAAATCAAACCTTTCGGTAGTTTTTATAAGGTTGCTTGAGCCTTGGGAACTATCATCTTGGGAATTATCGCTACTACTTGAACCACTAGAAATTTCAGATGGAGTAGCATCCACTGAAGCTTGGGTGACAGCAGTTCCTTCTCTAATAGAAGTTATATAATCTAGTTTAAAAATTTGAGTTTTTAAAGATGAAATTTTTAATACATTATTTGAAAACTCGTAGCTTAAATTTTTCTCACTTAAAAGCAGGTCAAAAACTTCGCTAAGACTCATATTTCTGATATTAACACCAAAAACTTTATCTTTTAGTTCTGTCTTGCTATAAGTATCCTTTGCAACAATGCTAAAGTTACACATCTCTGAAAGCTGATTTAACACATCTACTAGCGCAACATCATCTGAAATTTTCATATTAAAATTCTTGCTTAAACAACTACTCTCATTAGCACTAGCATAATTCATATTCAAGCAAATGAGTGCACCTATTATTAATATTTTATTTAATTTTAATCTCAACATTTTTACTTCCATTTTTTAAAATTAGCTCTTGTTTTTCATCGCCTTTTACTAAAAAAACACTATTTCTAGTAATATTGGCTATTTTGTAACCATCAACAATATCACCAACAGCATACCACTTGGAATCAATATTTGCTTTGTTTAATAAAATTGCTTTTAAACTAAGCCCTTTTGAAGCTTGAGTGATAATTGATAAATTTTGATCTGTTACCGTCTTGATAGGTTCTTGCTTAAAAGGATTTTTTATACTTGAAAGCTCAATATCGCTAAGACCGCTTCTTTTTTCCTTTATTTTTTCAAAAATTTTATCATAAGAGTCCATTTCATCTTGAAGCTGATTAGCAAAAGCAATATTTAAAAATAAAAAAGCCAATAAAATTTTTATTTTCATTAGTATTTCATCCCCCAAACAGATATTGAGATCTTAGCGCCAAGCTCTTTTTGGGTAGAATTTACATCCATTTTATGAAGATCAACCACTAGCTTTGATTCTTCAAGGCCATTTATATATGAAAGCATATCTTTAAAACCTCCCAAAAATGTCAAGTCAATATTTAAAATTTGCTCAATTTTTTGGAAATTTGGCTCTTTTATATCGCTTTTTAACTCTAAAATTTTTATATTATTTTGCTTTGCTAAAGATACGATGTTGTCTAAGAAATTTGCCCAATTTTGATCGTTAAATAATAAAAACGATAGTTCTTTTAGCTTTGAGTCAAAATGGGCATTAAATTTTAAAACACTAGAATATTTGCCTTTAAGCGTTTCAAGTATTTTGGTCTCTTCATTTATTTTAAAATTTTTATCCCCACTAGGTGAGCTAGTCGATCTTAAATAATCTCTTGTTCTTGAAAGATCATTGCTAATTTTAGTATGTGTATTAAGTCTTTCATCATAAAAATCTTGCGACGGATCAAAGCAAAGCATATAAACAATATAAATAATAATTAAAGCTGAACCCAAAAAAATTATATTTGTTTCACTTTGTTTTTTTGCATCAAAATACTTATCTATTTTACTTAAAACATCTTGTCTCATTGTCTAATCTCTATACTTATATTACTTTCATACTCGTTGTTTTGCCTATCTTCTTTAATTTTTTTTGTATTTACTGAATATTTAGGCATCTTGCTAATATCTTTTATTAGCTGCGTAATCCTTTTTTCATTGTCGCTAACAACCGTTACAGTTAAATTTTTATCGTTGTTTTTAATATTTGTTATAAAAATGCTATTGTTGTTTATCATATCGGCAATCTCAAAAAGATTTAAACCTTTCATTACGTAATGATCTTTTTTGTTTTCAATTTCTTGAAGCAACCCTTTTCTAAAATTTAACTTCTCTTCCTCTTTATCAGTTAATCCTTTTATATCATTTTGCTCTTTTTCTAGTCTTTCAAGAGTACTTCTTATTTGTGCTGCTTGTGCATTAAGCACATCAAGCTCATCGCTTAGTCTTTGCGAATCTGCCTCTAAAATACTGCCAGCTATATAATTATAAAGTGGATAGGACATGCTTAGGCAAAAAGCAGCAGCACATGTCAGTATAAATTTACCGCTTTTTCTTCTTGTAAACGGATCAGGCCTAAGCAAATTTGAGAAGTTAAAATCGGCATTAAAGGCCTCTTTTTTGTAAAAATTTGCATACAAAGCCATCATATTATGGCGTTCGCTGATAGCTAAATTTTTAGAATTTATTACAGTGCTTGTATTTAATTTCGTAGCATTTGTGCCAAGCTTTGTATTTATAAATTTCTCTAAATGCTCTATTTCATAGTCGCAGTCAATATAGATATTTTTTATATTTATGCTATAGATTCTATTGACAACATTTATCGTGTCATTTACGTAAAATATATAGTCCTCAAAAACAGTATTTAGATCGTAGCTAAAGCCTTCTTCATTACTATCTAAAAGTCCTCTTGTCTTTAGGATATCTAAAAAGCTTTCTAGGCTTACTCTTTCGCCGCTTTGCTCTATAAATTTATCTTTTAGATAATTTAGTGTGTATCTTAAACCTCTTGATGTAAGGTATTCTCCATTTACATAAATGCTTATAAATGCTTCATCGGCCCTAAATGTCAAAAAACAATCACTCTGAGTGCTAGGAAGTAAGCCTTTTTTATATATAGCACTATATAAAAGCGGTTCTACAACGACATAATCTATAAAAGGTACTCTTTTAGAAATATTTTTAAAAATTTTATTTATCGTTTCATTTGTAGCAATAAAAACATTAAAAATTCTATCTTCTTTTTCAACATTGCTTTCAAAATAAACTATTTTATAGTCAATCGCAGGATCAAGAGAGAGCTCTTCGTAAATTTTGATCGAGATATTATTTTCAATATCCTCATCATCTATTGTTCTTGAGATGTTTATGGTAGCTGTTATTATATCTTTGTACTCGATATAAGATATAAAAAAGTCTCGCTTTAGAATATTCTTTGAAAGACTTAGTGTATCAACATTGCTATTAGAAAATCTAAAACCTTCATATTCATAAGGATCTAGAGTAACGATTGGATTATCGTTAATCTTTCTAAGCTTTAACATAAAAATTTACCTCATAATGCTCTAATTGGGCCGTATTTTAATATTTTTGAAATAAAAAATCAACATCCAATTATTTTATTAAGGCTCTTTTCTTCTTTACTCCAGCCTTTTTTAACGATTACATCGAGTTTCAAAAAGACCTTTGATCCGGTTAAATTTTGTATTAACTTTCTTGCAAAAATTCCTATTCGTTTTATCGTTTCACCATTCTTACCGATGATCATACTTTTGTGAATTTCACGCTCAGTGATGATACTTGCATAAATTTCAGTAATACCTGGTTTTTCTTTGACGCTTTTTATGATCGCATCGCTAAGATATGGGATCTCATCGCTTAAATTTTCATATATCGCTTCTAGTATAAATTCTCTATAAATTTCCTTCTCATTTGTCGGCGTGAGAAATTCTGGATCGTAAAAATACTCATGCTCTGGCAAAAGCTTGCAAATTTCATCAAGAAGCGGCTTTTTATAGGTAGGCTGCTTGGTGCTAAAAGTAAGCAGAGCTGCAAATTTATCTTGAAATTTTTGGTACTGAGTGATCTTTTCTAAAACTTTTGCGTTTGAGCTTTCATCAACTTTAGTCAGAACTAAAATATGTGGTTTTTCAGGATTTAGTGCTAGAAATTTCTCATAGTCCTCTGTGTCATCATGAATGGGCGCTAAAAATACGATGAGATCGCAGTCTCCCATCGATTTTATAGCTTGGTTTATTAACAGTTGATTTATCGCCTTGTTACTCTCGTGAAGCCCTGGCGTGTCGGTGAAGATGATCTGATCTTCACCGTTCATCACGATGCCATTTATCTTCCTGCGAGTTGCGTTTTGCTTGTGCGAAACAATGGCGATCTTTTCGTTTAACAAGGCATTTAAAAACGAGCTTTTGCCAGCATTTGTGCGTCCTATGATGCTAACAAAGCCTGATTTCAAAGTATGTACCTCGCTAGATCTTGATCTTCGATCACGTCTTTTAGACGCTCTTTTACGAGCTCTTTTGTCACATTTATCTTCTCGCCACTCTTTTCGCTAGCTTCAAAGCTAATATCTTCTATAACGCGCTCGATCACCGTATGAAGGCGTCTAGCACCGATATCTTCCATCTTTTCATTTGCGGCGTGGGCGATCCTGGCTATCTCTTTTATTGCTTCATCGTCAAATTCTAGTTCAACATTTTCGGTTGAGAGTAGGGCAATGTATTGTTTTAAAAGCGAATTTTTTGGCTGAGTTAAAATTTGATAAAGCGCGTCCTCATCAAGGCTATCAAGCTCGACTCTTAGTGGAAAACGGCCTTGAAGCTCAGGGATGAGATCGCTTGGTTTGCTTATATGAAAGGCGCCAGCAGCGATAAATAAAATATGATCTGTCTTTAAATTTCCAAATTTGGTATTTACATTTGAACCCTCAACTATCGGCAACAAGTCTCTTTGCACGCCTTCTTTGCTAGGATCTTGCCTGTTTGAGCTACCCGAACCAACAGCCACTTTATCTATCTCATCTATAAAGATGATGCCTTGGTTTTCAGCTCTTTTTATTGCCTCTGTTTTTATGCTCTCAATGTCTAAAATTTTATCATTTGCTTCGCTTTGAAGGGCTTTTTTAGCGTCTTTTACCTTCATCTCTTTTTTGATGTTTTTACCGCCGATGCCAATTATCTTTATAAAGCTCTCTTGCATCTGCGCCATATCAGGTGGCACATTTGAGCCCGCCTCAAGTGGGTTTTGCTGTACTTCTATCTCGATGCTTAGCTCGTCAAGCTCGCCGTTTCTTAGCCTATTTAGCATTTTTTCATAGCTCTTTGCATACTCTGCTTGCTTCTCTTCACTAGCACCCTTTGGAAGCGGTGGCAATAGCTTTGAGACGATCTTTTCTTCGATATAGGCATTTATCTTATCTTGATTTTTCTCGCTTTGCTCGTTTTTTACGAGGTTGTATGATGCCATAGCAAGGTCTCTAACCATGCTCTCAACATCACGACCGACAAAACCAACTTCAGTGTATTTGCTAGCTTCTACCTTGATAAAAGGCAGTCCCATCATCTTTGAAAGACGCCTTGCGATCTCGGTTTTACCAACGCCAGTTGAGCCAATCATCAAGATATTTTTTGGCATGATGTCATCTTGCAGGCTCTTTTCAAGCTTCATACGGCGATATCTGTTGCGAAGTGCGATTGCTATGATCTTTTTGGCGTCCTTTTGACCGATCACATAGTCATCTAAAAATTTAACAATTTCTCTTGGTGTTAAGTTCATTTTTTCTCTTATTCTAAAACATAAGTTTTGATGTTTGTATTTGTATAGATGCAAATTTCGCCAGCGATCTTAAGGCTCTCTTTGACTAGCTCTTCTTCGTCGATATCGGCAAATTTATCTAAGGCACGTGCCGCTGAGAGAGCGTAGTTGCCACCGCTTCCGATAGCTGCTATCTTGCCATCTTCTGGTTCTACAACATCCCCAGTGCCACTAAGTAAGAAAATTTTATCCCTATCAAGTACAAGCATCATCGCTTCAAGCTTTCTTAGATACTTGTCTTTGCGCCATTCTTTGCTAAATTCTATAACCGCCTTTAGCAAATCGCCCTTTGTATGCTCCAAATTTTTCTCAAACATATCAAAGAGATTAAACGCATCAGCAGTGCTGCCAGCAAAGCCAGCTAGGACTTTGCCGTTGTGAATTTTGCGAATTTTCACGGCGTTGCCTTTTAAAACGGTATTGCCAAAGCTTACCTGTCCGTCGCCGCCGATGACTGATTTGTTTTTGCCTTTGTAGGCTAAGATGGTTGTCGCATGAAACATCTACTCTCCTTGCACATCAACCTTCAAGCTCGCATTTATCGAGTGTCCAAGCTTTACATGAACGTCATAAAGGCCGACTGCTTTTAGATGCGTATCCATATCGATCGCTTTTTTCTCGACAACTAAATGATGTGTTTTTTCAAGCTCTGCTGCGATCTCCTCTTTCGAGACTGAACCAAAGAGTGAGCCATTTGCACCAAGAGTTTTTTTGATGACGACTGTCACTTTTTCAAGCTCTTCTTTGAGTTTTTCTAAATTTGCGATCTCGTATTTTAGCTCTTCAGCCTTTCTTTTTTGAGCTGCTTCATATTGGCGAAGAACGTCTGGAGTAGCTGCTTTTGCAAAGCCTTTGCCGATTAAGAAATTATTGCCATAGCCATCTTTTACCTCTTTTATCTCGCCAGCTTTACCAAGTGCTTTTACATCTTTTATTAATAATACTTTCATTTTTGTCCTTTTTAAATTTTATTTTTAGTCAAATTTTCGCCCGTTTTTGCGTGCGATTATAAAGCGAAGTGCATTTAGTTTAATAAATCCTTCTGCGTCTTTTTGGTCATAAACGCTGTCTTCTTCAAACGTGCAGTATGCTTCGCTAAATAGATTATCATCTTTGCTGTTTCTGCCAAGGATGATCACATTACCTTTATAAAGCTCAACTTTTACAGAGCCATTTACGTGTTCTTGGCTTTTGTCGATGAGAGCTTGGAGCATATTTCGCTCAGGTGACCACCAGTAGCCGTTGTAAACTAGCTCGGCGTATTTTGGCATGATCTCATCTTTTAAGTGGGCAGCACAGCGGTCAAGCGTGATACTTTCGATCGCTCTGTGAGCTTTTAGCATTATTGTGCCACCTGGAGTTTCGTAGCAGCCGCGGCTCTTCATACCAACTGAGCGGTTTTCTACAATGTCAAGTCTGCCGATGCCGTGTTTTGCCCCAAGGCGGTTTAGTTCGGTTAAAATTTCAGCTGGGCTCATTTTTTTGCCATTTATACTAACCGGATCGCCTTTTTCATAGCCGATCTCGATGATTTCGCTCTTATCTGGGGCATTTTTAGGGTCAACGCTCCATCTCCACATATCATCTTCTGGTGCGTGGCTCGGGTCTTCAAGTACTAGGCCTTCATAGCTTATGTGAAGTAAATTTGCGTCCATTGAGTATGGGCTCTTGCCTGGTTTTTTGGTGATATCTATGCCGTTTTTCTCAGCGTATGCCAAAAGTTTTTCACGGCTATTTAGATCCCACTCGCGCCATGGGGCGATGATAGTTAGGTTGTCGCCGAGTGCGTAGTATCCAAGCTCAAAGCGAACTTGGTCGTTGCCTTTGCCTGTTGCTCCATGGCTCACACCATCAGCGCCAACAAGTCTTGCGATCTCGCTTTGGCGTTTTGCTATTAGTGGGCGCGCTATCGAAGTGCCAAGTAGATACTCGCCCTCGTAGACTGCGTTTGCTCTAAACATAGGAAATACATAATCGCGTACAAATTCTTCTCTTAAATCTTCTATAAAAATATTTTCAGGCTTTACACCAAGTGCTAAGGCTTTTTTGCGTGCAGGCTCTAGCTCTTCGCCTTGGCCAATGTCAGCTGTAAATGTGACTACTTCGCAGTTATATTCATCTTGAAGCCATTTTAAAATGATACTTGTATCAAGTCCGCCAGAGTATGCTAAAACCACTTTTTTTACGTCTTTTTTCATAGCTCTTCCTTTTGTTAAAATGGTCGTATTTTAGCCTAAATTGATTAATTTTTAATAAACTAATTTAATAAATAATGCAAGTTTTTTTCTTAGAAATTTTTATAAAAAAGATTAGTATTTAGAATTATGATAATTAATATTGTTTTAAAAGATACTTTGTTAAATTTCAAACTTTTTCAAATTAAATTTTTAAAAGGATAGTCGTGAGAAAAACAAAATTTATTGCCATTTGCCTTAGCGCTTGCGTGGCAAATTCGCTCTTTGGAGCAGAGCATAAAGACAATAACGAAACAAGGCTTGATGGCGTTGTAGTAAGTGCTAGTGGCTTTTCGCAGCAGATTAAAGAAGCTCCCGCAAGCATAAGCGTGATAGGTGGTGATGAGCTAACAAAAGATAGCTTTACATCACTTCACTCAATCGCTCAAAAGGTGCCAGGCGTAAATGTCGTTGGCGGAGAGGACGGAGCAGCTAGTGGTATCTCGATACGTGGCATGGAGAAGTCTCAAACGCTAGTTTTAATTGATGGTAAAAGAGTAAATTCAAGCAGCGCAAATCCAAAGGGCGGAGCAGGGGATATGAACTCAAATTTCATCCCACCAGCTGAAGCAATCGAGCGTATAGAGGTTATCCGTGGTCCTATGAGCTCGCTTTATGGTAGTGATGCGGTTGGTGGCGTGATAAATATCATCACTAAAAAGGATTTTTCAAAATTTAGTGGCAACGTCAGCATCTCAACCACGATAAACACTCACAAAGGCATTGGCGATGGCAGGCAAGGCGACTTTTATCTAAATTTACCTCTTTATAAAGATCTTTTTGCACTTCAGCTTTGGGGATATAAAAAGCTAAGAGATGAAGATGGCTACATCGGTGGCTATCAAAAGAGCGATAAGAGAAATTTAAGTGCAAAGCTTTGGATCACGCCAGATGAACATAATAAATTTTTTATCCTTGGCTCAAACGAAAGGCATGATTATTCAAAAACGGTTGGCAAATCAGCCGATCCAGACCCAAGAAAAAGACCATTAGATAATTATGACTACGAGAAAAAGAGCTATGGCGTGGGCTATCTTGGTGAATTTGATAGCCTAAATGCCGATATCAGCTACATTTATGATCAGACGCAAAGAACGAGCCTTTTTGATAAATTCATACCTGCAAAAGCTAAAAATTACAACTTTAATTCAAAATTTACAACCTTTCTTGGTGCTCACGCACTAACTTTTGGCTATGACTTTAGCAAACAAAATGTCGGCACGACCTTCATCGTCTCAAACGCCTCAAAAAATGGCTTAAAAGATCCAAGGACCTACTCGATGAGCGAGCATGCGGGATTTATCGAAGATGAGTGGCAAATTTTAGATGAGAAGCTCTTTTTAACGCTTGGCTCAAGGCTCACGCACAACGAATTTTTTGGCAACCACCTCTCGCCAAGAGCTTACCTAGTCTATAATGCCACAGATACGCTAAGCTTAAAAGGTGGCGTAGCAACTGGCTATAAAACGCCAAATGTCAATCAAATCTCCCCAGAAGTAGGCACTATTCAAAATGCTTGGAGAATAGTTGATTTTGGAAACAAAGATCTAAAGCCAGAAAAAAGTATAACTTACGAAGTTGGTGCATATTATGACAATCAGGCTGATTTTAGAGGCTCGGTAACGCTTTTTAGAAATGAGTTTAAAGATAAGATCCTAGACACTGATGGCAGTAATGTCAATAAAATTCCTGCCTTTGGCACTTGCGCAGGTGCACCACACATTAATTGTCCTGGCTGGGGAACTTACTTTAACATAGAAGGTGCAACTGTTTGGGGCGTGGAGTTAAGCGGAGACTATGACGTTCTTTCAAATCTAAATCTAAGCTCAAACTACACCTATAATAAGTCAAAGATAAAAACTGGCAACCCAACGATAAATACGCCAAGAGGCCCTATGAAATTTAGTGAGACAAATCTTGGTAGACTTGATGCAAAAAGCCTTACCGCAACGCCAGAGCACGCACTTCACGCCACGTTTACTTATAAGCCTGTAAAAAGCGTTAAAACATTTTTTGGCGCAAACTATGAGAGCAAGCTAACAAGCGTGAAATTTGGCCCTGGTAACAAAGTGAGTGAAAATGACAACAATTTACTCACATTTGATACAGGTGTAAGCTGGGATGCAAATAAACACCTAACACTTAGCCTAAATGCCTACAATATCTTTGATAAAGTAAGATACGATGAGGCGCTAGCAGACGACGGCAACTACTACTGGTATCCGCAAGAGGGTAGGAGATTTTGGTTTAAGGTCGCTGCAAAATGGTAAGAGCGTTTAAATTTTTGCTTTTTACACTTGGAGTGACACAGACTTTGCACGCAGGACCCAGCCAAACACCTGAGCCACTTAGCCAAAAAGCTGCTAGTAAATTTGAAATTTCAACCTTTAAAATGAGCGCAAATGATGAAATTTATAAAATTTTCACAGCCAAGCTAAAGGGGCAAAATGAGTTTAAAAACGTGCTTTTCTTGCTTGATGCAAACGCCCAGTTCAACATGATATTAAATGAATTTGATGGTAAGGCTGCACCGCTAATAATAGGCATAGGATATGACACAGACAAAAGCTACGAGGTAGAAAAACGCACAAGAGATCTCACGCCAAAAGCAAAGGGCGAGGAATTTGACAAAGGTGGCGGCGCAGATGCGTTTTACTATTTTTTGACAAGAAATTTAGTACCGCTAATCGATGAGAAATTTAACGTACAAGGTAGCCAAAAAAGCCTTTATGGTCACTCTTTTGGTGGCCTTTTTACGCTTTATGCCATGCTTAAAAATGAGGGCATCTTTTCAAATTTCTTTATCGCTTCGCCATCTCTTTGGTGGGGTGAATCTGAAATTTTAAAGCAAAATGTGAGCGAGGGTAAATTTAAAGAGAAACTAAAGGCTAAATTTGTCTTTCTCAGCGTTGGCGAGCTTGAAAAGAGAAAGGGCAAAACCGACAAACCTGGCATTTTAAAAACAAGCGATCTAGCCCAAATTTTAAAACAAAGTGGCGTAAATTCTCACTTTGAGTTTTACAAAGGGCAAACCCATGGCAGCGTCATACCTCTAAATTTAAAAGAGCTTTTAAAATATCTAAAGGATTAAAAATTTAAGGCTATTTTTGTTAAAATCCGCCGCATGAGAGTAGATAAATTTTTAAACGTAGTAAATATCACCAAAAGGCGTGCCGTTAGCGAAGATATGTGCAAAAGCGGTGTTGTGAGCATCAACGGCGTGCAGGCAAAAGCGGCAAAAGATGTTAAGGTTGGCGATGTGGTTAGCATCAAATTTCTAACGCGCGAGGCGAGATACGAGGTGCTAGCGATCCCAACTACAAAAAGCATACCAAAAAGCGCTCAAAACGAATATGTAAAAGAGCTTTGATGGTTTTTGAGCTTTTAGAAAATGAGCTTGATGAGCTTGTGCGAGTGCTTCCAAGAAGTGGCGTGGTGCTACTAAGTGGCGATCTAGCAAGTGGCAAAACGACGCTTGTAAAGGCGATCATCAAGGCTCATGGCATAGATGAGAGCGTGACGTCGCCGACATTTTCTTTGATGCAAATTTATGGTAAAGATATCTACCACTACGACATTTATCAGATCGGTTTTGACGGGATGGCAAAAAATGGCCTTTTTGAAAATTTATTTGAAGAGGGGCTTCATCTAGTAGAGTGGGGCGATGAAAATTTAGAAAAAGCTCTAAAGAAAAACGGCGAGAGCTATACGATGATAAAAATTTCTCCTAGCAAAAATGGCAGAAAATACGAGGTTATAAGTGCATAAACTAGAAGTAAAAGATCTAAAAAAGACGATTAAAAAAACTGAGATCATAAAAGGGATATCTTTAGAGGTAAATAGTGGCGAAGTAGTAGGGCTTCTTGGGCCAAATGGTGCTGGAAAGACGACTACTTTTTATATGATTTGCGGACTCATCTCTCCAACTAGCGGGGATGTCTTTTTGGATGATCAAAATATCACAAGTGTCCCACTTCACAAAAGGGCGCACCTTGGCATCGGTTATTTGCCGCAAGAATCAAGCATATTTAAAGAGCTAAGCGTAGAAGAAAATTTACTTCTTGGAGCTGAAATTTTAGACCAAAATACGGAAGAGATCTCTAAAAAAGTAAATGAGATGCTAAATATGTTAAACATTGAGCCTATTCGCCTAAGAAAGGGCGTTAGTCTAAGTGGTGGCGAGCGCAGACGCTGTGAGATCGCTAGAAGTCTCATCATAAAGCCAAAATTTTTACTGCTTGATGAGCCATTTGCAGGCGTCGATCCTATCGCAGTTAGCGATATCCAAAGCATCGTTAGAGACCTTAAAAAGCTAGGCATCGGCGTTTTGATAACTGACCACAACGTCCGTGAGACACTAGCCATTTGCGACAGAGCCTACGTCATCAAAGATGGCTCGCTACTAGCAAGCGGCAGTGCGAGCGAAGTAGCAAACAACAAGCTCGTTAGAACGCACTATCTTGGCGAAGAATTTAAGCTACTTGAGTAGATGATGCTAAGGCAAAAGCAAACTTTAGCTCCAAAGATCAAACTAAACCAAACGCTGCGAAGCTGGCTTCCCATCCTTCAAAGCGGGCTTGATGAGCTAAAAGAGACGCTTGAGCCTTTTATAAAAGACAACCCATTTGCTACGATCGAACATAAAAATTTAGAAAAAAGCGAAAAAAAGCGAAATTTTTTTGAGCAAGTCAGTAAAAATTCAGTAAGTGAGAGCATCGAGGCTTTAAGCATTTATAAAGAAAGCCTCTATGAAAAGCTTATTAGTCAGATAAATCCACCACTTTTTCCCACGCAAAAGTCTCAAGATATCGCATATAAGATTATTGAGTGTTTAGATGACGAGGGTTATTTTTCCTATGATGATGAAAATTTTGCTGATTTTTGCGAGAGCGAAGTGGAGCGGGTTAGGGCGAGATTTGCCTACCTTGAGCCATGTGGAGTGGGCGCAAAGGATGTGAAAGAGAGCTTTTTGTTTCAGCTAAACGAAGCAGAGGCAAGTGATGAGATCATAGAGTGCGCGGAAAAGATCATCTTAAATTTTGAAAATATAGAAAAGCTTAGAAAGCTTAAATTTTACGACGATGCGCTAAAGATCATAAAAAAATTTAAAAATCCACCAGCTATTGAGTATCTAGAAGAGGCTAGTCAAAAAGTACCTGACATCTTCGTGCTAAGCACTAGTAGTGGTATAAGCGTGCAGATAAATGACGACTATTATCCAGAAATTTCGATTGACACCGAAGGATTAGACGAGAAAGAGGTCTTTGTAAGCTCACGCATAAAAGAGGCAAGCGAGCTCATAGATGCCCTTGAAATGAGAAAATCAACGCTTTATAAAATAGGGCTCATGATAGTTGAGTATCAGTACGACTACTTCTTGGGCGGCGATATAAAGCCTATGAAGCTAAAAGACCTAGCAGACGAGCTTGGGCGCAACCCATCAACCATATCAAGAGCGATCGCGAATAAATATCTAAGCTGCGCAAGAGGTACGGTCGCACTTAAAAATTTCTTTTCAACTGGCTTTGACGAGGAGACTTCAAACGCTGCAATAAAAGAATTTTTACTAGAGCTCATTAAAGGTGAAGACCATAAAAAGCCACTTTCTGATCTAAAAATTCAAGAACTAATCCAAGCTAAATTTAACATCCAAATCGTTCGCCGAACCATTACAAAATACCGCAAAATTCTAAACATCGGCAGCTCTAGCCAGCGAAAAAGAGTCTATCAGATAAACGGCTAACTACCACTCATTTACAGCAAAAAGTATGGCCTTACGCATCTGCGTAAAAAGCTCGTTACTAAGCTCTTCGTACTCTTTGCCATGTTTTTTATATTGTGCCATGCCCGCTGCATCGTCGTTCCAAGAGCCCATACCACCAAAGACATCAGCCAAGCTTGCCGCAGCAAAAAGAGCTAAATTTTTCTTTGGCATAAGCGGTGCATTAAATATCTTTTGATCATCATTGCTTGAAGATCTAAGTGATTTTAATGCCCTGCGAAAACACTCACCAAAATTCTCACACTCTATCTCATCTGCAAAGGTCGCTATCTTAGTAAGTATGGCCATAAAAGCCTCTGTGTTGTCGCTAAAATTTTCTAAATTTACATCTTTTTCAAGGCCAAATTCTTTATATATTATGTCCCAGCCTCTTTGATTTTTGTTGTATTTCCAGTAGGGTACGAAGCAGCTCATGTGCTCTTTAAAAATGCAGATGATCGATTTTTTGGTAGAGTTTGAAAAGCTAAGCAATAAACGTTCATCTGATGAGCCAGTTAAATTTGCAGTGAGTCTTACATCGCTTAATCCAAGTTTTAATGCGTGCTCAAACCACTCATTTACGCCATTTGCCCTATGGCCTGAGAGAAAGTGAAAATTTATACTATTTTCGTAGTTAGTGCCATTATATAGGATAGGAGAATTTGACTTTATGGCCTGCTTTATGGCAACAATAATGGCGCATATATTAAACATTTCACCATTCATCTTTGCTCCCTTTAATAGCCCTTGTGGCAAGCCGTGCTCTAGCCAACCATCACAAAATTTTCTTGATTTTTAAAGTATGGTTTTAGGCTCTCATAAGCAGATTGAATATTTTTAAATTTCTTTGCGTATTCTTCTTGTATGAGAGGATTTTTGTTGGCATGCCTATCTGGGTGATAGATATTTACGAGCGAAAGGTAACTTTGTCTGATGGTTTCAAAGTCATCATTTTTTTTGCAACCCAAAATCCCAAAATTTTCCTCAAGCAAATTTGCAAGCACAGAAAATCTACTTACAAATTTAGATGAGCTTTTTATTTTTATGCCTTGTTTAAAGGCTTTGTAGTCTTTTTCATCATAGATAAAATTTACGCTAAATTTTGGGTAGCTTCTTTTGTAGAGTAGTTTGTTTAATGTGTTTATGTCGTTGTCATTTGAGATGGTGATGTTTAAAAAATCATCATTTTTGCTAAAAGCAACATTGCTTTTTACTAAACTCTCGCTGATGTAGCTAGCAAAATCTCTGCAAAGTGTATCTTTTAGTTCAAATTTGGCTTCATTTTTTACAAAATTTACATTTAGGCTAATGACTGGAGTTAGGGTATTTTTTTGAACAAAGCCAAGCTTTATGGTTTTATAGTTTGCAAAACGAATATCGAGCTTATCATCACTTTGCTTTTCATAAAGTTTTTTTATAAATTTTAAAAAGCACTTGCGTTGTGGGATCTCGCTCTCTTCGTAAAACGAAATAACCTTATTTTTATTAGATAAAATTTTTGTAAAATTTCTGCTTATCATATCTCTAAGCTCACGAAACAAAGCGTCATTATCAGTTAAAATGCTTAGAGATTCTAATGTTTGCGTAACTTTCATTGCCTACTCCACATAAAATATTACATGTTTTAGCAATAAGCATTCCAAATTTATATTTTTCTTATATCTTGGCCTTTAATGTACTCTGCAAATTCGTTTTTTAGTTTATTTTCTTTATACGAGATCGCCTCTTCTTTTGTATGAGAAACGGCTTCTTTTTGAGTTTTTTTGATCTCACCTTGCTCTTTAGTAAGTTCTTTTTTTATCTCTTTTAAACTATCGAAAAAATCATTCATTTTTGCTCCTTTTGTTTTTATCGGATTTTACTAAAACAGTTATAAAATTAAAATGAATACAATTTTTCTTTAAGGAAAGTTTAGCTAATATCTCGACTTAACTTTCTTGTGCGCTCGTAGCTCAGCTGGATAGAGCATTTGATTGCGGTTCAAAAGGTCAGAGATTCGAATTCTCTCGGGCGCACCATCTTTTTAATTCTTAATGACAAACTTCATGATTTTTATAGTAAAATAAGCAAAAAAATTAAAAGAGAAAAAATGGATTTTCAAAATATTCAAAAACAAATTTCGGTACTAAAAGAAAGTTTGACAGCATTAGAAGAAAATAGTGAGCATGAGATCGGCTTGGCAGTTGGGGTTGTTGAGTTTAATAAAAACGCTGATGAACTTAAAAAAAAGCTTACAAATTTAAAAGGTGAAAGCGATTTTTTTAAAAGTGTCTTTAATACAGAGGATTATTATGAAAATATTAGTACTTATTTGGAACAGATAAAGAGAAGCTTAAATTATAAAATTGAGAAAAATGGTGTGAGCTTTAAGGCAAATGAAAATTTACAAGAAAGCTATGTTGCCATTTTAAATATAATAGAAATTTTGGTAGCAGAGTATCAAATACAAAACAAAAATAAAGCGAAAAATCTCTTTTCTAGGACAACAGACACTACTCAAATAAAATCAATACTTGCGGAGCTAAATACTCTACAAGAGCGCATACATAATGTTTTGCATATTCATTCTAGGATAGTTTCAAATGTTATTTTGCAAAATTTTAAGATAATTTATACGTTCTTTTATAATTGTATTAAGGCTGCAAAGCAACGCAAAGATGAACTTTTACTGGTAGAGATCGCGGGTATAACTGATAAGATAATAACTATGATAAAACCAGTCTTTAGTGCAAAAATTTTAAATACAAATGAGCTTATTTATCACTACTTAATCTTTGAGCTAAAAGAACTAAAAGCTTGTGCGATAGACGAGGAGCTAGTTTAAAATTTTATCAATTATCTCTTTTGCTCCATTTGGCAAAAGGATCTCTTTTAGAGCTTTGCTGCTTTTGTTTAGATCAAAATTTTCTATCATTCTTATAACTTCGTTTTTATCTAAAATCTCGCCATCTTGGAGGCAAATCTCCGCTATGCCTTTATCTTTTAGAAATTTTGCATTGTAATATTGGTGATTACCAGCAGCATAAGGAAATGGTATAAAGATAGATGGTAGGGCATTTGCGCAAAGCTCCCAAAGTGAGCTAGCTCCTGCCCTTGAGATAGCAAGATCGGCCTCGCTCATCTTCTTCTCTACCTCTTTACTAAATTCAAAAATTTCTAGATTTGTTTCATTAAAACCAAGTTCATCATATCTTTTTTTAAGTTCATCAAAACCATTTTTGCCACATTGATGAATTATCTTTATGCCTTTTTCTTTAAGATATGGAGCTAAATTTATAGCTAGCTCGTTTATCGCTTTTGCACCTTGTGAGCCACCTAAAAACAAAATGGTCTTTAGCTCATTTCTCATCCTCGCACTATCAAAAAATTTCTTTGCAACGGGATAAGGGTAGGGCGAAATTTCATCATAAGAGCTAAAAAAGCCTTTTGCGTAGGGTTTTAAAATTTTATTTAATTTGCCCATTACGGCATTTTGTTCGTGGATAAAAAGTGGTATTTTTGAGATGATAGCTGCGATAGCTGCTGGTGCTGCTGAGTAGCCACCAACACTAATGACTGTTTTAACGCTATTTTCTTTAAAAATTTTCTTGCATTTTAGAGCTAGGCTTATGATGTTTACTAGAGATTTTAGTTTTGCTAAACCTCTTTTATTTACCACGCCGCTACTTGGTAGAAAAAATTTTTGTAAAAATTTCTCATCATTTTCAAACCAAAATTTATCTTGACCGCTAGTTGAGCCGATAAATATAGGCTTTATGTCTCGTTCATTTAGCTCCTCACAAAAGCTTCTTGCGATCGCTAAATGCCCACCAGTGCCTCCACCGCAAATAACTATCATAGTTTTGCCCTTTTACTAACCATCAAAACCATGCCGATACCGATACAAATTGCAAGCACAGAGCTACCACCGTAACTAAGAAATGGCACAGCAATACCCTTAATAGGCGTGATCGATGTAATGCCATAGCTATTCATTAAAAATGAAAACGATAAGATAAGTCCTACACCAAGCGTAAATAGATGATAGACCTTATTTTCGCTTCTAGCTGAAATTCTAAAAATTCTATAAAGTAGCGTTATAAATATAGCTACGATACACAAAATACCAAACACACCGACCTCTTCAGCGATACCAGCTAATACAAAGTCAGTATGGACCTCACTTAAAAAGCCGAGCTTAAAGATACCAGCGCCAAGCCCTTCGCCGAAAAATTCGCCATGCTTTATAGCGTTTAATGAGTGAGAAATTTGATATGGCTCTGGTGCATCAGCCACTCTTAATACATCTGCAACGCTGTCAGGCAAGAAAGAAAGCACCATATTTTGTATCGTGCCCCACCATGACTTTATACGTAAAATTCTATGCTCAGAGCTGATTATCGCTACTGTCATAACAAAAGCGGCCCCTAAGATACCGATACTAAAAAGTCTTGCACTTGCTCCTGCGAAAAGCGCCATCGTCACAAATGTAAGTGCTAGCACGACCACTTGACCAAGGTCATTTTGCATAACAGCGATAAGAAAGATAGCAACACCAAAAAGAATAATATAAGGCATGAGTATCTTAATCTCATCTAGCAAGGTCCTTTTGCCCTCACTAAATTTTCTAGTAAAACTCCAAGCCAAGAAGTAGACAAAACCGATTTTAAAAAACTCAACTGGAGCTAGTGAAAAACCAGGTAGCCTGATCCAACGCCTAGCACCACCAGCGTCAGTCACCATTGAAGCTGGCAATGCATGCATTAGCCCCATGGCGATACCGCAAGATATAAGAAGGCCAAACCCTATCCAAACAAGCGTCTTTTCAGGATTGAGCCTAGAGAGCCACCACATAATGAAAATTCCGATACAACCAACAATAAACTGGCGGATAAAAAAGTGAAACTCGTCGTAATTAAAAAATAAAACCGTAAAAACTGGCAAAGATAGTGAAAAAATAATGCTTATAGCGATCAAAGTCGAACAAAGATAGAAAATAATCTTATCAACTGCCAAAATTTAGCTCCAAGTTTAAAAAGTACTAAAGTATAATAAAAAACGGCTTACAAAGATATTATTTGCTATAATTGCAAGCTTTAAGGAAGGGCATGAAGATAGGTATATTTGACTCAGGACTTGGTGGACTAAGCGTCTTAAACGAAGCTTTAAGTAAGCTTAGCGAGCATGAATTTTTATATTACGCAGATGTAAAAAATGTCCCATATGGACAAAAGAGTAGGGATGAGATATTAAAATTTAGCTTTGATGCGGTTAAATTTCTCATAGAAAATGGCTCAAACGCTGTTGTAGTAGCTTGTAACACAGCAACAAGCGTGGCAATAAAAGATATTAGAGCAAAGTTAAGTGTGCCAATCATCGGCATGGAGCCAGCCATAAAAAAGGCTCATGACTTAAGCTATAATGATGCCTTAAAAACGCTTGTCATAGCCACTCCAGTCACCGTAAATGGTGCAAAGCTAAAAGAGCTGATCATAAATTTACACGCAAAAGATAAGACTGAGCTGCTCGCTCTACCTCGCCTTGTAAATTTTGCTGAAAATGGAGAATTTGACACCGAGAATGTGAAATCATATCTAAAAGAAGAGTTAGCCAAATTTGATCTAAGCAAATTTGGGTTTTTAGTGCTTGGCTGCACACACTTTAACTATTTTAAAGATAGCCTAAGAGAAATTTTGCCGTCAAATATAAGCATAATTGATGGCAATGAAGGGACAATAAATCGCCTTATAAGTGAGCTTGGACTAAAAATTTCTACTTTAGATCAAGCCCCAAAAGTTAGATTTTTCTATTCTGGTGATGAAGTATTCAGTAAATTTGAGCTAGATAAAATTTCAAGAAATTTAACTCATCTAAAAAAGATGAGGGCAATCTGCTAGGTTAAATTTAACTAAATATCACAAGTGAAAATTTAGAAAAATACACTAAATTTTACGTATTTTTATATGTATTTAGGCTTTTCTTTGCCTTATTATATAAACCACACTTATTACAGCAACTACAGCTAAAAGAGAGATCGTGATCAATAAAAGTGTCTGTTTGCTAGGATTTGAACCTAGAAAATAGCCAACTCCAAGCAAAACAGCACACCAAATCCCAGCTCCAAGCGTGGTAAATAGGCAAAATCTAAAAATGTTCATCTTAGCAAGTCCGGCTGGTAGGCTTATGTATTGACGAATGCCGGGAATCAGACGTGAGTTAAATGTAGAAATTTCGCCGTGTTTATTGAAAAATGCCTCAAATTTATCCATTTTTTCATGAGTAATTCCCACAAATTTGCCGTATTTTAAAAAGATCTCACGTCCAAAAAAATAGCAAAGATAATAGTTAAAAATAGCTCCAAGCAGGCTTCCAAGCGTACCTGCAAGAAAGGCCAAAATTAAACTCATTTCACCTTTATGTACCAAATAGCCAGCAGGTATCATCGCGACCTCGCTTGGAAATGGAAAAAACGAGCTTTCTAAAAACATCATCACAAATATGCCAGCATAACCCCAACTACTTACGCTCGCAACTATAAAATCAATAACATCATGCAGCATTTAAATTCCTGAAAAATTTTAAAGTGAGCCATTTTAGCAAAGCATAGCTTAAGCTTTTTGACAAAAATAAAGAGAGTTAAAACAAGATGAAAGTAGAAACAAAATAGGGCGAAAGCTCGCCCCATTTTTAAAATGCAGGTATGACTTCGCCTTTATAGCGAGTAATGATGAAATTTTTAGTATCAGGGCTAAGTACCGCATCAATCAAAGCTTTGATTTTAGGGTTATTTTCGTTGCCAGCCTTTGTGACGATGATGTTAGCGTAAGGACTGTTGGCGTCTTCAAGTAAAAGCGCGTCTTTTGCCACGCTTATACCAAGATCAAGGACGAAATTTGTACTAATGGCAGCGATATCGACATCATCAAGCGTTCTTGGTATCTGAGCACCCTCAAGCTCTACAAACTGTAAATTTTTAGAATTTTTAGTTATGTCATTTATAGTTGCAACTTTTACGTTTTTATCGATCTCAATAAGACCAGCCTTTTCTAAAATTCTAAGCGCTCTATTGCCATTTGACGGATCATAAGCGATCGCCACTTTTGCGCCATCTTTTAGATCTTTTATATTTTTTATCTTTTTAGAGTAAAAGCCAAGTGGCTCGACATGAACATTTGCAACGCTTACAAGATGCAAGCCTCTAGCCTTGTTTTGCTCTTCAAGATATGGTAAATGCTGAAAGAAATTTGCATCCAAACTGCCATCTTCTGTTGCGACATTTGGGATAGAGTAGTCTGAAATTTCAGAGATAACAAGGTCATAGCCTTTATCTTTTAGCTTTGGCTTTACAAATTCTAAAATTTCAGCGTGTGGTACTGGTGAGACGCCGACTACGATAGTGTGGTCCTTGTCGGCTGCGTGAAGGCTTAGAGCAACTAAAGATGCGGTTAAAAGTTTGATAAATTTCATTGTTTTTCCTTTTTTATTTGGTTTAAGCGACGCTAAAAAGGTAAAAGCTTCCACGTCGCTTATTTAAAATTTTAATTAAAATGCTGGAAGAATAGCGCCGTTGTATTTGATCTCGATAAATTTCTTAACTTCTGATGAGTTTATAGCCTTATCAAGAGCCTTTATTTTAGGGCTATTTTCATTGCCAGACTTTACTACAACATAGTTTACATATGGGCTATTTTTGCTTTCAAGTACAAGTGCATCTCTTACCGGATTGAGATTAGCATTTAGAGCGTAGTTTGTGTTAATAACTGCGATAGTAACGTCATCAAGTGTTCTTGGTACTTGAGCAGCCTCGATCTCTTCAAATTTAAGCTTTTTAGGGTTATCAACTATATCAAGCGGAGTTTTTAGTGGATTGTCTTTTAGCTTAATAAGTCCAGCATTTGCAAGGATATCTAAAGCACGGCTTTCATTTGTCGGATCATTTGGGATAGATACGGTCGAACCATCTTTTAGATCTTTGATGTCTTTTATCTTTTTAGAATAAACTCCCATTGGCTCAAGATGAACGCCAACTGTTTTTATAAGATGAGTGCCTTTGTTTTTGTTAAATTCGTCCAAATATGGAAGGTGTTGAAAGAAATTTGCATCTAAATCGCCATCTTCTGTTGCAAGATTTGGCGTGGTGTAGTCGTTAAATTCTTTAATCTCAAGCGTATAGCCATCTTTTGCCAAAATAGGCTTTACCACCTCTAAAATTTCAGCGTGTGGGATAGGTGTAGCACCAACGATTATTGTTTTTGATTTATCAGCTGCATTTGCACTTACACTAAGACCAAGAGCAACTAAAGAGGTAAGAAGTAGTTTTTTCATTTATTATCCTTTTTTAAAATTTGCCAAGCACCAAAAAAGGATAAATTTAAGCTAGAGGGTTAAATTTCTTTTTAAGCGCTTAAGCTAGTTCTAAGCACTTAAAAAGAAATTTTGTGCTTAGAGATTAGTCTTTCGACAACGAGTTTTTTAATAGGCGGCACATGTGGCACATATCTGATTTCATCTTTTATCCTTTCAGCTAAAAATTAATTCGGGCAATTTTAAGGAAAAAAGCTTAAAATCAGATAAAAACAAAGGCCTATTTTTTAGAAACTTTATATAAGTAGTTACCTAAAACTTGAAAAATTTGAACCATAATGATAAGAATAACCACGGTGTAAAGCATGATATCTGGGCGAAATCTTTGATATCCGTAGTTTATAGCGACAGATCCTAGTCCACCACCGCCAACCGCACCAGCCATCGCTGAAAAGCCGATATTTACAATAAGCGTTAGCGTAAATGCCGAGATAATGCCAGGAAGTGCTTCTACAAACATGACGCGAAATATGATCTGAAATTTCGAGCTTCCAAAGCTTTGAGCAGCTTCAATTATGCCTTTATCAACCTCTTTTAGTGCATTTTCAATGAGCCTTGCTACAAACGGAGCCGCGCCAATAGTTAGCGGAACGATCGCAGCCGTAGTACCGATACTTGTGCCTACGATCATTTTTGTAACTGGAAAGAGCACAATAATGAGGATAATAAATGGAAAGCTTCTAAGCACGTTTATAACGATATCAAGCACGAAATAAAGCTGCTTGTTTGGCTTTAGTCCGTCTTTGTCTGAAAGGATGAGCAAAACCGCAGGTATGAGGCCTATAGCAAAGGCGAGTAGGGTGGAGACTATGCTCATATATAGCGTTTCGCCGATAGCTGGCAAAAGTATTCTAGAAAAAACATCTGGAAATTTAGAAAAGTCAATACCAAACATCAAGCAACCTCCCATAAAACGCCACTTTGCTTGATGTAGTTAAGCACGTTTTCTTTATCTTTTTCATCTATGTTTATGACAAGCGAGCCAAGAACATTTTCGTTTAGCTTCTCAAGCTTACCCCAGACTATGTTAAAGTCGATATTTAGGCTTCTAGCCATATGTGTGATCACGCTATTTTGAGCCACTTCTTTTGGGAAAAATAGCCTGATATTCGTGCCGGTACTTGGCAGAATTTCAACCTCACCCAAAAACTCTTTCATCTTCTCATCTGGCTTTAAAAATAGCTCTTCAATGCTTCCAGAACCTATGATCTTGCCGCCTTCAAGCAGTATCGCACGTTTTGCGATAGATTTTACAACCTCCATCTCGTGCGTGACGATTACGACGCTGATATCTAGCTCTTTGTTTATTTTTTCAAGCAGCTCTAAAATTTGATTTGTCGTGTTTGGATCAAGAGCTGAAGTCGCTTCGTCGCTTAGTAAAATTTTAGGATTTAAAGCAAGCGCTCTAGCGATCGCGACACGCTGTTTTTGACCACCGCTTAGCTCGCTTGGATAGCTTTTTGCCTTGCTTTCAAGGCCGACTAAATTTAAAAGCTCTCTCACTCTTTTTTCGGTTTCATCGCTTTTATAACCCCAAAATTTAAGCGGAGTAGCAACGTTTTCAAAGACATTTTTTCTAGCCATTAATGCAAAATGCTGAAATATCATCCCAACATCTCGCCTTAAATGTCTCTGCTGCGTCTCGTCTAAATTTTTTATCTCTTTATCAAAGACTTTTAAGCTGCCACCTTGATAGCTTTCAAGCCCGTTTATGCACCTTAAAAGCGTTGATTTACCAGCACCGCTATGTCCCACGATAGCAAAAATTTCACCCTTTTTAACCTCTAAATTTATATCAAAAAGGATTTGCGTATCACCATAAAACTTGCTTAATTTCTCTATTTTTATCACTATTTTTCTCCAAGAGCTTCTAATTCTTCACATACTTTTTTAAATTTAGCCTCAGCGCTTTGCAAAGCCTCTTTGTTTGTCTCTATAACTTCTTTTGGTGCGTTTGCCACGAAATTTTGATTATTTAACATACCTGAGAGCTTAGCTATCTCTTTTTCAAGCTTTGTCTTTTGAGACTTGAGCCTTGTGATGATACCGCTCATATCAAGCCCTTCAAGTGGGACAAATGCCTCTAAATTTTCGCTCACATCTCTTATTGAATTTTCTATTTTCTCACCTACAAAGCCGATCTCTTCGCATTTTGCAAGCAGCTTGATATACTCTTTGACCTCGTCAAGATCGATTTTTTCATTAAATTTAACAAAGGCTTTTGCGATCTTTGAGTTGCCAAGATCGATGGTCGCTTTTGCACGGCGAATAGCCACGATCGCTTCGATAACTAGCTCAAATTTCTTTTCAACCTCTAAATTTCGCTCTTTTATCTCTGGATAGCTCGTAACCATTATTGATTTTGCATTTTCAAGCTGTGTGCCGCTAAGCTCTTGAAATAGATACTCTGAAAGAAACGGCATGAAAGGATTTAGTAGTTTCATCGCCTCTTTAAATATACTTCCAAGCTCTTTTACGCTCGCTTTATCAGCCTTGCTTAGCTCAATACCCCAGTCGCAAAACTCGTCCCAAAGGAATTTATAAAGTGTGTTTGCTGCGTCATTAAAGCGGTAGGCGTCGATGTTTTCGCGCACCTCTCTCACGCACTCGTTAAAGCGGCTATTCATATAAATTCCAAGCTTTGTTTGAAGCTTGATATCCTCTAAATTTGGAAATTTACTCTCATTTAGCATGAGGTATTTGCTCGCATTATAAAGCTTGTTAGTGAAATTTCTTACCTGCTTCATCTTGGCGTCACTTAGCTTGATGTCGCGTCCTTGAACTGCTAGAAGCGTTAGCGTAAAGCGCAAGATATCGGCGCTATACTCATTTATACTATCAAGCGGATCGATGACGTTGCCAAGGCTTTTGCTCATCTTTCTGCCAAACTCATCTTTTACAAGCGCGTGTAGATAAATGTCGTCAAATGGCAACTTACCAAGGGCATTTTCACCCTGAAACATCATCCTAGCAACCCAGAAAAATAATATATCAAAGCCAGTTATGAGAAGGTTGTTTGGATAAAACTCAGCAAGGTCTCCTTCAAACCATTTTTCATTTTTTAGCTCATTTTCATTGCCCCAGCCAAGCGTGCTAAATGGCCAAAGACCAGAGCTAAACCACGTATCTAGCACGTCTGGGTCTTGGTGGATGTTTTTACTTTTACACTTTTTGCACTCGCACGGCTCACCCTCGTCAGCCCACATATGACCGCAATCATCGCAGTAAAATACTGGAATTTGATGTCCCCACCAAAGCTGACGTGAGATACACCAGTCTCTTAGTTCTCTCATCCATGCGTTAAAGCTGTTTATCCAGTGCGGTGGATAAAATTTAGCAAGACCCTCTGAGACCTTTTGTATCGCCTCATCTGCGATCTCTTTTTTGACAAACCACTGCTTTGAGATGTATGGCTCGACGACGTTTTTGCAGCGATAGCAGTATCCTACTTGGTTTTCATAGTCCTCGATCTTTTCGACATTGCCAAGTTTTTCAAGATCGGCCACGACGATATCTCTAGCCTCAAGCCTTTCAAGACCTGCAAATTTATCGCACTTGTCGTTTAAAATGCCCTTTTCATCAAATACGGTAATAAACTCAAGGTCGTGCCTTTTGCCAACCTCGTAGTCATTTTGATCATGCGCAGGTGTGACCTTAACAAGGCCTGTTCCAAACTCCATATCGACATGCTCATCTGCGATGATCTCGATCTCTCTATTTATGATAGGTAGCACCACTTTTTTGCCGATTAAATTTTTATAGCGCTCGTCGTTTGGATTTACCATTACAGCGGTGTCGCCAAAATATGTTTCTGGTCTAGTCGTAGCCACAACAACAAATTCGCTTGGCTTGTCTGCAAAGTAGTATCTCAAATGATAAAGCTTGCCTTTATTTTCTTTGTGCTCGACCTCGATGTCAGAGAGTGCGCCATCGTGTGTACACCAGTTTATCATGTAGTTTTTCTGAACGATCAGTCCTTTGTCGTATAAATTTACAAAGGCTTTTTTTACAGCTTTTCTTAGGCCCTCATCCATGGTAAATCTCTGGCGAGACCAAGCCGGAGTGATGCCAAGCTTGCGCATCTGATGGACGATCATGCCGCCGCTTTTCTCCTTCCACTCCCACACTTTTTCTACAAATTTTTCACGTCCGAGATCTTCTTTTTTGACGCCTTGTGCTAGGAGCTGCTTTTCAACGACGTTTTGAGTAGCGATGCCGGCGTGGTCAAGTCCTGGCTGCCAAAGTGTCTTGTAGCCGTCCATCCTCTTGTAACGAGTCATGATATCTTGAAGTGTGAAGGTTAGGGCGTGTCCGATGTGAAGCGAGCCAGTCACGTTTGGAGGTGGCATCATAATGCAAAATTTACGTCCATCTTTTTGGATATCTTTATTTGCGTCTATCTCAAAGTATCCGCGTTCTTCCCAAATTTTATAAAATTTATCTTCTATCTCTTTTGCATTGTAAAATTCTGCCACTTTTGTATCCTCTTTCGTTTAAAAAATGCTTAATGTTATCTAAAATTTGTTTAAAAAAATCTTTGCAAAAGTAGGGAAATATGGGCTTGGGGCGATTAAACGCCCCGGAGTTTAAATGGCTATTTGACGTTAAAGCTTCGCTGAGCTAGGTCGTAGTCGTTTTGCCTTTCGTTATACATATTTTCAGTTGTGACTGCGCCAAGTGAGCATTTGCCGCCAAGTCTTACACGATAAGGTGTGTAAAGCACAGCCTCTCTCTTATCACTATCTAATGTATAAAAACTCAAAACGCGATCATCTTTTATGCTCTGATATTCAAGCTCAATGCTATCTTTAAGACTCTTATTAAAGCCACTTAAATTTTCATTTATTGGCTCAAAGCAGCTACTTACGATCTCGTTTATTACACCATTTTTAACCATAGCTTTAGAATTTATCACTATTTTTGAATAGACAACATCATTTACTCTTAGGCTGTTTAGATCGATCTCTTTTCCTTTTTCATCGACAAACGTTCTATAAACATCAAGCTCTTTTGGCTCTATTTTATGCTTAATCTCAAGTGGCACATAAGCGTAGCTTAAGATGGAGGCATATAGCTTGTTTTCACCAAGTGGAGTGATGGTAAAATTTCCATCTTTTGCTGTAAATGATACGCTTAAAAGGCCGTCAAATTCTTTACTTTCGCCGTTGTAGCTAAGTTTAAATTTATTATTTTTCTCGCCAACATCTTTGCCAAAGTAGGCATTTAGCGCTCTAAGTGTAAAAGCGCGCTCTTGCGTTGAGCTAAGCTCATTTAAATTTGTGATCAAGAAATTTGCAAGATCATCTGAGTAGTCGTTTTTCTCAAAATATTTTGCGTGCAGATACAAGATAAATGCATTGTCTCTCATCTTTGAGCCAAAGCTAGAATAATCCCTGCTGTAATCAGCCGCTTGAGCTTTTTTAATATCTTTTAGCGCTACCTTTGCTTCATCATTTAAGCCGTTTAGCTTTAGAGCCGCTGCCATTAGATATTTATTAAGTGCGGTCGTATTGTAAGCTTTGTGGTCATAAATTTTATTTAGCAGCGACTTGTCAGCCATATTTGCACGAGCACTTACATATAGAGAGTAGAGCGCTTCAAGGTCACTATTTACATATTTTGCCATTGAATTTACAGCACTTTGTTTTACTCTTTTGCCTACCTCATATCCAGCCTCTTCAAGATCAAGCAGTACATCAGTTGCATAGATCGAAGCAAATGCATTTGTACTACCTAAATCGCTCCAGTAGCCAAAGCTACCATCTGGTTTTTGCATCTTAATTAGCTCACTCATACCGCTTGCAATAAATCTCTTTTGATCATTTTTTTCAAGCTCATCTTTTGGCTTTAAATTTAAAAGCGCAAGCAGTCTTGAGCTCCTTTGCTCCGCACATCCGTAAGGGTACTCGACTAAATTTTTAGAAGCTGCTAATAGCACGCTTGAGACCGAGCTTGACGCATCTATACTAACATTGTGAAAGCCTTTTGGAAGTGAGATCATGCTCTCTTTGTCAAAGACGCTACTTTTTGTATAGGTGCTAATCGTATAAGGATTAACCACATCAAGTAAATTTTGAGCTGTTTTTGAGCTGTTTTTGTCACTTATTGTTATATTGTATTCGCCAGCTCCAGCTTCAAGAGCTGAAATTTTAAATGTAAAGGCTTTATTTTCAAGCGGCTTTAAATTCGCATTTTCTTTTGTTTTGATGTTTAAATTTTTACTGCTAGCCACTTTTATGGTTAAATTTTTATCCTCATTTGTTGTGTTTATAAGCCTTAAGTTGGTATTTAGCTCATCACCTTTTAGCAGATAAACTAACGCACTTGGCTTAATAATCACATCATCTTTTACTAAAATTTCTTTATTTACAGCGTTCATACTATTTTCATTATTGGCCACGACATCTACTCTAATGGCAGAGTTAAAGCCATTTGGCGTTTTAAACTCGTATGAAATTTCACCATTATCGTCAGCTTGAAGGCTTACTAAATTTGCATATGTTTTTATCTTTTTGCTATCGACTGGGCTAGCATGTTTTGCCATTTTTGCCTCCATGGCAAGTGCCGCCATATCGCCACCAAAGCTTAAAGTTTTACCCTCGACCTTATAGTTTGTGAGCATATTATAAATGTCATAGTCAAAAACGCCATCTGGTAAAATTTTGTCAAAAAATTTAAGTGGATCAGCTGGCTTTTGTGACGTTATATCAAGCACGCCAACATCTGTGATAAATAAATTCACATAAGCTTTTGGCTTTGTTTTTAGTGAAATTTTTATGTTTTCATCGCTTTTTGCCGTATTTGGCGCATCAAGACTTAGATCAAGTATCCTTGATGACTTATCAGCCTTAGCATATACCTTACCGTAAGTCCTAAACGGAGTTAATCCACCATCTGTCATGCGGTAGATATTTGCACTCACATAAAGTCCACTAAAATCAAAGTCAAGTTTAAATTTCACATTTGCTGAGTTGTTTTTTATCTTAACGACCTTGTAAGCTTTCACGCCACCATCTTCAAGTGTAACAAGGGCGATACCTTCTTTTATAGCTGAGCTTATATCAGCACTTAGTTCATCGCCTTTTTTGTAGATATTTTTATTTAGTTTGATTTGAGATTTACTAAGCTCTTTTGTAGGCGCTAAAGTCGAGTAGTTGTAGCCACTTACGTCCATATCAAGGCTTGTGCTTGCTCCACTTACTAGATTTGTAGCGATGATCACATATGAGCCACTTTGTGTAAATTTATAGCTAAACTCGCCATTGTCTTTATAAAAATTATCCACATCTTCTAGCGTTTGAAACCACTTTATATAGCCATTTGCATCTCTTTGATATTGCCAAGTAACACGTTTTATATCAAATTTTAAATTTGATTTTACGGCCTTTTGACTTGACATATCTACCACAACCGTTCTTATTTTTACATCTTCGTTTGGCTCAGCAAATGTCGTGCTTGCTGCGATACCGACCATATCCTTGTAAGGATAGAGAGTAAAGCTTTTTGTATCGCTTACGTTTTTGCCATCATCATTTACATTGAAATTTATCACGCCTGTTATGATAGAAGAGGCATTTTTAGTGCTAAAGCTAAGATCTATCATTTGGCTTGATTTGCCATCTTTTGAAAGAGTGAGATCATTTTCAAAAGATGGATAAGCACTTGGTTTTAGCGTATTATTTTTAAATTTATAATCTTTAAACTCACTATTTTTATATTCATCATCAAAAAAGCTCACCTGCATGCTACCATCAAGCTCGCTAGCAGCGCCACCAAAGAGATAGTTGCTGGCTAGATTGGCTCTAACAAGCTCATTTGCGAAAAATTTATCTCTCTCAAGCGTTATCTCATTTTTTATCCTATTTGGCATAAAACTCTCAACAAAAAATGGCACATTTGAGATCACCTTGCTTGCGTAAATTACTTGCATATTAAATCTACCGCTTAGATCGCTTAGTATCTCTTTTTCAAAATTTACCATGCCAACGTCATTTGTATTTTTTGAAATTTCAGCACTACTTTTGCCTTGTGGATCGAAAAATTTTATCTTTATAGGCATATTTTTTAAAGGATTAAAATCTCTATCTCTTAGATAGATTGCACCCTTTAAACTCTCATTTGGTCTTATGATATTTGAAGCAAAAAGAACGTACGCATCGATACTCTCACTGGCATTTTGGCTCATAAATTTCGCTTCATTTAGCGCTTCGTCTTCTTTTAAAATAAGAAAATTTTGCTCTTTTCCAAGAGAGACAACCACTGAGGAGATATCTTTGTAAATATCTTTTTTATTGAATTTAAAAACGCCTATATCATTTGTCGCACCAACTGCGATCTCTTCGTTTTTCTTGCCATAAATTTTTACATTTGCATTTGGAAGCATTGTATTTTCGCCAAGACGATTTGCAAATACGAAAATTTCATCCTTGCCAAGCTTTGCATTTACGGCGATATCACTTAGATAGACTACTTTTGAGACGCTCTTATCTTTGCCGTAGTTTAAATTTATCTTATAAACGCCGTCTCCAGCTCCAGCAAAGTCAAGTTTAATTTTATTTAGCGAAATTTCATTTAATGCGCCATCAAGCTTATAACTTTTGCTTGCCACTTTTGTGCTGAAGTTGCTTAACTCTTCGTTATTGTCATTAAAATTTAAAAAATATCTAAAATTTTGATCGCTTAGCTTTTCAACGCTTACATTTAACTCAGGCAAATTTGCACTTCTGATACCGATCTCACCGACGCTTGAGATATATGGCTCATTATTTATAAAATTTGCAAATGGAGTGAAATTGCCAGCTACTACTTCGTAGCTACTTTCTTCTCTTACTACATTTCTATCATCGCCAAAACCGGGCTTAATGGTGATTTCATAACTATTTTGTGGCTTAAAATCGTCACTTGTAATATCAATGTAGTAATAATACTCGCTAAGCTCTGAGTTTTCTTCATAGTTGTCACTATATTTAACGTCACTAATGCTAAAGTTTTTTACACCTTTAATGTTTATAAACTTCTTTAAGTTAATGTCGTCATCAAGCCAATTTTTTAGATAAATTCTAAAGCCCAAGATACCATTATCAAGGCTCACTGGATAAATTTCTGGTATCTCAAGACTCTTTGCATTATCATTTATATTTACGCTTTCTTCGCTTATTTCATCGGCAAAATTTACTATCGTTTCACCTGAAAGCGTTGCGCCAAATTTGCTCTCAAATTTTTCACCAAAATCAAAAACTGGATTGCTTAAATTTTTATCAAGATTAAGCTCAAAGCTATTGTTAGAAAGCTCAATTGCTTTAAATTTCGCATCTTTTACAGCAATATTTTTGATAGCTTCAATATTTACTTCATCATTAAATTTAAGTATATATTTGCTATCGCTTATTTTTTCTATCTTTGTTAGTTCAAATTCTTTCGTAGCAAAACTAGCAGTGCTTCCATTTTCAAGCTTGCAGCTATAATCCAAACCAGCATGCATATCTTTTGTAAAAAGTAGCAAGCTTTGACTATTAAATCTAACCGTACCATTAATGCTGGTTGGCACAAAAGTAGCTTTTTATCGCTTAGCATACCAACAAAATTTTTATCTACTTTATCTTCTAGTCCAAACTCTACGCTTAGGGGCGATTTTATCTGTGCTGTACCATTTAGGCTCAAAGCATATAAATTTGTCATTCCCAAAAGTGCTAGAAGCGCTACTTTTTGCCACATTTTATCTCCTTATTTTTATTGTTATTTCACTTTGATTTGAGTTTTGATCAAGGCATTTTATGCTGTGCTCGCCAAGAGTTAGATCAAACTTTTTTTCGCTTGCATTTTCTATCTTAGAAAAGTTCAAATCATCTATTTTTAGGTAAATTTCATCGCCTAAAAACGCGTAGCATTTTACCATAACTTGTGTGATATTTTCATCTGTCACTATCTCTTCATTGTCATATGGATAGGCAAAAACTGGCTTTTTATCTTTAAAAATTTCAGCGCAAGGACTTTTTTGTATCTCATCTTTATCCAAAAGCTCATTTTTAATCAAAAAATCAAGCTCTTCGCCTCTTAAACTTTCGCATTTATCCTTTAAATCTACACCCTTTATTCTATCATCAAGTGCCATTTTTTTACACTTTTCATAGTTAAAGGCATCAAGGCAGGTTGGCAGCTTTTCTATGCCATCTGGCTCACTCATAAATCTTAACTTCTCTTTTTGAGCGATTATCTTAAACATATCAAAAAGGCTCTTTGATACGTCATTTAGTCCTGTTAGTTTATCAGTTTTACTGGCATTAAAATTTCCAATCCAAATAGCAATCGTGTAATTTTCATCAACGCCTATGGCGTAAAGATCGCGCGAGTTTGCGCTTGTACCAGTTTTAAAGGCTATTTTAGGCGTATTTTGGGCATACTGCCAAGCATTTTTTAGATACGATCTTGAGGCTTCGCTTAGCATTTTAGCGGTCAAATAGGCACTTTGAGGCGAGATGAGAGTTACATTTTTCTCTTCATTTTTGTAGTTTTTGCCAGCAAACTCAAGCGGCCTATAAATGCCGTCATTTGCATAAATAGTATAAAGATGCGCAAGATCAAGCAGGCTCATTTCAGCACTTCCAAGCGTTATAGAAGCTCCATAATATTCCTTATTTTCATCTACTAAATTTACCTTTTCAAGTAGTTCGTAAAGCGAATTGTCTTTTAGTTTTAAGTTTAAATTTATAACTGGGATATTTAGGCTGAAATTTAGAGCATCTTTTGCGCTTACGATACCTAAAAAATCATTACTAAAATTCTTTGGAGCATACTCTTTTATATAAATTTGCGTGTCTATTAACTGCGAATTTGGCGTTATAAGCCCACTATCAAGCGCAAGTGAGTAGATAAAAGGCTTTAGCGTACTGCCGGTGTTTCGCTTCATATTTATGGCTGAATTTTTGCCATCACGTGCGCGCTCATCGTGTGAGCCGATGAAGGCAACAACACTCATTTTTTTATTATCAATGACTACGGCAGCGGCATTGTTTGCATTTTTAGCCTTTAGCGAAAACATCGCATCTTTTAAAATTTTGAGCATATCTTTTTGTAAATTTAGATCCAAGCTCGCCTTTGAAATTTGGTTTTTAAAAGCGACATTTGCGTAGTCACCTGCGTTTACTACGGCTCTTATTCTTACATTTTTAAATGGCTCAGCCTGCGCTCTTTTAAACGCACTAAGATCAATCAACTTTGCTTTATAAAGCATCTTTATGACTCTGTTTTTTAGAGCATTTATGTTTGAAACGCGATCAAGTCTATTTTTATTTGGATTTTTAGGTATTGTGCTTAAAAGTGCAGCCTGAGCGTAGCTAAGCTCGTTTAGCTCTTTGCCAAAATAAAAAAAGCTAGCCGCCTTTGCGCCCTCGATATTGCCACCATATGGGGCTAAATTTAGATAAAAATTTAAAATTTCATCCTTGCTAAAGTGAAACTCAAGCTGAAATGCTCTAAAAATTTCTCTTATCTTATTTTTATAGCTTCGATCACTTGGCTCAAGCATCCTGGCTACTTGCATTGTGATAGTGCTCGCGCCTATACGGTTGTCGCTTCTTAGGTTGTGAAAAAATGCTCTAAAAATGGAAGCAAAATTTACGCCAAAATGGTAGTAAAAGTATCTATCCTCAAAGAGAACGACGCTTTGTTTTAGCGAGTTTGGAAAATTTTGCTCGTGAAATCTCCAAATTCCATCGCTACTAAGCTTCATATTTATGATCTCGCCATTTTTATCAAGTAAAATTTTGGCTTCGTCTTTTTTGAGTGCGTCTAAATTTAGTGGATAAATTTGATCAAGTATCAAAAAAATAGCAACCATTAAAGCCAAAAATAGGGCAAGAAATTTTAGAAATTTAAACTTTTTCATCGGCGTGATTATAGCTGTTAAAGTTTAAGTAGCTATAATTAGACCTTTTTAAAAAAGAGGAAACAATGCCCTTATCTAGGTTAAACAAAGAACAATACACCGCTGCAACTGCGCCATTTGGACACAATCTCATCATCGCTTCAGCTGGCACTGGCAAGACTAGCACGATTGTCGCTCGCATAGCACATCTTTTAAATTTAGGCGTAAAGCCTGAGAAAATTTTGCTTCTAACATTTACCAACAAAGCAGCTAGCGAGATGATAGAGCGTTTAAATAGGTATTTTGACAAGCAAATCACCTCCAAAATCACCGCAGGCACCTTTCACTCGGTCTCATTTTCGCTTTTAAAAAGCCTTGATAAAGGCGTCACGTTAAAGCAGCCAAGCGAGCTAAAGACGCTTTTAAAAAGTCTTGTTGAGAGACGAAAATTTTACCATTTAAGCGACGTCAAACCTTATGGCGGAGCGTATTTGTACGATCTTTACTCGCTATTTCAAAACAGCGAGCAAGGCACAACTTTTGGCAAATGGATAAGTACAAAGAGCGAAGAGCAGGGCGTTTATGCTGAAATTTATGAAGACGTGCTAGAGGAGTTTGAAACTGAAAAGGCTAAATTTTCTTACGCTGATTTTAACGACCTTCTCATAAAAATGCGCGACGAGCTAAAAAAAGGGGCAAATTTAGCTTATGATGAAATTTTGATCGACGAGTATCAAGATACAAACACGCTTCAAGGCAGCCTCATAGACGCATTTGCGACAAAGAGCCTCTTTTGTGTGGGCGATTTTGACCAGAGCATTTACGCATTTAACGGCGCAAATATCGAGATAATAGGCTCATTTAAAGATCGCTTCCCAAACGCAAATATCTACGCTTTAAATGTAAACTACCGCTCAAGCTCAAGCATACTTGCCCTTGCAAATAAGGTCATCAACAACAACCCAAGGCTTTATGAAAAACACCTAACAGTTAGCCGCGAGGGAAATTTCAAGCCTCCAAGGCTGCTTGTCTATAACGAGCTTTTTGATCAGTATCAAAACATCGCTGATATCATCTCGCTTTCGCCATTTAATAGGGAAAACATCGCTATCATCTTTAGAAATAACTCATCAGCTGACGGCATTGAGGTGGCACTCAAAGAGCGAGGCATCAGCTCAAAGCGAAAGGGTGGGGTGAGTTTTTTTGAGAGCCGTGAGATCAAGGCACTCATCGACATCATGGGAATTTATGTTAATCCAAAAGATATAATGGCATTTATCCACATCTGCGAATACGCAAAGGGCGTTGGTAGCGCAGTTAGCAAAGAGATTTTTGATACGCTACTTAAGCTTGGGCATGGAAATTTGATAAAAGGGATAGTTGATCCAGACGAGAGCGTAAATATCTCATCAAATAAAAGGCGAAACTATCAGCTGGGACTTTTTGACGATCTTGACGAATTTGCCGAGATTTCAAGGTTTTCTAAGCTTGGCTTTAGCGATAAATTCCTAGGCCATCCGGTGCTAAAGCTACAAAAGCTGAGTGAGAGTGGGGCGCAGTTTTTATATGAAATTTACAACTTTTTAAAAGGCATGAGAAATATCTCAAAGCCAGCCACGATGATAAATGAGATAAAAACTAGCAAAATTTACTCGTTAATCGTCGAAAACATCAGCACAAAAAGGGCAACTTTAAAAAATGGTAACGTCGATCTAGCTCTAAAAGAAGAGGTTAAAGAGCGCATAATGGCAAAGAGCGTGGTGCTAAGCGAGCTAGCTAAAAAATATCAAGATATCAGTAAATTTTACAACTTCTTAGCCCTTGGTAGCAACGAGATGAGCGAAGGGCAGGGCGTTAGCTTGCTTAGCGTGCATGCGAGCAAGGGGCTTGAGTTTGACCAAGTTTTCATAGTAGATCTCGCGCAAAACCGCTTTCCAAATTTAAAGCTAATGAGCATGGGCGGCAGCTTAGAGGAGGAGAGGCGACTCTTTTACGTAGCAGTAACTAGGGCAAAAGACGAGCTATATCTTAGCTACGCAAAATACGACAAGATAAAGAAGGTGACCTACCAGCCAAGTAGGTTTTTGATAGAGGCTGGCATGGCAAAAGAGGAAGCTTAAAGAGTGTTTACTCTTGTGAAGTAGAATTTACCAATTTTTTACAAAGAGAAGTGATGAAAAAATCTAAAATTTTAATAATCCTGCTTATTTTAGGCGTCGGTGGATATTTTGTCTATGATAATTTTTTTAAGATAAAAGATGAAAAGGTGGAATTTATCACCAAAAAGGCAAAAAGGGGCTCATTTAGCAAAAAGGTCGATGCGACTGGAGAAATTTTTGCTACTGAGCTAGTTGATGTGGGCGCGCAGGTGAGCGGCCAGATAAAAAAACTCTATGTTAAGCTTGGAGATCAGGTCAAAAAGGGCGATATGATCGCAAGTATCGATAGCTCGACCCAGCAAAACAGCATAGACAATAAAGAGGCTCAACTAGCTATCTACAAAGCTCAGCTTGAAAGCGCAAAAGTGGCTTTAAACATTGCAAAAACGCAGTTTGATAGAGAAAAAGCACTTTTTGCCAAAAACGCCACTTCAAAACAAGAATTTGAAAGTGCAAAAAATACTTATAGCACAAATAGCGCCAAGATAAAGGAGCTCGAGGCTCAGATAAAGCAGACAAATATCGAGCTAAGTACGGCTAAGATAAATTTAGGCTACACAAAGATCACCGCTCCAAGAGATGGCATAATAGTAAGCGTGCAGGTCGAAGAGGGACAAACCGTAAATGCTAATCAAACTACGCCAACTATCGTAAAGATCGCAGATCTAAGCTATGTTAAGATGAAGATGCAAATAGCTGAGGGTGACATCACAAAGATAAAGGTTGGCACACCAGTTGAATACTCGATCCTCTCTGAGCCAACGAAAAAATTTCAAACAACGGTTAGTTCGATCGACCCTGGCTTAACGACATTAAGCGATGGTAGCTACGGCTCTAGCAGTAGTAGCAAATCTACAAGTTCAAGCACTTCAAGCAACTCAGCTGTTTATTATTATGCTCAAAGCATAGTTGAAAATAAAGATAAAATTTTAAGAATAGGCATGACAACACAAAATGAGCTTTTAATAGCAAATGTAAAGGACGCTATCATCGTACCAAGCATCGGCATTAAAAGAGATGAAAACGGCACATTTGTCTATATTTTAAAAGACGGCAAAGCGGTAAAAACATCGGTAAAAACTGGTATAAAAGATAACCTCGATACGCAGATCATTAGCGGTGTGAACGAGGGCGACGAGATCATCACATCACAAGGCTCAGCGAGCGAGATAGCCAAGATGATCGAAAAAGAAAATAAGAAGTTTTAAGTGATAAGTCTAAAAAATATCACAAAAAGCTTTAAGCTTGGCGATAATGAGATAGAGATCTTGCATGGTATAAATTTAGAGATAAGAAAGGGTGAATTTATAGCCATTATCGGTCAGTCTGGCTCTGGTAAATCAACTCTGATGAACATCCTTGGCTGCTTAGATAGCCCAAGTGGCGGGCAGTACCTGCTAGATGGCAAAGATATATCAAAATTTGATAGCGACGCACTTGCTAAGCTTAGACGAGATAAATTTGGCTTTATATTTCAAAGATATAACCTTCTTAGCACGATGAACGCCCTTGAAAACGTTGCACTTCCTAGCATTTATGCAGGGGCAAATAAGAGCGACCGAGAGAAAAGAGGAATGGAGATTTTAGACTCTCTTGGCCTTAGCGAAAAGGCTAAAAATTTACCAAATAAACTCTCAGGCGGACAACAGCAAAGAGTCTCCATAGCAAGAGCGCTGATGAATGGCGGCGAGATCATCTTGGCTGATGAGCCAACGGGCGCACTTGATAGCAAAAGTGGGCTAAGAGTGATGGAAATTTTAGTGGATCTTTACAAAAAAGGCCACACCATCATCATCGTCACGCACGACCCAAAGATCGCCGAGTATGCTAGTCGTGTGATCGAGATAAAAGATGGCAACATCGTAAACGATAACGTAAAAAATAGTGAAATTTTTGAGGCCAAAAAGCAAAGCCAACCAGAAAAGAGCAAATTTACCTACTATAAAGATCAGCTAATTGAAAGCTTTAAAATGTCGGTAAATGCGATGCTAGCTCACAAACTAAGATCGCTCTTAACCATGCTTGGTATTATCATTGGCATCACGGCGGTCATTAGCGTCGTAGCTCTTGGCAAAGGCTCACAGGAGCAAATTTTAGCTGGCATCAGAAAGATCGGCACAAATACGATCGACATAATGCCAGGAAAAGGCTTTGGCGATATGCTCTCAGGCAGGGTAAAAACGCTCTCTATAAGTGATGCGAATATGCTCTCAAAGCAGTCATTTCTGGACTCAGTCACTCCAAATACAAGTACTTCAGGCATACTAACGTATGAAAATATCTCCTTAACAGCGACACTAAAGGGTGGTGGAGTAGGGAGCTTTGACGTAAATGGATTAAAGCTAGAAAAGGGAAGAATTTACGATGAGGACGAGGTTTTAAACTCAGATTCTGTCACGCTAATAGATCAAAACACCAAAAATAGCATATTTAAAAACGAAGATCCTATCGGTAAGATTATTCTTTTTAACAAAAAGCCACTTCGCATTATAGGCGTTTTGCAAAAAGATGAGTTTAAAGTCGGTGATGCTAGCTCACTTAAAATTTATGCTCCATACACGACTGTGATAAACAAGATAACGGGAGATAAATTTATTAGCTCAATAACTGTAAAAGTAAATGAGAGCGTAAATGCTCAGATCGCAGAAAAGAGCCTAACCGATCTTTTAACGATAAAACACGGTAAAAAAGACTTCTTTACAAGAAATTCTGATAGCATCAAGCAGACTATCGAAGAGACGATCTCGACGATGCGCCTTCTAATATCAAGTATCGCCGTCGTCTCGCTCGTAGTTGGTGGCATAGGCGTGATGAATATCATGCTAGTCTCAGTCACTGAGCGCACCAAAGAGATAGGCATAAAAATGGCGATCGGAGCTAGGCAGAGCAACATTTTGCAGCAGTTTTTGATAGAGGCGGTGCTACTTTGCTTAATTGGCGGAGCTATTGGTATAGCCTTTTCTTACGCGATCGGCTACATCTTTAACAACTTTTTAGATGGCTTTAGCATGATCTTTTCAAATGGCTCGATCGTGCTTGCGCTTGTTACGTCGATGGCTATTGGTATCATCTTTGGCTACATGCCAGCTAAAAATGCCTCAAAACTAAATCCAATAGATGCGCTTTCAAGGGAGTAATATGAAATTTCTAAGCTTAGCTTTAGTGTTTGTTTTAAGCGGATGCGCTGTTAAAAATACAGATGAAAACTATAAACAAATTTTACTTGAAGATAATGCCAGTGGCGAGCTAAATTTAAACACATCTTGGTGGAAGCAGTATCAGCAAAGCTATCTTGATGAGCTTGTAGAACTTGCGCTTAAAAATAACACCGATCTTGCAAAAGCAGCGATAAATGTAAATAAAGCACTCGCTCAAGCTGGAATTTTGGAGGCAAATCTCATCCCAAGCTTTAACGCTGGCATTGAGGTATCAAGTAACAAAAATATAAAAGAGGGTGGTGCTTCTAGCAGAAGTTTTGGTTCAAGCATAGGGCTTAGCTACGAGCTTAACCTTTGGCAAAAGCTAGCAAATAGCAAAGATGCAGCAATGTTTGAGGCAGATGCTACTAAATTTGATCTAGAAGCTAGCAAGCTAAGCGTCATAAACTCCGTGGCAGACGCCTATTTTCAAATCTTATATCTAAATGAGAGCATTAAAACTTATGAGCAAATTTTAGAAATTTACAATGAACTAAATGAGATAGTCGGGCTTAAATTTGAGCTTGGCAAAGAGGAGGCGCTAAGCCTAAAACAGATAAACTCGCAGCTTTTAAGCGCTCAAAATAAGATAGAAAGCGCCAAAAAGGAGCTTGTGACCGCCAAAGAAACGCTTAGAAATTTGCTAAATGAGAGGCCAGAATTTGAGCTTAAATTTGAAGGCCTCACACTAAGTCCTGTTAAAAAAGTGGGCGTTGATCTAGATGTGCCAACAAGCGCCATAGCAAACCGCCCTGATCTAAGAGCGGCCATTTACCGCATAGAAGAGGGCATCTTAAACTACAAAGCGAGCCAAAAAGAGTTTTATCCAAGCATCACGCTAGGAGCCAGCCTTAAAAGCAGCACCGACAAAAAAGAGGAAGCCTTTAGCCTTAAATTTCTAAATGGCAACATAGCTCTGAATTTACCATTTTTAAACTATCACAAGTTAAAGTCAAATTTAAAGGTTAGTGAGGCAAATTTCGAGCTTGCAAAGCTAAACTACATAAGCACTCTAAAGAGCGCATTAAACGAGATAGACGCATTTTACAAAGGCTACCTAAACGACGAAGCGCTACTTGCTAACTACCAAGAACAGATAAAAAACTACGAGGAAATTTCAAAAATTTACGAGATAAAATACTCTTATGGCAAGGTTGAGTTAAAGCAGTTTTTAGAAGCCAAAAATAGCGAGTTAGAAGCCAAAATAGGGCTACTAAAGGCAAAATATATTCTCTTACAAGACGAGCTAAATATCTATAAAGCCATGGCTGGTAAATTTAATAGATAAAATTTATGAGCTCGGCTTGGGACTACAAGGCAAATGCGTACAGCAAAAACGGCAAATTTAGCACCAAATTTGAAGGTTGAAGATCATCATAGGCGTTTCCAGCTTATAGCGAGGGCATTATCTAAATTTAAAAGACACTCAAAATTTTTAGCTTTTTTTGAATGGACTGCAGATAAAATGCAGATCATAAAGGTACTTCGTCTAGCCGATATGAGCATAAAAACTGATAACAAGCGCAAACACGTGTAAGATTACCTTATCAGATTTTAGAAAAACACTCGCCCACCATTTTCAAAATAGAGTAGATCAAATTTTAAGTTATGTATAAGATAAATACAAATTTTACAATTTTCAAAAAGTATAAAATTTAACTCATTTTCTTACAAATATTTTTACACCAAATTTAATGGATAAATTATAATCATACAAAAGATAAAATCCAAAATAAGCCTATAAATCAATATTTAAATTCATCTAAAAGAAAAAATAAGAAAATTAAAATAACAATTTGAAAATTATAGTTTTCAATACAAATATATAAAAAAACTTGTATTTTACCTTTTAACATATTCATATTAAAATGAAAGTCATATTTGATTTTTCGAAAACTTACACACATTTAAAAGTAAGTTTTCGTTTTATAAGATTATGGATTTTAAGCCAAAAGCTCTTTTGCGATCATACTTATGCGTTTTGCTTCAGCACTTGCTCCGATCTCATCTTTTGCCATTTTCATTACAGCGCCTAAATTTCTACCAACTCCTTCAATAATCTTTTTTATTTTTTCTTTAAGCTCTTCATCGCTTAGTTGTGCTGGCAAATATGCCTTAATAAGCTCAATCTCTCCCTGCTCTTTTTTAGCCAAATCCTCTCTAGCACCTTTTATATAAAGCTCAACCGAGTCAGCCCTCTTTTTGATCTCCTTTTGAAGTAGCGGAAGTACCACTTCATCAGTCATTTCGATCCTTTGATCGACTTCGACCTGCTTAAGTGCTGCATTTAGCGTTCTTAAAGTATCTCTTTTAAACTCATCTTTTGCCTTCATAGCCTCTTTTATATCAGCTAAAATTTGCTCTCTTATACTCATTTCCTCTCCTTTAAATTTTTGAAATATTAACTAAAAATTTGTGATAATTTCTTGAAATTTTCCTTGCAGATAGGCCACCCCAACACCCTCTCTAAGCCCATCGTCAATAACTAAAAATTTTACTTCTTGCTTACTTAAAAGCTCCTCTAAAAGCAAGGTTCCAGCGATGAGTGGATACTTTCTGTTTCTTCCAACCGCCAAATCTGCACTCTTATCATCCATCTTCAAAAGCTCATTTACAAACCAAGCAAGATCGTCATTTTTAAGCTCATATCCGCTTACTTTTTTCGGATCATAGTTCTCATAGTTAAGTCCAAGTCGTAGCGCTGTGATAGTAGTTGGTACGCCAGAAGTCAGCACGATAAATCTATTTTTTAAGCTATTTAAAAATTCTCTTGCATCTTTTGTATAAATTTTTGCATTTTCTTGCATTAAATCAAGCGTTTTAAATTTTTCAAAAAATGTAATAATGCCAAATTTAAAACTCATAAAATTTCCATCTTCACCGATCTCTGAGCTTGCTCCACCGATGTCAATGATACTAAAATTTTTACTGATTCCAAGCTTTCTAAAAGCATTTTGAACACCCAAAAATGTAAGCTTTGCTTCAGCTTCGCCGCTTATTAGATGAAAATTTATACCAAATTTTTCTCTTATCTCGCTAAAAATTTCCTCACTATTTGACGCCACCCTAAAAGCCTCAGTTGCAACTGCTACGCATGTAAATTTATCAAAGTCAAATTTACTTTTAGCCTCCGATATCGCTTTAAAGAGCCTATTTTTGGACTCATCTGCTATCTTGCCACTTTCATTTAGCCCTCTAGCAGCTCCTACTATCTTTTCATAAATTTGCTCATTACTAAAGCCATTTTGTTTTTTTTTGACAAGTGCTACGCGAAATGTGTTTGAACCAAGATCGATCGCTATAACCAAAATTTATCCTTAAAATTTTTTGTAGATTCTAACATATGATAATTTAGTATCATTTAAAGTTGAAAAATTCTAAAAACTTTAATATTTTTCAAGATATAATCCCTATCAAAAACCTTATAAGGGGGCTTGATTGCTTCGAGATAACTTATTGGCATTTGTTATTTTTGCAATTTGTAGCGTTGGATTTTTCGTTTGGGGCTATCAGTACATCCCGACAAATAACTACTTTTTATTCTTGATCGCCGGCATGTTTGGTCTTTTTATGGCGTTTAATATCGGCGGAAATGACGTTGCAAACAGCTTTGGCACAAGTGTTGGCGCTAAGACTCTTACGCTTAAGCAAGCTCTCATCATCGCCGCTATTTTTGAACTTAGTGGTGCGATATTTGCAGGATCAGAGGTTACAAATACGATTAGAAATGAGATCGTGAAATTTCCAAGCGACCTAAATCCGATGAAATTTGTCATCATTATGATCTCAGCCCTTCTTAGCTCAGGCCTTTGGCTATTTTACGCATCCAAAAAAGGTCTACCAGTCTCGACCACTCACTCGATCGTTGGCGGCATCGTTGGCGCGGGACTTGCTATGGGCTTTATGATAAAAGATCCAGAACCATTTAGCATGGTCTCATGGGGTGAGATTGGCAGGATTGCCGTTAGTTGGGTCATTTCGCCACTGCTTGGCGGCGTGATGTCTTACATAATATTTGGCTACGTAAAAAGTAAGATTATTGAGCCAACACATGAACTTAAAATGAATCTAAAAGCTCTAAAAGCTGAGCGAAAAGCTTATAAAGAAAGCTTCATAAAAGCACTAAAAACAAAGCCGGCCGAGGAGCAAATAGCCACTCTTTCAAAGATCGCAGTTATCGATGAGGACGAGATCGAAACAACTGAATACAGCGAGTACCGCTCAAAAATTCGCATCATGAAAGATGGTGAAAAAGAGATAGATACTTTTAAAGCTATGAAAAAGCACATCCCGATCATTGCTGGATTTGCCGCGATGGTGATCTCGTCAATGATGCTTTTTAAAGGGCTTGAGCATATAAATTTAGCCTTTAGCATCATCCAAACCGTCTGGATCATCTTCGTCATCGGTGCTCTAGCGTATCTTGCAAGCCTTGCTATTATAAACGTCATGAGCAAAAACGATAGCGAAAAGAGCATCAATAGAATTTTTTCATGGTTTCAAATTTTTACTGCCTCGTCTTTTGCGTTTTCACACGGCGCAAATGACATCGCAAATGCAGTTGGACCATTTGCAGCCGTGCTTGATGTGCTAAAGACTGGCTCTATAAACGAAAGCTCACCCATACCAAGCATCGCAATGGTAACCTTTGGAATTTCGCTTGTCGTTGGACTTTGGTTTTTAGGCAAAGAGGTGATCACCACTATCGGCTCAAAACTAGCTGAAATTTTACCTACAACTGGCTTTAGCGCCGAGCTTGCCTCAAGTATCGTCATACTTCTAGCCACAAAGCTTGGCATACCAGTTAGCTCGACGCATATCCTAATAGGCGCAGTTTTAGGTATCGGTATCGTAAATAAAAATGCAAACTGGAAAATGGTAAGACCAATCATACTAGCTTGGCTCATTACGCTTCCAGCAGCTGCTATCTCATCAGCTATATTTTATTTTGCCCTTGCTAAATTTTTAGGCGTTTAGGCATATTTTTGGATTGCAAAATCGCCCTATTTCTAGATATTTTTTGTATAAATTTATATGAAAGCTTGGCAAGTTGATCCAACCTGCCAAGTAAATTTGAAGTTATTTTTTCTTAATAATGATCTTCTCGCTATCGCTATCAATGGTGATCTCATCGCCACTTTCAAGCTCATCTTTTAAGATCATATCAGCGATCTTGTCTTCAACTAGCTCATAAAGCGCTCTTCTAAGAGGTCTTGCGCCATAAACTATGTCAAAGCCAGCTTTTGCAATAAATTTCTTAGCCTCTTCGCTTAAAACTGCCTTGATACCGCGGTTGTGAAGAGTTTTTTCAAGCTCTTTAAACATGATCTCTACGATAGATATTAAGCCTTGCTCATTTAGAGGATTAAAGATGATGGTATCATCAAGCCTATTTAAAAACTCAGGTTTAAAGTAGTTTTTAAGCTCATTTTTAACAGCTACATCGCGGTCTTCGCCCTTTAGCTCCATTATAAAATTTGAAGCGATGTTTGAAGTTAAAATAATGATAGTGTTTTTAAAATCAACCGTTACGCCTTTGTTATCAGTCGCACGCCCGTCATCTAAAATTCCCAAAAGTATGTTAAATACATCTTTGTGAGCCTTTTCAACCTCGTCAAAAAGTATGACCGAGTAAGGTCTTCTGCGAACTGCTTCTGTTAGCTGACCGCCTTCATCGTAGCCTACATATCCTGGAGGCGCACCAAGAAGCCTGCTCACGCTATGTTTTTCCATATATTCGCTCATATCAAAGCGGATGAGCGCCTTTTCATCATCAAATAAAAATTTAGCCAAAGCCTTAGCAGACTGAGTTTTACCAACCCCTGTTGGACCAAGAAATAAAAACGAACCAATCGGTCTTTGACCCTCATTTAGTCCAGCTTTGTTTCTCTTAACAGCACGTGCGAGTGCGTGTAGTGCGTCATCTTGACCGACAACGCTCTCTCTTAGATGCTCTTCGATGCGCAGATACTTCTCTTTTTCGCTTGTTAGCATCTTCTTGACTGAAATTCCAGTCCATTTGCTCAAAATTTCAGCTACAAGCTCTTCATCGACTTGATTTTTAAGAAGCACACCCTCTTTTTTCATGCTCTCCCATTTTTCTTCAAGCTCGTGTTTGTGCTTTTTAGCGTCAGCTATCTTGCCGTATTCTATCTCGGCAGCCTTTTGAAGATCACCATTTCTTTTTGCTATTTCAGCTTGTGATTTTAGGCTATCGATCTCTTTTGTTGCTTTTGAAATTCCGCCAAAAACGGCCTTTTCGTTTTCAAATTTAGTATCAAGCGCTAGCTTTTTCTCGTTTAGGTCAGCTATCTCTTTTTCGATCTCGCCAAGTCTTTCTTTATTTTTATCCGCATCCTCCATCTTTAGAGCTTCTTTTTCTACTTGAAGCGTTACGATCTCGCGTTTTATCTTTGAAAGCTCATATGGTTCGCTTTCTATTTGCATCTTAAGCTCAGCTGCTGCCTCATCTATAAGATCTATCGCCTTATCTGGCAAGAAGCGGTTTGCGATGTAGCGGTCACTTAGCCTTGCAGCGGCAACTAGTGCACTATCTGTTATCGTGATACCATGGTGAACTTCAAGACGCTCTTTTATACCACGTAAAATTTGAAGCGCCTCATTTACACTTGGCTCTTTAACGTCTATTGGTTGAAAACGCCTTTGAAGTGCTGCATCTTTTTCAAAGTATTTTCTATACTCTTTTAATGTCGTAGCACCAACAGCGTGAAGCTCACCACGTGCAAGAGCTGGTTTTAGGATATTTGCAGCGTCCATTCCGCCCTCGCTCGCACCAGCTCCAACGATGGTGTGAATTTCATCTATAAAAAGTATGATATTGCCAGCTTTTTTAACCTCGTCAATGACAGCTTTTAGCCTATCTTCAAACTCGCCTCTATACTTTGCGCCAGCTACAACTGCGCTCATATCAAGCGCGATGACACGCTTGTTTGCAAGGCTTGTTGGTACATCACGAGCCACTATCTTTTGAGCCAAGCCCTCAACGATGGCAGTTTTACCAACGCCTGGCTCACCAAGCAAGATAGGGTTGTTTTTGCTCTTTCTTATTAAAATTTGCATCATCCTAGTGATCTCTTCATCACGGCCGATGACTGGATCAAGCTCTTTATTTAACGCTTTTTGCGTTAGATCGATACCAAATTTCTCTAAGCTATCAAGAGTATCATCACCAGTTTGGCTATCTATCTTTTTGCCGCCTCTTATGCTCTCAAGGTTCTTTTTGATCTCTAAGATATCGCAAAATTTGCTTAAAATTTGTTTGATCTCACTAAGCTCAAGAGCAGAGATGATCCATGTATCAACAGCTATGTAGCTATCGCCCATACTTACCATCAAAGCTTTTGCGTTTTCAAGCGAATTTATAAGCTCTCTTGAAACCGAAACGTTATCTTTTGTGACATTTGAGCTATTTGGAAGTGAAGAAATTTTACTTTTTACTTCAAGCTCGACAGCGTCTTTACTTACATTCATTTTATTAAACACTTGGTTTAAAATAGAATTACTATCTGCAAGTAAAGCCCAAAAAATATGAAGCGGAACAACTTGTGGGTTTTTAGAAAATATCGCTAAGCTAATACCTTTTTCAAGAGTTTCTTGCATCTGAGCTGTTAAATTTTCTGTTATATCAGCCATTAAATCTCCTTGGATTGTTTTATATGAGTAGCATTATATAACTTTAGTCTTATATTGTCAAGTATTAATATAATATTTATCACTTAATATATTTAGTTGCTAAAATTTAACATTATAAATTTGTGCTACAAACAAACAAAAAGGCAAAAATACGAGCTCAAATTTATGCTTTTTTTAGCCAAAAGCTAATAAAATTGAACCAAAAATCATAGGAGAAATTTTGAATAAATTTAGTAGATTTTTTGCACTAAAAATTACAGGTGCTTTGCTTATCTCAAGCGTAGCAGTGAATGCACTTTTTGCAAAGAGTGAAGACGAAGCAAGTGCGAAGCTTGAAGCACTTTCAAAGCTTACAAAAACAATTTCAACCGTTGAAAAATACTATGTTGATGATATTAAATTTAAAGAGATCATCGATAAAGCCATTGCTGGTTTAATGCAAAATTTAGATGCCCACTCAAGTTTTTTAAATGAAAAAGCCTACAAAGATATGCAGGTGCAAACAAGTGGAGAATTTGGTGGCCTTGGCATAACAGTTGGCATGAAAGATAGCGCACTAACCGTTATCTCACCGATAGAAGATACCCCAGCTGATAAAGCAGGTATAAAATCAGGCGACATTATCTTAAGGATAGATGGGAACTCAACTATCGGTACAACGATAGATGAAGCTGTAAATAAAATGCGCGGCAAGCCAAAAACTCCAATAACTATCACAATTTTGCGAAAAGGTGAGCAAAAACCATTTGATGTAAAGATTATAAGAGATCTAATAAAGGTTGAGTCTGTCTATGCAAAAATGATAGAAAATGACAACATTCTTTACGTGCGTGTTACAAATTTTGACAAAAATGTTGTTACAAAGGTAAAAGAAGCAATCAAAGAATATCCAAAAGCAAGTGGCATCATACTCGATCTTAGAAACAACCCTGGCGGACTTTTAAATCAAGCTGTTGATCTAGTGGATCTTTTCGTAGATAATGGCGTCATCGTCTCTCAAAAAGGTCGTGACGCATCTGAAAATGTAGAGTATAAAGCAAGTGCTAGTAAAACTCTTTCAAAACTACCACTTGTTGCACTAGTAAATGGTGGAAGTGCTAGTGCTAGCGAGATCGTAAGTGGCTCACTTCAAGATCATAAACGTGCTGTAATAATCGGTGAAAATACCTTTGGAAAAGGAAGCGTTCAAGTAATCCTACCAATAGACGATACCGAAGCATTAAGGCTAACCATCGCAAGATATTACTTACCAAGTGGCAGAACTATCCAAGCAGTTGGCGTAACACCTGATGTAGTCGTGCATCCTGGTAAAGTGCCACAAAGCGACGATAGTGCGTTTAGCATCAAAGAAAGTGAGCTAAAAGCACATCTAAAAAGCGAGCTAAACAAGATAAATCCTACAAGTGAGGGCAATAAAACTGAAGCAAAAGATGATAAAAAGATAATCGCACAAAAAAAAGTTGATGAAGATATTCAATTAAAAACGGCAATTGACACGATCAAAATTTTAAAAATAAAACAATAAATTAGAAGGAGATCTCCATGCAAAAAAGAGAGCTTATTTACGAGGGAAAAGGTAAAAAAATGTATGCCACAGACGATGCAAATCTGCTTGTGGCTGAATTTAAAGACGATCTAACAGCATTTGATGCTCAAAAAAGAGGCAACGAAGCTGGTAAAGGCGCGTTAAATAATAAAATTTCAACACAGCTTTTTAAGCTTTTGGAGAGTAAAGGCATCGTGACTGACTTAGTTGAGACTATCAGCGACACTGAGCAAGTAGTCAAAAAATGCGAGATTATTCCTCTTGAAGTTGTTGTTAGAAACATTGCAACTGGCTCACTTAGCAAAAGACTTGGCATAAAAGAAGGCACAGTTTTACCTTTTACTCTTGTTGAGTTTTACTACAAAAATGATGATTTGCACGATCCATTAGTAACCGATGAGCACTGCATCATCATGGGTCTAGTAAAAAGCGAAAAAGATCTTCAAACTCTAAGACACACAGCAAGAGAGATCAACTCTATCTTATTTAAATTCTTTGCAGAGAGAAATTTAAAACTAGTTGATTTCAAAGTCGAATTTGGTATCGACAAAGACGGCAACATCATATTAGCTGACGAGATAAGCCCTGATAGTTGCAGATTTTGGGATGCAACAACAAACGAAAAACTTGACAAAGATAGATTTAGACAAGACCTTGGTAGCGTAAAAGTAGCTTACGAAGAAGTTTTAAGAAGAATTCTTTCTTAAGGACAAAGATGAAAGCTGTCGTAAATATAGCATTAAGAAGTGGGGTCTTAGACCCTGCTGGTAAGGCAGTGGAGCATGCGCTAAATTCGCTTGGATTTAGCGGTGTTTCAAATGTCAGGATAGGCAAACAAATCGTTTTAGACATCGATGAGAGCGATAAAAACAAAGCAAAAGAGCAGCTAAAAGTGATGTGTGAAGAGCTTCTAGCAAACACCGTCATCGAAGACTACGAGATCATGCTATGAAAGTAGTGATCATACTTTTTCCCGGCACAAACTGCGAAGAAGACACAGCTCACGCATTTAAATTACTTGGATGCCAAACACAGATCATTTGGCACAAAGAAGATAAGATTGATGCTGATCTAGTCGTACTTCCAGGCGGTTTTAGCTATGGAGATTATCTAAGAACAGCTGCGATAGCTAAATTTAGCCCAGCGATGCAGGCTGTAAAAGAGCATGCAAAAAAAGGCGGCTATATCTTAGGAATTTGCAATGGTTTTCAGATGCTGCTTGAGCTTGGGCTCTTAAAGGGTGCAATGAGAAGAAATGAAAATTTAAATTTCGTTTCAAAATATCACCACCTAAAGGTAATCTCAAATAACAATAAATTCTTAGTAAATTTAGCCAAAAACGAAGTAGTAAATATCCCTATCGCTCATGGCGAGGGCAACTATTATACTGATGAAAACACTCTAAAAAGCCTTTACGACAACGATCAAGTACTACTAAAATACTGTGATGCTAAAGGCAACGAAATAAATCCTAATGGCTCGGTCGACAATATAGCTGGAATCTGCGATGAAGGCAAAAGAATATTTGGCCTCATGCCTCATCCTGAGCGTGCTTGTGAGAAAATTTTAGGTACAGATGATGGTATGAAGATGCTAAAAGGTCTAGTTTGGTAAAACATTTTCTTTTTATCTCCCTACTCATACTAAATTTATTTGCTGCAAATACCGATGAAGTAAGCGTTTTTGACATGATGGACGAAGCTAGGGAGGATAAATTTGTAAATAGCCCTACTTCAAATCCAAAAACTCAAAAACCGCCAAAAGAACAAGATTTTTCAAGAAAATTTGTATCACCACAGCCAGAGCGTATCACTCCAGAGCAGATGCGAAACATCGTGCCAACAAACGAGCCAGATATTAGCGTCCCGGACAATCAAGTATATGACAAGATCAAAGTAAAAGAGCTTCTTTTAAAAGCCACAAATGTACCAAAAAATGTTGTTATAGGAGAAATTTTTAGTGTTGAGATAGTGGCTGATACACAAAACGACTTTGAGTTTGAGTTTGAGACACAGCTTGATGAAACAAATATAAAATGGCTAAATAAGAAAAATTTTCAATGGGTAAAAAGTGAAGACAACAAATATGTAGGTACTTTTTATCTTGAGGCAACAAGCATTGATGCAAAGACTTTAAAAGTTAGCTTAACCCTAAAAAGAAATGGCGAAAACTATCAAAGCTCAAGTATAAATATCTTTTTACCAAAGCTAAAAGAGCTTAGAAGTGACGAAAACTACAACCATATCGTCGCTGACAACCTTGAGGTAAAGAAATTTAAGACAACAAAATTTGATGATATAAATAACATCATGGTCGTTGAAATTTACGGCAACAATGTCGATCTAAGCGCCTTTAATATTGAAAATAAAACGATATTAAAGCAAGGCGTAGATACGATAAATGGCGACTTTAACTCACAAAGTGCATATTATTTTGCAGTATTTAAGCCAAATAAAAAATCGCTTGACTTTAACTACTACAACCTAAAAAAGGCTAAATTTGAAAGTTTTTCTTTACCGGTGAGTGTTGAAGATGACGATGTCAGCACACAGATCGGACTAAACCCAAAACAAAGTGAATTTAGCACCTATAAAGATGTCATGATCTACTCTTGCGTGGTAATTTTTATATTATTAGCTATTTGGCGCAGAAGGCTTAGCTACTTTTTCGTAGCAACCATTTTTATAGCACTTGGAATTTATACCTACAACCCTTTTGGTAAGGCTGTTCTAAAACCAGATATTAGCGTTTCGATCTTGCCTACAAAAAACTCAACCATCTTTTACACATCCCGTAAAAATGAAAATGTAGAAATTTTAGATACAAAAGGTGACTACTCAAAAATTTTATTTGCTGATGGTAAGATTGGCTGGGTAAAAAAGGATAATCTTGTCAAAAATTAGAGCTTTATTTTTTGCTATTGAGTTTGTTATCAGCGTTGTTCTAGTCGTCTTTTTTATGTGGCTATTTAATGACAAAAATAGAGCCATAAGAAAATTTTGGGGAAGATCGCAAAGGTTTTTTGGTGGATATAAACTTGAAGTGATAGGCAATTTTAGTGATGAAGCAAATATCTTGCTCATAAACCACCAAAGTATGCTTGATATCATTGTCATCGAAGAGCTACACCCAAAAAATGTCTGCTGGATCGCAAAGGCACAGATCGGTAAAATTCCTATAATTGGTAAAATTTTAAGCTTGCCAAAAATGATAGCGGTTGAGCGTGAAAATAAACACTCACTTATAAAGCTTTTAAGCGAAGCAAAAGATAGGGTTGAAAATGGTCGCGTTTTAGCCATATTTCCCGAAGGAACTAGATCTCAAACTAATAAGCTTTTACCTTTTAAGGGCGGTGCAAAACTATTAGTTGAAAAGCTAAATTTAAAAGTTCAGCCTATCGTTATTGTAGGAAGCGATGCGATGAAAGTAAAAGAATTTAGCTTTAAAAAAGCAGACATCAAGCTCTTTTGTCTTGATATAGTCGATACTTCAAAAGACAACTGGCTAGAGGCGACTAGAGAGAGTATGCAAAAAGTCCTAGACGAAAATAGAAAATAAATTTGGCTTTGCAAATTTACAAAGCCCCTCCTGCTCTATATCATTATCTATAAAAATTTGACTTTATACTAGAAATTTTTATCAATAAATTTAAAAAGGTCTAGCGGGAGCTAGACCTAAACATATTAGCTTAAGAGGTAAGCTTTCAAGTCCTAAAGACACTAAGTTTTGAATTTAATGCATCTGTCATCTTGTTTAGATGTTCTGCTGCTGAAGCTATCTCTTCGACACTTCTAGCATTTTCAGATGAAATTTGGTTGATATTTGAGATGCCTTCCATGATTTCATTTACATTTTTGCCAGTTGCGATGTAGTCTTGCATAGTCTTATCAGACATTGCTATGGCGTTATTCATTGTCTCACTCATAACATTTATAGTTTTTTCAACGTCGCTTGCCACGTGAGTTAGCTCTTGGACCTGTTTAGAGTTGATACCCATTTGCTCACTGCTATCATTGATCGCTTGGACGATGACATTGATAGTTGCATTTATCTCAGTTAAACTCTTTTGAGTCCTCTCAGCTAGCTGTCTAACTTCATCAGCAACAACGGCAAAGCCGCGTCCATGCTCACCTGCTCTTGCAGCCTCAATAGCGGCATTAAGTGCAAGTAAATTTGTCTGATCAGCTATATCATTGATAACAATAAGGACTGATTTTACCTGCTCGGCATCACGGCTAAGCTGATCGATCTTATCAGCCATTTGATTTTCTACATTAGCAGAGTCAATAATCTGCGCTGATAGCGATCTTATAGCTTCAGTTGCCGTTTTTATATGTGTGCTAGCCTTTTGAAGGTCATCTTTGCCAGCTTGAGCTACTGCTAAAGATTCTTTCATATTTTCTTGCATTACTTTACATCTTTGATTTGTCTCTTCCACTATTTCGGTTGATTTTTCTACACGTTTGCCTGTCTGAAGAGATGTAGAACTAAGCTCATTTGCAACGGAGCTATTTTCACTTGAAAGGTGCTTTGTATCACTTATTAATATTCTTATTCTTTCAATAAAATCATTTATATCTCTACTTATTTTAGCTATCTCATCTTTACCATAAATAGGAATTTTAATTGTAAAATCAGATGTTATCGCATTTAAATTTGCTCCTAGTCTATCGATAGGATTTGCAACCATCTTCTTAAGCAAGAACATCGAAACAGCTATCAAAAGTAAGGTAACTATGATGCTTGCTATGATGAAATTTTTACTAACTACTTTTAGTGGTGTTAAAAAATCATCAGTAACAGCTGAACCTAAAACCATCCAGTCTAGTTTATCAAATGACTCAAAAGCAACTATGCAGTCAACCCCATCAATTATAATAGGCTCAATACCCTTTCCTTTTTTAACAATATTATCCATAGTAGTTTTTAATTCGCTATTTAGCTCTTGATCTGCCTTAGTTGGATGGAAGTCAAATTTACCAGTTTTAGTATTGTAAAGAGAAAAATATCCATGCTTACCAAGTTTCATCTCAGAAAAAGTCTTTTTCATATTGTTTAATCCCTCGGTAGGATCATAACCAACAAATAAAATTCCTATTACCTCGTTATTTTCAATAATAGGATCATAAATACTCATATAGTTGCGTCCAAATAAATTTACAACGCCTATATACCTCTCTTTATTCATGATATTTTTATAGGCTTGACCGTTTTTGTCAATCATCGTACCAACAGCTCTGCTACCATCAGCCTTCGTCACCGATGTACTAACTCTTAAAAAATTATCACCCGATTTTGCAAAAATGGTTGAAATTCCACCTTTTGTAGCTTTATTAAATTTATCCAGAATATCGTAGTTGTTGTTTAAAATACCATTTTGAGATATTAGATCTATCGCCTCGTATTTGTCAGTCTTACTCATCTGGTGATTAGTTGAAATTTTTCCAATCATCTCTTTAAAAACACTCATTATTAGTTCTGAGCTACTTACATTATCTTTTTCAAATAATTTAACCGTATTCATAGCAAGCTCTACATTTTGTTCTACTGTCGTGAGCACACCATCTTTTATCTCACGCTCTAAAATATTTGATGTATATACGACAAAACATGTCATAGATACCGCCAAAACCACAGCAATCGTTGCTGAAACTTTTACCAAAATGCTTCGTAAATTCATTTTGTCTCCTTTTTCTAAAAATTTTCGCCTTGATTATAGCACCATTTTAAATAAACTTTATACAAGAATGCATAATTAATAATAATTAATAAATTATCATTATTATTTTATTCATAAACTATAACTTTTTTGAAATCATTTTAAAAAATTAATTTAAAAACCTTGATAGTAATACTATCAAGGTTAAGTATATTTTTATCACTTTGTGTTATAATCTGCCAAAAATTTTAAAATAAGGAAAAGAAAAATGGCAGATAAATTTGAATTTCAAACCGAGGTCAATGACCTTTTAAATTTAATGATCCACTCTCTTTACTCAAATAAAGAGATATTTTTAAGAGAGCTCATCTCAAACTCAAATGACGCTCTTGACAAGCTAAACTACTTATGCTTGACCGATGAAAAATATAAAAACTTAAGCTACACTCCGAGGATCGACATCAAAGTAGATGAGAAAGCTAAGACTTTAACCATCAGCGACAATGGTATCGGCATGGATAAGGACGAGCTCATCGCAAATTTAGGTACCATCGCAAGAAGTGGCACAAAAGGTTTTATGAAAAATTTAAGCGGCGATGCAAAAAAGGATAGCTCGCTGATCGGTCAGTTTGGTGTTGGCTTTTACTCAGCATTTATGGTGGCAAACAAGATCGAGGTCATAAGCAAACGAGCACTTAGCGACAAAGCCTATAAATGGACATCTGATGCAAAAAGCTATGAGATCGAAGATGCTAAAAAAGATAGCTTTGGAACGGACATCATCTTGCACTTAAACGATGATGAGTTTGCAAATTCTTGGCGTATCGAAGAGATAGTCAAGAAGTATTCAAATCACATTCCTTATCCTATATTTATGGATAAACAAAGCTATGTCGCTCCAAAAGAAGGCGAAAAAGAGGGCACTTATGAGACTAAAAACGAGCAAATAAACAAGGCAAATGCGCTTTGGAGGCTAAATAAAGCTAGCCTTAAAGAGCAAGATTATAACGACTTTTATAAGCAAATTTCTCACGACAGTAGCGATCCACTCCTTTATATCCACACAAAGGCTGAGGGCAAGATCGAGTACTCAACTCTATTTTATGTGCCAAGCACCGAGCCATTTGATCTATTTAGAGTCGATTATCAAAGTGGCGTAAAGCTTTATGTAAAAAGAGTTTTCATCACAGATGATGCAAAAGAGCTTTTGCCACCATGTCTTAGATTTATCAAAGGTGTGATCGATGTTGAGGACTTGCCACTAAATGTTAGCCGTGAAATTTTACAAGAAAATGCGATCATGAGAAGCGTCAAAGAGCAAAGCGTGAAGAAAATTTTAAGCGAGCTTGCAAAGCTAAAAGATAACGACCGCGAAAAATACATAAAATTTTACAAACTATTTGGTAAGGTCTTAAAAGAAGGTCTTTATGGATTCAGTGCTGAAAAAGAGCAAATTTTGGATCTTTGTCTATTTAAAAGCTCAAAAAGAGATGGTTTAATTAGCCTAAAAGAGTACAAAGAAGCAATGAAAGATGATCAAAAGTCGATCTACTACATCAGTGGTAATAATGAAAATATGCTAAGAAATTCGCCGCTTCTTGAGAGCTTTAAGAAAAACGACATCGAAGTGCTTATTATGGATGAAGAGATCGATACGATCGTTATGCCAATGGTCAATGAATTTGACAAAACACCTCTAAAATCAGTCTCACACGCTGATATAAATGACGAGATCAAAAGCAATGAGAAGGTCGATGAGAGCAAGGTTGCAAATACGCTTGTTAAAATGAAAGAAATTTTAAAAGATGAAGTTAAAGACGTAAAACTTAGCTCAAGACTCTCAAGCTCAGCTGCTGTGCTAATTTATGATAAAAACGATCCTGATTACGCTATGCAAGAGATGCTAAAACAAATGGGACAAGGTGCAAATGCTCCAAAGGTTAAGCCGATCTTAGAGATCAATGCTGACCATGAAATTTTTGCAAAACTAGAAAAAAACGAGGCTATGATTTACGACATCGCACCTTTACTTCTTGATATGGCAAGGTTAAATGAAGGCATGAGCCTAGAAAATCCAGCTAAATTTTCAGAGCTACTAACGAAAGTTATGCTAAAAGCTATCTAAATTTATAAAGCCCGAAAGAAATTTTGGGCTTTACTCTACATGTACAAATTAAAAATTTCTATAATAGATCGACCTGTACACCATCTTGGATCTCAAGAAAAACAGTGTGTCTTGTGTTTATTGTATTTCCATTGATGGTTTCTTGGCGATTAAATGTCGCTTTATAGACTTGATTTACTGCGTCACCCTCACTTGTAACATCTACTTTGTTATACATGTCACCGACAACACTATGTTTTCTATTTAGCATAGCAACATCAGCTTTTGTAGCTTTTACAAAGTCATGCGTGAGTTGCACTAAGTCTTTACCGTCGCCTATGACTTTTAGCACTGTATTTACACTCTCACTAGCCGCACTATTACTTGCATCCCTTGTGTTTCTGCTATCAATAATATCAAAGACACCATCTGGACTAAATTTTATAGATACTGCTTGATCAGCACTACCTAGCTGGATCTTTTCAAAGTTATTTATCTTTTTAACGTTATCTAAATTTGAAAAATCCACATCATCAACGACTATCAGAGTATCCACGCCACCTCTACCATCTATCGCCCTACCCTTACTATAAACAAAGGCATCATCTAGGTTACCACCTTTTATATCGCCCTCTTGTCTTAGGTATACTGGGTCGCCAAAATTTGACTCGCCGTATTTACTAGCATCACTTAGCTCGTAAGAATTTGTAGTCCCTATCTTTTTTAGATGTCCATTTTGAATAAGTGCTTCAACATAATTATTACTAAAAAGATGCGTGCCGCTACCTTGTGCTCCAACTAGCATAGATGAAGGATATGGATCTTGGGAGCCATAAGTATTTGCCACACTTTTTGGAAGCATATATAAAGATAAGTTCATCTCACCGGTTCCGTCCATATACTCCATGTCAAATTTATAAAAACCAGCTTTATCAAATGTAAAATCCCTACTCCACCACTGGCCATTTTTACCATATGATGCTTCTGTTGATGGGTTTATATAAGTTGTTGCGCTTCCAAATTTTTGTGTCGTTCCATTTATAGTAAGCTCTGCATAGTTATGTAAGTCTGCTGCTCTCACAGAATATATTCCAGGTGCGCTTACATATATCCAGCCATTCATCTTCATAACAAGATCAGATCCAACAGGATTTGACTCGCCAAGGGTATAGTTGCCGGGTCTACCTTTTAAAACTCCATTTGCAAAGCCTATATTATCACCAGTGCCAGCAGCAGTATCGACGCCATTTCTAAATTTCTTTGGTGCATATGGATTAGACGCATCATATAAGGCACTATCTCCATGTCTACCAACTCTAGCTAGGTCCTCCGCATGCATATTTCCTTGATTAGACAAAGTCTTATAGTGCGTTCCTGAAGCAAACTGCACAACATCGTAGGTGGTAGAGGCACTTGGAGAATAAATTTCCATATAGTCTTTATAAATAGGCTTGCCGCCTTGCGTACTATAAACACCAGAATTGTTACCAACTCTAGCTCTCCATGACGGATCTACGTAGTTATAAAACCACATATCAGCATCAAGACCGCTGTTGCCAATAAATGTAACAGTACTAATAGATACGTTTCCTGCGGCGTCAGAATTTTTTATCATAAAATTTGCCCCAGTGCTATTGGCTGATAGGGCAAAATTTTCAGAATAGCTATGTGTATTATCAAGAGACGAGCTTTTGTGAACAGAATTTAGTAAATCATAAAGATCAACTTTATTTATGGTATTTTTATTAAGAGTGTTGTTGCCATTTGAGTCGGTTCCGATACTGCCTGAAATATCTACACTAGTAACATTAGATGTGGCATTTGGTGTGCCTATCGCATCTGGAGTAGCATCAAGATCGACTCGAACCAAGAGATCATCATCTTTTGTTTCATCGCTTTTTAAAACAGTCGCTCTAATATTTGAGTATCTTTCATTTAGCTTTATCCCAAGTGCTTCAAAGTCCATATTTACACGCTTGTCCACACCTACAACTAGATCTATATAGTTTTGTCCGTTTGGTAAAATTTTAGCATTACCAAGATCATCTTCAAGAGCCAAGCGAAGTTTTGTTCCAGGAGCACGGTCTACACCAAAGACTATATTTGGCTGCTCATCGTTAGTAAGCGAAATATTGTACTCTTTTATAGTTTTGCTATCATTATCAAAGTTATTTTTTTGAATAACTTTTTCATTGTCTCCTGCTCTTAGGTATTTTGCGATATTTATAACTCCTCCATCTATCTGCGTAGCAAGCTTTACATCATCAATGTACTCTAAAATTCCAAAGTCAAATAATCTACCACGGATACCATCAGTCGTTGTAGCCTCGCCAGGTGTTGTAATAGTCGCTCTAACCGGCGTAGAATGATCCATAGAAATAGGAACGTCTGGTATGCTAAATTTACCACCAGCTATTGGAAGTGGTGCTGAGCCATCACTTGGCACGGCTGTTAGCCCGTCATCGCTTATTGTATACCTAACGGTTGTAGTCACAGATGGTATGGTAGGAGTCGAGATCGTGACGTTTATATTGCTTCCTGGTTTTGTATTGTTAGGCAGGTAAATATCAAGATCACTTTGGGTTGACGGCGAGCCTGAAGGAGTTGTGATACTATCTATTAGCCCATCACCATCATTATCCCTTGCAAACTGCACCTTTATGCTATTATCTAGAGTTATCTTATCTGTGACGGGGGCCGCTTTGTTGCCAGCTTTGTCAGTAAATGTATTTGTAAAATTTGTAGTAAGCCCATAAAGTCTTGTGGTGGTCTCTATCGTACCATTATTTACGCTAATAGGCACGCCATCATCTCTTGTCGCACTATATACACCAGATGCGTTTTGAGAAATTTTAATAGTAATCTTATCTGTTTTGCCGTCGCTTCCTGCGATACCTATCTCAAATTTATCACCATCTCTTGTATCATTTGGAATTTTTATCTTTATAGATGTTTTTACGCCATCAGGACTAAAACCACTCTCCTTACTAGTTAGAATGCCGTCTTTATCGCCATCTTTTGCAAACTGTACATGTGGGGATTTAATAGGTGCAACTGTATCGCTTGAAATTTCACTCACGCTTGAAGCTTTTGGGGTGCCAGTCGTGCCATCAATGATCGTCGTACTTAGCCTTTTTATGCTTGGATCGCTCGAGTTTGTTGGATCAGTGATTGTGATCTTGCCATTTTCGATAGGAATGATCTCTGTACCACCATCAAGTGTAGCACTAAGTCCGTCAGGTGCGATAGTATATGTCTTTGTCACACTTGTTGGCGTGCTAGCTGGATCATCAACTTTTATACGGATCTTATCGCCAACTACGGCATTGTTTGGTATATAAATATCTATCGATAAGGCCGTACCACCACTTTTTGTAAGCTCCGCTAAATTTATAATCCCATCTTTATTATCATCAAGAGTAAAAACAGCGATTAGATCGTTGTTGTTTGCTATGGTTATGGTTTCAGTTGCACCTGGATTGCCCGACTTGCTTATCATTTGAATATTTACATTTGTTGGAGTTGAAGATGAAATTTTAACCGCATTTGCTACGTTAAAACCGATATTTCCGCCACTCTCGCTTGTAAGCGGATAGCTCTCACCACTCTCTTTATCTATAAGCGTGTTTTGTGATGTTTTAACCAGCACTTTTTCATGTAAAGTTCCGTCAGGATCGGTAGTCGTTAGCTTTATCCTATCGCCTATTTTCATATTTGGCGACAAGATGATCTTGGCATCATCACTTGGTGCACTAACTGCTGGATTAAAGCTATTTTCGCTTGCGTCTATGACACCATCGCCGTTTAAATCTTTTCCCAAAACGACCTTTTTGAAGCCAAGAGTCGGAGTGATTGTATCAACACTTGCAGCTACCTTTGCCACAGATGAGCTAGTACCATTTTCCAGAGTGATACTAGAATTTACACTAAATGTAGCATTTGGAGTGACAGCGACACTTGGAATGATAAATTCTTTTTGCTCTGGGTTTGTGGCATTTGACGAAATAGGTAAAATTTCACTTGGATTATTTATATTTATCACGCTTGTGCCAGCTTGATCAACCTTATAAACAAGCATGGTCTTTACACCGTTATTTACGACTTCCAATGTCACTTTGTCGTTTGGTTTAAAATCATTATTAAAAGTAACCGCCATGCCAGTATGATTTGCATCGCCGCCTGCTTCTGCAATATTTATATAGCCGTCGCCATCAATGTCTTTTAAAATTCTAACACTTGGTGCCGCAATAACCGGAGCACTCTCTTTTTGCTCTACCGCTGATGCTCCACCGATAGAACCAAGCGGTAGCACTGACTCTTTTGATAAAACAGGTAACATCAATGCACCACCGTTAACACTAATAATATTTGAGATATGACCTTGCATATCAAAGTTTAAACCATTTATGCTTGCGAAACTACTGCTGTGGCTCGAGCCATGAGAACTATGGCTTGCGTTGTGAGAGTTATCATCTTCGCCTTTGTTTTTTGTTTCTTCATTCTCACTAAGAAATTTTCTCTTATCTTCTTCTATCTGTGCTTCGCTACCTTGCGTGTTAAAATTTACCTTTGATAGCTCTTTTGTGATGATAATAGTTTGAGGCTCAAGTAGCGTGATAGGCGAAGCGTGATAGAAATTTATAACGACTGTATCACCGCTGCTTTGTGTTATGATCTCGTCGCCTAAAAATATCTCATCTCCCTGTTTTAGTGCGATCAACTTTCCATTGCGTTTTACAAATACTTTTCCACTTATTTTTGCGACTATACCAACGTTTTGCATATTTAGTCCTTTAAATTTAATAATCAATCCATTTAAAATTTCACGCGATTATAGCTAAAAAATATTTTATATAAATAAAAGAATTTACATAATAAATTTTATTATTTTTGACCCATTTTTATATTAAAAAATAAATTAAAATTTTTATAAAATGCCAAATTTGCTTTGTTTGTAATAGAAAAATAAATTTTAAGAATTTCCCACGCCAAAAGACGTGGGATAAAAATTTACGCTATTTTGGTAGCGTCGATGATGTTTAGATCAAGTCCTAGATCTTCAACAGATAGTCCAAGTGCAAGACCTACAAGCTGAGATAGGTGGATGATAGGTTTTCTCACGTTTGAGTGGTTCTCATCTTGATATCTCTCTTGGTAGATGTCAAGCTGCATTTGACAAAGTGGGCATGGTGTGACAACTACGTCAGCGCCGTTTTCATCGGCATTATTTACGATTTGGCTTGACATTTTTCTTACAGATGTGCCAGCTGGATAACTAGCGTGGAAACCACAGCAGTCAAGTCTTTTCTCAAATGGCACAATAGTAGCACCAAGTGCGCCTACAACAGTTTCAAAGCTCTTTGGATTGACCGAGCTTTCCCTGTTGTGCAGATCTTTTTCAGGTCTTAGGCTATGGCAGCCGTAAAATAGCGCTACTTTTAGCCCACTAAGTGGCTTAACAACCTTTGCTCTTAGTGTTTCTACGTTTTGATAAAGCACCCAAAGAAGGCTTGTGATCTCGGTTGAGCCATTATATTTCATATTGCCCTCAGCTAAGAAAGTATTTATACGATCCTTTGCGCCCTTATCAAGCGTGCTTTTTGCTCTTGTTAGAGTTAGCATACAGGTCGAGCATGTCGTAAGCATCGGCATATTCATCTGCTCTGCAAGTGCTATGTTTCTAGCATTTGCCACAAGCGTAGCGATAGGATCCACGTCTTGTGCTTGTTGGGCACCACAGCAGCTCCAGCCCTTTATCTCGTGAAGCTTCCAGCCAAGTATCGGAGCGATAGCCTCAAGCGACATCTTAGCCTCTTTAGCTGCTTGAGAGAGTACGCATCCTGGGAAAAAAGCGAATTCGTTTTGCATAATTACTCCTTACTAGCAGCTTTGCGAGCCGCATTTATCATTTTTACTAGATCATCATGACCTTCTATGTCCTCTTCGCCGAAAATATGAAGCGGATTCATCTTGCCTGCAAGCATTAAATTTGCAGCGATATCCATTTTGCCCATATTTTTAAACACTCCCTCAGAGCGAAGCGCAAGCTTGATCTCATTTAGTCTGCCTGAGCCATCAACTAGATCGGTTAAGAATGCCTCAGCGTGATCTGGTCCCATGCCATCATCAAAACCTTTTTGTATAGCCATAATGCGAAGATCAGTTATATCTTTGCATGCGCTTATACCTTTTGGACAGCGATCAGCGCACTCTTGGCACTTTACACACATCCAAAGGCCATTATCTATAGCTGGCTTTAAGTGCGGCATAGGATCTTTACTACGTGAGTCAAATGCAGCTCTATAAGCATGCACAAATACAAATGGCTGCATATAATCACTCGCATCAGCTTCAAGTTTATTACACTCGCTAGCACAGGCTCCGCAAAGTATGCAGTCCCATTCAAGCGCTACTTTTTCATACTCTTTTTGACTTTGTTTACAGCCTTTTTCAGCGCTAAATTCTGACTTAGCAGTGATGCTAGGCCTAATCTTGCGTAAATTTTCGATACTTGGCTCCCAATCAACCATAAGATCAGATATAACCCTGAAATTTCCAAGTGGAGAAATTCTTATGCTCTCTGGATTGTCATACTCAGCCAAAAGCTCATTCATCTTTGTATCACAGGCTAGATATGAGTGACCATTTACTCTAACAGCGCACGCTCCACATATCGCCGAGCGGCAAGATGCTGTGAAATTTAACGTCGCATCCTTTTTTTGTTTGATATCAAGAAGCACTGTTAAAAGAGTTTTGCCTTTGATCTCTTCATTTGTTAGCTCATAAGTTGATTCATATTTTTTAGTTCCGTCAAAGCGGTCGATAATAATTTTCATCCTAGCTCCTTATTCTGGCTTCTTGCCGTCAAGTGAAAATATGCCTGTCACAACGTCTTTGTAGCTAAGTTCAAGCTTGCCGTCTTTTAGTGTGACTATGCTGTGTTTTAAGAAATTTACATCATCTCTTTTTGGATAGTCCTCTCTTGTGTGAGCGCCACGGCTCTCAAGACGATTTTGCGCTGCAAGACATGCTGCACGAGAAAGAAGTATAAGGTTGCCAAGCTCGACATAGTCGGTAAATGCTGTGTTCATGACTGGATTTTGATTTGGCACTTTGATGGTGTCATATTTTGCTTGGATGGCTTCTAGGTTTTTAGAAAGCTGATCTAATTTTGTACCAGTTCTAAAGATACCCATTAGATCCCAGTTATTTTTACCAAGCTCCTCGCGAAGCGCGTACATGTCGTTCACGCCACCCTCGCCTGTTGCTATGGCTTTAAATTTATCCTGCCACATTTTAGCTAGCTCTGAAGTCTTTTTGCCACTTGCAAATTTAGCATCTTTTGCGTATGCGCCAGCACCTTTACCAGCTAGATCGCCAGTGACCACTGCATCAGTTAGGCTGTTGCCGCCAAGGCGGTTTGCACCGTGGATAGATACGCATGAGGCCTCGCCGCCTACATAAATTCCAGGAATTTTCGTGCTCATATCGTCAAATTTAGCCACTTCGACACCGCCCATTGAGTAATGAGCTGTCGGACGGATAGGCACTGGTTGCTCGATTAGATCGATATTTTGGAAAAGCATGGCTGTGTGGCGAATTTTTGGAAGTTTTTTCATAATAGTATCTTTGCCAAGGTGGCGAACGTCACAAAGCACGTAAGCGCTCATACCCTCGCCAAAGCCTCTGCCTTCACGAATTTCTGTCTCAATCGCACGAGCGACGACGTCACGAGGAGCTAGCTCCATCTTTTCGTGATAGTTTTTCATAAAACGCTCGCCCTTGTTATTTAATAAGTATCCACCCTCGCCACGAGCTGCTTCAGTGATTAGTGTACCACCATTTTGGACGCCAGTTGGGTGAAACTGAATCATCTCAGGGTCTTCAAAACCAAGACCTGCTTTAAGCGCAGCAGCGATGCCATCACCAGTTGCTATAAATGGAACTGATGTACGGTTATAAAAAATTCTAGTGTATCCACCAGTTGCGATGATAAGAGATTTGCATAGAACTGGGTAAATTTGACCATCTTGGATGTTTCGAAGAACGACGCCTTCAACCTTGCCATCCTCAAGACCGATCTCAAGTAGCTCATGATCCATTAGAAATTTAACGCCAGCTGTGATAGCGTCGTCAAGACAGGCGTGCATCAAAACGTGACCAGTTTTATCAGCCGCGTAGTTACAGCGTTTTTTACTAGCGCCACCCATAAAGCGAAACGCAACATCGCCATTATCTTTACGAGATACGTCGCCATTATCTATACGAGAAAAGAGCATACCGTTGTGATCTAGTTCATGGATGACCGCGCCTGCTGCCTCACAAAATTTCACTACCGCATCTTGGTCAGCAAGATAGGCCGCACCTTTTACAGTGTCGTAGGCGTGAAGCTTAAAGCTGTCTCCATTGCTAAAGTCGGTAACCCCATTTATGCCGCCCTCTGCCATACAGGTTGCGTTGCGAGATGGCATCATTTTTGTAGCAACAACGACGGTTGAGTTTGGATATTGCTTGCGAACGGCTGTTGCTGCACGAAGTCCAGCACCGCCAGAGCCGATTATTAGCACATCAACAGATGGTAAGCCATTTTCATTACCTTTTGGCAACTCACCCGCAAAAACATTTGTTGCACCAGCAGTAGTAGCTAACGCACCTACGCTAATACAGGCACTTTGCAGAAATTCTCTTCTGGTAAATTTTTCACTCATTGATAACTTCCTATCTTAGTAAATTTTTAGCATTTAAAACGCACCGCCAGTTCATTTCTTAATATTTTTTAAAACAACTATATTAATTAAATAATTAATAATGAAACATTACATTAAATTTACTTAAAAGAAACATAAAGATTTATTTTAGATTAAGAAATGAGAGCTGATATTAAAATCAAAAAAGATAAAATGGGCTTTTTGAGGTAGTTTATATAAATTTAGCGGTAGAAATTTTATAAAATATATAAAAATTTCTACCGATTTGAAGTTTATTTTTATTTTTGATTTTTTAAGCTTTAGAGGCTCTTTTTTAGGATATTAGAAAGATAAATTTACTTTTATACTTAAATAAATATATTAAATATAATAAATAACATTATTTTTGTCCTATTATCAAAATTTACCCTTTGGGTGCAAAATTTCTTTTAGCTCGCTATCACTTAGATTGTAGTTATAAAATCTCTCGTAAAACTCTCTTGTTTTTTGCTCTAAATTTAGATCACTAAATTGCTCTGGGTAAAATGTCTTAGCCAGCCAAAGCGGATAAAGCGCACCTTCAGCACTTCTTACGCTCCAAAGATAAACGCCACTTGGCACTACAAAAATTTCTCCATTTTGCACAGCTTTTAGCTTGGCAAATGATGCGTTTTTGGCAATGGCATCGGCACTTTTTTGCGAATTTGTGATGATGATGTCTGGGTTAAAGATGATGACTTGCTCTTCATTTATCGCTTTTGAAATTTTAAAATCACCATCACTTAGCTCTGAGCTTAAATTTATACCGCCAGCCACGCTAATATACTCAGCGCCGATATCTTTTGAGCTGATGGTGTTAAAATTTCCAGAGCTATAGTTAAGCACCAAAACTCTCTTTTTTGGCGTTAAATTTGCTGTTTTTTGGCTTACAAATTTTATGTTGTCGTTAAATCACGCACCCTTTTTCACGCTCTTTTCGCCCCAAATTTCAGCGATCTTGCTAAAGCTATTTTGTATCTCTTTGATGCTTTGAAATTTATCTATCTTCACAACTGCGATGCCAGCGCTCTCAAGCTGAGCCTTGCTATTTTCATCAAACATCATACCAACTGGACCAAAAACAACTTGCGTTTTTGAAGCGATGATTGTCTCGACGCTGCTGCTTAGCATGCCACTTTTGTTGTTGTTACTCTTTATCTTTGGAAAAATTTTTGACATTAGTGGAGGTAGTTTTGGTGCACCGCTAATTATATGATCTTCGTTGCCAAGCATCGCAGAGACCTGCACAAAAGCCCTTATCAAAGGTGTCGCACGCTCGATAATATCAGGCACTTCTACCTTTTTATTATCGCTATCAAGCACCACTCTTGCTTGCAAACTAACAAGCAAAAAAGCCAAAAGCAAAAATTTCTTAAACATATTTTCTCCTTTCAATCCACCATCACGCAAGAGTAATGCTCGCGCTTATCGATGATATTTTTCACCACTCGTATATCTACGCCGTAAATTTTCTTTAAATTTTCGCCATTCATCACCTCACTAGCCTTACCGTAAATGTAGTTTTTATCACGCCCAAGCATCGCGACCTTTGCGTTTAGATAAAAGACCTGCTCTGGCTGATGTGAGGTTAGGATAATGATATAGCCTTGCTTTGCGAGCTTTTTTATCTCTTTTAAAACTCGCATTTGGTTGCCAAAGTCTAAATTTGCCGTTGGCTCGTCAAGTAGCATCACCTTTGAGCGTTGCGCTAAGGCCCTAGCTATGAGCACCATTTGCCGCTCGCCGCCACTTAGATCGGTGTAAATTTTATCTTTAAAGCTCTCTAAATTTAGCGTCTTTAACACATCTAGAGCTATCATCTCATACTTTTTGCTAGGACGTTCAAATATACCAAGCCTTGCATTTGCACTCATCATCACCACGTCAAAAACGCTAAAGGCAAATGGCGGAGTGTGAGCTTGCGGGACGTAGCTTATAAAGCTTGCTCGCTCTTTCTCGCTCATCTTTAGCGCATCTTTGCCGTCTATTAAAATTTCTCCTCCAAGTGGCTTTAAAAAGCCAAGTATCGTCTTAAACGTCGTCGTTTTGCCAACGCCATTGCTACCAAGCAGGCAAAATATGTCGCCATCTTGTAAATTTGCATTGAAATTTTCTATAACGACCTTTTTATCGTAGCCGCAGCTTAAATTTTTGATCTTAAATTTCACGCAAAACCCTTTTTGCTCTTATAGAGCAGATAGACAAAAAGAGGCGCGCCAACTAGCCAAGTGATGACGCCAAGCGGGATCTCGCTTGCCATTAGACTGCGTGAAGCGGTATCAACTATCAGTAAAAATAGCCCTCCGCCAAGCAGTGAAGCTGGAAAGAGTGTGATGAAATTTGCTCCCACGACAAAGCGCATAATGTGAGGGATGACAAGCCCCACCCAGCCTACGATACCGCAAAATGAGACGCAAGTAGCGGTTAGAAGCGTTGAAGCGATGATGATTATGATGTTATAAAATTTCACATTTAGCCCCATCGCCCTAGCCTCTTCTTCGCCAAAACTAAGCGTATTTAGCTTATAGCGAAGCATAAAAAGTGGCACAAGGCAGATCATGACTAAGTAGAGCTAAATTTTTATATCCACCGCTTCTTGCAAGGCTTCCCATCAGCCAAAAAGTAACTTCTGGTAGCTTATCTTCACTATCGGCTAGAAATTTTATAAGCGAGCTAAGCGCCCCAAAAAGAGATGAGATGACGATGCCAGTTAGCACCATCACGAGTAAATTTAGCCTACCCTTTGCGATGACGCTGCTTATAAAAACGACAGCAAAAACAGCAAAAAGACCGCAGCCAAAGGCGCTAAGCTGCACGCCTATGTAGTTAAAATTTAAGATGATAGCCACGCTCGCTCCAACAGCTGCGCCACTTGAAACACCAAGGATGTCAGGCGAGACTAGAGGATTTTTAAAAAGGCCTTGATAGACAGCTCCAGAGCTAGCAAGTGCTGCACCAACAAGGATGGCAAAAAGCACCCTTGGCAAGCGAATGAGCGTAAAGACCGTATATCCTTGCTCGTCGCTTGGCTGCTCGTTTAAAATAACTGATCTTATAAACTCAAAAATTTGAGCGTAACTTATCTCGTAGCGTCCGATACCTAATGAAAAAAAGAGCACCAGCAAAAGAAACGCAAATAATGCGAAAATGATCTTTTGGCTACTCAAATTTCATCTCCCACACGTCCCACCAGATAAGATAGCTCTTGGTTTCTCTTTTAAATTTAAAGCCGCTTTTGGTCTTTGTGAGGTATCTTTTTACATTTTCTTTGTAAATTTCTTCTTTTTCAGGCGCGATCTCACCAACGAATCTAAAATAAGAAAACGCCTCTTCAGGGCTAGCAAAATCCCTCTCGTAAGTGGTGTCGATTATCTTTAAATTTGGATTTGCTCCAATGTCATAGACGATATTAAAGATGAAGTTATAGCCAAATCTCCTATCGCTTAGACCTATCTCGTTTTCATCTTTTATCCCTTTTAAGAAGTCTTGCCAGAACTTTTTTAAACTTGGATAATCCATTAAAAAAGAGGTCATCACGACATATTTTTTAGCAAATTTGCAAAGCTTTTTTATATCAAAAAAGCCCAACCGAGCGTGATGCTAGCACGATGTCGTGTTTTGGTAGATCCTTTAAACTATGCTCATCACTCCAGTCTTTTTGGATGAAATTTATATTTTTCGCTCCAGCCTCTTTTGCATTTTTTTAGCGTATTCAAGCATTTTTTCAAACGGATCTAGCGCACTAACGCTCTTTGCTAGCTTCGCAAGTGGCACGCTAAGTCTTGCTGGGCCACATCCCACGTCAAGCACGCTATCATCTTTTGTGATAGGTAAATTTGAGAGTAAATTTAGTGTAGAAGCCGTCTCCATGCCAGTCATCTCGTTATACATATCTGCGTAATCATCCCAATTTACGCCGCCATCTTTGCCTTTTACTTTTTGTAAAGTAGGCGAAAACACTCGCTCCAAAATCGCTTGATAATCAACCAGCCCTTGCATCTCTCTCCCTTTGGTTATTCAAATTTACCCTACGAAAAGGGCAAATTTAAAGAGCCTAAAGCCAAAATAAATTTGGCTTTAGTTATGGTTTTAGAATTTAACTTGAGCTGAAAGCATGAAGGTTCTGCTTTGTCCTAAGAAAAGCGAGGTTCCGCGTCCAGCAACTGCACCATCCACATCAGATGGGAACATTCCTGCCCAGTATTTTTTATCAAAGAGGTTATTTATGTTAAATCTTATAGTTGCCTCTTTGCCTAGCCAAGCTTTTGTAGTGTATCTAGCTCCAACATCTGTTGTGAAGTAGCCATTTACACTATGAGCGTTAGCATTGTCGATGTAGCGTTTGCCTGTATAGTGAAAATTTGTTGTAAATACAAGTTTGTTTGTGTTTGACACAGCATAGTCAAACAAGACATTTGCTTGAAATTTTGGCTCACCGATAACCGTTTTGCCTTCAGACACGCCATCTTTAGCATTTTTTATCTTAGCATCAAGAAGTGTAAAGCCACCATACATACTTAAAGTATCAACAAGCTTTCCACCAGTAGTTAGCTCAAAGTCGCGGTTTCTTTGTGTGCCTTGAATTTTATACTCTGCATTTGCTCCGCTACCGACTAGATATGCTACCGGGCGTTTGATCTCAAATATCGCAGCTGATAGATCAAGCTCACCTAGTCTAGCTTTTGCACCGACCTCATATTGTTTGCTTCTAATAGGTTCTACCGTTAAAGTCTCGCCTGCTCTAGGTCCTCTTCTAAAAGTATAAGTTGATTGTTCATTTGAGATACTATCTGCATAAGTAGTATAAAGACTTACATTTTCAACTGGCTTATAGACAAGGCTTACACCGTAGTTAAAGCCACTTTTATCATAGTTTTTCTCTTTAGATGGATCTAGCTTATAGCTTGTAAACCAGCTTCTTGAAACTGATAAGATCGTGCTAAAGTAGTCATTAAATTTAATGTCATCAACAACAGAAATATTTTTCATATCACTACTACTACTTTTATATCTACCACTTCCTTTTGCCACATGTGGATCGTTAAAGATTCTTAGGTTATACAAATTTGACGTGCCGAGATTTGCTCTACCGCCACTATTTCTAGCACTATAAATAGTCCAGCGAAATCCATTTGTAGCTACGGCAAAATTGTGTGATAAAGGACCTGTTTCAAAATTTGTCAAACCTTTTAAGAACCAACTATCTACATCAAATCTACCAAATGCACCACTGCCACACTTTTAACAACTTCATAGTCTCCATTTTGATTAGAAAATGTACCACTTGTGCCATACATATCACGGATAGCTTTTTGCCACTGATAGCCACCCTCAAAGTACCAGTTGTCTGTTGGAGCATATTTTAGTTTTACGCTAGCCGTTGTTGTTTTTAGGTGATTATTGCTCAAGCCCTCTTTTAGTATCTTTTACAGGGCTTGGCACATCAAATTTTGCAACTCCGTTTTTTAGTGGCATACTAAATCCCCACCTGGCATTCCAGAATTTTCATACTCGTAATGGCTAAAGTTTGTCTCAAGTATTAAATTCTCTGTAAGGTAAAATCAAGTCCAAGTGAGGCTAGACGACGAGAAAATTTACTATCTTTGGCATTCTTTTCACCGCCTGAGTAGTAAAAGACGCCTCTACATCCAGCTTTTTCAAATTGATTTGAAGTATCAAGACCTACGCCTAAATTTGACCTTGAGCTGTAATCAGTCCAGATGATATTTTGAAGTGGAACTGGGCGCTTACGAGAGTAACTAAAATACCCTGTAGGCGCACCAGCACTATAAAGTGAGCCAGCAAGTCCGTTTTGGATTTGCAAACTCTCAAACATCGCCATAGGTATAGCCGTTGTTGATGCAGCATAAAAGCCATCCCAAAAGACATTACCGATTACACTACCTTGAAAACCACGAGTTTGTGGACGACCGATCTCAGCTCCACCACGATATTGAATTTGTGCTGAAGGGAAGTATCTAACTGCTTCTTCAAAACCTTGAACACCTTGGTTATCAAGAACCTCTTTTGAGATCGTATTTACTTGATAAGGCATATCTATAACTTTTTTGTCAGCCAAAGGACCGCTTGCCACTCTTTTGCTTAAAATTCCTTCATCGATGCCACTTTCGCTGATGTTGTCACCGACTGAATTTACTTCAACACCCTCAAGCTTTGTCGTTTGCACAGCAAAAACTTGACTTAAAAAACCACTGCACATCAAAAGTGCAGCACATGTTGCAACTGAGATTTTGTAACTCAATTTTTACTCCTTTTTACAAAAATTTTACATCTGAAATGTTACTAAAACAAATCTTAAATATAATTTATTAATTTATTAAATATTTAAAAATACATTTTATTTAAAAAAGCTAAAATAAGGCATTATGAGAACAATTTTTAAAAATTCCATAGCTTTGGCAAGATAAATAAATACTATAAATATAATCTATTATATCGATAAGTGATGCTTTAAATTTTAAGAAAAGTAATAATTGATAAAAATGTAATAAAAGCTGATTTTTCTGTTTATTGTAGAAATTTTGGCTAAAAATTAGCCAAAATTTATTTTAAAAGCTCTTTTGCGTATTTTAGCCCTAGCTCGTAAGCTTTTGCATTTGCCTCTTTGACCTTAGCTGGCACGCTTGCTAGCATCTCTTCACGAACTAAATTTTCATCCATGCACCTACTCATCGCCACAGCCACACCAAGAGCCACGACGCTTTGAGTGATGACGTTACCAACCTCGTCTTTTGCGATAGAGATGATAGGAATTTCATAAATTTTCCAGCGCTTTTTATCTTCATCGCTCACTTTTACCAAATTTGGCTCGACAACGATCGCACCGCCCTCTTTCACGCCGCTTTTAAAGGCATCGTAGCTTATCTGCGCGGTTGCTAGCATGAAATCTATCTCGCCCTCGTTTGCATAAGGATATAAAATCTCTTTCTCATCAAGTATGATATCGACCTTTGTTGGACCGCCACGCACCTGAGATGTGTAGGTAGATGCCTTGACGCCGTATCCGCCTGCTTTTATCTTAGCAGCTGAGAGGATCTCGCCTGCTAGTATGACGCCCTGTCCACCAACGCCGACAAATCTTAATTGTGACTTCATGCTAGCTCCTTAAAATCGATCGCTTCACCGCTCATAGCAGCCTTTCTTACCTTGTCGTAAGCCTTGGTGTATTCTATTTTTTCATCATCTTTATGCAGCACACCAAGTGGGAAAATGCCCCTTTTTTCTTCGTCACTTAGCATGTCAAATTTGACCTTGCTAGTCGTGCGGCCCTTTATCCACTCTAAATTTTTGACCGCCTCGCCCATTTTGTTCTTGCGGCCTAAATTTATGTGGCAGTTTGAAAATACATCAAAAAAGCTGTATCCATCGTGGCTAAAGCCCTCTATAAAGAGCTTTGTAAGCTTCTCTGGCTCGATGACGCTACCGCGCGCGACAAAGCTAGCACCTGCGGCGGTTGCGAGCTTACAGGCGTCAAAGCTAGGATCGATGTTGCCGTATTGCGCTGTGACCGTCCACATGCCCTTTGGCGTGGTTGGGCTGGTTTGTGAGTTTGTTAGCGCGTAGATGAAGTTGTTGATTAAGATATGATTTAGCCCGATATTTCGGCGGCATCCGTGTATTGTGTGGTTGCCTCCGATCGCAAGTCCGTCGCCATCGCCAGTAACTACGATGACATGCTTATCTGGGTTTGCCATCTTTACGCCAGTGGCATAAGCTATGGCTCTGCCGTGAGTTGTGTGAATGGTGTTGCAATCGAGGTATCCACTAAAGCGGCCAGAGCAGCCTATGCCTGAGACCACGCAAACGTCATTCATATCCCAGCCCATGGTGTCTATTGCGCGGATGAGCGCCTTTAGTATGACGCCGTCGCCACAGCCCCAGCACCAAAGAGTAGGCATTTTGTCTGTTCGTAAATATTTATCATAATTAAAAGCCATAAATTTCTCCTATCTTTGCCTCGATCTCGCTTGGGCTTATCGGTCTGCCGTTTGCTTTTAGCAGTTTTGCAAAGTCATCTCTTAAGATGATCTTTGAAATTTCGCCGCTATACTGGCCTAAATTTAGCTCGCAGACTAAAATTTTGCTAAATTTGTTCGAGATCTCTTTTAGCTTTTTAGCTGGAGCTGGGAAAAGCGTGAGTGGCTTAAATAGCCCAACTTTTAGCCCTTTTTCACGTAAATTTAAGATCGCTTGCTTGGCTGAAAGCGCCACGCTACCAAAAGCAATGATGCAAATTTCAGCGCCATCAAGCATAAACTCTTCAAATTTCTCGCACTCATCAGTGTGTAAATTTATCTTGTTAAACAGCCTATTCATCGAGTATTCAACGATCTTGCCATCTTCTGTTGGAAAGCCAGTAGCGCCGTGATGAAGCCCAGTTATATGGTAGTGATAGCCTTTAAAAAAAGGATTTAGCGTGGCTGGCTCGTCGTGCGCGGCCTCGTAAGGTTTATACTCTTTTGGCTCGCCGTTAAATTCTTTTCTTTTATAAATTTCTAGCTCGCTAATCTCAGGTAAACGCACCATTGCTTGCATGTGCCCTATCGTCTCATCAAGTAGCAGCATGACTGGCGTCATAAACCTAGCTGCGAGATTAAAGGCACGCACGGTCTGCGTGTAGCACTCTTCTAGGCTACTTGGGGCAAGGACGATCATATTTACATCGCCGTGAGTTGGGTTTTTAGCCTGCAAGATATCGCCTTGTGCGACACGGGTTGGCAAGCCAGTTGAAGGGCCACCACGCATGACGTTAACGATGACGAGCGGTATCTCAGCGATAAAGCCAAGGCCTATTTGCTCAGCCTTTAGTGAAATTCCAGGTCCGGAGCTTGCTGTCATCGCTTTAGCGCCGCTTGCACTTGCGCCAAGTGCTACTGAAATTCCAGCTATCTCATCTTCCATTTGTATAAATGTACCGCCATGTTTTGGCAAAAGCACGCTTAGCTCGTGGGCGATCTCACTGCTTGGAGTGATAGGATATCCGCCAAAGAAGTTACAGCCGCACTCGACAGCAGCCCTTGCTACTAGGGCATTTCCAGTTGATACTAGCTCTCTCATGCGCTCTCTCCAAGCTTTGCAAATTTATTTGCCTTTACGGCAGCAGCTCGCTCTTTGCTCTCAGGCGTTAGTTTTGCAAATTTAAAGCCTTTTTCAGCCACATAAATGGCAAAATCAGGACAATGAAGCTCGCAGTCGCGACAGCCTATGCATGAGTCAGCATAGACGACCTCTATCATCTTACCAAGCACCGCTTTTGGCTCAAGCCTCATCGCTAGCACGCCTGCTGGGCAGTAGCTCACACAGACATCACAGGCTTTACACCTGCTCTCATCGACCCAAACAGGTACATTTTCTTTTATTATCATCTATATTCCTAATCCAAATTTTCTTTTAAAAATTTAATGTTTTTTCTAATATCAGCTTCGCTTTTACTTAGCTGCTCTTGCTCACTTTCATTTATATTTAGCTCTAAAATTTCTTTTAAGCCCTCACGTCCAAGCCTTACTAGCCTGCCGCAACTTAGCTCATCATCAAGAAGCACGCTAGCACTTAAAATTTCATCACTCTTGCCCATGATCGCTTCACACATTTTCACAACAGCAGCCGCTGGTGCGTAGTAAGCTGAAGTGCCAAGAAGCTTAACGATCTTTGCGCCACCTGTGCTTGTCTCTTTTTTAAGAGTTGCTAGCTCATTTTCGTTTAAATTTTCGCTAATGTTGCTAGCAGATACGATCATCTCGTCGTTGTGAGCTCCAATTATCTTTGTCTTTAGCTCTTTTGCATCTTTATCTTTTAGAATTGCTAGCTCATATCTGCATCTTGCCCCATCTAGTTCACCAGCCATGCCGATCACTTTATTTTTACTAAAACCACTAAATTTATGAGCCGTCCAGACCATCACATCAAGCGGATTTGTCACGACGATTATCACCGCATTTGGTGCAAATTTTGCGATATTTTGAGCCGTTTGTTTTACAACAACGGCATTTTTAAGGAGCAAGTCCTCTCTTGTTTGACCCTCTTTTCTTGGGCTTCCAGCAGTTACCGCTACTATATCACTGCCCTCTATTAGCATAAAGTCATCGCCACCGCAAACGGTAGTTTTAGCATTAAAAACGCAGCTTGACTGCGCTAGATCGATAGCCTTTGCACGTGCCACGTCACCAAATATATCCACAAGCGCGATCTCATCGCAAACTTCCCTCATACAAAGCGCATAAGCTATGCTTGCACCGACGTTTCCAGCTCCAACTATACTTATTTTCATTTTCTCATCCTATTATTTGATTTAAAATTTTGCTTGGTCTCATGACCTCACTTGCCCTCACTTCATCTGGTAAATAATATCCGCCAAATTCCACGCTTGCACCATCATTTTGTCTTATCTCTTTTAAAATTTCGCTCTCATTTTTCTCTAGCTCGTCCGCTAAATTTTCAAAAATTTTACTTAAAATCCCGCCATCTTTTGCCATTTCTCTTGCCCAAAAAAGTGCCAAATAAAAGTGCGATTCTCTGGTATCAAGAGTGGCGTTTGGCATTTTGTTTTCATCTAGATAGCTAGCAACCGCTCTATTTAGCGCGTCACTTAGCTCTTTTGCCTCTTTTTTTTGCTTAGCAAATGCTAGATGTTCAAGCGAAGCACTAAGCGCTAAAAACTCACCGAGACTATCCCAAAGCAGGTGATTTTTCTCTTTTAGCTCTTTAATGAGCGTTGGAGCTGTTCCGCCAGCACCTGTTTCAAACATTGCCCCACCAGCAAGCAGTGGCACAACTGAGAGCATTTTAGAGCTACCGCCTAGCTCAAAGATCGGGAAAAGATCGGTTAAATAGTCTCTTAAAACGTTACCAGTAACGCTTATTACGTTTTTGCCAGCTCTTATCATCTCAAGTGATTTTAGCGTCGCTTGCTCGTAGTTTAAAATTTTAGATTTTACACCAGCCATAGCGAATTTATCTCTAAATTTTTCAAATTTAGCTATCAAATTTCTATCGTGAGCACGGCTACTATCTAGCCAAAATATGAGCTCATCTTTTGATATCTCGCCTCTTTTTAAAGCAAGCTCAAACCACGCATTTATCGCATCATCTTTTGCCTGCGTCATCCTAAAAATGTCGCCCTTTTTGACGCTAAATTTAAAGACACTCTCACCAGCCTCATCAAAAACAACAAATTCTCCGTCCTCTTTTGCTATAAAAGTCTTGTCGTGACTGCCGTACTCCTCGGCCTTTTTAGCCATTAGTCCCACGTTTGCTACGCTGCCGATCTTGCTCACATCAAGCGCGCCATGCTCCTTAAAGTCCATCACGCAAGCCTCATAAACTCTAGCGTAGGTCCTATCTGGGATCATGCAAAGCGAGAAATTTAGCTCGCCGCTTCTATCTTTTACTTTCCCTGAGTTTCTAATAAGCGCTGGCACAGAAGCATCGATGATGACATCATTTGGCACGTCAAAGTTGCTGGCATTTTCATTTAGTGCCCAAATTTTTGCCTTTTTGCTCAAAATTTCATCAAATTTAGCCAAAATTTTATCTTTATTTTTAAGAGTTGAAATTTTAGAAAACATATCTTTTAAGCCGTTTTTTGCCTCAACACCGTGAGCCTTAAATTCATCGCCAAATTTTTCAAAAACATCTTTAAAGTAGCTCTTTATCGCGTGAGCAAAGATGACTGGGTCACTAACCTTCATCATCGTGCATTTTAGATGAAGGCCAAGGGTTAAATTCTCTTTTAAAGCCGTCTCGAAGCAACTTTCATAAAATTTATCAAGCTCTTCAACGCTTAAAAATGTGGCATCTACGATCTCGCCACTTTGAATGGCAAGCTCTTTTAAAAGCTCTTTTTTGCCATCTTTACTTATGAAATTTATATAAAATTTCTCATCTTTACTAGCGACTATTGAGCGCTCATTCTCATAAAAATCACCCTTTTGCATGTAGCAAATTTTAGTTTTATTTGCCTTGTCCCAGTCGCCGTTACTGTGAGGATGCTTTTTGGCAAATTCTTTAACTGGTGGCAAGACTCTTCTATCTGAGTTTCCTTGTCTTAGCACTGGATTAACCGCGCTTCCTAGCACTTTTTGGTATTTTTTAGCAACCCCTTCGTCGTAATCCGTGATGATCTCATCTGGATAAAATGGCACGTTTATGCCTTTGCTTCTAAGCTCCTCTATCGCTGCTTTTAGCTGAACAAGCGTGGCTGAGATGTTTGGCAGCTTAATGATATTTGCCTCTTTGTGAGCGGTCAGCTCGCCTAAAAGCTCCAGCTCATCGGCCTTATTTAGTCCAAGCTCTTTGCTAAAAAGAGATAAAATTCTCCCAGCTAGGCTAATATCGGCCCTAGTTATACTAATGCCAGCGCGTGATAAAAAGCTCTTTACGATAGGAAAGAGAGAGTAGCTTGCAAATAGTGGTGCTTCGTCAGTTTTAGTCCAGATAATGTCACTCATTTTAGCCCTTTTATTTTTTTAAAATTTATCACTTTCTTTATTAAATCTCGTTGTATTTTAGGCATTTGCCGCAAATTCTAGCTCTATTTTCCTATATTTTGGTTGTGCTCGCTTAAGGTTTTTGAAAAAATGTGTTTTTTAGCCTTTTTATCAAGCACAAAGTATAAATAATCGCTCTTTGCAGGATTTATCGCCGCTTTGATCGCACTTATCGAGACCGAGCAGACTGGACTTGGCGGAATGCCGTCATTTAGATAGGTATTAAACTCGCTCATATCGCTTCTTATGCGCTCAGCCGTGATCACATCGTGCGAATAAATTCCATAGTTTAGTGTGCCGTCCATCTGCAGCCTCATGCCCTTATTTAGGCGGTTATAAATGACTGAGGCGACAAGTGGCATCTCAGCGTCATTTGCCGCTTCTTTTTGGATGATCGAAGCGATCGTTAAAATTTTAAACCATTTTTTCTCATTGTATTCGCCAAAAATTTTATTGCTGATCTCGCTTTGAGCCTTTCTTGATGAATTTACAAGATAAAAAGCAAGGTGTCTTTCGCTGATGCCAACTGGAATTTTATATGTATTTGGCATCAAAAAACCATCACCAACTGGAGCAAGGGCGTTATATTCGCTATTTAGCTTAACTGGATCAAGTCCTAGCTGGGCGGCGATCTGGTTTAAAAAAACGATAGTCGTTTCGCCTGGTATTAGCGTTATCTCGGTTAAAGCTGCTTTTGATTTTGCAAGTTTTTTTAAAAAATCAACCCTTGAAATTTTGTCTTGGCCGATCTCTATCCAGCCAGATTGTGGAGAGCCGATAAAAAGTATGGCGTATTTGTCTATCACGCTTAAGTTAAAGTTGCGATTAGCTAAATAAGATATAATCTCGCCCACACTTCCCTTTGGTATAAAAACGACCTTGCTTGTGTTTATAGGGCGTGCCAAATAGACAAAAATACTTAGGAAAATGATGGCTACGATATCAAAAAAAATGTCTAAATATGGCTTTTTCATAAAATTTTTTATCATCTTGATTCTTTCATTTATCTTACTTTTAAAATACGGCATAAAAATTAACGATTTCGAGTTTTACGGCGTAAAATTGGAGCAATTATATATAAAATTAGATAAAAAAATAATTGCAAGAGCAAAGCAGATAAAGCTCCCAAATTTTAAGAAAGAGAGCAAGCAAAAAAGCAGCGATGAGCGCCTTTTAAATCTTAGTAAAAGCGTAGATTTTATAGATACGATTTTTCAAGAAATTTCACTTGAAAATGTGCAAATAGGCGATGATTTTAAACTAAAAATTCTATTTTTAGATGATATATTTTTTGTTGATAGCCCTTATTTAAATGTGGATATTAAATTCCAAAACGAACAGCAAGACGGAATAGATCTTTTTAGCGTTAGAAATTTAAGCTTTAAGGATTTTAACGTCAGCATTAGCGGCGAAGGAAGTGCAGATTTTGATAAAAATGACTATAAATTTGAAGGAAATTTCACCTCTCATGAGCTGCACGGTAAGCTAAATTTTGCCCTAAAAGATACATTTTTAACTTACAAAGCTTACGATGTCGAGGCTGGAAGCATTAAAAACTTCATTGATGAGCTTGACAGACGCATAGAGCTAAATAGTGAAGTTAAAAGCTGGATATATGGATACATCGTTGCTGATGATTACGAGCTTAAAGAGATAAATGGCAAGGCTGATCTAGCTAAAAATAACTTTTATCTAAATAATCTAAATGCCACCGCAAATACTAAAAATTTGCTCGTTAAATTTGAAAAAGGCTTGCCAGCCGTAAATGTAGGCGAAGCAAATATCACGCTTAAAAACTCAAAGCTTAAATTTGATCTTATTTCGCCTATTTACAAGGGCAAAAAGCTTGATGGCTCAAGCGTTGTGATAAATAATATCTTTGATGAAAAAAGCGCAAATTTAGAGCTACTTATAAAGACAAAATCGATCTATGATGAAGCTATAAATGAGATATTAAAAGCCTATAAGATCATCGTGCCAGTAAGGCAGCTAAGCGGAAAAATGGACGCTAGCTTAAAAATTTTAATAAAGCTTGATGAGAAAAGCTTAGAAAATTTTGATGAAAAAAGCGTCATTGCAAATGGAGAATTTAAGCTAAGTGACGCGGTTTTAGAGATTGCTGGAAGTAAATTTAATACCAAAAATGCTCTCGTAAAGCTTATAAATACGACGAATTTAAACATCGATGCTACTGGCTTTGGACTTGAGTTTTTTAAAGCAAATGCCAAGGCTGATATAAATTTACAAAAAAGTACTGGCGAGATAAAAGGCGTGATAGAAAGCTTTGATCTAAAAGAGAAAAATGATGAAATTTTAGTCTTTAAAAATGAGCCATTTAGCGCATTTTTAGACTTTAGTAAAGCTGGTGAAACTTTACTTAAGATAGAGCCATTTGAGCTTGATATGAGCTTTGGCAGTGAAAGTAAAATATCAACAAAAAATAGTAAATTTTTCATAGAGAGCTCGCCTGTTTTAAAGCAAAACGGCGTGCATGGTTTTGATGAACTTAGTATAAAAAGTAAGGATTTTACTGATCTTGAAATTTTTGCCAAAGAGGCAAACTTTGATTTGCCGTTTTTAGATAAAAATGGTTCAAAGTATGAAAACGATGATCTTAAAATTTTAGTCTCAAAAGCTGGTGTGAAGGTAGATAGCGCAAGTAAAAAGCTAAGCCTAGACATAAAAGAAAAAGCCATAAGCGTAAAAACTAAAGATCTAAATTTGCTAGTGCTTGACGATAACAAAACCAGCGAGCAAAGCACGCCGCTTGAGCTTTTAGCAAAAAATGGCGATATCATTTTAAGGGATCTAAACAAGACCTTGCCATTTACCAGCTTTAGCGCCGAGAAAAAGGGCAAAAGCACCTCGCTAAATGGGCTGGCGCAGCAAGGAAGAGTTGGCTATTTTAACGATGAAAAAAGTATAAATTTAGACGCAACCGACATAAGCGGAGAATTTATCAACGACCTTTTTGGCATCAAGAGCTTTGAAGGCGGTAAATTTCGCCTAAAAATGCTTGGAGAAAACTCTAAGAATTTCAAGGCAGAGGTGAGATTTTTTGATACTTTTTTAAAGGATTATATCTTTTATCAAAGGCTACTTAGCTTTTTAAACTCGGTTCCATCGCTTCTTAGCTTTAAAACACCTGATTTTAACGACAAGGGCTTTACTGTTAAAAATGGTAAAATTTTACTCACTAGAAATGGCGATATGATCGAATTTTTAGCGATTGAAATGATAGGCACAAGTGCTGATATCGGCGGACGTGGCACGATCGATCTAAAGAGTAAAAAGATAAACATCGACCTTGAGCTAAAGCTACTAAAAGATGCTAGCAGTATCATTGATAAAATTCCACTGGTAAATCAAATAATCCTTGGCAAGGACCGCTCGCTCTCAACCGTCATCGCCATACGTGGCACTACCGATAAGCCAGAGTACTCAACGCAGATCTTGCAAGACGCCCTGCTCTCGCCACTAAAGATAATAAGAAACGTGATTCAGGCTCCGTTTTTGATATTTGAGTAGTTTAAATCTGCAACGCATGGAAATTATAGAAAAATTATTGGCTGCTTCTAAAGCCAAGAGTGGTGCTCATTTTTGATTATTTTTATTATCCTCGGCTCGCAAAGTGCGTAAAAAGGATATCGAAAGCTAAAGATCAAGGTTTTGGTAGCTATTTTTTTTGATACTAGTGCTATTAAAATATTTTGACAAAAAGCATAAAATTTTGCGTATTATAATACGCAAAATTTACTTCATCTCAAGGCGCATAAGATACATATCCTCGCCGTCAGTTACCTTTAAATTTTGGCTTTTACACTTTGGACAGGTGAAGTCATTTTCATTAAGCTCTCCGCCAAATCCACACTCCAAACACTCGATCACAATGCCTTGTAAATTTATGACAAGCTCAGCGTTTTCGCAGATCGTGCCAGCCTTATAAACATCAAATGCACTCTGCAAATAATGAGGCTCCACTCCGCTTAAACGGCCAACCTTTATCTCGATCTTGCTTATCTCTTTGGCATTTTCTTTGGCGGCATTTTTCTCGCAAAGGCTAACTAAATTTTGAACGATACTAAGCTCGTGCATTAGCAGATCCTTGGCAGTAGCTCGCCCTTTGGCGGCTCGAGAAATCTTCTTGATTTATAGGCGTTTTCGATGATGACACGCTCGTTTTTAGCTTCCATTACCTCGCCTATTATCATCGCGTTTTTGTCAAATTCTCGCAAAATCCCAAGCGCGTCCTCAGCCTGACTCTCATCGATAGCCATCACAAAAGTGCCTTCATTTGCGAGCTCATAAGGCTCAAATCCAAATAGCTCACAAACACCCATCACTTCGTCTGCGACCTTGATATTTTCTTCAAAAACCAAGATGTCAAATTTACTAAATTTAGCCCACTCATTTAGCACTGCACTTAGTCCGCCTCTAGTCGCATCACGCATGCACTGCGGTTTTATACCAGCCTCAAATAGCCTCAAAGCAACCTCTTTTAGGCTCTTGCAGTCACTTTTTAGATCAAGTCCAAGCTCAAATTCTTCTCTTGCTGCTAGCACCACGCCGCCGTGTCTACCAACATCTCCAGAGATTAAAATTTTAGCCCCTGCCTTTAAATTTTTAAGCTCCACGCCTTCGCAAACTATCTCGCCTATGCCTGCTGTATTTATAAAGATTTTATCGCATTTGCCCTTTGGTACGACCTTTGTATCGCCACAAACTACGCTCACACCGCTATCTTTACAAGTTTTTGCAAGCGAGCCAAGCACCTTTTCAAGCTCCTCTACACTTAGCCCCTCTTCGATGATGAGCGAGCAGCTTAGGTATTTTGCGCTTGCTCCAACCATCGCTAGGTCGTTTATCGTGCCGCAAGCCGCGATCTTGCCGATATCGCCACCATTAAAAAAAATGGGAGTTACCACAAAGCTATCGGAGCTAAAAGCGATCTTGCCGTTTAAATTTAATATCGCCGAGTCGTTGCTTTGCCTTAAAATTTCGTTATCAAAAATTTTAAATATCGTCTCGTTTATAAGCGAGTTCATCTCCTCGCCGCCGCCGCCGTGGCTTAGCATTATCTTTTTCATTAAATTCCTTAACCAACTCTTGCGTATTTAAAATATGCCGCACAAGCGCCCTCGCTTGAGACCATGCACGATCCTATCGGATTTTGTGGATTACAAACCTTGCCAAAGACTTTGCACTCTGTCGGCTTTGCTAGCCCTCTTAAAATTTGCCCACAAATGCAAGCCTTGCTCTCACCAGCGCTCTCTACACTGCAGTCAAACTGCACTCTGGCGTCAAGATAGGCAAACTCATCTCTTAGCTTCATGCCGCTTTGCGCTATCTCGCCAAGGCCTCTCCAAACAAAGTCGCACGGCTCAAAGTACTTAGCTATGAGCTCTTTTGCCTTGACGTTGCCCTCTTCTTTGACAGCCCTTGCGTACTCGTTATAGACTTCATAAGTGCCTGCATTTTGCTGACGGACTAAATTTAGCACACTCGCCATGATGTCAAGCGGCTCAAAACCGCTAATGGCTATGGGTCTTTTAAACTCGCTCGCTAGCTCTTTGTAAATTTTACTTCCAGTTATGACGCTTACGTGACTTGGTCCTAAAAATGCGTCTATCCTCACATTTTCATCGCTCATTATGGCTCTAACTGGTGCTGGGACGGTTACGTGATTTATATGAAAGTATAAATTTTTAATGCCCTCTTGCACCACTTTTTCAACTAAATTTGCACTCATCGGAATCGTCGTCTCAAAACCGATCGCAAAAAATATGACCTTTTTGTCTGGGTTTTGCTTAGCGATATTTAGCGCATCAAGTGGCGTGTAAAGTGCCCTTATATCGTGCCCCTCGCCACGAAGCTTTTGCAAGCTTGTCTTTGAGCCAGGCACTCTTAGCATATCAGCTAGCGTGCAAAAGATCACATTATCCATGCTAGCTAGCTTACAGGCCTCATCTATGCGGCTCTTTGGCATGACGCAGACCGGACAGCCTGGGCCGTGGACGAAATTTATATGTTCTCCAACTAAGCTTGGCAGTGCAAATTTCATAATGCTATGCGTGTGGCCACCGCAAATTTCCATGATATTTAGCGGTTTTACACTCTCTTTTTGTATCAGTTTTGAAAGGGCTAGGATTAAATTTTTATCGCGAAAGTCATTGATAAGATCCATCAAATTTTCCCCGCGTTCATATCATCAGCGATCTTTTGATAGACCTCTAAACTCTCAAGCGCAAACTGCGTATCGATCTTTTGCATAGCGTATCCTACGTGGATTAGCACGTATTCGCCAACTTTCACCTCTTCAGAGATGAGATCTAGGCTTACCTTTCTAGTAACGCCCAAAGTTTCAACTGTGGCGACGTTATTTTCATCTATTTCTATTACTTTTGAAGGGATCGAGAGGCACATTATCTTAGCTCTTTTTTAAATTCCAAATAACTTATCCATTTGTCTATGCCCTCGCCTGTTTTGCTATCTACGACAAAGATATCAACCTTTGGATTTAGCTTTCTAGCGTCGTTTTTCACTCGCTCGATATCAAAGTCAAAGTGCGGTGCAAGCGAAGCTTTTGTGATCAAAAGTACGTCAGCAGCTCTAAACATCACTGGATATTTGCTCACCTTGTCATCACCCTCTGGCACTGAAAGAAGCACAGCGTTAAAGTGCGAGCCAACGTCGTAGCTTGCAGGGCAAACTAAATTTCCAACATTTTCTATAAAGACTAGATCAAGCTCGTTTAGTGGCAGGTGATGAAGCCCCTCATGCACCATAAAAGCGTCCAAGTGGCAGGTCTGACCTGTGCTTATCTGATGAGCTTTTGCGCCAGCTTTTACTATGCGGTCGGCATCTTGGTTGGTCTCTAAATCGCCCTCGACAACGCCTATTTTAAATTTGCCAGCCTTTATCGTAGCTTCTAAAAGCGTAGTCTTGCCAGCGCCTGGACTACTCATCAAATTTACACAAAGTATCTTTTTCTCATCAAGATGCGCTCTGTTATGAGCGGCCTCTTTGTCGTTTTTAGATAGAATTTTCTCTATCACGTCTATCGTTTTGCTCTCGTTTAGCACAGGGTGTGCGTGAGCCTCGTGGCTATGCTCGTGTGCGTCATGAGCGTGGTCAGTATGCCCATCGTGAGTATGTGGGTGTGAGTGAGTGGTACTATCAGCGTGAGTATGAGTGTGGGCGTGATTACCCATTGAACAACCGCAATCTTTACACATTTTTTCATCCTTTTTTATTAATTTATGGAGATTTTAACTCTTAAATTTAAAAATAAAATTAAAATTTAGGAGTTTTGGCAAATAGATCAAAATTAATTAATTTATTTAAATTTCTATTTAAATTTAAAAATATAAATGAAATTTTCAAGCATTTTGACTAAATTTACTTTACTCTTTTTGCCTAACATCATCCAGCTTATCAAAATTTTCACCACCGAGTAGTTTTTTACTATTTTTTTGGGCATTCTTTTGGATTATTAGATCCTTTAGTCTAGCTTTGCCATTATCCATCACCATCAAAACAGCATAGGCATCAACATCTTCTTCTCTCATTTCATCTTCAGTATTAGCCGCACTATCAGGTGACATATAAAACTGCTCTATGCCGTATTTTACGAGTGAGTAACCGTCATATCTACCAGCTAAAAACACTCCATTGTCTGGCTTGCTTATACTAAATTTAGCAAAGCTGTAAGTGCCATTAACATCTGGTTTTAAAATAGCATAAACTCTAGCCCCATCTCTTACTCTCTCATCGTATTGGTCGATATAGCGGTCATCTTCATCATTTTCGTCAAAATTTCTTGAATGAAAATTTGAAAATTCATAGTTTAAATCAACATAATTTCCGCGAAAAAGATCTCTTGGATCATAAAGATTGACCCTTACTCTTACCTCTTGCCCAAAATAAAGTGGCATAAGTGCGTAGCCAAGCATAATGCCAATAAGCGAAATTTGAAAAACCACAGCTACTATTAATACTTTTATCTTCATTTTTTACGTCCTTTTCTAGCCACAACTAGCACTATGAAAGCAAATACCATAAATAGTGCCGTAGCGCCGATATAATCACCTATGAGTTGGAAATACCTCACGGCTGCAACCAAAAATATCATACAAAGACCAAGTTTTAACTCACCCTTTTTGATAAGAACCGCAGCTGTTATGATATTTGCGAGCGAAAAAAATATATTTGCGTAGCCAGGACCGTAGCTAAAGACAAATGGTAACGACACGAGCAGTGCCCCAAGTAGCAAACCACTCTTGTTTTTTTCTTTAAAAAATAGTGCAAAATAAGCAACACTAAATAGAATAAAGACAAAGCCAAAATTGCTCTTAAAAAACGACTTCACAAACCAAAGCTTTTCATCGTAAAGCTCAAATAAATTTCTTTCTTCAAATAAAAATAGACAAAATAACAACACAAAAACGCCAAAATTTTTACCAAATTCTTTTGCAAATGCGCCAAGCCCTGCTCTGAATTTATCTAGTAGCGGCGAAATACTGATAAGCAAAAGTGCATAAGATAGCGATACGATCGCAACCATAGGAAGTCCAAACAAAAATCCATAATCAAATATCGCCCTAAGACCACTAATGTAGCCGCAAAATGAAATGATATATATAAAGATATCTATAAAAATCACAAAAGCAAGCCATTTTGAGTCGTCTTTGTAAAGCGTATATGCGCCAAGTACTATAAAAATGATAAAACCAAAACCAAAATCGCCCTGATAGCCTCTCATAAAAAACCAAACCGTCGCAAAGATAAGGCTTTGGGCCACCAACACACCTTTTTTACTAGCAAAAGAAACCGCAAACGCTCCGATACTCCAAAGCAAGATACCGCCGCTTGGCTCATCACTAATGTGATAAATTTGAGCAATAAGAGCAATCGCCGCACCAAAGCAGAAATTTCCAAGAAAAAACATCGCCGTTGATAGATTTTCCTTTCCCTTTGCGAGATAGTAAATTCCACCAAAATTTACAAGCCCAAGTACAAACAACACAAGCGCCAAACGTCCTAGTCTTGGTATCTCTTCCCAATTTGCACCAACAAGCGTAAAAAATGCCAGCGCAAAAAAGAGATATGCTACGAGTTTTAGGACAAAGCTCATCTTATCACTATGAGCGTCAGTGTCGATGTCATATAAATTTGCTATTTTTATAGCGGTCTCTTTATCGACTATACCGTCACTTTGCCACCGATCCAGCTCTTTTGCTAGAAAAATTCTATTTAAAAAGTTCAACAACAACTCCTTTGCAAGCTCATTAAAACATAAGAAGCCTATTAACCAGCGTAAAATTGTGGCAATAAGGATCAAATTTTTGTTGTTATTATATTAAAAATATAGCGTAAATGCTAAGAAGAGATATTTTGAATAAGTTTAAAAATTTTTAGAAATTTGAATTTTAGTCAAAGCCCAATAAAAAGGGTAAATGACCATCAAATTATCATTTATTCAAAAGATATGGAGTTTGCACGAGCAAATCGGCAAAAACTCCATATCAATTTACAAAACTACAAAAACCACTTAAAAACTACTTTGAAAGACTAATGCAATAAACACCACACCTACAAGAAACCAGCTGCTTGCTATACTTGCTAAAAACTCCTAAATTCTCTACCACTTCAAAGACTTTAGCACGCTAAAATTTAGGAACGGCTGCCTTTGTAAGTTTAGAAAATTTAACACCTTTTAAGCCAGCGATTCTCTCAGAAAAGCGTTCTATTTTGCTTGCCTCTCCTCTTATAGAAATCGTTTCTAAGCAGTTATGGTGATCAACATGTACGTGATTTGTACAGATTATTTTCACATCAGAGTCATGCTCGATATCCATTTTTTTATTCACCAAATCGTTGTGATGATGCACATAAATTAGCGTCAAAACACCGATCAACTCTTCATTAGCATCCTTCCAGCTATCATTTACGATCTTTTCACGGATCAGATCTCTCGTAAATTCGCTCCTAGAAGCGTAGCCTTGTTCGCTAACTTTCCTATCTAGTTCGTCTAGTAACTGACTAGGCAAAGAAACACTAAAACGTATAACACTATCCATTTTTCTGCTCCTTTCTTGTTTGATTACCGTTTACAATCATTATACATCAGTTCTTTTAAAATGTAGATAAATAATAATAAATTTGCCCTAAATTTACGTTAGAATCGTTGCTACAGAATTTTTTATTGATATAAAATTTCAAATTTACTTTAGTAAATTTTTTGTAAATAAGTTCAAGTAAAGTCTTATTTTGAAAAACTCCGCCGCTTAGTAAAATTTCCATTTTTTCTTTTTTTGAAATTTCAAAAATAATATCAGCCAAGCCATTTATAAACGCCGTTGCAGCCACTCTTGGCTCATCTTTTAAAGCACTTTTAAAAGCTTCTTTAAAGCCGATCACTCCATTATCTAGGCTAAATTTGTAACACACATCTAAATTTTTATCATAAAGCGCTTCAAGCCTCATACCACTCTCGCCCTCAAAACTAGAGTGAAAAAGCCCACAAATAATCGCCCCAAATGCGTCAAATATCCTACCAACCGAGCTAGTCTTTACTAAGTTTAACCCTTTTTGCTCCATTTTTTTAAAATTTGCAAGCATTTTTTCATCAAAATTTACTAAAAATTTACTAGCTTCGTCCTCAAGAGAGTATTTTAAAATAATAGAATATGCGATGAGATAAATATTTTTGATGCTGTTTTCGCCCCCAAATAGGCTAAATTCATCAAAGTGATAAACTCGCTCGTATTTCTTTTTATCTAGTCTAAAGACCTCGCCACCCCAAATTTTACCGTCTTCCCCGTATCCAGTGCCATCAAAACAAAATCCAAGATACTTTTTATCTGCTAGATCGTTTTCAAAGATCACGCTTAGCAAATGCGCGTAGTGGTGCTGAAGATGAACTAGCTCAAAGCCCTGATCCTTTGCCCATTTTGTATTTAAAAAATTTGGATGCAGATCGGCTATGACCTTCTCGATTTTTAGGTTATAAGTCGTTTCAAAAAGGGTAAAAATATCTTTAAATCTATCAAAAGTCGCCACGTTTTTTAGATCGCCGATATAAGGGCTAATCATCAAAAGTCCGTCTTTATAGATGCAAAATGAGCTCTTTAGCTCCGCTCCAAGGGCTAAAAATGTCCCTTTTTGCTTGAAATTTGTATGGATGAAATTTGGATTTAGCCCACGGCTCGTTCTTGTGAAAATTGTCTCATCACCAACGCAAAATGCGATACTATCGTCACTTGGTGAGTAAATTTCTCGGTCGTGATCAAGGTAAAAGTCTATGACGTCACCTAGCTTTTCTCTTAGCTCGCTCTCATCTTTTATCACAACTTCGCCTGAGATGTTTGCGCTAGTTGCGACGATGTCGTGCTCAAGGTAGTCAAAAAGCAAAAGATGTATGCCACTAAATGCGAGCATGACGCCAAGCTTGTTTAAATTTGGTGCGACGCTTTTTGCGATATTTGAGCCGTTTTTTGCTTCAAGTAAGACGATTGGCTTTAAATTTGAGTTAAGTAGCTTTGCCTCTGCCTCTGAAATTTGTGCTATCTCTCTAGCATTCTCTAAATTTTTACTCATCAGAGCAAATGGCTTGCTTGGGCGGTGCTTTCTTGCTCTTAGCTCTCTAACTGCGGCTTCATTTGTCGCGTCACAAACCAAATGAAAACCACCAAGCCCTTTAATGGCTAAAATTTTGCCCTCGTTTATGAGCTTAGCCGCCTCTTTGGCTGCTTCATTTCCAATATCCAAGACTTTGCCAAATTTATCTTTTAGATAGAGTTTTGGTCCACAGTTTGGGCAAGAGATCGGCTCTGCGTGATAGCGGCGATTAAGCGGATCTTTATACTCGCTCTCACAAAATTTACACATTTTAAACTCGTTCATCGTCGTATTTACCCTGTCATAAGGCAATGCTTTGATGATCGAAAATCTAGGCCCGCAGTTGGTGCAGTTTATAAATGGGTATTTGTAGCGTGGATTTGTGGGGTCATAAAACTCGCGCAAGCAGTCGTCACAAAGTGCATAATCAGGCAAGATAGGAGCTTGCTTGGCAGCTCTCTTTGAAGCGATGATCTCAAGCTTTTCATAAATTTTATCTATCTTAAATTTCTTTAGCTCATCGATCCTAGCAAGGGCTGGCAGCTTCTCATAAAGCTCCTTTTCAAAAGCCAAAAAGCTAGCCTCTTCGCCGCTAAAATTTAGCTTCACGCCCTCATCGTCGTTGTAAATTTCACCAACGAACTTAAATTTGTGTGCCAAAGTATAGACAAAAGGTCTAAAGCCCACACCTTGAACTAAGCCCTTGATCTCGTATCTAAAGCTTGATCTCAACGCCAAATCCGGGGTCAAAATTTGTTTTTATATTTGGGTTTAGGTGCTTTTTTATCAAGTTGCTAACTACCTTATTATAAAATAAATCCCCGCTTAAAATAATATTTTTGATATTAAATTTATCTCGTTTTTCATAGCTAAAATCGCTCAAAAAATGCGCTAAAGATTCGGTGCAACCAAAGCTGATGTTCTTCTCTCCAGCGCCAGCAAGGACAAACGAAATGATACTTTTTACAAACTTAACCCCGTCTAAACCAAAGTCATCTTTCATCTTATAATCGATCCTAACGCCCTTTTGACCGCTAAAATCGCTTGCCATAAGGAGCAAATTCTCCCCTGCTTTTTTAAACTCATCACTTAAGCCAAGTATGCGCCCAGCTATGCAAAACAGCGAGAAAAAGCTAGCATTTGAGCTAAATTTACCACTTGGTAAAGTATGCTCTTTGCTGAAATTTTCAAGTAGCCTTTCGCCGCCCTCCTCGGCTCTTATGAGCTCATAAATTTCTTCAAAGCTACTAAATTTTGGCAAAAATAGAAGCTGTGTTTTGCTTGATTTTGAAAGTAGGCAAATTTCGTCATCACTAAATTTGCTAAATTTTAGCCCCAAAGCTATATCGCTAAAATTACTAAGCTCAAATTCCTCGTTTTTTGTATAGAAAAATGGGCTTAAAACTGCGCTACTTTTAAGCAAAGTAAGCCTTGAAAGAGCGTTTTTTTGCTCCTTTACTTTAACGCTTAAAAAGCTAAAATTTTCTTTATTTAGCTGCTCGCAAATGGCGTAAAGAAAAAGGTCATTTGGTACCATCACGTCAAAAAATAGCGGCGCATCCTCGTGATTTTGTCTATAAATGGCTGTCGTCTTTAGTGCTAAAAGTGGCTTTTCAAAGCTAGCTAGAAATGTCAAAACTCTATCATCGGCGATAAAAATTTTTGGTAGCTGCTTTAAATTTACAGGCATCAAGAAATTTGCGTCAAAATTTACACCAAGAGAAATTTCATATAAATTTTTATCTTGCTCTATGCAAACGCCCTTGCCGTTTTTTAATAAATTTAGGCAAGTTTTAAGCTTTTCATTAAAATTATCGAGCGTTATCTCGCCCTCAAATTTACTCTCACACAGCACACCACTTTCATTTAAGATAGCCTTTTCGCTAGCCAAAAATGTGCTCGCTTGAGTCGGAGTTAGGCCGCCAAATTTTATCTCATTTATCTTGCTATCTTCGTCAAGCTCACTTGCAGCCAAGACTTCACTGTGCTTTATAAAAAGACTAAATGGCAAGAGCGTACTTGCTTTATTTGCCACGCTCTCAAGCTCACTGGCATCTCCACTTACCTTTAGACAAATTTCATCTTCTTTGCACTTTAGACTATGAGATAGATCACCAGCAAGCAAGCGTAAAAATGGCGCTAGAAACGAAGCGTCTTTGTGACAAGTAAATTTAAAAGCAAGTATCATTTTAAACCTTTTTTGGCGTATTCATCAACGATATCGTTTAGGGTAAAATTTGCTACTTTTTCACACTTAAAATCAAGCTCTTTTAAGTGATCAAGCAGCGTTTTTTCTAAAATATTAGAAGCGTTTATAACCTCATCTGAGAGGCTAAAATTTGATGATTCTATACGGCTAGGCACGATACCTAAAATTTTAGTCGTAGGCCTATCGCCTGCAAGCTCCATTAGATGAAGGGTCTGGAGCATCTCTATCTCGTGAGCCGAGCCGTCCCAGCTGATAAAATTTGGTACATTTAGAAAATCAAAAAAATAAACATCACTCACGCTTGCGCCGTTTGCGCTAATACAATCAACGACGATAAGATAGTCAAATTCGCTTATGATGTGAGTTAGAGCGAGGGCTAAAGTGCCCCCGTCCATTAGAGTAAGCTCGTTTTTAGAACTTGTAAATTTATAGTTTTTAGCCATCAAATTTACAAAATGAACACCTATGCCCTCATCGGCAAACATCACGTTGCCGATACCAAGAACCAGCACTCTCATCAGTGTTCTTTTACAAATTTATAGCCACTAACGATGGCGTCCATCGCTCCATTTTCGCCTTTAACAGCGTTAAATACCGCCATATAAACATGAATCGGCACAAAAATCATAATGATCCACATACAAATTCTATGTATCGTTCTGACATTTGCTAGTCCGCCCATAAGCTCTTCAAAAAACCTAGCTGGCTCATAAAGCGCTCCGCCAAGTCCCTCATGATAAACATGAACATAAAGCACAAGACCGCTTAGGCAAATAAGAGTCAAAATAAGATAAAAGAAAAAGTATGAGGCAAACTGCAAAGGATTATAAACGCCCCTTAAATGCGGATGTGGCCCCATAAAAAGATAATACTTAATCTGTGCGATCCAAATTTTTGGATTTAGAAAATCAACCACGCTCATCCACTCTTTTTTGCTATGTTTATCAAAGACAAATAGATAAAATTTAAAGATAAACGCCGCTATTAGCACAAAGCCAGCGATCTGGTGAGCCATACGCCACTTTGCTTGCATAAAATTTGTAGGCTCGCTCGTTATCTCTGGACTCACAAAAACGTACGAGATATAGTAGCCACTCACAACTAAAAGTGTGATCGCTGCAAATCTAATCCAGTGTGTCAGCCTAACGCCGATGGAGAATTCGTATTCGCTGATCCTGTCAGCATTTTTATGTGACATATTCTCTCCTTACAAATTTGGATTTATCTTATAAGTACTCAAATCATTTCCCTTTGTATCCATAACATGCACGGCACACGCGATGCAAGGATCGTAAGAGTGAATTTTTCGTATTATCTCAAGTGGCTTTGAAAGATCAGCGATCTTTAAACCAACTAAGCACGCTTCGTAGCTTCCCATTTGATTTTGTGCGTCTTTTGGAGAGGCGTTCCACGTGCTTGGCACGACTGCTTGCCAGTTTGTGATAACGCCATCTTTTATGCGGCACCAGTGGCTAAGCGCACCTCTTGGAGCATTGCCTTGAAAATTTCCTTTGTACTCTTTTTTGTTATCGATTACATATTTTGCGCAGGTCTCTTGATCTGATTTTAAATTTTCTACTAAGGCATTAAATGCGTCCATTGTGTGCTCTGCAACTACTTTTGCCTCAAGCATACGAGTAGCGGTTCTGCCTAGAGTTGAAAAGACTGCACTTAATGGCAAGCCACTCTTTGCTAAAAATTCGTCAACTACTTTTTTAACTCTCTCGTTGCCTCTAGCGTAGTTTATAACGATACTTGCTATTGGACCCACTTGCATAGGCAAGCCATCATATCTTGGTGCTTTAATCCAGCTATATTTACCTTTTGTATCAAAAAGCTTACTATGAGCTAGTTTGCCCTCGGCGTCTATGCTCTCGCCGTCAATAAGGCCTGTGTAGTTTGCCTCAGTCTCGCCATCATATGGATGAAGCGCTTTGTCATTTTTATACCAAGCTCTTGTCGCCTCTTCTGTGATCTTGTCTTCGTCTATGTCATAAACCTTGCTAAGATCGCCATTTAAGATATAGCCACCTTTAAATAGATGGTCATTTTTGCCAATCAAAAACTCATCATAGCAGAGTAAATTTGCCACACCAGCATCGTTTAGAACGCTTGGCTCATTACCATAGGCTTTAGCCGCCATCAAGATATCTGGATAGTAAGCTCTATCAACAAATTCTTTGATCTCGGCAAATTTGCTCATATATTCGCCCATTCTAGCTGGATCCATAAGATCCATCACGCAAGTCACGCCGCCAACTGTTAGGCTTTGTGGATGTGGGTTTTTCGCGCCAAAGATCGCCATCATCTGAGCTGCTGTTCTTTGAATTCTAAGGCACTCTAAGTAGTGTGAGAGGACGATTAAATTTTGCTCTGGCGTAAATTTATATGTGCTATGTCCCCAGTATGCGTTGGCAAATGGTCCAAGATTGCCCTTTTTAACAAAGGCTTCAACCCTCTCTTTTACCTCTTTTAGCTTGTCAGCTCCTGTGGCAAACGGAAGATCAGTATATTTAAACGCCTCTTCGCTAGCTTTATGCACATCTGCGCTTAGTGCGGAGACGACGTCTGCCCAGTCCATGCCGTGGAGCTGATAAAAATGCACGATGTGATCGTGAAGATATAAAGCTGCGTTCATAAGCGTTCTAGTTAGCTCTGCATTTAACGGAGGCTTGATGCCAAGGGCATTTTCAACCGCGATGATGCCTGCTCTATAGTGTGAGTATGTACAAACGCCACAAATTCTTTGCATGAAAAAGCCAGCATCTCTTGGGTCTCTGCCTTTTACGATCTGCTCTAAGCCACGCCAAAGAGTTGAGCCAGAGTAAGCCTCTTTTACGACATTATTTTCATCTACAACAACTTCTATTCTTAAGTGCCCCTCGATACGTGTTATAGGGTCTATTACTATTCTTTTTTTACTCATTTTTTCGCCTTATTCTTTATCTTTACTCATAGAAGCTATAACAGCGTGAGCTGCTATACCAATGCCAGTAAGAGCTAAAATTCCAATGCCAACTTTATCGCTGACATTATCAGCTCCAAGACCCAAAACAGTATCAAAGAGTCTATCTGCCATAGGCTCTTCAAATGGTCCCATCGTATCCCAGAAGTCTGGCTCTGAGCAGCCTATACAGCCGTGACCTGCTTGAACTGGCCATGATGTGTGCTGGTTAAATCTCTCGCGTGAGCAGTTATTAAATGTATATGGACCTTTGCAACCTACTTTATATAAGCAGTAGCCATTTTTTGCGCCTTCATCGCCGAAGTTTTGGACAAACTCGCCAGCGTCAAAGTGACCACGTCTTTCGCAAAGATCGTGAATTCTTAAGCCATAAGCCCATTTTGGCCTATTATAAACATCAAGCGCTGGAAGTGTGCCAAAAAGTAAGAAGTGAAGCACGTTGCCAACGATATTTTTCTCACTTGGTGGACAGCCCGCAACATTAATAACTGGCTTATCAGTGACCTTTGAAAGTCCCACTGAATTTGATGGATTTGGCCTTGCAGCTTGAATGCCACCAAAGCTAGAACAGGTACCGATCGCAAAGATAGCAGCTGCGTCTTTTGAAGCATTTACAGCATGAGTTTTACCTGTTGTGCCATGAGGTCCAACAGTTAAGAAATTTTCAGTCGCACCAGTTGGAATACCTCCCTCAACTAGCAGGATGTATCTGCCTTTGTATTTTTCGATCGCGCTCTCTAAATTTTCTTCAGCCTGCCAACCAGAAGCTGCCATAATAGTTTCGTGGTATTCAAGGCTTATGTAGTCAAATATAAGACTATCTATGCTTGGAGCATCGGTTCTTAGTAAGCTCTCGCTACAGCCTGTGCATTCTGCCATATGAAGCCATATCACAGGAAGCCTATCGCTAAGCTCAGCAGCACGAGCAACCATCGGTGTCATCGCACTTGGTAGAGCCATAAAAGCTGTCATCGCACCAGCCCACTTCATAAAATCACGCCTCGTAAAGCCTTTATCTTTTAAAAGCTGCGCAATACTCGAGTCGCTTTTCATCTTAGGTAACGCACTAAGCTCACTTAAGCGCCTATCTATCTTTTGACGCAAGTCATTATTCATATAAGCTCCTTTGCTTAAAAATTTTACTTTTGTTAATAATATCTTTGTTTAAAGAAGTAAAAAATTATTTTATAAAATTAATATTTATAATTAAATAAATCTTAATTAAAAAATTTAAAATCCCTTTTTTGCGATATATTTTCAAAATATAAAAAATAATATTTTGAGAAATTTTATTTTAATTTGATGAATTTTCAATATTTTAAGCATATTATTCTAAAAGTAAATATCAACTATAATTTTTAATGATTTTTAAAAATTTAGCATATTTAAGGCGAGAGAAATTTTTGAGATATAAATTTTTAAAAGCCCAAATGGGTTAAATTTAGGCTTTTAAAGTTGCATTAAAATGGCCAGATAGCTTCCATAAGCCTTGTGCCCCAAGGCTTTTTGGTAGATTTGTCTAGCTCGCCCTCGGTTTTGTATAAAATTTTGGCGTCAGCTATGTATTTTGAGTCGATTTCGTTGTTTTGTGAGATGTCGTAAGGCCTAATGACTCCACTTACTTGCATGATCTGCTTTTCGCCATTTATCAGTAGCTCGCGGCTACCTTCTATGAAATAGTTGCCGTTATTTAGGATTTTTATAATCCTAGCTGAAATGGTTGCGGTAAATTTCTCGCTTCTGTTGCTAGTACCACTTCCTGTAAATTTATTGCCACCACCTGCTTTAAAGCCGATGTCGCCATATTTGTTTAAATTTTCAGCCACAGTTGAAAGCGGTGACGCTCCAGCCGTAAATACACCTCCGCCGAGTGATACGGTGCTATCTTTATTTGTACTTTTACTACCAGTTGAAGTTTGGCTTGCATTTTCTGAGATAACGATAGTCACGATATCATTTACATTCATCGCTTTTCTATCTGAAAAAAGAGGATTTTCGCCCTTTCCAAAGAGGCTGCCAGCGTTGCTTTGTCCGGTTCCACTATCTTTTGAAGGGAGTTGCTCGACATAAACCGGGGGTTTCATATTGATATGAGGATCAGCACTTGGTGTGCAGCCAGTGCAAATAATGCCCGCAGATAAGACGAGCCAAATCGTTTTATGGTTCATAAAAAATGCCTTAAAATAAGTATCTTTGTGCTAGAATTAAGCAATTTAAGTTCCTAAAAAGGTCGCAAATGAAAAGTTGTTACGTTTTTACAGACAAAAATTTAGCACATCTGCAAGAAATTATAGCTACAAAATTCAAAAAAGTTGAGATTTTTAAGATAATCCCAGATGAAAACGATAAAAATAACTTAATAAATTCAAATGAAAAAGAATTTTTTCTAAAATTTATAGATAAATTTGAAGAGTTAAAAGCCAAAAGCGACTTCGTCATAGTCATTGGCTGTGAGGGCTTTAGTGTCTTTGGCAAAAGCGAGATAAATTTAAAGCTAGCTAGAAATTTAAACGCTCCAGTCTTTGACGAAAACGCAAGCGAGCTAAAAGCACTAAATCTAAACTCAAAGCTTCTAATCACAGATAATTTTGATGAAATTTTAAACTATCAAGCAGATATTATCACACCATTTAAATTTCAAAGCCTGCTTCTAAAAAGAGCCAAAACTGCAAACAAAACAGTTGTTTTGCCAGAGAGTGACGATGAGAGAATTTTAAAAGCAGCTCACATAGTATTAGAAAAAGATGCGGCAAATATCATTTTATTAGGACTTGAAAATGAAATTTCAAAAAAAGCGGCCGCTTGTGGGCTAAATCTAAGCAAAGCCAAAGTGATCAATCCAGAACAAAATGAGCTGACAGATGAATTTGCAAAGAAAATTTATGAGCTTAGAAAACATAAAGGTGTGGATGAAACTAAGGCAAATGCGCTTGCAAAAGATAAAATTTACTTTGCTACGATGCTAATTCATGAAGGCTTAGCCGATGCCTTGGTAAGTGGCGCTACAATGAGCACGGCTGATACGATCCGCCCAGCCTTGCAGATAATAAAAACAAAGCCAAATGTAAGCGTGGTAAGTGGGGCATTTTTCATGGCGCTTGAAGAAGAAATTTTGCTTTTTGCCGACTGTGCCGTCACGCCAAATCCAAGCGCAGATGAGCTAGCTAGCATCACACTAAGTAGCGCTCAAACGGCAAATGCCTTTGGCCTTAGTCCAAAGATCGCCATGCTAAGCTACTCTACAGCTGAGAGTGGAAGTGGACCTGATGTGGAATTTGTAAAAGAAGCTGCTAAAAAAGCTAGCGAGCTTGATGCAAATTTAAAAATCGCAGCGCCAATTCAGTTTGACGCAGCAGTTGATCTAAGTGTGGCTAGCAAAAAGATGCCAAATTCCGATGTCGCAGGGCATGCAAATGTATTTATCTTTCCAAATTTAAACTGCGGAAACATCTGCTATAAAGCGGTTCAGCGAAGTGCAAATGCCCTAGCTGTGGGTCCAATACTTCAAGGATTAAAAAAGCCAGTTAACGACCTAAGTCGCGGTTGCCTCGTTGAAGACGTGGTAAATACTATCTTAATTAGCGCCATACAAGCAGGAGAATAATATGAGAATTTTGGTTTTAAACTCGGGTAGTAGCTCAATAAAATTTCAACTTTTTGCAATGGATACAAAAACCAGTCTAGCAAGCGGTCTAGTTGAGCAAATCGGTAGCTCCAGCTCAAGAGCGGTACTAAAAGCAAATGGCGAAACCTACGAGATAAAACGCTTTATAAAAGACCACCATGACGGACTTGAGGCGATGAACGAGCTCTTTGTCACTTCACACACCCTGCACGATCTAAGTGAGCTTGATGGTATCGGACATAGGATAGTTCACGGCGGCGAGAGCTTTTTTAGCTCAATGATCGTTGATGAGAGCGTCATCAAAAAGATCGAGGAGATAAGTCCGCTTGCCCCACTTCACAATCCAGGACATCTAGCAGGCATCAAAAATGCGATGAAAGAGAGCAAAAACGTACCTCACGTGGTCGTTTTTGACACGGTATTTCATCAAAGTATGCCAGAGTATGCCTACCGCTACGCCCTACCCTACGACGTCTGCAAGACTCATCACATCAGAAAATACGGCTTTCACGGCACTTCGCATAGATACGTCTGCAAGCAAGCGGCTAAAATGCTTGGCATAGAATTTGATAAATTTAATGCCATCTCACTTCATCTAGGAAATGGCGCCTCGGCCTGTGCGGTACAAAACGGCAAAAGTATCGATACCTCGATGGGGCTTAGCCCACTTGAAGGGCTCATAATGGGTACAAGAAGCGGCGATATGGACCCAGCTGTGGTCATTTACTTGCTAAATATCGGCGTTTTAAAGTGGAACGAGATCGATAACTTTTTAAACAAAAAAAGCGGACTTTTTGGAATTTGTGGCTCAAGTGACATGAGAGAGGTTGTGGCTAAAATGCAAAAAGATGAGCGAGCAAAGCTTGCATTTGAGATGTTTTGCTACCGAGTAAAAAAATATATTGGCTCATATTACGCCATTTTAGGACGCGTTGATGCACTTATATTTACCGGTGGTATCGGCGAAAATGCACCAAATACAAGGCAAAAAATTTGTGACGAATTAAAACATCTTGGCATTCACATAAATCACGATCTAAATTTCCAAGACATGCGAGGCGAGAGATGCATAGACGGGGATGGCGCTAAGATAAAAACGCTCATCATCCCAACAAACGAAGAGCTAGAAATCGCGATAGAAACGGCTAGAGTAATAAAAGAGAGCAAAGCCAAATAAATAGATGTTTAAGCCAGACTTGATATATAAATTTTAAGCCTAATTAGTTTTAAAATAGAATTAGCATTATTTTTAGGTTATAAGATAAAAAGCTTTTGCGATTTTAAGCTCGCAAAAGCTTGCAATCAATTTTTCTTAAAAAATCTCAAAATTTTTGCTTGGAGTTTAAACTGATCTGAAAGCTCCATTATTGGATAAGCTCCGGCGTATTTTTTGCCGCCAGGCAGGTCTTTGCTAACACCGCCGCGTGCAGCGATCTGTGCAAAGTCACCCACTTTTACATGACCAGCTGAGCCGCTTTGACCGCCCATTACGACGTTTCTGCCTAGCACTGTTGAGCCAGCAAGGCCAGTTTGTGAGACGATTAGGCAGCCATTTCCAAGCTCGCAGTTGTGGCCTATTTGAACGAGATTGTCTATCTTTGTGTAGTTTGCGATCATCGTGCTTTCAAAAACGCCACGATCTATCGTCGTGCAAGCGCCGATCTCAACAAAATCACCTAAAACAACATTGCCATTGTGATAAATTTTTACATGCTCGCCAGTTTTTGTATGTGCATAGCCAAAGCCATCGCTGCCTATAACGCAGTTTGCCAGCAGATGGCACTCATTGCCGATGACGCAGTCGTTGTAGATGACTACATTTGGATGGATGATGCAGTTTTTGCCTATAGTTACGTTATCGCCCAAAAATGCTCCAGCCATTACTACCGTATTTTCGCCAACACTAACATTTGAGCCTATGTAGACATTTGGCATTATCTTTGCACTCTTAGCGATATTTGATGGCTTTGGCTCGCAAAAAAGCGGCTTAGCATAATCTTTACTAAGCAAGGCAAATGCAAGGTGTGGATTATCACACACAAGTGCAACCATGCCAGCTGGTACCAAGCCTAAAAGCGATTTTGTCACCAATATGGCTCCAGCGTTTGATGTGCTTATAAATTTTGCATTCTTCTCGCCATCGCAGTATGTTAGCTCAGCTTTATTTGCATTTTTTAAAGAATTTAAGGCAAAAATTTCTATATCTTCTCCACTAAAAGTAGCATTTACTTTTGAGGCTATTTCACTTAGTTTCATCATATATCCATTATCACAGATCCGCCACGTACGACGTCAACTGGGTTAAATTTCTTTATCGATTTTAAAAAGCTCTCGATCCTACTCGCATCGTCAGCCACCATGACAACGATGTAGTTTTCGTTTGTATTTGTGACGATGCCATTGTACGACTTTAGTATCGCCTCAAGACCGGCAAAATTTTCACCAAGTGGAATTTTCACAAGAGCCATCTCTTTTTCGACAAATTCGCCACTTTCTATGACTTTATACGTTGGTATGAGCTTGTGAAGCTGTTTTACGATCTGCTCTAAAACTCTCTCATCGCCACTTGTTACGATACTTAGCCTTGAGAAGTTGCTCTCAGGTATTGGAGCAACGGTTAGTGTATCGATATTGTAGCCCCTGCCCGCAAAAAGTCCAGAAATTCTAGCCAAAACACCGTGTTCATTTAAAACTATAACCGAAATCGTTCTTCTGATACTCATTTATCTTCCTTGCTCTTTAATATCATATTATAAATCGCAGCTCCAGCTGGAACCATAGGAAGCACATCCTCAAAGCGGTCGATCCTAACGTCGATCATCGCTGATTTTTTGCTATCGATCGCTTCTTTTAAAGCCTTTCTAAACTCATCCTTACTCTTGCAAACAAAGCCAACTCCGCCAAATCCTTCAGCGATCTTTACAAAATCAGGCTGCAAGCTAAGATCAGTCGATGAGTAGCGTTTTTCATAAAAAAATGTCTGCCACTGGCGCACCATGCCCAAGAAGTTGTTGTTTAAAATGATGTTTATAACAGGCATATTTATCTCATGAGCCGTCATTAACTCTTGGATATTCATAAGTATTGAGCCATCGCCTGTAAAATTTATAACAAGATTGTCTGGTTTTGCACATTTTGCGCCGATCGCTGCAGGGAGGCCAAATCCCATTGTGCCAAGTCCACCACTTGTGACAAGCTGTCTTGCTCGGTTAAACGGATAAAACTGCGCCACCCACATTTGGTGCTGTCCGACATCTGTTGAGATTATCGCATCAGCTCCTGCTATCTTTGCGGTCTCTTCGATAACCCATTGCGGTTTTAAGACCTTGTCGCTATCTGTGTAGCCAAGTGGATTTAGTTTAGAATATCTATCTAAAATTTCTCTCCAAGGGGCGTAGTTTTCAGGCTTTGCATTGACTTCTTCATAAAGCTCAGTTAGCACGTTTGCAAGATCGCCAACGATTGGATAGTGGGCATTTATGATCTTTGAGATGGAGCTTGGATCGATATCGATGTGGATAATCTTTGCATGTTTGGCAAACTCGTCCGTCCTGCCGGTGATCCTGTCACAAAATCTAGCTCCAAGCGAGATGAGAAGGTCACACTCGCTAAGTGCCATATTTGAAGCGTAGCTACCATGCATACCTGCCATGCCTAAATTTAGCTCATCTTTTGCGTCAAGTACGCCAAGAGCCATCAGTGTCTCAACTGCTGGAATGCCTGTTTTTTGCATAAATTTACGGATGATATCGCTAGCTCCGGATGCTATCGCACCACCACCTATGTATAAAAGCGGTCTTTTTGCTTCATTTATCGCAACTGCTGCCTTTTTTATCTGTTTTGAGTTGCCTTTATAGGTCGGCTTGTAACTTGGAATAGAAATTTCTTTTGGATATACAAAATCACCAAGCTTTGATGTTATATTTTTGGGAATGTCGATATGAACTGGTCCTGGGCGGCCTGACCTTGCGATATAAAAGGCCTCTTTTATAATACGAGGCAGTTCCTCCACGCTATTTACTAAAAAATTGTGCTTGACGCATGGGCGTGAAATGCCGACCGCATCAATCTCTTGAAAAGCATCTGTACCGATCATAAATGTTGGTACTTGACCACTTATAAGCACGATCGGTATGCTGTCACTATAAGCTGTTGCAAGGCCAGTAACAGCATTTGTAAAGCCAGGGCCACTTGTCACAAAAGCAACGCCAACTTTACCACTAACTCTAGCGTATCCATCGGCCGCATGAACGGCCGCTTGCTCGTGGCGAACCAAAACGTGTTTAAAATAAGTCTGCTTATATGTTTCGTCGTAGATATTTAAAGCTGCACCGCCAGGATAGCCAAAAACTATCTCAACGCCCTCTTCGTGCAAGGCCTCGCTTATCATCTGTGAACCAGAAATCTGTTTTATCATCACTTTAGCCTTTTGATAAATTTATCGCAGATTATATCCCAAAGCATTTTAAATCCATTTTAACTTTCTAGCGAATTTTAGGTATTGCTTTGATTTTATTGAAAAATTTTTAACCAGTTTAGAAGAATAATACAAAATATTTTACATAAAATTAAACATATTATTTTTAGTAAAATTGATAAATTTAAGTGAGCAAAGACTATAAAATTTTAAGAGCTAAAACTCATTTGTATAAATTTTAGGCTTAATTTTTTAATTAAAATAAGCCTAAAATTTTGCTTCATTTTTTATATCATTTAGCTTTTTAACGGCTTCGTCAAAGTTATCAGATTTTATGAAAACATTAATATTTTCATTTTTTTTATAGACCTTGTCATAGTATTTTGTGAGTAAAATTTCAGCTACTTTGGCGATGTCATTTTCATTAAATTTAGCCACAGCTTCATCTCTAGCTTTTTTATCGATAAATGGTGAAATTTTCTTCATACACTCGTCAAAAAAGGCTTTATCCACACTTTTATAGTCATCTACTATACAAGAAATTCTTTTTTCTAAACTTGCACTTACTTCGACATTTATGCCACTACGCATCGCCTCATAAAGGCTCTTTGGCAAGCTTAATGAGCCTATTCTTCTACTTTCGCCCTCAATAAAGCAAATTTCATCTTTTAGCGTGATGAGCTTTTCAAACAACGCATCTTCAAAGCTTTTTTGGCTTGGCTGCGCGCCATTTATCGCCCCAAAGACAGATCCTAAATGATTTGCCATAGCTTCAAGGTCTATTGACGGGCTTAGAGTCCTTATTAGCTTACTTTTATAGCAGCCAGTATTTCCAAAAAAAGTGATAAATTTTGTACTCAAAGGTCGATTTAGAAATTCTAAAACATGATTTCTATAAGCTTTATAACCGCCACTAAGTCTAAAAACTCTATATCCTATCATGCTTAGCACATAGCCAACAGAATTTGATCTAAGCCCGCCTTTAGCGCAGTAGATGCCAATAGCTGAACCAACCTTGGCTCTTTTATAAACCTCATCAATGATATTTTGTAAATTTTTGCAGATATACTTTGCACCAAGACTCTTTGCTAGGGATCTATCGCTTTTATAGAGCGTGCCTACCTCTTTATGTTCTGCATCATTTAAAGCATATAAATTTATGGCATCTTTTATGTGTGAATATAAAAATTCATGTGGCGATCTTGCGTCTATTAAAATTTCAAAAGAGCTTCTTTTCTCTAGCCACTGCTCTACATCAAGCTCAAATAACGGCACTAAATGCCTTTTTTAGTTTCTCAAAAAGTGGATGAAATGGCGTGCCATTTACTCTCACATCAGAGATAGTGGTTATAAAATTTGTATCTCCGCTCCACCTTGGCACAAGGTGATAATGCACGTGCTCAGCTATGCCAGCTCCTGCGGCCTTGCCTAAATTCATACCTATATTTACGCCATTAGCATAAAGCTCTTTTTTTAAAATTTCAACTCCAAGCCTTACAAATTTACTCATCTCAAACCAAGTCTGCTCATCAAGCTCTTCGATCTTATCGGTATGCTGATTTGGTATTATCATAAAATGTCCTGGAGAATACGGATATAAATTCATAATCCCAAAACAATGCTTGGCTCGAAAGAGTACGCCATTTTTATCATCATCGTCTGAGTTTATAACATCACAAAAAACACAGCTATCTTTTTTAGCACTAAAGTATTCGCTTCTCCAAGGGGCACAAAGGTGCTGCATTACTCGCCCTCCTTTATCTTTTTGACGGCATTTTTTATATCATCTTGTCTCATAAAATGCTCTCCTATCAAGAAAACATCTACGCCTATTTTGCTTAGCTGCTTAAGCTGCTCGTGCTCATAAAGACCGCTTTCAGCGACTATTATCTTGCCATTTGGTAAAAGCGGTATGAGCTTCTCACAAAGGCTCATATCCATCGTAAAATCATCTAAATTTCTGTGATTTATACCTATTATATTTGCTCCTGCAAAGATAGCCTTTTTCACATCACTCGCGTCGTGAGTTTCAACCAAAACCTCAAGCCCTAAATGATGAGCGTAGCCTAAAAGCTCTTTTAGCTCGTTTTGAGTTAATGCTTTTGCGATGAGCAAGATAAAGTCCGCCCCATAAACAAGAGCTTCTAGAATTTGATACTTATCAACGATAAAATCTTTTCTAAGGATCGGCCTTGATGCATAGCGGCGGACTTGAGTGATATATTCAATGTCGCCCTTAAACCAATGTGGTTCAGTCAAGATACTAAAAGCATTTGCGTATTCTTCATACTCCTGGGCTATTTTTATCGGCTCAAAGTCTTCTCTTATCACACCTTTGCTTGGGCTTGCTTTTTTGATCTCGGCTATAATTTTTATCGGCTCATTTTGACTTGCTCTAAGTGCGCTTAAAACATCTCTTGGTACGTATGGGTTATATGCTAGTGAGCGACCAAGCCACTCCTCAGGGAAATCTGCTTTTCTTTTCGCAAGATCATCTTTAGTTTTTTTTATTATCTCATCAAGTATCATTTTTTAAGCCTTTTATTTAGATTTATTATACAGCGCTCTATTAGGTGCAAATGCTCTTTTGCTTCTTTTGAAGTCCTAAAATCAACATCTTTCATCGCGTGCTGCATAATACTTTTTGCCTTTTTGCACTCACCAAGCTTAAAATATCCCCACGCTAGCGAATCCTCATAATAAGGCGACTCAGGCGAGATGGCAAGTGCCTTTTGCACAAGCTCTATACCCTTTCTAGGATCTATATCATGATCTATCAGTAAGTAGCCATAATAGTTAAAAAACATATCATTTTCTAGCTTTGGCACGCTAGCTTCAAATTTATCTAAAATTTCAGCCATTTTTTGTTCGTTCAAGGTATCTTTATTCATTTCGTATTCGTAAATCGCGGCTTTTGCTAAAAAATTTAAATCCCTGCTATCGTTATAAATTTTAACAGCAAGTATGTATGCATCGCCAAAATTACTAGTCGCCGCATAAAGATCCATAAGCGCCATATCGTTGTAGCTATATTTTTTTAAAATTTCAATTGCTGCTTTGTAATTTTTATCATAGATAAAAAACTGCACGATCTTATCAAGATAAGAAGTATCGTGATTTAGTTCATAAAGCTCTTCAAATAGTTCGATCACTTTTGGGAAATTTCTTTGCTGGGAGTAAATTTCAGCCAAAAGCTCGCAAGTCTTTAGCGTGCAACCTTGTTCATCTTTAAATTTCTCAAGATATTTTGTAGCATCTTTTATCTTATCCATGCGATTTATCAAAATATCAACGATACGGAGCAAATTTTCTTCTTCTTGCTTTAGAGAGTAAGCCTCTTCAAAGTATTTTAGCGCAGTCGTTGTTTCATTTTGCATCATACAAATAGTGCCAAGCATAAGTAAATTTTGAGCATTTGGCTCTTTTGTGGCTAGCTCTTGCATCAAATTTTTAGCCTCATTTAGCTTTGAGAAATTTACTAAATTTGCGATCTTTATACGGATAAAATCGCTGTCGTCTTTTAAGCTTTTTTCGCCTTCATTTATCAAAGCGTCTAAATTTTCATTTTTTGTAGCAAAGGCGAGTTTGATCGCCTCTTTTAAATAAGCTTTTTGATTTGTATCTTTAAAAATGTTTGAGTAAGTTTGAATGCTAGCATTCACATCTCCGCTATCTTGAAACAATAAAGCCTGCATTAGACGTAAATTTATACTTTTATTATCGTCAGCCAAAAGCAGCTGCGAGTTAAAAAATACGCTCATAAAAAATACTAAAATTTTACGCCAATACATTCTGCTTTTAGCTCCTTTAAATTTTTTTTAAAATAATTCCAAAACGGAAAAGTCCTACACTGCTGTGGCCTTAGCTCATAAACTGAGCAGTTTTTATTTTTTTCATCAAAAAATATGCAAGCAAAGCCATCCTCATAAGGCTTCTCTTTTATGCTACACCTTAGCCCAACTCTTATTAAAAACTGCTTTTCAAACTCATCTTTACTCATATGAAATGCGGTGCAAAATTTTGAAATTTCTTCTTCATTTATCCAGATATACCCACTCTCTCCGGTACAACACTTGCCACCACAGCTCTCGCAAAAGCTAGCATCAAACTCATAACTAAAACCTTGTACTTTCACGCTAGTTCCTGATAATCAACACTGTTTGTATTAGCTTTTTTAAAAATTTCAATCGCCTCTTTTGTATGCGAGCCATTTTCGCTCATCACTAAAGGTGGCAAAATTTTTAACTTTGAGTTTGAATTATTTCTTACCTCAAATAAGGCTAAATTTGCTGGTTTATCAGCCTTTGTATGAATAAATTTTAGGCTTACTAAATTTAGCTTAAACTCTTTTAGAGATGCTATGATCTGGCTAAGATCATCAGGTGCATAGCAAAAAAACGCCCTTTTGTGAGGCTTTAAATTTACACTTATACCTTTTATAAAGTCTTTTAAACTTAAAGAGCTTGTGTATCTACTAACCTTTATATGCTCATCTTCGCTTTGTTTCGTACCCTCGTGATAAAATGGAGGATTTGATACGATGAGGTCAAATTTCTCGCTATCTTTAAAATCTGCAAAATTAGCATTTATAATTTCTGCCTCCAAGCCGTTCTTACTGGCGTTAAATTTAGAAATTTCACCATTTATTTGCAAGATATCAAGCAAGCTTAGGCTGGAATTTTTAAAGTCGCGTTTAAGTAAAAGCCCAAGTATCCCGCACCCTGCGCCAACGTCTAAAATTCTGCCTGAAAAATTTTTCAAACTTGATCTTATAAAATCATAAAGTACCAGCGTATCGCTGTTGTAGCGATAGCCACTTTTTAGCTGAGCCAAGATCATCTATAAACCTTAATGATAAAGCCACGCGTGACATCTTTTACGATCACTTCGGAGCTAAAGCTGATCCTTGCAAAATCGCCAAATTCTTCTTTTATAAGCTCGGCTGCTGCCTTTGCGCGCTCTTTACCAACGCCATAATTTACATAGTTATTTAGCCTGCCAAGATCGTCTTTTTTGATGCTTTGAGCCACATTTGACGGGATGACAAAATTTTTCTTATCTACGATCGGAATTATCTCATAAAGGTAGTTTGAGTTAAATCTTTGCAAAAATTCGCTCACTCTATTCTTACACATCACGCTAATCTTATCTTTTGCGTCCATGTCATCGCACTCAAGGCTAGAGATCAAAACTAGCTTTGTTGGCGTCTCTGGCTTAGTTGTCGCCTGCAAGATATTTTTTAAATTCACATTTTCGTTTTCAAGCTCATCTTGCCTATTTAAATTTTGCTCGATATCTTTTTGAAGTTCGATGATTTTGGCATTTACTGGACTTCCTTTTACGCTAGATGAGCTAAGTTCATTTATTTTAGAATTTAACCTTTCAATCGTCTTATTACTCTCGTTTAACTTATGTTTTGCGCTTTCAAGCTCATTTTGTAAGCTTAGTAAATTTTTACCGCCACTTTTATTGCTATCAGCAAAAAGAGCTGACGTATCGGCTATCTTTTTTTGCAAAATATTTATTTGCTGACGCAAAATTTCATAATTTTGCATATCGATCTTTAGCGTCCTTTTTTGAGCTTCTAGCTCACTTTGCTTTGCTGCTAGCATTTGGCTTGTTTGCGTGAGATTATTTTCTAGCTCTTTTATCTTTTCATCTTTTAAGTTTATCTTTGCACTTAAATTTTTTAACTCGCTGTCATTTAAACCAAGCTTTTGAGTCTGCAAAGAGATAGTTTGATTTTGCTCAAACAAAGTTTTTAAAAATTTATTCGTCTTTGTATCAAGCGTCTTTAGCTCATCTCGTGCATTTTTAAAGCTCTCTTCACTTAAATTTAGCTTTTTATTTAGCTCACTTAGACTTGCATTTGCATCTAAATTTTGCTTCTCTAGCTTTTTGTTTATCAAATTTGCCCGTTCAAGCTCTTTTTTAAGTGAATTTATATTTTCATTTGCGAGTTTATTTTCCTGCTCGCTTTTAAGATTTTTTTCTTTTAGATCATTAAAACTTTTATGAAGTGCCGCAAGAGAGGCGTTTAGCTCTAAATTTTTACCATTATAGTTTTCAACTGCTAAATCTTTTGAGTTTAAATTTTTCTTTATCTCATCAAGCTCATAAATTTTGTCCTTCAAGGTAGTTTGATTTGATTCAAGTGCTTCCTCAAGATCAATTATCTTATTTGCCTTTTTTGAAAGCTCATCCTCCATAACACTCTTTTGCGTTTCAAAGCCATCAGTTAGTGCATTTATCTCTTTTTCGTAGCTAAATTTTTGTGTCTTAGCGTCATTTTTTGCTCGCTCGATCTCCTCTTTTAAAAGCAGAATTTCTTTTTTTTCGTTTTTATCTTTTTCATTTTGAGTATTTTCATACTCTTTTATTAGTGCGTCTTTTTGAGCCAGTGTCGTATTTAGCTCTATATTTTGCTCTTTTAAAGCTGTGTAATTTGCCTCAGCCATCTCTTTAAATTTAGCAAAATTTGCTTCGATGTCTTTTACCTTACTTTCATCGCCATTTTTTGCCTCATTTATCGCATTTTCAAGGTCTATTATCTTTTTTTCATAGGCTTTTGAGCTCTCTATCATATCAGCTTGAGCTTCATTTAGCCGTTTTGTGAGAGTTTGTATATTTTCAAAGTGTTGTGCTTCAAGCTCGCCTAGCGTCTTTTGATTTTTCTCAACTATCTCATTTTTTTCATTTTCGATATTTTTTTTCATCTCTGAAATTTTGCTTATAAAGTCTAAATTTTTCTCGCTGATATCGACATTATCAGTAGCTAAAATTTTATTTTTTTTACTTAGCTCACGAACTTGTTCTTGAAGTTCATTTACATCATTTGATAAATTTTGATCGTTCGTTTCAGTAAAATTTTGGATATAGCTTTTTGGAGTTATATATCCGCCATATTCGTAAAGATCGTCTTTGCTGATATATTTTTGTCTCTCTTCTTCTGGCAAATTATCAAAATTTATAGAATAAATCGTTTGATTAGTATCTTTTGGTATCTCATCCTCTTTTGGAGATTTAAAAAACGATAGGCAAAAGCCAGCTATCAAACAAAAAATAGCTAGTAAAATTTTATTTATCAAGCTTATGCCTTGCCCTTTAAAATGTCTTTTATGACGTGATGAGCGTGATTTAGAGCAACGACTATTGAGCCACCATTTTTTAGCACGATGTCACCGCCCACATAAAGTCCTGGCACGCTACTTTGGTAGTTACTATCAACTATTGGAGTGCCTTTTTCATCAATTTTTATCTGACATTTTTGTAAAAAATCAACCGGACTTGAGCCACCTATTGCATAGACAACTCTGTCATAAACGCGAATTTTACCATTTTCGTAATGCACTCTAACTTTGCCTGATTCGTTATCTATCTCTTTTATATCGTGATTTAGCCTAACTTTTATCTTACCGTGCTTTTCTAGCTCCCAAAGTGCACTTAAATTTGTCTCATTTACGCGGCTAAAATTATCTTTTCTATAAGCGATTGTAGTTTTATTGTATTGGCAAAGCTCGATCGCATACTCAACTGCTGAGTTTCCGCCACCTACGACAAGCACCTTTTCGCCGTTTGTACAGTTATCAAGGTTAAAATTTACAACTGAGTTTAGTGAAGGTGGGATTTTATAATCAGGCTTATTTGGTCGTCCCATTTTGCCAATTGATATCATCACATTTTTAGCTTCATATACGGCTTTTGATGTAGTTACTTTAAAAATTTCTCCATCTTTTTTCACGCTCTCTACTTCAGAATTAAAAAAAGCTTCAATCTTTTCAGTATCAAGCAGCTTGTCAAAATAATCAAGCGTGCTCTCTTTCGTGCCATCCTCAAATGAAACTACGCCATGTATCGTACTATCTTGCCCTTTATACTCTTTATCTACGCGTTTATTATCTTTATAAAATTTTCTTATCGTTTGGCTGTGATTATCACCTTTTTCAAGAAGCAAAACGTTGTTTAAGCCATTTCTTTTTGCCTCAACTACGCTAGCAATTCCACAAGGTCCGCCACCAACAACAATTAGATCATAAACATTTACCATCTTTTTCTCCAAATTTTATAAATTCTAAGCTTTTTTAACTAGATCAGCCATCAAGAATGCAAGCTCAAGTGCCTGATCAGCATTTAGCCTTGGATCACATTGTGTTTCATATCTTTGCTCAAGCGAACTTTCAGTGATATTTAATGCCCCACCCGTGCACTCAGTCACGTCTTGGCCTGTCATCTCAAGATGTACGCCGCCAGCCCTTGTGCCCTCAGCTTTGTGAATTTCAAAAAAGCTTCTAACTTCACTTATTATCTTGTCAAATTCTCTGGTTTTGTAGTTATTTGAGGTTTTTACGGTGTTGCCATGCATCGGATCGATACTATAAACGATATTTAGCCCTTCTCGCTTTAGCTCTCTTAAAATTTTTGGTAAATTTTCGCCTATCTTATCAGCACCCATTCTGATTATCACGTTTAGTCTGCCAGCTTCATTTTCTGGATTTAGTTTATTTGCAAGAGCGACGACATCTTCAGCCTTTGCACTTGGTCCGATCTTTACACCGATAGGATTTTTCACACCACTTAAAAAATGTACGTGAGCGTCGTTTATACCACGTGTTCTTTCGCCTATCCAAAGCATATGAGCCGAGCAGTCGTACCACTCACCACTAAGGCTATCAACCCTAGTTAGTGCCTCTTCATAAGGCAAAAGTAGCGCCTCGTGAGATGTATAGACTGCGGTTTGATTTATCGCTGGAGTGTTTGCCGAAGTGATGCCACAAGCTGCCATGAAAGATAGAGTTTTTGTTAGATCGTCAGCTAGTTTAGCGTATTTCTCACCGATCTCTGGCCTTTTAACAAAGCCTAAATTCCACTTATGCACCTGATGAAGGTCAGCCAAACCTCCTCTTGAAAAGGCTCTTAAGAGGTTCATCGTAGAAGCACTTTGATAGTAGGCCTCTATCATGCGTTTTGGGTCGGCAACTCTAGCTTTTTCGTCAAATTCAAAGCCATTTATGATGTCACCTCTATAGCTTGGCAACTTAACGCCATTTACCTCTTCATAATCGCTACTTCTAGGCTTTGCAAACTGCCCTGCTACGCGGCCTACTTTGACCACTGGACAGCCACCGCCAAAGGTTAAAACTATCGCCATTTGAAGTAAGACCTTAAACATATCTCTGATGTTGTTTGCGTTAAAATTTGTAAAGCTCTCAGCGCAGTCGCCACCTTGAAGCAAAAAGGCCTCGCCATTGCAAACTTTTGCAAGCTCATTTTTAAGACTTCTAGCCTCGCCAGCAAATACCAAAGGTGGAAGTGCTTTTAGTTTTTCTTCAGCCTCTTTAAGCTCTTTTAAATTTGGATAAGTTGGTTGTTGTAAGATATTAAATTCTCTCCAACTATCTCTGTTCCAAGTCATAAATTTTTCCTATCTTTTACCTTAATTTAGCGCTGATTATATCACGCAAAACTTAAAAAATAAAAGCCATTAATGGGTTATTAAAGATATTTTGCATACAATCGCTACTTTAAATTTACTCAAAAAAAGAGAGGATTTTTTTCATGATAAAAGGCATTTTTTATTCGCTTTTGGCATCAGTTTTATTTAACTGCATTTACTACATGTCAGTGCTCATGAACCCCATCAGCACACAAGCTCTTATTGGATACCGCATGATCTTTGCCATGCCTTTTGTCATCGCCGCCATTTTTTTGTTAAAACAGCAGCGAAATTTCAAATTTTTACTTCTAAAAATAAAGCTAAAACCTAAAATTTTACTAGTTTTGCTTGCTACCTCGCTCATCGTCTCATTTCAGATGTGGCTCTATCTCTGGGCTCCAAGTAACGGCGCAGCGCTAAAAGTCTCTATAGGCTACCTCATCATGCCAATAGTCATGGTCCTTTTTGGGCGGATATTTTTCAAAGAGCACCTCTCAAAAACAAAGCTAGCATCGATATTTTTTGCTGCCATTGGCGTCTTTAGCACAGCAGTCATTAGTGGTGGCATCTCGTGGGAGAGCGCTGTAGTTTTTTGCCTTTATCCAGTCTATTTTACCATTAGAAAGTACTACAACCTTGCAAATTTCTCAAGCTTTGTTATCGAGATAATTTTTATGTTTTTATTCTCATTTTATTTTGCGCTCACAGCCGATATGGACTACGTAATGAGCCAAAATCCAAACATCTACTATCTGCTCATCTTGCTTGGTGCTATCAGCGGCATAGCCCTCATCGCCCAGATCCTCTCAAGCACGCTCGTGCCGATAAATGTACTAGGTTTGCTTACATATTTTGAGCCTATAATGATGCTTTTTGTCTCATTTGCCATCGGCGAGAGACTGGAGAAAAGCTCATACTTTTTGATGATCTGCCTAGCCATCTCTGTCACGCTTTTAATGATAGATAGTATAAATTCTATAAAAGGCGACAAAAATACCAAGACTAAATGAGAGCCAAAAAGGCGTTATTCTCGCGCTTAGCGCCTTTTTTATGTGGGGATTTTTGGCGGTTTATTTCAACCTCTTTAGCAAAGATGTCGATGCTTATGAAATTTTAGCTCACAGAGTCATTTGGTCATTTTTCTTAATGGCTGGAGTGCTTTATTTTAGTGGCAAAATGGGCGAAATTTTTACTTTACTTAAAGATATTCGTTCGCTAAAAACCTTATTTTTGAGTGGTATATTTATCACCACAAACTGGGGCGTTTATGTATATGCAGTTAGCAATGGCAAAATTTTGGACACAAGCCTGGGCTATTTTATAAATCCACTAATAAGCATGCTTCTTGGTGTTATTATCTTTAAAGAAAGGCTAAATAAAAGCGGAATTTTAGCCATTTGCATAGTCGTTTTAGCCATTAGCATACAAATTTATGCCCAAGGCGGATTGCCATTAGTTTCCATCATCTTGCCGCTTTCATTTGGATTTTACGCAGCAGTTAGAAAGATGGCAAAGATTAGCGCATTTAACGGGCTTTTTATAGAGACATTTTTTATGTTCCCATTTGCACTTGCTTACGTCCTTTACATAGCATTTTTAGGTAAAAGCCATTTTGGACTAAACGAAGACTCACTTTTAATGATCGCTTCAAGTATCGTAACCATCGTGCCACTTGTCGCTTTTAACGCAGCTGCTACAAGGATAAATTTAACCACGATCGGCTACTTGCAATACATCTCGCCGACCATCGCGATCCTTTGTGCGGTCTTCATTTACGGCGAAAATTTAGACGGCTACAAGGTCATCTCGTTTTGTATGATCTGGCTAGCACTTGCGATAATTAGCATAGATAAATTTAGAAAAAGGAGTAAAAATGAATAATGTGACGATTTATTTGCTGCTTGCGTTCTTTGCGGCGCTTATTTTATATTTTCAGATGCAAAAACTAACCAGAAAGCTCGACGAAGAGGGAGCGGTGCCAGCTTATCAAAAGGCCGCACAGGAGGTTTTAGAAAATTTAAGCAACGCTGAGAAATATCCAAAATTTTGCAACGTAATATTTAAAAAAATAAACGCCTTAAGGCAAGATATTTTATTTGAAGATGCACTAAATAGTGAGTCTGAAAAAGATAAAGCATTAGATGCCTTAGAGCAAATAAGAGAAAAACTGGAAACTTTATCAAAGCAAGAAAATTTAAGCTGGGAGAGCGAACTCTTTGCGATCTTGGACGAGCTAGATAGCTTTATAAAGATAAATTTCAAAAACGGCGAAGATAGAGCTGAAGAGCTAAGAGAGGAGCTAAAGAGAGAATTTGATGAGTTGTAAAAAGATACTTAAAAAGTGTAAGCTATAGAATAATGGGAGTAATCAAAAACTACAGGAGAGAAATATGATAAACGATGATTTAAAAAATAAAATTTTATATGGGTTTAAGTATTTTACAAATAGATACGCTCAAGATATAACTTATCGCAAAGGCGACAAAACAACACACGATAAATTAAGTAATTTTTGTGAAAACTTTAAAATTTTTTCTAATGATATATTTAGTGAATTTAAGATTGTAGATCATGGGAAGTGGCAAAACAGCGGAAACATTTCAAAGTATATATGGAATAGATATAAGCCTTTTAAAAACGAATCTCATTTAGTTATTTATTTCGCCGTTTTAGCAAAACCAAGTAATTTTTATATATCCATAGGACTAATCGATACAAAACTGAGCGACGCAGAAAAAAAACTAAAAAATGAAATATATAACTTTTTGGAGTCAGAATGCAAAAAGATACATATACCTGGCTTTAGGCTTGATAAACTTGCATGGGAAAAGTATATATATTTCGCCATAGAAAATATAGAGACATTTGCAACCCTTGACTATACAAGCTTACTAAATGCGCTAACAAATGTATATCATCTAACGTATGAGAAATTTTATAAAAACACAGAAAATAATCAACAAAACAATAGTGATAGTGAAGGATATAAAATGACCGATGATGACAAAAAATCAACTAGTCCCCTTAATCAAATTTTATATGGTCCTCCAGGAACTGGAAAGACATACAGTACAGTGACAAAAGCTATCGAGATAATAGAAGAAAGAAAAGTTGATATAAGCAAAAACAGAAATGATCTAAAAAAGAAATTTGATGGATATATACGAAGTGGACAAATAAAATTCGTAACATTTCATCAAAGCTATGGATATGAAGAATTTGTTGAGGGCATAAAGCCTATTTTAGGCAATAGTGAAACCGACAATAACAAGGAAATAAAATACGATATTGAAGATGGTATTTTTAAAACACTTTGCAAAATGGCGCAAAATATTGAAGGTAAAACAAGCAACAAATTTGACTTTAATGATAATATAAATTTTTGGAAGATGTCTTTAGGGGACTCTCAAAAACCAGAAGAAGATTTTGTGTTTGAATATTGCATCAAAAACAATGTTGTCTTACTTGGCTTTGGTGATTGGATTAATTTTAGCGGTTGTGAAAACGCCAAGCAAATTTCAAAACGCATGGAAAAAGAAATGGTAGATTTTTCAGCCACAGCCATCAATAGACTAAAAAACGAGATAAAAAACGGTGATATAATCTTAATTTCACTAGGAAACAAAAAACTAAGAGCGGTAGCTAGAGTGACTGGTGAGTATAAATATTTAGATCGAGATGATCTTGAAAGTTTTGTTCAAGCTAGAAGCGTTGAGTGGATTTTTATACCAGATGAGCCGATTTATTATGAAAAAATTTTATACAAACAATTCTCGCAAATGAGTATTTATAATATAAAAGATAATTTAAAAATAGACGAGTTTAAACAAATTTTTACAAAAGATAGTCAAAAAATTGAAAAAAATTATATCTTAATCATCGACGAGATCAATCGCGGAAATATCTCTAAAATTTTTGGTGAGCTCATAACTCTTATAGAGCCGTCAAAGAGGCTCGGAGCAGATGATGAGATAATGGTGGAGCTGCCATACTCAAAAGAAAAATTTGGAGTGCCGTCAAATTTATACATAATAGGTACGATGAATACAGCAGATCGCAGCATAGCACTTATGGATACGGCTCTTAGAAGAAGGTTTGAATTTGTGGAGATGATGCCACAACCGGAACTTCTAAAAGATATTAAGATCATTAAAAACGGAGATGACACCGACATAAAGCTCAATGAAATGCTTAAAACGATAAACGATCGTATAGAATATCTTTACGACAGAGATCACACGATAGGACATGCCTATTTTATGTCACTAAAAGATGGCGCTGATATAGAAGAGCTAGCCTCAATCTTTAAAAATAAAATTTTACCGCTACTTCAAGAGTATTTTTATGACGATTGGGAAAAGATAAGGCTGGTACTAGGAGATAATGGGCTTATAAAAGAAAAAGAGAAAGATAGAAAATTGCTTGTGTTGGATGGCAAAGAATACGAAACTGATAAAATTTTATATGAGATAAAATTTGAAGCCTTTAAAGAACCAGAAAACTATATAAAAATTTACGAACAAAACAAAATGCAAGAGCAATGACCAAATACTTAATAGAGTTTGAAAAATTTCGCCCGGAAGACGACCAAGACCTATTTAAAGCCGTAGATGCCTTTACTAGAGAAAATTTTGCCGCAGTAGAGTTTTTAAAGCCCGGTAGAGACAAAAAGGGCGATTTTTTACAAGCTCAAAACTACGTCGGTATCATCCAGACAAAAAGCGGCGATAGCCTTGAGATACTTCCTAAGATTCATGACAACGATAATAGTAGTAACGAGGAGGCGATAGAAAATTCTAAAAAGATTTTACTAACGATGCTAAAGACTTTAAAAAATCATCCATTTAAAAATATAAACATTGCGAATTTAAAAAGTTTGAATCTACCACTTCTTGAAATTTTTATATTGATGTTCCTAGATGAAGTATCAAAACTTATAAAAATAGGCATAAAAAGCGACTACGTAGAGCTAGAAGATAACCTAAAATTTTTAAAAGGAAAGCTTAAAATATCGGAGCAAATACGTAAAAATATCGTCCATAAAGAGAGGTTTTACATTTGCTATCAAGAGTTTTCCATAGATATGGCCGAAAATCGTCTCATAAAAAGCGCACTCGAGTTTTTATACAAGCGCTCAAAATCAAGCAAAAACCAACGGCTTATTAGGGAATATTTATTTATCTTTGACGAAATTTCATCTAGCTCCGATATAAACGCGGACTTTAGCCGCTTAAAACTAAATCGCCAAACAAAACACTATGAACAAGCGCTTTTATGGAGCAAGATATTTTTACAAAACAAGTCGTTTGGTCCGTATAGAGGTAACGATCTAGCGATTGCCTTGCTATTTGATATGAATGTGCTCTTTGAAAGCTATGTCGGAAATTTTGTAAAGAAAAAGTTTCCAGGCACTGCATTACAGCACTCAGAAAAGCACCTCATAGAAAATCCAAGAAGTTTTAGACTAAGGCCTGACATATTCTTAGAAGGCAAATTTATAGCCGATACAAAATGGAAGATCGTAAAGTCAAGAGATGATATCTCACAAGCCGACCTATATCAACTCTACGCTTACGGTAAGAAATACGAGTACGGCAGGCTTTATCTCGTATACCCAAGAATAAGTGGCGTTGACCAAAAAGCTATGAAATTTAAATATGAAAACAATATGTGGCTTAATGTTTTATACTTTGATTTAGAAAAAGACGAGATTGCTAGAAAAATTACTAGTCTAAAATACTTTTAAAAGCTTATTAAAATTCCACTCTAAATTTCTATTTCTTTATAAATGGTTTGTAACTCATCAGAGTAGCCATTAAAGCTTCGCTTTTAGAGCCATTATCCTCTTATATGAAGTGTCGATTCGCTCTTTGCTGATCTTTTTCTCATTTACAGCATCGATTATGATCTGAGTGATAAGATCGGCTATTCTTTGGTTGTTTATCTTAAACTCGCTAAAGAGCAAGATATCGCCTCCAGCGTTTATAAATTTAACCACTTTTTGCGCTAAAGACTCGTCGCCAACGCCTTTCATCAGCATATCATCGCTTATGACTACGCCATTAAATTTAAGCTCATTTCGTAAGAGATCGGTTATTATTTTTTTAGAAAGTGTGGCTGGATTGTTCTCGTCGATGCCCTTTACAAAAAGGTGTCCGACCATGATGATCTGCGCTCTACCAGTGCTTATGGCGTCTTTATATGGCAAAAGCGCATCTTTACTTAGCGTGACTTCGCTCTTATTTTTATGTGAGTCCTCTTTTGAGCTACCATGCCCTGGGAAGTGCTTAAGTGTCGTTAGGATACCCTGCTCTTTAAATGCGTCCATAAAAGCATCAGCGTAGATCACAACCTTGCTTGCATACTCGCTAAACGCCCTTTGCTTAGCAGCAATGATCGGCGAGTTTTCATCGTGCAGATCGACCACTGGAGCGAAATTTAAATTTATGCCGCACTCTTTTAAATTTATAGCCATTTTTGAGTAGAGATCATATGCACTTTTGATATCAAGCGTGCTTGCAACCTCATAAGCGCTAGGATATGGGCCGTCAAAGCTCTTATCCTTCATACGGCTTACATTGCCGCCCTCTTCGTCAATGGCGATGAAAATTTTAGGACTTTTCTCTTTGATCGCTTTTATACTAGCTTTTAGCTGAGCTTTACTGGTGACATTTCTGCCAAGTAGCATCACACCGCCAAATCTCTCATATCCAGCGTCGCTTAACATCGCGCGAAACGTAGCGTCTTTTGTGCTAGCTCCGTTAAAGCCAACCATTATCATCTGCGAAACCTTAGCTCTTAGGCTAACTTCTGCACCTTTTAGTCCCAGAGCAAAAATAGTCACAAAAAGTATAAATTTAAAAGCTTTCATCTTCTTCCCAAAAGCGATTTTACGCTCTCAAAAACGTCTTTGCCATTTAGCATATTTTCAACCTCGCTAGCGATGGGCACATATATGCCCTTTTCTTTAGCGATCTTGCTAATAGCCCTTGCAGTATCGACGCCCTCTGCCACCTCGCCAAGCTCATTTAAAATTTTCTCTAATCTCTCGTGCCTTGCTATGCCAAGACCTACGCGGTAGTTGCGCGAGAGTATCGATGAAGCAGTTAAAAACAAGTCCCCTGCGCCGCTTAGCCCCATAAATGTCTCATCTTTTGCGCCAAAAAATTTACCAAATCTAGCCATCTCGACAAGACCACGTGAAATGAGGCTTGCTCTTGCATTGTTACCAAGGCCAAGGCCGTCACAGATGCCACCAGCTATGGCGATCACGTTTTTATACGCCCCACACACTTCAGCTCCGATAACATCATCTGAGGTGTAGGCTTTCATGTAGCTTGGGAAAAATGAAGCAAATTTTAAAGCTAGATTTTGATTTTTAGAATTTACAACCAAGGCGCAAGGCAGCTTCTGCATGATCTCTTTTGCAAAGGTCGGCCCTGAGAGAAAGGCTAAATTTTCTCTATCCACAAAGTCTTCATAAATTTCATTTAAAAATTTAAGATTTGCCGTGTCTATACCTTTGCTGGCGACTAGGATCTTTTGACCTTTGTTTTTGTAGTTTTGCTTTAGCCATAAATTTGTAGCTTGCGTTGGGATCGTGCAAACTAGATATTCGCACTCCAAAGCCTCTTCTAAGCTCACAAAATTTGGTATCTCTCTTGGCGTTCTTGAGCTAATGACGCACTCGTTATTTTCACTAAATGCGTGAAATAGCGCACTGCCCCACTTGCCAGCTCCGATAACTGCTATGCTCATTTTAGCCCTTTTTAGCCTATTTTGGCCTTTAAAAGCTCATTAACCTTGCCTGGATTAAAGGCACCCTTGCCCTCTTTCATCACCTGACCGACAAAGAAGCCAAACATCTTATCTTTGCCGTTTTTATACTCTTCTACTTTGTCGGCGTTTGCAGCTAAAATTTGATCTATGATTGCGATGATAGCTGAGTCGTCGCTCACTTGCTTTAAGCCAAGCTTTTCGATGACACTATCGACGTCCGCGTCATTTTCCATAAGGTAGTCTAGCACCTCTTTTGCAGCCTTGCCGCTTATCGTGCCATCTTCTATGCGTTTTAGTAAATTTATCATTTTGACACTATTAACTGGGCTAGTCTCGATCGTTACGCCGTTATTTAAACGACCAAGAAGCTCAACTATGAGCCACGTAGTAGCAAGCTTTGGTTGAATTCCAGCGGCGATCAGCTCTTCAAAATATCTAGCCATCTCAACACTTTGAGTTAAATTTAGAGCATCACTCTCTTTTACGCCTAGCTCACTAACATATCTTGCGACCTTTTGCTCGGCAAGTTCTGGGATTTTGATCGCCTCTTCATACATCTGCTCTGACACTTCAACAGGCAGCAAGTCAGGATCAGGGAAGTATCTATACTCCGCACTATCCTCTTTGCCACGCATCGATCTTGTTACTAAATTCGTCGTATCAAAAAGTCTTGTCTCTTGATAGACCTCTTCGTCATATTTGCCATCTTCCCAAGCTACACTTTGGCGCTCTACCTCGTAGTCGATCGCTTTTTGGATAAATTTAAATGAATTTAGGTTTTTTATCTCAACCCTTGTGTAAAGCTTTGTGTCGCCTTTTGGACGGATAGAGACGTTTGCATCGCAGCGAAAGCTACCTTCCTGCATATTTGCGTCGCTAATGTTTAAAAAGCGAAGGATCGAGTGCAGTTTTTTAAGATAAGCCACCGCCTCGTCGCTACTTCTAAGGTCTGGCTCGCTAACTATCTCAAGAAGCGGCGTGCCAGCTCTATTTAGATCAACCAAACTCTCATTTTCTTCGTGGATATTTTTGCCAGCATCCTCCTCAAGGTGCGCTCTAGTTACGCCGATACGTTTTTTAGTGCCGTTTACGTCGATGATGAGCTCGCCACCTTCTACGATAGGAATTTCAAACTGTGAAATTTGATATGCTTTTGGAAGGTCTGGGTAAAAATAGTTTTTTCTATTAAATACTGATTTTTTATTTATCTTAGCGTTTATCGCTGTACCAAAGCTGATCGCCTTTTTGACTGCCTCTTTGTTTAGCACAGGTAGCGCTCCAGGCAGAGCTAGGCAGGTCGGACAAACGTGGGTGTTTGCCTCGTCGCCAAAGCTAGTCGAGCAAGAGCAGAAAATTTTAGTTTTTGTATTAAGCTGAGTGTGAACTTCTAAACCGATAACGACTTCAAACATATTTTTACCTTTAAAATTATGCAAATTTTTAAGGCGTATTTTAGCGATACTTTCTTTTAAAATATCTAAAAATGAGCGTTTTGACTGGAAAAATAAAGAATGTGATTTAAAAATTTAAATAGTTTTAAAAAGGAAAAAGCCATATAAAAATATGGCTTTAAATTTTAATGCTCGTGCTCACTAATAGCAACGGCACCAGCTAGATAAACGTAAGTTAGCATCATGAAAATAAATGTTTGCAAAACAGCCATAAGCGTTAGAAGCGCAAAAGCTGGAAGCGGAGCAAACCAAGGTGCAAGTGTAAGCATCGCTAGCAAGAATAAATCATCACCCTTAATATTACCAAAAAGACGAAATGATAGCGAAACTACACGTGAAAGATGCGAGATGACTTCAACTGGAAACATAATCGGAGCTAGAAATTTATTCGGCCCCATAAAGTGTCCAAAGTATTTAAAAAATCCATTTTCTCTAATGCCCTCAAAGTTGTAATAAACAAATACAACTAAAGCCAAAACTAGAGTTAAATTTAGACTTGATGTTGGTGACTCAAATCCAGGAATAATACCTACAACATTTGAAAAAAATACGATAAAACCGATAGTTGCAACAAGTGGAAGATATTTCCTCGCTAGTTTTTCACTGCCTAAAGTATCTCTTCCCATAGATATAACGCCCTCTAAATAAGCTTCAACTATATTTTGAAGACCCCTTGGCACAAGCTGCATCTTACTCCTTGCTATATAAGCAACTATGATAACAATCAAAGCTACAAGCAAAAAGTGAAACGCATAGATAAAGGCGTGAGAGCTATTTAGGAAATTTGAAAATAGAAACAAATCTTTCATTAATTTACCTTGGATTTAGAATTTTGCGTGATTGTAACAAAATTATTGTTAAAACATTTTTAATTTTAAACTCTGAAATAATCGAAAATCAATTTACAAATAGTCACTGCAACTACCATTAGAAACATTGTTCTAATAAATTTGACCTCTTTTTTAATGACAAGATTTGATCCAAAATATGCGCCTAAAATTTGACCAACTGCCATCAAAAATCCAACAGCCCAAAGCATCTGTCCGCCGGCTATAAAAATACCAAGAGCAACGATATTGCTAGTAAAATTTAAGAGTTTCGTATGAGCGACAGCCTTTTTTAAATTTAGCCCAATTAGTGCCACTATCGCAAATGTCCAAAAAGAGCCTGTTCCTGGACCAAAAAAACCATCATAAAAGCCAAGTATCAGCCCAAAAACTACATAAAATAGCTTTTCATTCATCTTTGCAGCTCTATCATTTTCGCCGACTTTTGGCATAAAAAGCGTATAGATAAAAATAGAAATCAGTAAAAATGGGATAATTATCTTTAAAAAATTTGTATTTAAAAATAGGATAACCACTGCTCCAATGATAGCTCCAATGAAAGTAAAAACGATACCTACAAAGCATTCTCTATAATTAATCAATCCCCGTTTTGTGAAATTTAAAGTCGCTGTAAAGCTACCAAAGACACCTTGAAGCTTATTTGTACCAAGTGCAAGGTGTGGTGGCACACCCATCGCCATAATAGCTGGAAGCGTTATAAGCCCACCTCCACCAGCGATAGAATCGATAAAACCGCCTAAAAATGCAGCTACAAAAAAAACGACATAGCTAAGTAGATCAAATTCCATTTTTTGCTCTTTTGATAATTGAAATAAAAGCAGATTGTAATTTATTTGTACTTATCTTTTTGTAAAATTTTTATATTTGAAATGAGAGATTTTTAAAATTTATAAATTTTAACGAGCCTTTGGATCTAACTCAAAGACTCGTTTATTAAAGTGGTTACTTAATAACGCCACAAAGCATTCTAGCGCCGCCACCGCCAAGTGCTTTTGGGTTGTCGCTGTGATTATCACCACCAACATGAACCATTAATGAGTGACCTTTTAGCTCGTCAAGACTTTTTATCTTTGGGGCTAGCACTGGATAGTTCGCATTGCCCTCAGCATCTACGTAAAGTGCTGGCAAATCGCCTTTGTGACCTTTGTCATCCCATGCAAAAGAGTGCATCTTTGTGCCAGCTGGATCCCAGTGACCGCCTGCTTTCATGCCAAGGCCTTTTTCAGTCGCACCACAGTCAGCATTTTCATGGATGTGAAAGCCGTGTAGTCCTGCAGTAAGTCCCTTTAAATTTGGAAAAAATGCAACGCCGTAGTTTGTCTTAACAGCTACTACTTCGCCGACACTCTTATCGCCCTTCTCACTTAGCTCATTAACAGGTATAACTAGATGCTCTCCGGCTTTCGCATCAAAGTGATGACCTTCGTGAGCAAAAAGCAAAGTTCCTAAAACTGCACTTAGTAAAACGATTTTTTTCATACAAGCTCCTCATGGATAAAATTGTATGGCAAGTCTATCCTAAATTTAAAAATTTAGCAATAATTTTTATTGATTAAGATTTTTTATGATAGTTTCTAACTCTTTACTCTGCCCTATTCTATAAAGTGCAAAGTCGTATTTTATCGGATCAAATTTGTCAAATTCTCTAAGTTTTTTTGTAAGATCCATGACTGCTTTGAAGTCGTAGCTCTTTCTATTTATAAGTCCTAAATTTAAAGAAACTCTATGCGTATGCACATCAAGCGGCATCAAAAGCTTATCTTTTGGCAAATTTTTAAATAGTCCAAGGTCGATGTCGCTATCTCTAACCATCCAGCGAAGATACATATTGTAGCGCTTATATGGGCTTTGTGGCTCTTTATCAAAACTCTTACCAAAGAAAAACTCATATCCGTCAGAGCGGTAAGAATTTAGCCCATATATAAATTTGATAAGCTCATTTACACCTTCTATCATTTCACCGTTTTTTGCAAGACCTTGGCGCAAAATTTCTTCTATATCACCCTCTTTTTTAAGACGTGAGAGAGTGATAAAAATTTCTCTCACATCGTTTTCATTTTGAAAGCGATATTTGAAATTTGACAGATTTTTCTTGATATTTTGCTCACTCTCATCAAGCAAACCAAAATCAAGCGAATTTAGAAATTTTACTATCATTTTTGCGTTGCCATAAGCAAATAACGCACACATGAGTGCTGCGTTTGGCTCTTTAAATTTAGTGGCTACTTGAAGTGGATCTGGGGCTTCAAACAGCCCCAAATTTGTATTTTTGCTAAGTACGTGTGAGTCTAAAAGGCTCTTTAGCTCACTCATTGTTTTAATGAAAGAAGGGTATCTAGCATTTGATCAACTGTCGTGATGATCTTTGCCGCTGCGCCGTAACTTGCTTGAAAACGGATCAAATTAGTAAGCTCTTCGTTCGTATCTACGCCACTTGTTGATTGAAATTCCTCTTCAGCTGTCTTTTGCAAAGACGTATTTGTATCGTGGATAGTATTATTCGCCTCTGTATCACTCGCCATATCAGTCGTAAGATAGCGGTAATATCCCTCGATCGTCTCATCTCTATCAAGCGCTATGCCACTTGAGTAAAAGGTCTGCTTTTGATACTGAAGCTGGATCATTTTATTTGCAACTTCATTATTTCCGATAACTGGCTTTGAGTAGGCACGAAGCTTTGTGTGGTCTTGGGTAAAATTTTGATTTATGCCGATACTATTTGAGTCAGTACCTGAAAAAAATCTATTTATGCCAACAGCGCCTGGGAAATTTGTACCGTGATCGACTATCGATATACTATAAAGCCCTTGAGCTTGTTTTGGAATGAGAGAAAATGTACCTTTTTTAGTATTTTTATCATAAAAATATGATGCCTCGAAAAAGTCATCAACGTCATTTAGCATATTATTGTCTTTATTGTCATCTGAGTTTGAGTTAAAGTCTTTGACGATAGAGTTGCCATATCTTGTATCATTCATCGTCGTCGTGCCATTTACATTTATAGTTTTTCTGGCCACGACATTGCCTTTGTTATCATAAACAATAGCTTCAAAACTTCCGTTTCTTATACTATTATCATGATTCATCAACGTTTTATCGCCTTCTAAATAACTTATCGGATCTGAGTTAGAAATTTCAACTGCGGATTCGGCATAGATATTATTTGTACTTGTTATCAAGGTTTTACTAAATGTATTTAGATTATCAATGTATTTTTGGATCGTTCCGTCGCTAAATTTATCATTATCTGACTCATAGTTTCTACCCCTAAGATCAAGTGCAGCTCCGATTTTACCACCTGTAATCTTTTCCTCCATTGGGATTCTTCTGCCATCTTCTCTTTCATAATAAATTTTTGTATATCTTCCACTTTCAGTTGAACTCATAGAAATTTCATGAAAATTTACACCATCAACGATACTTACACCACCAATGTTTAGATTGTAGTATTTTCCTTGATCTGTTATTCCTGTATCTACCCTAGAATTGCTCTTTAGATCGCTTTTATAAACTGCCGTATTTACTAGCTTTGACATAGCAAGTTCTAATTCATCACGTTTATCACGAAGATCATTTGCATTTATTTTTATACCTGCGTCTGCGCCTGATTCTATTCTTTGGATTTGCTTATTAATATTTGCTATTTGTCTGCCTAGCGAATTTATCTCATTTATATTTATTTTTATCGTTTCATCAATCTTTTCATGCATATCATAAAGCATCTTTGATGAGCGGTTGATACTTGCAGTCAATACACTTGCTTTATTTATCAAATTTACTTTCTGAGCACCAGCATTAGGGTTTGAAGCAAAGTTATTCCACGCGGAAAAATACTCCTGAATATCCTTTACCATTCCATTATCTTTTAGATCAGGAAAATATTTTGTAGCTTCTTGCAAAATTCTTTGTTTATAGGCCGTATTTTCTAAATTTGACGATGAGTATTTTAGTCTTGAGTAGGCAAACTCATCATGAAGCCTTGTTATAGTATCTACTTGTGTGCCTGTGCCAACTCCGCCAGGGACTGTATTCATCGCTGGAGAAGCAGATTGGACAACACGCTGCCTTGTATAGTAGTTGCTATCGGCATTTGCGATATTATTTCCGGTTGTACTTATTTGAAGCTGGGCCGCATTTAGCCCCGAAACACCCGTGCCTAATGACATAAAAATATTAGCCATTTTTTAAACCCTTGATTTATAAAAATTATTATCTATGCTATTTCCATCTTGACCGTATTCACTTGCTTTAGTGCCAAAAATTTTTTCATTAAGTGAGTCAAAAAATTCTTTAACGGCAACAACATGCCTTGCATATTCTTTATTGACTTTATGTAAATTTTCAAGCTTTGAACGCATAAGTACAAGCTTTGACTTCACTTCATCGTCTAAAACGCTAGCAAGTGTAGTCGTACCGCTCTCTTTTGATACCTTTAAAAGCTCTTTATCTAGTGCTCTTTTGGTATCTTCAAATGCACGAACTAAGGCATTTTTTTTCTTTACACTCTCATCAACGCTTGAGTGCTTTGCCTCTTTTATATTTGCGATATCTTGTATGGTTAAATTTATGAGCTCATCAAGCTCGCCTATAGCCTCGTCCAAAAGCTTTTTTATCATTTAAATTCCTTAATTACAGCAGCGCATCAGCCACAGCCCTAGCCGTTTTTGAGATATCAACCTGATAAGTGCCATTTGCTATGGCATCAGCTATCTCTTTTAGCTTTGCGTTTTCGTTTGTTCTTACTTCTTTACTCTGAGTTTCGACCTTGGCATCGCTATTTTTATTTAGCGCATTTGCCTGAAAATTTGGTCTTTGGTTCAAAGGCCTTATCATATTCATACCTCTTAAAATAAAATGTTTATATCACTACATCGGCAGAATATAAATTTACTTAAGAGTCTCTCTTTAAAAAATCGTACAAAAGTTCTGAAAAACCAAGATTTCCACTCAATGCTTTACTCATTGCATCGTTATACATTGACCTATAAATGTCGCTACCAGCAGCTTTTGGATATAGCGAGTTGTGCTCATCTTCTTTTAAAGCAATATCAAGCACAGCCTTTACCATATAAGCCTCAAATGCATCAGTTTGCTCTTTTAAAAGTGCATCTTGTTTAGCATTTGCATTTTTTATCTTATTTGTAGAAATTTCATTGTATGAATTTAGTGCTAAGGTGTTGTCTATTTGCATTATATTATCTCCAAATCAACTTGTATCGCACCAACTCGCTTTAAATTTTCAAGTATAGATATGATATCACTTGGTGTTGCCCCAAGCTTATTTAAAGCTCTTGTTACATTTGCAACGGTTGTTTTTTCACCTGAAATTTTAAGTAAATTTTGACTAGGTGCGACAGATGTATCGCTTCCTATATTTACATCATTTTGTGCTGCTTCATCGTAGCTATTTGGCTCTATTTTTATTGTGATTGCACCATGCGTTAAGACAACTGGGCTAACTACGGCATTTATGCCACTTACTATCGTGCCAGTTCTCTCATCAACTACTATCTTCTCATCTGGCTTATACTCCACATCAAGATCAAGCACAGCACTTGCAAGCTCGATAATACTAACATCATCTGGTTTTTTAACGATAACCGTTCTTGGATCGATCGCCTTTGCGGCATCATCAGAGATATTTGCATTTATAGCATTTTGGATATCAAGAGCGGTTTTAAAATTTGTATCTTTTAGGCTTAGTCTTATGCTATCTTGATTGTAAATATCATAAGTCACTTCTCGTTCAACCAAAGCTCCATTTAGGATAGAGCCAACGGTTGGGTGGTTGCCACCTGATCTACCCATGCTTTTTCCGCCGATGCTTAAAGCACCCTGAGCCAAAGCGTAAATATCACCATCAACACCTTTTAGTGGCGTCATGAGAAGGGTGCCACCTTGCAAACTTTTTGCATCGCCGATAGATGAGATCACGACATCGAGTTTATCACCATGCCTTGCAAATGCAGGAAGCTTGGCTGTTACCATAACAGCAGCTGCATTTTTTGACTTGATATCATCTGGGTTTATCTTTACGTTTACGCCTTGAAGCATGTTTGATAAAGACTGGATCGTAAATTTTGACGTTGAGCCATCACCTGTGCCGTTTAGTCCTACAACTAGGCCGTAGCCTATTAGCTGGTTATCCCTTACGCCAACGATGTTTGCAAGCTCTTTTATCTGCGTAGCAAAGGCTGAAGTAGCTATCACTGAAGCTGCTACAAAAGATAAAAATTTTTTCATATTTTTTCCTAAAATTTAGCTATTTTAGGTTTTTAAAGCAAAAGATGTTCCAAATTTTACTATAAATTTTTATTGAAAATAAGAGAGCGAAGTAGCTCCAAATTTTTTAAATTTTACAAGTTTATATGTAGAAATTTCATCGCAAAATTTAAAGTCGCTGTTGTGTTCAAAAACTATCATATAAATTTTCTCTTTTTTTAGCTGTGAGATTAAATTTACAAGCTTTTCGTAGATGCCATCAAAGCCAGCTCTTATGTCAAATGGGGGATCAAGATAGAGCAAGACCTTGCCACTTTGAGAATTTACAATATCGGGTAAAACAGAAAAGGTATCGCCATTTATTGCTTTTAAATTTGAGCACTCTAGGCTAGCAAGATTGTTTTGTGTGATCTTAAAAGCGGCTCTATCTTTTTCAATAGCGATAGCCTCACGTGCTCCGTTGCTAACGGCCTCGCTTGCCATCACGCCACTTCCACCAAAGCCCTCTATAAATGTAAGCGAGTAAATTTCATCTCTAATGACGTTAAAGAAGGACTCTTTTACGATGCTTTTTGTGCTTCTAGTCGTGCTTAGGCTTGGCAGCTCAAGCCTTTTACCTTTAAATTTACCACTTGAGATTTTAGTGTAAAGCTTCACTGATTTACCCTTAGAATTTCAAGAAGATCGGCTTTAAATTTATCTATCAAAAGTGAAATTTTCTCCTCTAAGCCCTTTTCATTTTTAGCTTCATTTAGCTCATTTGCTTTTGAAATTTGCATAGCTGAGTAAAATTCTTCAAGCGTATCAAGAAGTGTTGTCTTGGTAAAAGGATGAGAAAGATGAGCATTTTTACCTATTATAAATAGCGGTTTTTTTGTCGCAATCTCGCGGTCACTCACTACAAAATCACAATCCTTATGATGAGCAGCCAAATTTCCACAAAAAAGCAGCAGTGTCTTTTGAAGTAAAATACACTCGCACTCAAATGAAATTTTCATATCTCTTCCTATAAATTTTTGCTCGATTTTAGCCTAAATAATCAAAAATTTATATAAACACTAAAGGATTTTAAAATTTTACCGATGTAGAAGCTAACGTAAGTTTTAAGGAGTAAAACTATGGAAATCTTTAAGGTAGCAGCAAATCAGGTGCTAGATACGAGCATGAGCACATCTGCTCAGCGTCAAATAGACAGCAGACCTATCGAGCATTCTGATGTTAAATTAAGTGCTGATAAAAACAATGAAACAAAAGACATTAACGAGCTAGACGGACTTAGCAACGAAGAGCTTGCCAAAAGAACAAGAGAGGTCACTGACAGACTAAACTATCAAATGCAGCAGCTTGATACTAATGTAAGATTTGCTTACAATGAGAAGCTAAATTTAATGGTCGTGCAAGTAAAAGATGCTAAAACTGGAGAAGAGATAACACAACTTCCAAGCAAAGAAGCTATAAGAATAAGCGAGTATTTCAAAGAAAGTATCGGAATACTTTTTGACAAGGAGAGTTAAAAATGGCAGTAGGTAACGTAACAAATTTAGGCATCGGCACAAAAAATAGCGGACTAAATGATGATCTTATCAAAAAATTAAAAGAAGCAGATGAAGCAGGACAGATCAAGCCTTTAACAAAAAGGCTAGAAAGAAATGACCTAAAGCAAAAAGACCTTGCAGCGCTAAAAACTCTAGTTAGCAACGTAAACGTAAGTGGCAAAACACTTGGTGGAGAGGCACTTTATCTAAAAAGAACTACAAACAATGCTGGCAAAAGCGTAACAGCCTCAGCAGCAAATGGCGTTAGCGTTCAAAATTTTAGTATAGATGTGCAAAAACTTGCTCAAAAAGATACATTTCAAAGCTCAAATTTCAAAAACGCTTCAAACTTAGTAGGTGCGACAAGCAACGGCTCTTTTGATGTTGAGATCGATGGACAAAAATTTTCTATTAGCGTAACTAGATCAACCACATATCAAGATATTGTAGACAAGATAAATGATATTAGTCGTGGTAAATTGCAAGCTAGAATTTTAAATGTTGGCGGAGATAAGCCAAATCAAATCATGCTTCAATCAGGCAACACTGGCGCAACACAGACTATTAAATTTTCAAATGATACAGCTGGTGTTTTAGATAAACTTGGCTGGGATAGTACGCAGTTTCAAGATAAAGATGCAAATGGCACTCTGCTAACAAATCCTGATGGCACACCAAAGATGACATCAAATTTTGAAAAAAATAGAATTTTAAAGGCACAAGATGCGGAATTTACATATAACGGAGTAAATGTAAAAAGAAGCAAAAATACCTTCAACGACTTAAGACCGGGAATTTCTATTACATTAAATGAAACTGGCAAAACAAACGTGAGCGTCTCTCAAGATACAAAAGAGGTAATAAAAGCGGTTGAAGAATTTATCAAAGACTACAACCTAATGACCATGAACCTTGGCATAGCTACAAAATATGACGAGGAAAAAGGAGCTGGCACTTTCCAAGGCGTTAGCGAAATTTCAAGCTTAAGATCAAACATTGGTCGTCTTGTAAATGGACAAGATAGCGAAGGCAAAGCATTAAGCAAATATGGCATAGTGCCTGATAAAGACGGACAGCTTCAGCTTGATCTAAATAAGCTAAATGCAGCTCTTAGCAAAGATCCTGAAGAGATTCAGAAATTTTTCATGGGATCAAGCAAGATCGAGCCAATAAGCTATATGGGAGCATCGACTGTTAGCTCTGGGGTATTAGACATAAAAGCTGGTGATCTTACGATAAACGGTAAGTCGGTTACGTTCTCAACTACTGCCACAGCCACAGCCGAAGAGAACGCACTAAAACTTCAACAAGCTATAAATGACGCTGGTATAACTGGAGTGACAGCCAGTCTTGATAACAGTGGCAAAAGAATCGTCTTAAAAAGAAGCGATGGCGAAAATATCGAGGTAAAAGGTAAAAATTCAGCCTTAACAGCTCTAGGTATGAATGAAGCTACCATAAATCCAGTAACCAAAAAGACAGATGGGCTATTTACAAAGCTAGCTAAAATGCTTGATGGTGTCGTTGGTAAAAAAGGCACAATGATCGCTATGCAAAATCAGTTAAAAGACGAGAATGAGTCGATCACAAAAAACAAAGAGAGCACACAAAAGCTTTTAGATGAGAAATACACAACAATGCAAGAGCGTTTTATCAAGTATAACGCTATCATAGCAAGTTTAGAAAATCAGTTCTCAACACTAAAATCAATGATCGATGCAGAGATAAATAGCAGAAAATAAGAGAGAAAGATGAATCAAAGTGTATATAGTGCATACGCACAGTCTAGTTTTGGGGGCATTGAGTCCCCAACTAAATTAATAGAAATGCTTTATGACGGGATTTTAAAATTTATATTTCGTACAAAAAAGGCGATAGAAGCTGGAGATATAGAGAAAAAAGTTTATTATATTAATAGGACAAACGCTATTTTTGTTGAGCTTTTAAATTCGCTTGATTATTCTCAAGGCGACGTAGCCCACTATCTTAGCGGCCTTTATACAAGACAGATGCAGCTTCTTGCCATGGCAAATATACAAAACGATATCGCAGCTTTAAACGAAGTAACCAATGTTGTAAAGCAACTATCTGAAGCATGGAGAGAGGTCACTTCAGGTGAATAGTTGGATCAATGAATTTAAATTAGCATTGATAAACGAAGACACAGGCAAGATAGCTGCATTATCACAAAATTTTAGTGAGGATATGTTTACGAGCCTAGCTCTAGCACAAGAAGCACAAGCACTAATTGGTGGAGCAATAGAGCTTTTAAAAAGCAAGTCTTCACATATTCAAAATGAGCTTATAAAACTACAAAAAGCTCAAAAATACGTAACAAACTAATCAATTTTTATAAATTTAAAGGCACGGCGTTAAGCCGAGTTCTGTCTTGAGCGATCATTTATCTACGCTTGCTTTTACAAACAAGCTCTAGCGAAGGGTTTTAATATAAGACCAAAACCATCCCTTCTTGCTGCAGGTTGGGTTTATATGGCCACGCAAGTTACCAAGCGTGCCGGTGGGCTCTTACTCCGCCGTTTCACCTTTACCGCCGAAGCGGAAGTCTACTTTCTGTTACACTATCCCTTAGGTTTCCCTAGCCATCCGTTAGATGGAACCTTGTCTTATCGCAGCTCGGACTTTCCTCTTTTGCAAAAACAAAAGCGATCGCTTACCGTGCCAGAGCGAAATTATAGCGGCTTTGGCTTAAATTTCTAGCTTTAAAAGCTTTAGACTTTTAACTTTATGTTTTTTATTTACAAGGTAGATTCGCAGGCAGATAGAGTGCTTTGAGTAAATATTTAGCACAAAGAACGTATAAAATTTTATCTCAAAGCGCGATAAACTCAGCATTATTTATAGGTCGCAAATCGTATAAGTTCCCAAATTTCTCCATTATCTCGTACGTGGCCTGCGTAAAAGGCTCGCAGCCAAAGTGCGGCACGACGCAAAAATTAACTAAATTTAACCCCGTAAAATCGCTCATATTTGGGCTATTTTCATCCATTAGCGTAGCATATCTAGTATCTGGTGCGGCCACGATCGCTCCCGCCGACTCACCGATATAAATTTTGCCCGCTTTGACTGCATTTTTTATAGCTTGCCAGACGCGCGATTTTCGTAGCTCGTTAAGCAGATAAAACGTATTTCCACCGCTAACGTAAATGATATCGCACTGACTAATGGCAGATAAAATTTCATCTTCACAAGATGGCTCATCTTGGCTAGATACTAGCGCTGCCGAATCCTTGGCGCAAGAGACGTCAAGGCGTCTTAGCTTCGCACCAAAATTTTCTAAAATCTCCACCGCTTCATCTACGTAAAAATTTACCTCTTCAAATTTTGCTGCCGTATCGATAAAAACAATATCTTTGCCTTGAAAATTTACCACTTCATCAATCTTGCTCGCAATCTCCGCAAAATAAGAGCAAAGAAAAATATTCGCCATTTTTAATCCTTTTAAAATATAAATTTGCAAACTCATTATATCTAAACGAGCCTAGAAACGCTTGTATTTTACGTCGCTCGCGTCTTGCTCCACGGATAAATTTTAGCGATTTAAGATATGGATCTTGGTATAAAAATTTGATAAATTTTTCCTCAAATTTGAGCTTAAAACGACAAGGTAAAGTTTTTGCACCGCTTGGCTCACAGCTTTTAAAGAGCATTAGGCGAGGTGGATTTTGATTTACAAAAATTTAAACTTGAAAGTTAAGGCGAAGTCTTGCGAGATGGTTTTAAGTGTTTTATGTATCACTATGCTCGTAGCTAAACAAAAGAAGTAAATTTCGTCCAAAAGTAAGGCATACAGCCTATCGCGGAGCGAAATTTATACTCTGCTTGCAGTTACCAGCATAGGCGCAAAAATCATTTAAAAGTACTCGCAAGATGAGCCGCCGCCCTACTCAAAGATATTTTTATGCAAGATTTCTTCTAGCACAACAGTCGCGTAGCTTCCTTTTTGCAGCGTAAAATTTATCGTAAAGTGCGCCTTTTCCTCGTTGTATTTATAGCTTGCATCCTCCAAGTAGCACCACGCAAAACGCCTAGACCCCGTCATTTTAGCTTTATATTCATTTGCTTGCTCGAAAATTTGATCCTCGACCATTCTCGCCGCGCCCTGCGCCTCATACGCCTTCGCACCCGCGATCAGCCCGCAGCTAGTGATATCTCTAGCGTCAAAGCGCGCGCCCTCTGCGTCCAAATCCTCACACAAAAAGCACTTGCCGTGCGGGTAGTGACCCAAAACTTCGCCCTCTATCAGCTTAAAAAATCTCTTTTGCGATTTTAAATTTTTCAAATTTTCGCCGCCCAGATACGGGTAAATTTGAGCTAGCTCGCCTAGGCTAAAATCCTGCGCGAACCTCGAAATCTCAACGCGTTTGCTAAGCCAGCGGTTAAAAAGATCGCTTTGATATGCCGAGATCAAAAAGTCGTTTAGCTTTACATTTTTGCTCTTTTTGCCATTTATCGTTCCATTTTTAAGTAGCTCAAGCCCAGTTTCAGCATTGTCCCCAAACTTACCAAAACGCTGATAGCCAAAGTAGTTTGCATAGCCCATTTTATCAATACTAATAAATGCTTGCTCTAGCTTTTTGGCATTATTTGGCAGCACCTTTTTAAGGCGAATAAAAAAGCTATTTCCCTTTAGATGTCCGATGCGAAGCTTATTTTTATGCGCATTTAAGCTTAAAATTTTCATCTTTTCGTGGCTAAAGTTTGCTAGATTGCTCTCAAATTTACGTGGCATAGAGATAAACTGCGTCGTCATGCCCTGCTTGTCCTTTAGTCCAGCATAGCCAAAATCACGCATTTTAGCCCCTGTGACTTCACTAAGAACATGCAAAGCATCACTTGTCGTCATATCTTTTTTAGAAATTTCAACGATTAAGTGCTCGCCATCCCCACTAAACTCATAAAGTGGTATCTCGCGCACGACAAAATCATCTGAATTTTTAGAAAAGTAAGCCTCTATGGGCGCATGAGTGAGTGCATAAAGTGGCTTAAAAGTGGTGGCTTCTTGCATTTTGTCTTAACCTTTTATTTGAAATTTTTGCAAAGACGCTAATCTTTGTCCGTGTTTTTGCGGAGATCCTTTTGATGGCGTTTAAATTTTTAGGACAAAAAGTAAATAAAATTTCATACTCCTCGCCGCTACTAAGCTCAAATTTGCTTAGCTTTTTTGTAAATTTAGCACCCTTTTTGCTAGCCTTTAAAAGCTTAGCAAGATCGGTATTTAGCCCATCTGAGATATCCATAGCGGAGTTTATAAGATGAGCTGCTTTGTAGAAAAATTTATCTCTTAAAATAGGCTTTTTAAATCGTGAATTTTTTGAAATTTGAGCTAGTCTTAGAAGTGAATTTAACCCTTTTTGGCTGCCTCCAAGCTCGCCAGTAAAAGCTACCAGATCTCCGTATTTTGCATTTTTTCTAAGCACAGCTTTGCCATTTAGCTCACCAATTACACTAACGCTTATATTTAAAATTTTACTACTTATCGTGTCGCCACCGATTATCTTTACGCCAAACTCTTCGCAAGCTCTGTTTATGCCGCCACTTAGCTCTTTGATTTGCTGCGGCGAAAAATTCTTTGGCAAGCTAAGTCCAAGAAGCGCAAATTTTGGCCTAGCATTCATCACGATCGTATCTGAAAAATTTACGATCATCGCCTTATAGCCGATCTCTTCAAGGCTTAGCCAGCCATGCTTAAAGTGCGAATTTTCAGCAAAGATGTCCTTGCTAAAGACCTGCTTGTCAAGCACAGCCGCATCATCACCAATATAAGCGTTACCAAAGCATTCAATCGTGAAATTTTCTTTATCCATCGGGCCATTATAATGAAACTCCTTTTAATTTTAGGATAAAATAAGCCAAAAAAGGAGTCAAATGCAAAAAATAGAAATTTTTAGATTTAATGCAAAAAAGGATATTTTGTCGTATTTTAAACCATATTTTTTAGAAATTTTAGACTACACAAACCTCGATGAACTATTTTTGCATGTTAAAAAAATTGATCCGTATTTTCAGCCAACAACTGGCTTTGTGAAAGTAAATGATGTCGTAGTGAGCACCGCTGAACCATTAGTAAATTTATATGAGAAATTTGTAGGCGAGCTTGTGATTTCGCCACTTGATGAAAAAAGAGCGGTTTTAGATCTTGAGATAAATGATGACGACTTTTGGGAGAAATTTAAGCCATTTGATAAATTTTGCGATCAAGCAGACAAAGAATTTTATGCAAGCTTAAAGCCATATTTTTATGCTGATTTTGTGAGAGACTACGAGCCAAATTTTATAGGTGCGGCTGCTATCATACTGGCTCATCATCTTTATAAAAAAGAAAAAAATGATGAGATCATGGGACTTATCGACAATGAAAATGGTATTTTGATAGCTTGCAAGATTGATGATTTTATCTTTGGCGGAAGCGAAATTTATACCAAAGCGATTAGGTTTTTTAAAGAAATTTTAGGGATAAAAGAGGATGAAACCTCAAAAAATGAGCTTGAAAAGATAAAGAGCTTGGATAAATTTAAAGAGTTCAAAATAGCCATAAGCGATAAAATCCCTCAACATTTAGATAAATTTAGAGCAAATTTTATAAATTTAAACATCAAATTTCCTTGTGGATTTGAGCTTTTAAAAGTAAACGAAAAGCTTGCATTTGCATTTGCAAGCAAGACCATCTTTAATGCGTTTGATAGCGGGGCTGATTTTTTACTAGCTAGCAATGATGCTGAGTTTTATATGTTTGACACGCTTTCAAAAAAGCTTGAAAAATTTGCAAACAGAAGTTTGCAGGATTTTTATATTTTAAGAGTTAGCGAACTGATAGAGCTTGAAAATGGCAAAATTCCAGCAAGCCTAAAGGAGCATACGCTAAAAGTAAATCTAGTCTAAAACTAGAGAATTTATTTTTGCAAAGTCACATTTTGCTCGCTTAAGGCTTCTTCTTTTTCGTCTTCTTGTCTTATCTCATCGTACCTTGCTTTGGCATTTTCATAAACACCAGCTGGAAGGCTTATGTTTAAATCATCCCTTAAGCTCATCACATCATCACAAGCATTTTGGTAGCCAAGGTCGCAGCTTTTCATATAATAACTCACGCCAAGCTCGATATTTGAGTGCTTTTTTAGATCACTATCCATTTGCTCATTTATCTCTTCATTTACAAACATATCGCCCAAAGCCTCGCATGAAAGCACATCTTTTTGCTCACAGCCATCATAGAAAATTTCATACGCAGCTACGTAATCTCCGGCATTTAGCGCCTCAATACCTCTGTCATAATCATCGATGTCAAAGCTAAATGCCAAATTTAAAGCTAGGATTAAAAAAACTATCTTTTTCATATAAAGCTCGGTGCATCGTTTGAAAATAGTATGAGATCGCCAGCACGCGTATTTTGAGCTAGAATTTCTTGCATTTTATTTTTATCCTTTAAGATGATGATCTTTGGCTTTATGATGTACTTTAGTAAAACTTCAGCATTTAGCGAGCTTGTGATGATGACAAGATCAAAAATTTCATTTATCACCTTGGCTAAATTTGCATTTTGCTCCGCATCGCTCTCGACGATGCCTGGTGTTAACAGCACTTTTCTGCCAGCGTAGGTACTTACAAGCTCGTAGCTTGCACTCATACCTGAGAAATTCCCATTAAAACTATCATCAATTATCAGCTTGCCGCCAGCCTCGATCTTGCTTAAGCGGTGCTCTACGTTTTTCATCTTAGATAGCGCTCTGTCTACCGCCTCATTGCTCATCTTTAGGTACTTTGCCACCTTTATACAAACGGCTAAATTTGTAGCATTAAATTTACCAAGCAGCGGCGAAGCGTAGTTTTTGCCATCAAGCATAAATGAAATTCCATCTAAATTTGCATTGATATCTTTTAGACTTTCATCGTAAATTTCTATATTTTCACTTGACTCTTTTTTTGTCGAACTATGTAAAAATACCATTTGCAAACGAGCGCTTTGAAGTGCTTCAAGCTTGGTAGAGCGGATATTATCAAGCGTTTTAAAATACTCAATGTGTTGTGCACCGATTTCGCCTACGATTACGATTTGCGGGTTTAGAAATTTAGTGATCTCTAGGATGTCGCCCCTTAGCCTAGCACCTGCCTCAGCGATGTAAATTTGCGTTTGCTCGCTTAAGTTTTCATTGATATCTTTGATGATGCCAGCCATTGTATTTACGCTGCGAGGTGTTTTGTAGCAGACAAAGCTATCTTTTAAAATTTCAAATAAGAAATTTTTGATACTAGTTTTGCCGTAGCTTGCTGTGATCAAGATAATTCTTAGATCTTTATTTGCGCCCAGTTTTTTAAGTGCCTTGTTTTTAAATCCTTGAAATTTTATCTTTTCTAAAATTTCACTAAAAAATAGGCTCACAACCAAGACAAAAAGTGGCATCGGAGCCAAAAACGCCTTGTGGATGATGAAATTTAAAGCGTAGTTTAAGATGATAGCGCAAGCAAGGATCACAAAAAAGTGCTTGATCCTGGCGGTAAAGACTAGCTTTTTATCAAGTTTTTTATGCCAAAGATAAAGAGCTGGCAAAAGCGCAAAGTAAAAATAGATAAAAAACCACTTGCCAGTCGTGTAAAAAAGCACCAACGGCACAATAAAGAAAAAGATGTGCCAAGCGGGCTTTGTGAAGTGAAAGAGCACGCGCTCAGGCCTATATGAAAACCACTGAAAGCAAGTTATCACATAAAATGCAAGTGCAAAAATAAAAAAGACTGTACTTATGTTTAAAAACAGACTCATCTTATCTCCTCAATCCCGCTCTCATCATCATCTAGCACAACATTTTTTGCTTCATTTAGCTCAAAATTTATCCCTTTTTCTATCTCGTCACTTATAAATTTAGCGTGGAGCAAAAAGAAGAAGTGATCGCCACTAAGCGGGAAAAATGAGCTATTTTTTATGAGCTTATGTATGCTCTCTCCGCTTGTTATAGGCGTTGCCTTGTCATTTTCGCCCCAAAATATCAAAGCCTTGCCGCTAAAGCTAGCAAAATACTTTGTAAAATCCTCATCAACTACGTTTTTTAGGGTCTCATACATCACTCTGCTCATACCGCTTACATCTTTTGTGGCAAAGAATTTATAAAATTTTCCAAATCCAAAAAGCTTAAAAATTTTAAAAATAGCGATCTTTGCGCGCACGATAAATGGCTTTTTGACAATTATGCCAGCTGAGCTTAAAAGCACAAGATATGGCGGCTTTAGAAGCGTTGCGACCTTGCCACCAAAGCTATGACCTACGATGATATCTGGCTTTATGCCAAGCTCATCACAGAAATTTTCAACAATTTTTGCATAATCGCTTGTTTTTAAAGGATCAGTAATTGAGCTTTTACCAAAGCCTGGCATATCGATATAAACGTGGCACAGTTCGCTCAAATATAAGCCAAAAGCCTTTTTCATTATCTCTTTATTAGCGCCCCAGCCGTGCAGAAAAAGTACCTTTTTTTTACATTTTGGATTTACAATCTCGTAGTTTATATCAAACTCATTTGAGCCGTACTTTACCGCCCTACTCGCCATCGTTCTCTCTTTTTTTTGCAGTATAAATGCTCTCAAGCACACTCACTGCTTCGCAAAGGCGCTCATACTCTTCCATATTTAAAAGCACTGCTTCAAATTTATTATTTTTAACAATGACCGCTCTTTTTAATTCATTAGCTCCCACACGAGAGAGCACTGAACTAAAATTTCTAACCACTTCAGTTGCTGTATAAATTTCGTCTTTTGTAAAAGTTACCATTGTCGCTCTTTGTGTAAAATTTTACGTAAAATATCACAAACTACTTTATAATCTACTAAATGGCCTAAATTTTTCCGCGACCTTTTACTGAAGTGATCGAGTTTATGAAACTATAATCAATCTTTATATTACGCTCTCTTGGAAGTGAGTTTGCAAGAGCGTTTAAAGTGCTCTCAAAATCCTCAAATAGATAGTTTGCAAGGCTTCCTGGATTTGGATTTATCTCATTTAGATAGACCTCATCATCTATCATAAAAAAGTCGCATCTAATGATCGCTCCATCAAATCCACAATCATAAATTTTTGAAAAGTTAAATTTGAGCTTTTGTTTTAGCTCCTCAGAAATTTCAGCCTCTTTTACCTTGTTTTCATTTGAAAAGCTAAGATATTTTTGCTCGTAGTCAAGAAATTCTTTCTTTTTTGGCTCTTCGATGATAGAAAATTTTATCTTTCCATCTATCTTACAGCCTGCAAGGTTGTACTCTTTTACTCCCTTTATAAAAGGCTCGACAAGCACATCCTTGTCAAACTCAAATGCTACGTCTTTTGCGTAAGCTAGCTCACTGGCGTCATGCACTATATTTACGCCTATGCTACTTCCAAGTCTTGCTGGCTTTAAGATAATAGGATAGTGAAATTTTGGCTCACTTTGACGAGTTAGCATCTCATAGTCAAGCGCCTTTACGCCAGCTTTTTGTGCTAGAAATTTAGTAAGCTCTTTGTTGTAGCTAAGCGCACTTACTTCAAGCCTTGGACCTATATATTTTATGCCGTAAAAGTCAAAAAGTGCCGCTATCTTGCCATCTTCGCCATCCATGCCGTGGATCAAATTTATAATGACGTCGCACTCTACTTTTTTATCACCAAAAAGAGAGTGTATGAAAAATCCGCCTTTAGATAAAATGAGCTTTTTTGAATTTTTGTATTTACCAGAGCTAAAGAAATTTGCTCTCATATCTTTTTGCTCGATAAGATAAAAATCTCTATTTGCATCACAAAATATAAATTTTAGCTCTTGTTTTAGGACATTTTTTAAAACTATCGCACTAACTATGCTTATCTCATGCTCATAGCTCTTTGCTCCAAATATCACACCTAAATTCATCTTTTTATCCTTATCCTAATTTCTTTAATGCTTCTTTTATAAGATCACTCGTATTTTCACTCTTGCACTCAGGCAAAATTTTCACTATCTTCTCACGCTTAAAGCCAAGCGCTTCAAGTGCTAAAAGTGCCTCATTTTGATAGCTTGGCACGCTCTCGTCACTTATTAGTTTTGCATCGCTTAGCTCAGCTATGATACGTCTAGCCGTCTTTGGTCCGATGCCTGGCACACTTTTAAAAGTATCTGCATCGCCACTTATTATGGCGTTTGTAAATGCTTGCGAGCTAAGGCTTGAGCAAACTGCCATTGCTGTACTGGCTCCTATTCCATTTAGCTTTATTAGCATTTCAAACATCTTTTGCTCGTTTACGTCTAAAAAGCCGTAGAGTAAATTTGCGTCCTCTCTTATGATCTGCGTTATGGCAAGCTCGACTTTTTCGCCCTTGCTAAGCTTGGCTGAGCAAAAAAGCGAGATAAAAATTCCATAGCTTACACCACTATTTGTCTTAAGTATCACAAATGCGGGATCTTTTTTGCTGACGATACCTTCGATCGCTTTTATCATCATTTAACCTTTTATTCTTAGAAATTTGTATCTGTGTAGTCTTCTAATTTATTTGACTTTTTGATCTTATACTCAGCCTCATCGCCATCGCCGATCTTCTCCAAAGTAATAGCATGTGCGGTTTCATTTTGCTTTGAGATATAAGTGACATTTTGTGGAGGATCAACGATAACAAATCTAATCTCATTTAATTCAACCCAGTTGCCTCTGTTTATCACTTTTGCAGAAAATATTCCATTTTGCATGATCTCAAGCTCATCTTTTAGAGTAGCTAGCAACTCTTTTTTATCTTTAAAAATTTTTAACAAAGTATTGTATTCATTGACTAGACCTTGATACTCTTTTAGCTTTTTCATAAAGGTAACTGGCGGTATCACTTTAGCTTTTGAGAGCTCTTCTACCTTTGCTTTTATGGTATAAATCGAGTCTTTATTTTCATTTATGACATTTTTCTTTGTTTCAATATTTTTTAGAAGCGAAGCAAGCTCTGCTTTTGTATATTCGATCTTATTTAACTGCTCTTGCGTAGCCTCAGCACTCTCAGGCATTTTGCTAGTATCGATTATAAATTTATTGTCAGTGCCTCTTAGATATCTTACGTCTATTAAGTGTGAAGCTGTGATAGTGCAGTTTGAGCCAAGCGTGTTTATTTGGATATTTTGAGCGGTTATAGAGCCACCAACGACACTATTTATCTTAACTCTTTTTGCTACGACATTTCCGCCTTCTAGCCTATCTATCTCGACATTTTCAGCTTCAACCTTACCGATATGGATAGAAATTTTTGCATTCTTTGCATAAATTTTAGCCTTTTGGTGTGTTTGACCGCCGATTATTACTTCATTTGCTTTAACCATCGCATTTGCACCGACGTTTCCTTTAACCTCGATCTCGTCAGCCTCCACGATGATGCCAGTGCCGATGGCATCTTTTATAGTGTCAGTTTCCCTAACCACCAAAGTCACATTTGTGTCAGTACCTGCTTGAATAGAGCCAGTTGTTTTAAAATTTGCTTCATTTATCTCTATACGCTCTTCAATATCAAATGAGCCATTTTTCTCAACTACATATCCTGATTTTTTAGCGATATATATTATGCTATCGTCATTTTCTACTCTCTCTATATTTTCGCTTATACTTATCTCTTTGCCAGTATCTTCTTTTGGCTTTTCTACTGCTAATAATTTACCTCTCGCATCACGGCCATTTTGCCCTTCGTGAGACTTTTTCTCTTCCATTATCACTTCATCTTGTGCTACACCAAAAACAAAACCTCTATCAGCGTAATCAACCTTATCTTCCTCTTTTATCGCATCAAGTTTATCTTTGTAGTAGTAAAGTATCTTTGCATCGGTAGCTTTTTTTGGATTTATGCCTTGTGTTATGTTTAGTATGTAGTCTTTATCAAGTTCGCCCTTTACATGCACAACTGAGGCGATTTGTTTTAGCTCGTCTTTTAGTTTGCCGATCCTTATGCCTATTAAAATTTGAGCTTTCATAAGCTGTTTGGCGATATATTCAAAAAGTTTATCTTCGTAATGCTGTTCGTATTCACAATCTTTTGTGGCTTTTACCTTTGCGACCACTTTTGTAACTATTGAATTTACACCGATTTCTATCTTTGGAAGCTTTGGCACAGCGTTTAGCCTAACATCAAAAAATTCTACGTCATAGACTTGCTCGATCTCTAGTGTCTCGTCAAGATAAAATGCATTATCATCAAAAAAGTTTAAATTTTCTTCAGGTACATAAACTGGTTCATCATTGTCTTTATTTTTGTAATAAGTTAGGATATTTAAAATCTTAAAATCTATAAATTCCACCGGTATGTTATATTGTTTACTTAGCTCTTTAAGCGATATGTAAGGTGTTGAAGTTTGAATTTGTGTTGGTGGTAAAAATCTCTCGTTTTCTTGCACGTTTTCGCTCAAATTTGATCCATTTCACATAAATTTTTGGCTCTTATTATCTCTAAAATTTTATTAAATTTGGGTTATGTAAGCTTTAAAGCATCTTTTGTTACTATTGCGTTTTAAATTTTTACTAGGCGAGCGATGTTTATAAAAGGTTTTTTTTCAAACTCGGTTGGCATCATGACTTCAAGGGTTTTAGGGCTAGTTAGAGATCTTCTTACGGCCTCTATTCTTGGTGCTGGCATATTTAGCGACCTCTTTTTTATAGCTTTTAAAATCCCAAATTTATTTCGCCGTATCTTTGGCGAGGGCGCCTTTACTCAAGCCTTTTTACCAAATTTTACAAATAGCAAGAAAAAAGCTGTCTTTCAAGCTGAAATTTTTATCAAATTTCTACTTTTTATAGGCGTTTTGACGCTTCTTGTAAATTTATTTACACCTTACTTTATAAAGATCATCGCAAGCGGACTTAGTGAGCAAAATATCACTGACGCAGTGCCGCTTGTGCGTATAAATTTCTACTACCTAGCACTTGTCTATATCGTCACTTTCATGGGTGCGCTGCTTCAGTACAAAGGACACTTTGCCACGACTGCCTTTTCGACTACACTGCTAAATTTAGCCATGATAGCTTCGCTACTTTTGGCTCGTGGCAAGAGCGAGAGTGTGGTCGCACTTTATCTTAGCTTTGGCGTCGTTGCAGGCGGCATCTTGCAGGTTTTGGTGCATCTAATCGCTATGAAATTTAACGCCTTAAATAAAATTTTCTGGGGCGGTTTAAGCGGATATTTTAAAGGCAAAAGAGCACAGAGTAAAGGCTTTTTTATAAATTTCTACCATGGCTTACTTGGCTCAAGTGCTATGCAAATAAGCGCATTTATGGATACTTGGCTGGCTAGCTTTTTGGTAAGTGGCTCGATAAGCTACCTTTTTTATGCAAATAGAATTTTTCAGCTTCCGCTTGCCATCTTTGCGATCGCGCTCTCTCAAGCACTCTTTCCAAAGATCACCAGGCTTTTAAAGCAAAAAGATGAAGTAAACGCCCTAGTTTGGACAAAAAAGAGCTTTTACCTGCTACTTTGCGCCCTGCTAGCAGCCACAATCACAGGCGTAGTAATGAGCGAATTTATCATTTGGCTCTTGTTTGAAAGGGGAAATTTCGTAAGGGCAAATACCATTGAATGCGCCAAGGTGCTAAGTGCCTATTTGGTGGGGCTTACGCCATTTGGTCTAGCTAAAATTTTCTCACTTTGGCTTTACGCAAACATGAAGCAAAAAGAGGCAGCCAAAATTTCTATCATCTGCCTTGTGATAAATTTGATCCTAGCTGTCATTTTGATGCAGAAATTTGGAGCTGCTGGCCTTGCATTTGCAAGCTCGCTTGGGGGATTTTTACAGCTTATTTTATACATAAGAGCCTTTGGAGCTAAGCGATTTTTAGCTATAATCGAGCCTAAATTTATAGCCGCCATCGCTGTTTTAGCGGTTTTGCTCTATTTTGGTTTAACATTTTTAAAGGATATATTTAATGCGAATTTTTGATACTTCTAAAAGAGAAAAGGTTGAGTTTAGCCCTATTAAAGATGGCGAGGTCAGCATCTATCTGTGCGGCCCAACGGTATATGACGACGCGCATTTAGGACACGCAAAGTCAGCCGTTAGCTTTGATCTTTTAAGAAGGGTATTAAAAGCGCTTGGCTACAAGGTCAAATTTGCAAGAAACTACACCGATATTGACGATAAAATTTTAAAGAAAATGGCTGAAACTGGCCAAAGCCTAGAGGATATCACAAATAAATATATAGCGCACTACGAGAGCGACATGGGCGCTTTAAACGTGCTTGATCCAGACTTTAAACCAAAAGCTACGCAGTGTCTGGAGGCGATCATCAGCTATATCGAGCTGCTTATGGATAAAGGGGCGGCTTATAAAACCAGCGATGGAATTTACTTTGATACGAGTAAGGATAGTGGATATTTTAGCATTAGTGGCAAGGACAATAACACTGATCTTATCGCACGCGTGGCAAGTTTTGGTGAAAAAAGAGATGAAAAAGACTTTGTTCTTTGGAAATTTGACGAGAAATGGTATGAGAGTCCATTTGGCAAGGGTCGTCCTGGCTGGCACACCGAGTGCGTAGCGATGATAAGGGAATTTCTAAGCGATAAAGAAAATGAAGAATTTGAGATCGACATCCACGCTGGCGGCATCGATCTACTCTTTCCGCACCACGAAAACGAGGCAAGTCAGTGCAGATGTGCATATCATAAAAATTTGAGTAAATACTGGATGCATAACGGCTTTATAAAAGTAAATAATGAAAAGATGAGCAAGAGCCTAAATAACAGCTTTTTTGTAAAAGATGCCCTAAAAAACGTTCATGGCGAGGTGCTTAGATACTACTTGCTTACGAGCCATTATAGGGCTCATTTTAATTATTCAGATGAAGACTTGGTGGCTTCAAAAAAGAGACTTGATAAAATTTATCGCCTTAAAAAAAGAGTTGATGGCGTGCAAGCAGGTGCAATAAATGAGAGCTTTAAAAATGAACTTCTTGAGGCACTAAGTGATGATTTAAACGCTTCAAAAGCACTTGCAAGTGTTGATGAGTTTGTAAAAACAGCAAACGAAAGGCTTGATAATAGCCCAAAAGATAAAGCCTACAAGGCCGAAGTAGTGGCAAATTTGGAGCTTATAAGTGAAATTTTAGGCATTGCTAGCACAAACTATGTGGAGTATCTTCAATTTGGTGTAAGCAACGAGCAAAAGGAACAGATAAAAAGGCTTCTTGATGAGCGGACGATAGCTAAAAAAGAGAGAAATTTTGCAAGAGCTGATGAGATAAGAGACGAGCTAGAAAAGATGAACATCTCTATCATGGATACACCAAATGGCACAGTTTGGGAGAAAAACAATGACTAACTTTGGCTTAAAAGATGTACTAAAACGCTTTGGTCCATATTTTAAAGACTACATTCCACACTTCATCCTAGCCTTTATAGGCATGGGGCTTGCAAGTGGCGGAACAGCGGTCAGTGCATATCTAGTGGAGCCAGTACTTAATAAAATTTTTGTTGAAAAAAACGAAACATTACTTTATTTGTTACCATGTGCGATCATTGCTATTTATCTGTTAAAAAATGTTGGAACTTTTATGCAGGCCTATTTTACCGCTTATATTGGCCAAGATACGATTAGAAGATTTCGTGAAAAGATGGTCGAAAATTTACTAACTTTGGATATGAAATTTTTTAATGATTTTAGAACAGGCGAGCTAATAAGCAGAACTACGAACGACATAGAGCGCATAAGATCTATTGTTTCAAGCATCATACCTGAGCTTATTAGAGAGCTTGTAACTATCATAGGTCTGCTTTGTGTAGTCATATACCAAAGCCCTAAATTAGCCTTTTTTGCACTTGTTGTTATGCCATTAGCGATTTATCCGATCTCGCGCCTTGCTAAAAAGATGAAAAAAATCTCAAAAAAATCACAAGAAAAGACATCTGACATCACCTCAGCCTTGAGCGAAATTTTTACAAATATCGAGATCATCAAGGCAAATAATGCCCAAAAATACGAGCATTCACGTTTTATTGATGAAAATAATAAATTTTTTAAACTAAATCTTAAAACTGTAAAAATTGAGCAACTAGTAAGCCCGCTAATGGAAACAATTGGCTCGATCGGAGTAGCTGCTGTCATCATAATAGGCGGCAAAGACGTCATTGACGGAAATATAAACATGGGTGCTTTCTTTTCATTTTTAACTGCACTTTTCATGCTCTACACTCCACTAAAACGTATCGTAAATATATACAATAAAATGCAAGATGCCATCGCAGCAAGCGAGAGGACGTTTTTCTTGATGGATAAGGTAAGCCAGATAAAAGATGGCGAAAAAGAGCTAAACGAAGAGATAAATTTGATTAAATTTAAGGGTGTCCGCCTAAGCTACGGCGATAAAGAGGTCTTAAAAGGGATAAATTTAGAGGCAAATAAGTCAGAATTTATAGCCCTTGTTGGCTCAAGTGGCGGCGGAAAAAGCTCGCTTATGAATTTGCTTATGAGATTTTACGACGTAAATGGCGGAGAAATTTTGATAAATGGCATAAATTTAAAAGATATCAAAATTCACTCACTTCGCCAAAATATCGGACTTGTTACCCAACGCGTCTATATCTTTAACGATACGATCGCTAAAAACGTGGCTTACGGCAGAGAATTTAACGAAGATGCCGTGATAAACGCACTAAAACTAGCAAATGCTTACGAGTTTGTAAGCAAGCTTGATGATGGTATAAATACTATCTTAAACGAATTTGGTACCAACCTCTCAGGCGGTCAAAGACAACGCATCGCCATAGCCAGAGCACTTTATCAAAACCCACAAATCCTCATATTTGACGAGGCTACCTCTGCACTTGATAACGAGAGTGAAAAAGAGATCACAAAGGCCATAAACAACCTAAGAAACAAAAAGATCATCTTTGTCATCGCTCACCGTCTAAGTACGGTTGAGAGTGCTGATAAGATCGCGCTTTTATGTGATGGAAGGATAGTTGATATCGGAAGTGATGAAGAGCTTAGCAAGAGAAATGAAATTTATGCAAAACTTAAAGGCAAAGCCTTAGTTTAAGGCGATTTTTGCTAAGATTTGCACAAAATTTTAGGCATTTTAAAGAGGTTAAAATGAGCTTAAACTACGAAACTTTAAAATCTATATTTTTTAAATTTGATCCTGAAACTGCCCACAAGATCGCAGAACTTGCAATGATCGGAGCAAATAAAATTTTTCCAGGATCATTAAGCTTTGTAGCAAACAAGTGCGTGGTCGATGACAATGCATTAAAACAAAATTTATTCTCAAGCACTTACCACAACCCAGTTGGCATAGCTGGGGGCTTTGATAAAAATGCCACAATGTTTGAAGCACTAACAGCTCTTGGATTTGGGCATTTAGAATTTGGCACATTTACTCCAAAACCTCAACCTGGCAACGACAAACCAAGACTTTTTAGGCTTATAGACGAAGAGAGCATCCAAAACGCGATGGGCTTTAACAACGACGGCTGTGAGGCTATTAAAAATAGAGTCAAAAAACTTTATCCTTATACTTTGCCAATCTGGGCAAATATAGGCAAAAACAAGGTCACACCAAACGAAGACGCAATAAAAGACTATGAAATTTTAGTAAGAGAATTTAGTGAAATTTGCGACACCTTCGTCATAAATGTCTCATCGCCAAACACGCCAAATTTAAGAGCATTGCAAGATGAGAGCTTTATAAAAGAGCTTTTTAGCGTTATTTTGCCGCTTACTAAAAAACCAATCATCTTTAAAATCGCTCCTGATATGAGCCACGAAGATGCGATCAGGCTTTGTAGCTGCGCTGTAGAAAACGGCGCTAGTGGCGTGCTTGTTTCAAATACAAGCGTTGATTACTCGCTCTCTCACTCGTCAAATTTAAAGGATTTTGGCGGACTAAGCGGCAAGGTGATCGCTAAAAAGTCAAAAGAGATCTTTAAAGCCGTTGCAGACGAGCTTTACGGCAAGACGACGCTTATCGCATGTGGCGGCATAGATAGCGGCGCAGAGGCATATGAGCGCATAAAAATGGGAGCAAATTTAGTGCAAATTTTTACAAGCTTTATCTTTAAAGGGCCGATTATCGCAAGGGATATAAATTTAGAAATTTTAGAGCTTTTAAAACGAGATGGCTTTGCTTCTATCAGCGAAGCAGTCGGCATAGATGTTAAAAAATAAAAGGCAAAAGATTGATAAAATTTAATAAAACAAAACTAGAAAACGGACTAGAAATTTATCACATACCAGTAAATCCTGGCTCAAAAGTGATAAGTGTCGATGTATTTTACAAAGTTGGATCAAGAAACGAAGTGATGGGCAAAAGTGGTATCGCTCACATGTTAGAGCATCTAAATTTCAAATCAACCAAAAATTTACGAGCTGGGGAGTTTGATGAGATCGTAAAAGGCTTTGGCGGCGTAAATAACGCAAGTACAGGCTTTGACTACACCCACTACTTTATAAAAGCTTCAAATGAAAATTTAGACAAAACGCTTGGGCTTTTTGCTGAGCTTATGAAAAATTTAAGCTTAAAAGATAAAGAATTTCAGCCAGAGCGAGACGTGGTGCATGAAGAGCGCAGATGGCGAACAGACAACAACCCTATGGGATACCTTTACTTTAGGCTCTACAATCACGCATTTATCTATCATCCATATCACTGGACTCCGATAGGCTTTATAAAAGATATCGAAAACTGGAATATCAACAATATAAAAGAATTTCACGCTACCTTTTATCAGCCAAAAAATGCGATTTTGATGATAAGTGGCGACATCGGCAAGGATGAGGCGTTTAAACTGGCTAAGAAAAATTTTAGCAGTATAAAAAATAAAAGAGCCATCCCAAAATCTCACTGCAAAGAACCTGAACAAGACGGAGCTAGAAAAGCTATCATCTATAAAGATAGCCAAACACAAATGCTAGCAATCGCTTACAAAATCCCAAATTTTAAACACGGCGATCAAGTAGGTCTAAATGCGATAAGTGAATATCTAGCTACCGGCAAAAGCTCGGTTTTGCAGCAAAAATTAGTCGATGAGCTAATGCTTGTAAATCAAATTTACGCTTACAATATGAGTTGTGTCGATGAAAATTTATTTATATTTTTAGCAGTTTGCAACCCAGACGTCGAGGCGAGCGTGGTTGAGGCTGAAATTTTAAAGATCATAGATGATTTAAAAAATAAACCAATCGACAAAGATGATGTTTTAAGAGTTAAGAATTTAATCAAAAGCGACTTTATCTATTCGTTTGAAAGTGCAAGTAAGGTTGCAAATTTATATGGCTCATACCTTGCTAGAGGCGATATAAAGCCACTTTATGAGCTTGAGAAAAATATCGATAAGATTGATGCTAAGCTTTTAAAAGAGATAGCAAATAGATATTTTAATGAAAAAACCAGCACAACAATAATTTTAAAAAAGGAATAAACGTGGAAAATTCGCTTCAAGGTGCGATGACCGCACTCATTACGCCATTTAAAAATCAAAAAGTGGATGAAGTCAGTTTTGAAAAACTAATAAAAAGACAGATAAAACATGGCATAGATGTTGTTGTGCCAGTTGGAACCACTGGCGAGAGTGCAACACTGACGCATGATGAGCATAGAATTTGTATCGAAATAGCCGTAGATGCATGTAAAGGTACAAATGTAAAAGTACTAGCTGGTGCTGGCAGTAATGCGACTCACGAGGCTATTGGTATCGCTAAATTTGCTCAAGCCCATGGCGCTGATGGTATCCTCTCAGTTGCGCCCTACTACAATAAACCAACGCAAGAAGGGCTTTACGAGCACTACAAGGCCATTGCAAATAGCATTGAAATTCCTGTGCTTCTTTATAATGTTCCGGGTAGAGTTGGCGTGGATATCTTGCCAGCGACCGTTTTTAGGCTTTTTAAAGAGTGTAAAAATATCTACGGTATCAAAGAGGCAACAGGTAGCATAGATAGATGCGTTGATCTACTGGCTCACGAGCCAAATTTAGTAGTCATTAGCGGTGAAGATGCGATCAACTATCCTATCATATCAAATGGCGGCAAAGGCGTTATCTCAGTTACTGCTAACCTCTTGCCAGATCAAATTTCAGAGCTTACGCACCTTGCAATGAACGAAGAGTACAAAAAAGCAAAACTAATAAACGATAATCTATACACGATAAATAAAACACTCTTTTGCGAAAGCAATCCGATACCGATCAAAGCAGCGATGTATCTAGCTGGACTCATCGACTCTTTGGAGTATCGCTTGCCACTTTGCAAACCAAGTAAAGAAAATTTTAAAAAGATAGAAGAAGTAATAAAAAATTACGAAATAAAGGGTTTTTAATGAAGGACACACTAAACGAATTTAAAGGTAAAACGCTAGTTATCAGTGGCGGCACTAGAGGTATCGGTAGAGCCATAGTCGAAGAATTTGCAAAAGCTGGTGTAAATATAGCATTTACCTACAACTCAAACGAAGAGCTTGCAAAAGAACAAGCAAAAGAGCTTGAGGCTACTTACAAGATAAAAGCAAGAGCATATGCACTAAATATCCTCGAGCCAGAGACTTATAAAGAGCTATTTTTAAAGATAGACGAGGACTTTGATAGGATTGATTTTTTCATCTCAAATGCTATCATCTCAGGTCGTGCAGTAGCTGGTGGATACACTAAATTTATGAAGCTAAAACCAAGAGGCATAAACAATATCTTTACAGCAACAGTAAACGCCTTTGTCGTAGGCACTCAAGAAGCTGCAAAACGCATGGAAAAAGTTGGTGGCGGCAGCATCATCAGCCTATCATCAACTGGAAATTTAGTCTATATCGAAAACTACGCAGGTCATGGCACAGCAAAAGCGGCCGTTGAAGCCATGGCAAGATACGCTGCGACAGAGCTTGGCGAGAAAAATATCCGTGTAAACGTCGTAAGTGGCGGCCCTATCGAGACAGACGCACTAAGAGCCTTTACTAATTACGAAGAGGTGCGCGATATGACGGCAAAGCTTAGCCCGCTAAACCGCATGGGACAGCCGACTGATCTAGCCGGAGCATGTCTATTTTTATGCTCATCTAAGGCTAGCTGGGTGACTGGACATACATTTATAATAGATGGTGGCACGACTTTTAAATGAGAATATTGAAATTTTAAGCATAAAGGCATATTTGTGAGTTTAAATTTACCAAATTCTTTAGCGTTTTTTAGGATACTTCTGGCTCCGCTTATGTTTTTTATGCTCGTAAATGCCCCTGACATTTTTACACAAATTCACATGAGCTGGATAAATTACTTCGCAGCTCTTATTTTTGTGATCGCCTCGGTAACTGACTTTTTTGACGGTTACATCGCTAGAAGCTGGGATCAAAAAACTAAGCTTGGCACTATCCTTGACCCACTAGCTGATAAAATGTTGATCTTAGCTGCATTTTTAGGCCTTATGATGCTTGGTAGGGCGAGTGCTTGGGCCGTTTATCTCATCTTGGTAAGGGAATTTTTTATAACTGGCTTTCGTGTCGTGATGGCAAGTGATGGCGTCGAGGTCGCTGCATCAATGGCCGGCAAGGTAAAGACCGTTTCGCAGATGTTTGCAGTTGGTTTTTTACTGATGAGCTGGCCAGGCGGAGAGCTTTTGCTATGGATCGCTGTTGCGCTCACACTTTATTCTGGGTTTGAGTATATCTTTGCCTATATAAAGGCGATGAAAAAGAGCTAAATTTTTTCGTTCGTAAGACCCAAAGTTTTTACTTGAAAAAATTTATATAAATAATAAAAACTTTATTTTCAAAATAAGTAAAATCAAGTTAAAAATTTCTCCTAGCTAAAAGAAATTTTTAGTCAAACGTCGTTTGAGAGTAAATTTATAAACTTTGGCTAAAATCTTATCAATTTTTTCAAAAAAAGGTAAGTTTTGAAAGGCATTCTCTTCACGCTGGCCCTGCTTGGACTTGGGCTTTATGCGTATTCGTTTTATTTTTTAGTGACTGTTTTAGCCATTAGTTTTCTTATATTTTTTCACGAGCTTGGCCACTTTTTGGCAGCAAGAACGCTTGGCGTAAAGGTAAACACCTTTAGTATCGGATTTGGCGAGAAAATTTACACCAAAAACGTTAGTGGCACCGACTACTGCCTAAGCGCTATCCCACTTGGCGGATACGTACAGCTAAAAGGGCAAGACGACACCGACCCAAAAGCCAAAAACTACGACGCGGACAGCTACAACGTGCTAAGTCCCATAAAGCGCATTTACATTCTCTTTGCAGGGCCTTTTTTTAACTTTATCTTGGCGTTTTTTATATACATTTTGCTTGGATTTATAGGCGTTGAGAGGCTTGCACCAAGTGTCGGCCACATAGCTGAGGGCTCGGCAGCTGCCAGCGCTGGAATAGCTAAAAATGATAAAATTTTAGCAATAAATGGCGTAAAGATAAACGAGTGGGACGAGATCAGTAAAAATGTAAAACTTGAGCCAAGCACCATTTTGATAGATAGAAACGGCTCAATTTTAAGCATAAATTTAACACCAAAGATAGGCGAGACGATAAATATATTTAATGAAAAGATCCAGCACCCACTAATCGGCATTAGGTCAAACGGCGAAGTGATAAAAATTTATCACACAGGCTTTAGTAGCCTAAAATTTGCTTATGATGAAACTCTAAAGGCTTCAATGCTCATCTTTAAAAGTCTTGAAAAGCTAATCATTGGAGACATATCACCAAAAGAGGTTAGCGGTATCCTACAAATCACTGATATAACCTCAAAAGCCGCAAAGATCGGCATCAGCGTACTCCTAACCATCATGGCATTCATCTCTGCAAATTTAGGTGTATTTAATCTACTCCCTATCCCAGCACTTGATGGCGGCCACATACTTTTTAACCTATATGAGCTGATTTTTAGACGTGAGGTAAATGAGCGAGTGCTAATTATGCTTACCTACTGCGGTTGGGCGCTACTACTTGGCATAATGGTACTTGCGACTTTTAATGACATTATGAGATTAAGCGGAGGTTTATAATGATAGTTTTAAAAGAGCTATTAGAAAAGATCGAAAATTTAAGCAAAGACGTGACACTAATCGCCGTTAGTAAAAATGTCACAAGTACTGAAGTAAAAGAGCTTTACGCGCAAGGGCAAAGAAATTTTGGCGAAAACAGAGTCCAGGAGCTAGCCAAAAAAGAGCTAGAACTGCAAAATTTTACTGATATAAAATGGCATATGATCGGCCGCTTGCAAAATAACAAAATAAATCAAATGATAAGTCTAAAGCCAACACTTTGGCAAAGCTGTGATAGCTTTGAAAGGGCCGTAGAGGTCGATAAAAGGCTTAGTTATAGGCTCGATACTCTGCTTCAGATAAACTCGGCTGATGAAGATACAAAGCAAGGTGTAAGCGTAGCAAATGCAGCAGAAATTTATGACCGTATCCAAAGCGAGTGCAAAAATATAAATCTAAAAGGTGTGATGAGTATCGGAGCGCATGTGGATGAGTCAAAAGAGATTCAAAAGAGCTTTGAGCTAACTTATAAAATTTTTGATAGCCTAAAGCCAAAAGGTGCAGCTATCTGTTCGATGGGCATGAGTAGTGACTTCGAGTTAGCGATAAAATGCGGCTCAAATATGATCCGCCTTGGAACTATGCTTTATCTATAAATTTATCGCTTTTGCAAGCTCCTACTGCTAACGAAATAGATTACTGCTGGAGCTATGTAAATTTCTATCCAAAGAGACTTGAGAAAAAATTAAATTTAATGTTTAGCGTCAGCCAAAACTAGAGCAAAAAGTACTTTTACGCCAGCTTTTTCTAGAGTATTTCTAGCCTCAAGTATCGTAGTGCCAGTGGTTATGATATCATCTACTAAAATAACTGGAGCAGTGATCTTTTTTAGGATTTTAAAATTTCTTGGGTTATTTTGTCTAAATTGTAAATCCCTGCCACTATAACTGGTCTTGCTGGTTGCATGCAGTGCGTGAAATATAGGCTTTAGATTTTTAGCCCTTAGTGCATTTGCCAAAATAGCCGTGTGTGAGTAGCCAAAATTAACTCTATCATCTATAGGGATAGCATAAACTTGCTCTGGGAAGCTAAAACTTTTGGCAAATTTCTTAAATGTAAATTTGGCTAAATTTTTATATATAAAATATCCATGCATTTGATGCTTTGAGTGGATGAGTTCTTTTGTTTCAGAGTAGCCGTAAAAGCTATAAATTTTAAAGCCCTCTAGTTCTCTTACTATCGGGCTTGGCTCACTTAAAATTTGTGAGCAAATTTTACAAAATGTATTTAGCGTAAAGCTCTTGCAAAACACACAAAACATTAGCTATTTAAAATAGCAATTGCTGTGCGTTTGACTGCATCGTTTATAATATCAGTTAAAAATGGCTTAAATGCTCCGCCTGTACGAATCAACTCAAATTTGGTTTGATTATTTGAAATATTTTTAACGATACTTTGATCGCCTTTTTGGATTTTTAGCGTGATCTTAATATTACCTTTTGTATTATCAGTGCCGTATCCGCTCATATTTGCTTCAAACTCATTGATAAAAATTTCAACCACGACGCCACCCATACCATTTACATTTGTACCGCGCGCCACAAGCTCTTTTTTGAGCGAATCGCTAAAATAAGTAGCAAGATCGTTTTGAAGCACGACATATTCTTTTACTGTGCCTTTGCCATCAGTGATCGTAGCGATGGTGCTTTTGTTTTTGCGGTTGTCATGCACTGCGCTTATATAGGCCTCAAAGCCGCTATTTTGCTGACTTACAGCCACCTTATACGGATCAAATGCGACAACACTTTGACTTGGAGCACAACCAGTTAAAAACAAAACAAAAAGTCCAAAAATAGCTAAAAATTTAAATTTATTCATCGTTTTTCCTTTTAAAGTTTAGTGATCTCATCGGCTACTTTTATCGCGGCTTGTTTAACTAAAAGTGCGATAAAAAAGTCAAACTGCTCAGATTTTGAAGCCTCAAGCTTCTCTACATGGTGTCTAGTCGAGATAGGTAACGTTTTTTTGAAATTTATATTTGAAAGCACAAGAAGACCTTTTAGATGTCCGTTTAAAATTTCTGAAGCTCCTGAGTAACTTCCTCTGAGCTCGTCAAATCTAAAATCAAGCCTATATGTATATGGCGATGTTTGAGTATCGACAACAACGATTCCGCGAGAATTTAACTCACGTTGCAAAAACATGTAAAAAAGCACTTCAAGGCGTGGGTTTGAGTTAAAAACTGCACTGTTTCCTTCAATACCTGTGTAATATATCGATCTTGCACTACTTCTAGCATCGACAATCCTGTGAAAATAAACCTTCTTTAATCCAACATTAGTATCGATCATGTTTTTTTCTAAGCAGCAGTTTATTGCTACATCACTTTTGTATTTAACACCATTTATAAAAAGACCATCGCCCCTGCCTTTGCAAGCGCTGCAGTCAGCCGGTATCCTCATAACCTCTTCAAAATACATCTTATCTTCGCTACTTATGCTCGCACTTTGCACGCCGTCTATGCCCTCGCACGATAGACAAAGGCTAGCTTTAGCCATGCAGCCAATTAGAAAGATAGCTGCAAAAACTGCTAATAATGTCGCTCTTAGCATTTTACTTCCTTTTGCTCTTTTTGTTTTTTGCGGAGATTTTTCACGCTCTCGCCTGCGATGCCGTAGTTATTTGTATCGATCTCATCGATAATGACAACGGTATTTTGAGCGCTTCTACCTAAAATTTCGCTTATTAGCTTTGTAACTCCGCTTATCATCTTCTCTTTTTGCTCCACACTTGGGCTATCACCCTCTTTTGTCACGCAAATTTTCACAAACGGCATAGCACTCCTTTTTGTAAATTTAGCACTTAAATTTTAATCAAAACCTATCCACCAAACAAGCTCCCAAATGCGGATATATCGTCACCTCGAAATAAGGCGAGATATTTTGTGATGATTTTGAAAGCTGTGACGTGAAATTTTGGTGCGGATAGAACATATAGTTCATCAAGCCAAAATTTCACTAACTCTTTCAAAAGGGCACAAAAGATAAGCCGCTAGTCTATTTTTAGGACAGATAAAAACGCCTCTTGCGGCAAATTTACCTTTCCAATCGCCTTCATGCGTTTTTTACCCTCTTTTTGCTTTTCAAGCAACTTTCTCTTACGCGTGATATCTCCGCCGTAGCACTTAGCTGTGACGTTTTTGCCCATTGATTTTACGGTTTCTCTAGCTATGATTTTGTTGCCGATGCTCGCTTGTATCGCCACTTCAAAAAGCTGACGTGGCACGATCTCTTTCATCGCTTTTACAAAGTCCCTACCCTTTGTTTGTGCCTTACTCTCAGGCACGATGATAGAAAGTGCATCGACTGTTTCACCAGCCACTTTGACATCTAGCTTTACCAGATCACCCACGCGGTAGTCGCTAGGCTCATAATCAAAACTCGCATAACCTTTTGTGCTTGACTTTAGCTTGTCGTAAAAGTCCATCACGATCTCGTTCATCGGTATATCATACTCAAGCAGTACGCGTTCAGGCGTGATATAGTCCATCTTTGTCTGGATGCCACGGCGATTGTTTAAAAGTGTGATGATGTTACCCAAAAATTCACTTGGCGTGATAATCGTAGCCTTGACATATGGCTCAAGAATTGAGTCTATTTTATTGACTGGTGGTAGCTGGCTTGGGTTTTGGATTTTTAAATTTAGCCCATCAGTTTGGATGACTTCGTAAGTCACGGTTGGCGCTGTGGCGATAAGGTCCAAGTCAAACTCACGCTCTAGCCTCTCTTTAACTACCTCCATATGAAGAAGACCTAAAAAGCCAACCCTAAAGCCAAATCCAAGTGCCACCGAGGTTTCTGGCTCGTAGCTAATGGAGCTGTCATTTAGCTTTAGCTTATCCAGCGCGTCACGCAGATCTTCAAATTTATCAGTTTCAATAGGATAAAGTCCCGCAAAGACAAACGGCTTAGCCCTCTCAAAGCCCCCAACTGGCTCTTTTAGAGGATTTCTTGACTGCGTTATCGTATCTCCAACTTGCACGTCACTAACATTTTTAAGTCCCAAAACAACGATGCCAACCTCGCCAGCGCTAAGCGTTTTGGTCTTGATCGGTGCGATAGGATTTGGATACATGAGGTCAAGCACGATGTGTTTTTTACCTGTGCCCATAACTAAAATTTCATCATTTTTTAAAATTTCACCATCATAAACACGCACAAGTGCAAGCGCGCCAAGGTAGTTGTCAAACCAACTATCATAAATCAGCACCTTTGTGGGCTTGCTAACATCGCCATTTGGCGCAGGGATCCTCGTGATGATTGCTTCAAGCAGTTCTTTTATGCCGATACCGCTTTTTGCACTCACTTCAATCGCCCCTGAGCAGTCAAGTCCGATGATGTGCTCGATCTCGTCTTTTACTCTAGCAGGATCAGCCGCTGGTAGGTCGATCTTGTTGATGACTGGGATGATCTCTAAGTTGTTTTCAAGTGCAATATAGACGTTTGCGATAGTCTGCGCCTCTACACCCTGAGAAGCGTCCACGACTAGCAGTGCACCCTCACAACTAGCCAAAGAGCGGCTCACCTCGTAGCTAAAGTCGACGTGGCCTGGAGTGTCTATCAAATTTAGAACAAAATTTTCTCCATTTAGTGCGTAGTTTAGGCGGACAGACTGGGCTTTGATCGTGATGCCGCGCTCTTTTTCGATATCCATCGTATCCATGATCTGCGAGCTCATCTCACGGTCGCTAACAGCTCCACATTCTTGAATAAGCCGATCAGCTAGTGTGCTTTTGCCATGGTCTATGTGAGCGATGATGCTAAAATTTCTAATATTTTTCATTTACTCTTTTACTTTTTTGTTAAATTTTTGGCTTTTATTTTGCCTAAAATTGATTTAAAATTTGCATAAGAAAAGCGACGTTAATGCTTGTGACCAAAGTGTCCGTGCTCTTCTTTGCTTTTTAGCTCGCAGATGAGCTCATCTTTATGTCCATGACTGCTGCTCTCAAACTGTAGAGTGACATGACCAATGCCAACATGAGATAGCTCATGCTCGATGCGCTTTATCATCTTTGAAATTTCTCCTACACTTAGCACATCATCCACCACCACATGGGCTATGAGTGCATTTGAACCGGCACTTATCGTCCAAATATGTAGATCATGCACCTGTCTAACGCCATCCACGCCTTTTATGATAGCTAAAATTTCATCCGTATTAAGATCGACTGGTACGGCTTCGATAAGGATATTAAAGCTATCTTTTAGTAAGCCAAAGCCACTTTTTATGATAAGTATCGAAACAAATATACTTGCTATACTATCAGCTTGCGTAAGGCCAAATTTCATTATGACTAGTGCCGCAATGATTGCTCCAACGGAACCAAGCGTATCACCAAGGACATGAAGATAAGCTCCTTTTATATTTAAATTCTCTTTTATATCGCTACTTTTATGCATATAAATATGTAAAACGGCTTTTCAAATCAAAGTGATTTTACGCTTAAAATCAAAGTGAGCTAAAAACCGCATTTTTTCACTTTGATTTCTAACGTAAATTTTTATGTTTTTAAATAGCTTTTTACAACCTTTTAAAACATATTAAAAAACTAAAATTTACCCCTCAAACTCTATGTCTATTTCATACCCACTCGTGCTAAGCTTATGGCTTACTTCTTTTATACTAAACTCATTTGCTTCTAGTCCAGCAACTCCACCAAATTTAAGCTTGCCGCCTGCTATGATATTTTTTCCTTCGCAGCTACATCTACCATTTATTCCGCCGCGTTGTAGCTCGTTAAGTTTAGCTTCTGCTTGTTTAAAGGCCTCATTATCGCTCTTTGGCTGAGCTATCTGCATCTTATATACCTGTTCCCCACTTCCCACCTTAATGCTTTTTACCTTACCAGCTTCTATGTCTTGCCACTCTACTATTACGGCTGTATAAGAGTTTCTATTAGCTTCAGTGATCTCTAGCGAGTAAAGATCAGTTAAATTTAGTGTAAAAGTGGGCAAATTCTCGTTTTTTGAAGTATTTGAGGTTTGGCTAGCATCACCCTTAGCATCTTTGGCTGTTATGATGATGTTATCATTTTTAACAGCCATTAAAAAGCCAAATTTGACGCATAGATCATATAAAAACTCTATGTCGCTTACATTATCCTGGATAACAGAAGCTATGTTTTGGTCGCTACCGCTTGTTTTTAAAGATAGTGCATTGGCACTAGCTATCTTTTTAGCTATCCCAAAAAGCGTTGTATTTTCCCAGCTCACACGTCTTTTCTCTTTTGCAGGACTTGCAAAATTTACAGCAGTTGCTCTAACCTCTGTTGTATTTGCTTTGTAGTCTCTGCTAGCCGTTTGCACGCTAAAAGAGCCACAAAGATAAAGATCATCTCCATATCCGAGCCATAGTTTTAAGCTATCTCCGAATACTGGCTTTGCATATATGCCAAATAGGGTAAAGCTGATTTCATCACTTTCATTGCCCTCTTTATCGGTAAAGCTTAGACTTATTAGGTTTTGTCTGATGATGTTTGTTATGTCTTTGCCGCTAGCTTCTAGCTTGAAAGCCGGTTTTCTCACCATAGTTTTGCCTGCTCTTTCGCTGTTTCTTTTATATCAGGCAAAAACACCCTATCGCCTGCATGAAGTGTTGTGTTAAGCTTTGGGTTTATAGTTAGAATTTGCTCAAAAAACCTTAGATGTCCGTAGTGGTTGTAGGTGATAGTATCAAGCCTATCACCGTCTTTAGCTATGTAAATTTTATCCATCATAATCCCTTTTTAGCTCTAAACTAAAACTTTGCGTAAAAAATGCTCCATTTGGAGTGAAAATCGCTTGTTTTTCACTGATTTTTACTATAACGAAGCGACCAAAATATTTACCATTTCCATTTGTAAGCGGTAAGCTTTGACGTAAGGCGGCTAAGGCATAAAGTGGCTTTAATGCGCCTTGTTTATCACCGTGATATGGCAGTGTTTGACCCTCTATATTAAGAGTGCTGCTCCCTAAATTTGCACTAAATAAGGCTGGATAGTTTTGTATCCGCTCTTGCTCGCTTATGCCAAAGTCTGTTTGAGTGTCAATACTATTAGTTTGTTCCCATCTAAATTTAAACCCACCAAGATTTAGTACCATATTATCCCCTTACATCCGTGTTTTTACGGTTAAACTCATCACGTCTTAGTGCGTCTTTAACGCCTTTTACTATTTGAGCCTTAAAACTCTCTAGGTCAAATTTGCCATTATCTGAGTTAAGTAAAAAATCACCATTAAAACTAATGTTGATAGCACCACCACCTGTGCTAGCTGCCACTAGAGCTGGAGCCTCTTTTGCATGAGTATCACTATCTGAGCCAAAAATAGAGTTAAAAAAGCCACCGCTATCATCTTTTGGTTTTAGCTCACTGCTTGCTTGCTCATCACTTCCAAAGCCAAAGAATTCTTTTGTCTTGCTCCAAGCACTACTTAGCCCCTTAATGGCCTCACCGACCATGTCATTTATCCAGCCAAATTTCTCAGCTATCCAGTCAAAAAAGCCACCAAAGAGCTCATCCCATATCTTGATAACTGGCTCAAAAATAGCGCTTAAAAAGTCGCTCACTCCTTGCCAAAGATCGCTAAAAAACTTTGTCGTGCTCTCCCAATATGGCTTTACACTCTCCCATATCTCAAGAAAAAATGCCTTTACTTTTTCCCAATTTTCCATAAGATAGGCCGCTGCTGTGCCAAGAGCTACTACTATGGCACCAATGCCTGTGCTAATAAGAGCAAATTTCATAGTCCTTATAGCTAGAGTTGCTGCCATTAAGCCACTACGCATTAAGGCACATGCTGCTGCAAAGGCCTTCGAGGCAGCACTATAAGCAGTAGTGATAGCTAGAGTTGCCCTTAGTCTTGCACCAACTAGCCAAATACTAAATGCATGAGCTTTGGCAGCTAGCGTGGCACTTGATATACTCACAGCATGAGCCAACCATCTGAGTTTTGCTATTAAGAGCATAGGATTTAAAAATTTCACTACCCTTATAACGCCCAAAAGTCCATCTGCTACGCCTAAAAGTGCTATCTTGCTAAGAAGCAACACCGGTTTAAAGATCATAAGGCCGGCTGCAGCGCTAACAACTATGGCACTTAGTCTTGGAAATTTTTCATTTAGCGAGCTTAACACTCCAGCTACCTTACTTAAGATAGAAGCTAATAAATTTGTAAGTGGTAAAAAGGTTTCTCCCAGGCTTGAACCTAGATTTCTCCATGCTTGCGTAACCCTTTCGATGCCACTTTTTGTAGTGTTTAGCTTCGTTTGTAGCTCACGCTGCATAGATCCTGTGGCTTCATCCGAGTGTGCCATTTTGATATTTGCTTTAAGAGCATCGATATTTGTTACAAGCCCCGCTATCTCATCGTTAAAATTTCCGCCAACTAGATCATAAAGTAGCCCTGCTTGCTTATCTTTATCGGCTCTAGAGATCGCTTCTAAAAACGTAGTTATAGCTCCAGCAGCATCTTTTTGTAGGGCTGTTTTTAGATATGTTGCATCCATGCCTATGCTTGCTAGCGCTTCTTGAAAATTTTTACCCTTTTTATCAGCCATTGAGAGTGTGGAGTAAAGAGCATTTAAGCTAGTGCCTACGACTGAGCTAGCTTTGCCAGTGCTTAACATTGTAGCACTTATGGCGCTGGCGCTTTTACTATCTAGGCCTATTAAGCTGGCATTTGCAGCTGTTAGCGAAGTAGCCTCAAATATATCAGAAGCATTTGCATTAGTAACCTTATTGTCGAGCAAGTTTACACTATCAAAAAAGCTATTAAGCTCCTTTATATCGTTCATCTTAAAGCCAACTTTCATATTATTGGCCGCCTTTGATAAGGCTTCAGAACTCATTTCAAATGCAACTGAGCCGGTTGCAAGCATTTTTGTGTAAGTTACTAGCTCCTCACCGGCTAAATTTATCTTACCGCCGCCAGCTGCAATGTCAGCTATATTACTAAAGCTCTCTCCAAGCTGTGAGCTTAGCCCTCTCATCTCATTTTTTAGCTTAGCTAGGTTTTCATCGCTATCATCAACATATTTTTTTACATTCGCAAAAGCAGCCTCATCATCAATGGCAAGTTTGATTGGCACTCCTATGGCTACCGAGTTTGTAAGATTGCTAAAATTTGTCGTAAGCTCGCCTAAAAGTGCTTTTTGGCTCTCTCTTATTTGGCTAGATAGATTTGACAATCTAGTGTTGTCTAAAGATGTTATGGCTTTTTTTGCTTCTGCTATCTTACCTTTTAAACCATCAAACCCTTTTTTTAGCTCTGATATTTTACTTAGCCCTTTTACTGCTAGACCAATACTAATACCAACTTGTGCGTTATCCATATCCTTTCCTTTAAAATACGATATAATCCCTTTTAAAAAGGATTTAAAATGGCTTTAATTATTCCTATTTTTATCGTTTTATTCTTCTTCGTTTCACCAAGTGGCTTTTTTGAAACGTTTATTGCCTTAGTTTTTGGCTTAGGGATACTTGGCAGCCTTATTGGCACCGCTGGTTTAGCATTAAGTAAAACCAAAGAAGTTATAACTCGTTCTTAGCCTTTAAGATCTTTACTGAAATTTCTAAAAACTCACTAAAATCACTCAAACTAAGATTTATTATCTCGCTATATCCATAGCCTAAAACATGAGCTATAAGGGCGATATTTTCGTTATTTACTCCGCCCTTACATCTAAAAAATCATTTAACACCTTTTGTAAAGACATAAATTCTTTAAACTCCAAATTTTCAACTTCATCTTGTGTCTTATTGCAAAGTGCAGCTATCATATAGATAGTCTTTGCCATATCGCTACCACCATTTTCATCCGCCATCTTAATGGTTCTTACTTTTGGTGCGTGCATTTGCCAAATTTCATCTTTTATCTTTATCTCTTTCATTCTTGTATCCTTTTGTTGTTTTTACCTGCTTGGCTACATATCAAAGTAAAACAAGCAGGTTTGGTATAAAAAATCACTCTCCTAAATTTGAGCGAACCCCTGCCATATAATCAACTCCGCCTATAACGCATATCATATTTTCACTATCTTTTAGCACCATCGGCACACCATCCACGTTGATGTCCACAAAATGAGCTGATAGCTTAATAGTAACTTCTAGCTCTTTTCCGCTTTCAAACTCAGATACTTCATAACTGATAATATCTCCAGTAAAGGCAGCACTAAAAGGCACAGCTTTACTTTTGCCGCTTTGGAAAATGCTAGCTTTAAAAAGCCACGGAATGCGGTTGGTAAAGCTGTTTAGCCCCAAATTTACCCACATGTTTTTATCCAGCACACTAACTGTAAATTCAACCTCTGTTGCCTTTAGCATACCAGTTGTGTAATTTGTGCTAAGAGCTCCTTTGCTCTCTATCATTTCAAACTCTATTGTGGGAAGTTTAAGCTTTTTTGTTACGCCAAGATAGCCGATGCCATCTATATAAACGTTACCTTCTTGGATTACTTGAGGAATTTGTCTTTTCATTGTTTATCTCCTTTATTTGTTTAACTCATCCATCAAAACGCTACCGTATTTATCCACGTAGATAAAATCAAGTGTAAGCTGCTTAACGATTGGATTGTTTTGCATTCTGACATCAAGGTAAAATTTGCCAGCCGTGATAGTTGCGTCGGTGTTTTTTGCACTCCAGCTAAGCTCATATCCAAGAAGTACCTTTGCTCCAACTAGCTGACGAAGGAGTTCGCTAACTGATCTTTTTGCATGATAAAGCTCACTAGCTTTTCTATCGATCGCAAACAGCACTCCCTTTTGGCAAGCTTGCGAAATACGATCAAATATCCTAACACGTGCTAGATCTTGCCAAATAGTATCTTGGTCACTCGTTTCGCCACCCCAAGCCCTAAAGCCACTCTCTCTGATAATGGTAGAAATTTTTGCAGCTCTAAGCTCATCAGCCGTGCAAGTTTCCCCAAGCTCAAAATCCACGTCTATTTGCGTGCCCGAAACCCCTATCATAACTCTGTTTGAATAGCTATCTGAGTATCCAAACTCGCTTGCGCCATCTGTGCGGGCTATCATGCCGGCTATTCTCGCACTTTGCCCTTCATAGACATAAGCGTTTGTTTCATCATCCCAAACCTTGACATTTGGATAAGCAGCAACTAGCCTATTTGTACCAAAATCGCCCATTTTAACAATGGCTGCTGCTGCGTCATCTGCTTTTAGATCTACAATACCAGTTGCTTTTAGCCTGGTTGCCATCTTTTCTATCTCGCCTTTAATCGCATCTTCATGGCTAAAGCCAGGTGCGATTATTAAATTTGGGCTATAACCAAAGCGTGATTTAGCTTTAGCAAACGCTGTAACGGCACTTTTGCACTCCGTGATCTCATCGTTTGTGTCCTCATCGTCATCTTTTGTAAATACACTTAAAATTATTTGAGTATTTACGGCCTGATCTTCAATACCTTTCAAAGCCCTATAAATAGAGCCTTTTTTAAAAGCTTGGCTCGCATCCTTTTTTGCTTTGTATTTTGCTTCAAGAGCTTCAAGCGCCTTTGCTGTTGTCATATAAAAATGTAGACCATTTTCTAATACCTCTTCATACCCTGCTATACCAATAGGCGTAGTACTTTCTACTGCTATTGGCCTAGCTGCCTCAGCTGATACGGTTACGTTTACACCAAATTTTGCTGCCATTTTTATTCTCCTTTTTGATTTACTTTTTTTAATGGGTTTATACACCACACCGTTTTTAGGTGTTTCTTATCATCTCCTTGGGTGAACTCTTTAAAATTTAAGGCATTTGCCCCTGCTATATCCATAAGCTTCCATCCGACATAGATACGACAATAAAAGCCACTTAAAAAGCCTTTGTATCGGATCGTTTTGAAAAGTCCAAAACGCTCCCTGCCATCTTTTAAAGTGCAAGTAACTTTACAAAAACCACTCTTTTTACCACCATTACTGGCAATATTGGGATCACCTATCGTTTGTATGCTATATGGATTTACATCATCTACTTTGACGCCGTTAATCTCACTCGAAAAGCGTCCTATCTTATTACGTAAAAGCCAAAGAAGCCTTGCTTTATACGTTCTATTGACTGGCTCAGGATAATGCTCTTTGCGCCAGCCACTATCGCCATTGATAGCAGCACACTTGCCATCGTAGTAGTCGTTTGCATCCTCAAACCACCTAAATATCTTTGGCAGATGTTCATCATCTTTTTTACAAAATAGTAATGCGACTGGCACGACCACAAATGCAAGCAACTCAAGCACAAGTTCCACTGAAATGATCGCTATAAGTTGCAATATCTCTTTACTCTTTAGCATCATTTTCCTTTTTTGACTTCTTGCTTGGCTTCTCACTCTCTTTTGTTTCGCTCTGTTTGTATTCTGGGCACTTAGGACACTCGCTCCATGTGCAAGCACCGTTTTTATCCAGCTTTGATGCGCAAATTTCGCACCTTTTTACTTTTACTCTCATTTCCTATCCTTTTGTGTTGGTCTAGTTTGAACCACATCTGTGAATTCGTCTTTGTCTAAGTACCAGAACGGTTTTTTACCGTCCTCGTATTCCATTTTTGCAAAGTCATCTGGATGTGTCGCCAGATGAGCAAATACCCTGATAATATTTGTCATATTCGAGCTGTCCCAGCCCTCGCATTTTCTAGCACGTAGAAAAATCACGATAGGACATAATAAAATGCCTAAAATTAGGGATAGCATGCAGATTATTATGTAACTCATTTCAGCCCCTCTCTTTGAATTATTAATTCCTTATATTCGTTTCGCAAGCTCTCTAACACTGCCGTATTACCGATAATAAGGGCGTGTTTTATATCATCCTCACATTCTTTTATATCCGCTTCAAGCTGTGCTAAAGCCTTAGCCCTTTCGTCTATTTTTGGCGTTAAATACTCCTCTATCTCCTTTTGCGATAAAGGTGTCAAACAAAACTTTTCTACACTTTTAGATAAAATTTCATCGCTCAAATCATCTTCATAAGCATATATCTCATTATTTTTGTCTTTGTAGTATTTCACTAATTTTTCCTCCCTTACTTTAGTTCAGACCAAGAGCTAGATATATTGGTGTTGTTGCATATACTTAGTTTTTTGAGTGCAGTATTTTCTGGTGTTGCTATTTTGTATTTTGACCCTGCTGGCACAATAAATTGTGCATCAACAAAATAAAGTCGTTCTGATTGTATTTTTCTTACTACTACATCATCAACAACAATGTGAAAAATGTAAGATCCTGATGTGCTCTCTAAATTGAAATCTACCATTATAGGTCTGCCTGTGGTGTTTGGATAATAAGTATTTAATTCTCTTTGAGCCCACACGTCTTGATAAGTTTGACCTATGCCTATACTCTTGTTTGCTTCTATCGCAACACTCACGGCTTTTTCAGTCAATGCCGCATCTTCTTGCTTAGCAGTTATGGCATTTTTAAGCTTCGTGATGCCTGCTTTAGCTTCAGTCGCAAGTATTGTTTTATCAATTTGCCCAGCTATTGGAGTATTGACGTTTTTGGCTTTTATTATGACTACTACTGCCATATTGTATGGGCGAGTTTCGTTTGCAGGTTTAGATGTTGCAAATATTGGTTTATCTTCCTTACCCGCAACACTTTTGTAAGCTATATCAGCGCCAGTAGCAGAATATGTATATTGAACAGCTCTATAATCGTTTCCTGTGGTGCCATAAACATTTCTATTACCTAGATTATCTGTTACTATACTCCTAAGTTGTAAGCCATTTATATCAATAGCATCACCCTGCGCTGCACCTAAAGCGGCCGCATTGCCACCTATTGACCTCATAAACTTACCATCGCTAAAGTTTGGCAAATTAAAGTTATCGCCACTTCCGCCGTATGCGTAGCTTATCACGTCAAATAACTCGGTGTATTCTGCTTTTTTTAGACTTCTGCCATCTGCTATCAAAAAACCAGCAGGGATTGTCTTTTGACTTGGATAGCTTAGATACGCGCCTATTGGCAAGCCATCTGTTAGCTCAGTTTTTAGCGCAAACTTGTCGTCACTCTCTTTTTTGGTGTATGCGTCTATCTTGTCGGTCTTCTTTAGAAATTGATTTTCGCTCCACTTTCTTGTGGCAAGTACTACGTTATTATCGACTTTTAAAATGATGCTCTCGTTTGCATTTGCGATTTGAAGTTTAAAATTTAACGTGATGTCTTTGCTTGACCCCTCATTTAAAAGCGGCTTATAAGTATCTGCAAGACGTGCCACTGCAAAGAGCGAGCCATCATCGCAGTATATGCCAGCCGTTTTTATGTAAAATCCGCCAACTTCAGGCGGTATTACCACATCAACATCAAGAATATTGCTATCACTCTCGTCCATCGTTACGGCGTTTATAGCTCCTCTATATTTCTCATTTGGTATTGATGTGGTCTGCTCGCTTAGTTCTCCTTCGTAATCGCTTACTACAACTTCTTTTAATGCGATCTTTGATCCGTCGCTAGCGGTTTTTAAAAGTTTATTTATGCCACTAGCTGTTAAAAGTGTGTATTGCTTCATTTATCCGTCCTTTATCTTGTTAAAACTCTTATTGCATCGATTGGTATGCTTATGATCTCGTTTATCTGCGTAGTAGCACCAAATTTAAAATGTGCGTGTTCGTTTATGTTTGATATTACGTAAGGATCTACGCTTATGCTTTCACCACTAAATGTGTAAGAGTAGGCTTTTAAATTTATGCTAGCAGTCGCTTTTATGCTAGCGCCGTCATATACGCTACGCACGTTTTTGTAGGTGTTTATGATCTCATCAGATCTCTTTAGCGTCTGTGGGCTTACTCCATTTTTGCTTGCATCAAGCTCTAGTTTGAAGTGATAAGGTAGTCCTGCATAATCAAACCACTCTTTAACCTTGGCATCTGCATAAAGTGCGCTTAATGCCTTATTTAGACTATAAAAAGTGCCTGAGTAGTAATGTATCTCAAAAGCGTTTTTTATGAGCTCTCTAGCTTCATTTTCGTTTAGTCCATCAATATCTACATCAAAGCTAGCTGAGAGCACTGGCAGTAAATTTTTTGGAGCTTTGCTTGCAAGAGTATTTATGACGCCAATGTCTAGATCCTCAAACCTTACACCAAAAAGCAAGTCAAATTTCTTATCAAATTTACTTTTGTGATTAGGTAGTAAACTCATAATTCAGCCTTTTTGTAGCTTATCTCATAGCTTAAATTTACAAATTCTTTTACGCTTATCTTTTTATCATTAAGCGGTTCTTTAAGACTTACTCTATAAACGCCATTGGTGTGTAGGTTTTTATAGATATAGCTTAAATTTAGATCCTCTCCAAGGCTAAGGCTAGTTGGCAGAGCCGATATAGCTTTAGCTACTTCGTCTTGAAAGAGCATATCTGTTAGCTCAAGGGTAGCTACTACCTTTATGTCTATTTTCGTGGCATTTAACACGCTTAGATTGTCGGTTAGTGGCCTGACCTTTTCGGCACTTAAAAAGCTCTCCACATCAGCTCTAGTCTCTTCGCTCATGTCAGTAGTTTTTAGATAAATTTGCACTACTCCAGCACCGCCATTTAGCACGCTGCACTCAATAACCTTTGCATTTGCACTTAGTGTTTGATAAGTATATGCTTTAGCGCTACCTGCAGTTGAGAAACGTTCTAAGCTTAAAACTGCACGCTCTCTTAGCCTATCATCGCTTTCACGCTCGGCTCCGCCTTCAAACTCACTTAGCTGTTTTGCTTTTAATACAAAAGGTAGTGGCGTTTGGATATATTCGCACTTTGCTTTGCTGGTTTTTGTAAACTCATCTAAGATGATCGCTCCAACTGTTTTTAGCTCGTTTGCTCTTATTACAACTTCACTCTTTAAAGTTGCGATTTCACCATTTTCGCTACGCAAGATAAGCCCTTTTGGCAAATATGTATCGCTGCTTCTTGGCATAGAGAGCGTAAATTCACTCTGCGCAGTTGGCTTCTCTCCTTTTAGTCTCTCTATGCCATAAATCGCTACTATGTTATCAAGGTCATCTCCAGTAGAAAATGGCAGCAACATCGCCTTAACGCTATCATTTATCCTGGCTCGCAAGAGCAACTCTCTATACGCTAGTGTTTCAAGTAAGGCCGAGTAGTTATCGCTTTCAAGCAGTGAAATTTCTTCATCAGTTAAATGCTCTTTAAAAAGGTTTTTAACATTATTTAAAATTTCATCATAATTAAGTGCCTCAATAACGTTTGGATATGGAAGTTGCTTTAAATTCATTTTTTACTCCTCACATGAGCATAGCCCATGTTCCGGCAGGAAGCTAAAGCTCCCTTGACCCACCTAAAGCCATGTTTGCTACTCGCAAACTGCAGTTTATAGATAAAACTCATATCCTTACCTCTATTTCATCACCACTCATAAGCACTACTTTAAAGCTAAGCTTATGATCTTTTAAACCTATAAGACGAACTTCATCGATCTTTACTCTCTTTTCCCATTTCTCAACTGCTTCTATCACAAAGCACGCCAGATCAGCACGAAATTCATCATCTACCTTGCGATCTATTAGCTCATAAATTCTGCTGCCATACTCAGGCAGCATCACCCTACTGCCAAGCGGAGTTAGGAGTATGTCTTTGATAGAGTTTTCTATATCAATGAGATATTTCATCACTAATCCCTCGCAAGTCCGTTATTTGTATGATCGCTTAGGTTGCCACGTCCATCACGTACGCTGCCGCCAAAGTTTGCATTACCACCTGCTGTGATTGACCCAGTGATCCTTACATCTCCATTTATCTCAAAGCTACCACTACCACCACCGCTTCCTGCTGTATTTATTGACCCTTCAATGAGTGTATTGCCGAGCAGCTTGATATCCCCGCTTTTTATCGTTGTATCGTTAGCTTCTACCATCACATTTTTAGCCTTTACATTTGCGTTATCGCAAGTTATGTTTATAAGCTTTGGAGATGAAATTTCAAGGCAAGAGCTAGAGCTGTCATAACTCATCTTTATGCCATCTTCAAAACTTATATGTATTTTTTTATCAGTTGCATCAGTTTTATGTGAACTTTGATAAAGCCCACGAAGCACCACACCTGAGTTTAACTCATCATGCACAGGCAGCACTAGCACTTGCTCTCCTACACGTATTGGTGAAAAGCTCACTGCATAAGAGTTGGCATGTGCTTGAAATACTGGTAAAAAATCAGTTACCATCGAACCAATGGCAACTTTTGCACGGTCATCTCTTACTTCACTTATAATTCCAACTTCAATCATTTATGTGCTCGCTAAATTTTTTATTTCTTGGCGTTCTTGTGTACTTTACGCTATGCTTAATCTCTCTTACATCATCATGTATCTCATTGAGCTTCTCTTTATTTATGGCAAAATTTGCTGCTAAGATATCGCTTAGTTTTTCAGTGGCGCTACTTTGTTTATTTATCGCTTCACTATTTTTATTGACCACATCGATCATCAAATCAGTGTTTTTGCTCGTATATCTACTAAGTAGCCAAAAGATCACCACAAAGCCTATAAAGCCAAAAATCGCCATAAAGACGATAAATTCATTTAACCCCCATGATCCAGCTAAATTTATTAATCCTGCTGTCTCTCTTATCTCGTCACTAAAATTTAAGCCGCTATTTTCCATCCGCTATCCCTATGCATTGTTTTAATAGATCCTCACACTTTAAAAAATAAATCATCTTTGCCTTGTGTGCTTCAAAGCTACCATCATTATTTGGCTTATCTGGCATTACAGCGTTGCAGCGCACTGGTGTTAGTTTTTCTTTGTAGATGATGGTTGGCTCTTTAAAAGCACAACCACAAAGAAGCATACCTAATGGTAATAAGCCTAATCGCATCATTTTCATCTCTCGCCCTCAAAGAATAACTCCTGGTAAGCCTTTAGCTTGGCCTCACAACTTTCATCTTTTAAATAAATTTTTTCTACTCTCTTAACCTCTTTGATAGGCTTTTGCTCTACCTTTACGCTCATCTTTGAAATAGCTTCATTTTGACTTTCAATGACGCTATTTGCAGCTTTTAAGTTTTGCTTTGACGTGTTAAGATCAAGAGCAATGCTTTTTATCTCAAGGTTCTTTGCGTCGATGCTTGCATTTAAAAAATGTATTTTTAGTGCAAAACTACCAATACATAGCAAAAAAACGGCACCAAAAATGATGCAAATTTTGGTATTAAGCAAGTAACCCACTTAGCACCTTCTTTGCCCGGTTTGGCGTTTGTTTTGCCCAAAGGCTATCTAGTCCATTCTTATAGGCTGCCTCATATTCACCAGACTTTATTAAATTAAGAGTGGTAACAAACTTTCTCACGCCTGGCACGCCCATTTGATAACACATTTCTATTACCACGTCTTGGACATTTTTTGGCTTATCTTCTAGCCAAGGAAAAGCTTCACAAACGCTAGGTATGAGCTTAATAAGCTTCATCTCTAAAATCTGATCTGCTACCGCTTTACTCATAGGCTCAACCTTGCCGCCATTTAGAAAGAGTTCGTCTTTACTAAGAGATGAAACCTTAAAGCCATATCCGATAGTAGGATACCCACGAGTATCCTGATATATGTGGCTTTTAAAGCCTTCGTTTTCTTTTATATTTTCTTTTAAGCTCATAAATCTTCGTTCTCCTCATCCCTATAAATATCAACTTCTACTACAAAGCTATATTTAAAAAGGCTATCTTCAAAGCCATCAAATTTCATCTCGCTTATGGCATCTTCACCAAAGATCGCAGACTTTGCGATAAATCTTTGCCTTAACTCATCAAGCCTAGATAGAGCGCTAAAATTATCATCAACTAGTGAATGCGATGCAAAAATGATCCTAAAACTTGCACGATCCTTTTTCCACGCCACACTTTTTATGCCATCAAAAAGTAGATAAACTCCGCCCTGAGGGCTTGCCTTTGATATGCAAATAGCCTCAGGTGCTATCTGTTTTAAAGACTTGTAAATTTGGACTAGATCATTCATACGCACTCCAGCCTAATGAAACTGTTAAATGTTGGCTTGCTTTCAAGTGGGCTTGCTTTTATCTCGCTTATAGCTTTACTTAAAAGTAAACTATCCTCTTCGCTTAGAGCGATTTTTAGATATAGCTTTAAGCGAATGAGAGCAAAGTCCATCATCGCCCAGCTCTTTACTACTCGTCCATTGCACTCTTCGTAGGTTTCGTGAGTAGCTACATCAAGAGCCTCATCTGTGATCTCTTCTGGGTTGAAAAGTACCGATTTAGCTCTTTTTGAAAAAGCCTCTTTAAATTCAGCTCGTGCAATCATTTCTGCTTGTTTTTCTTGTCTGACTTTGTAGATGAACCAGGCTCATCTTCGAGATCATCTCCATCAGTTGGATCCTGTACTAAAGACGTGTCTAACTTTGCAGATGAACCAAGCTCATCTTTGGGATCATCTCCATCAGTTGGATCCTGTACTAAAGACATGTCTGACTTTGTATACGATAGCTCAGGTTCCACAGATGTCTCAGGCTTGTTTAGTGGCTCTATCATTAGAGCTTTTTCATAAGCCTCTGCTTTTTCTTGCTCTAAAGTTACGACCTCGCCAGTCCTTACAAAGCTGCCATCTATCGCACTATCTTTTAAAACTATAAATTCCATTAATTCTCCTTTTAAAGAGTTGCTATGCTGACCCATTTTTTGATTATGATCTCATAGTCCACACTTGCATCAAAGATGTATTTTAGTGCTCTCTCTTCTGGGTCATACCAACGGTTGCGATTTATATCAAGGCATACGCCAAGAACTAAATTTTTAAGCGGAGTAGCCATGTAAACGCCTTTTGGCATTAAAGGACTAACTTCAAGCTTTACACCAAGCACACGATCAGCATTGCCATTTATTAGGTAGGTTGGTGCATTTAACGCTGAAATTTCTTTGTTGTACTCCTGCATGTCAGCTGTGCTTATTAAGATTACACTATCAACTAAGGCGTCTGGGTTGATTGATTGGGCAAGTGCTGTTAAGCGTTTGCTTACACTATCATTTGCGACATAAGTAACTTTTGTGACGTCATTACTATCTTTTGCTGTTTGGATCCAGCCTTTATGTAGCGTCTCAAAGCTATTTGCATAAGTATCACTTGTACCACTAAAGCCAAGAAGTGCAAGATCATTACCGAAAATTGTTCCAAAAGAGTTAAATGTTTCACTCTCAAAATTTGGATTATTTTGGTTGTCTGCTAGTGTATCTTGAAGTACCCTTGCAAAAAGTTGCACACTTTTTGCTTCTAGCTTTACGCCTGCTTTTTTAAGCTGCGTTCTTTGTGCATCGCTTGGTTTTTCGCCACTTGCTACACGTACCAAAACGCCCCTCATAGCATCCCAGCCATCAAGCTCTTTAGTTAAGCGACTCATTTTGTCAACATGAATTTTTTGCAAAAATTCACTATTGTCTTTAATCACATTTATAAGACTAGTTGCTTGCTCTGGAGTTAAACTACCACTTAGTGTCGCACTAGTAGCATTCATGCTGCCTTTTGCAATATCTTTTAAACCAAGTCCCTCTAACATTAAAGTATTCCTCCTACTATTTTGTCATCTGTTTTCTCTATATTTTTGCTTTGTTTGCTATCTTTTGCGACATCCTCAAGCTCGCTTATACGCTTCTCAAAGCCAAGGAGCTTCTTGTTAAGCTCATCCATACCTTCAACAAGCGTCTTTTTTATCTCCTCTGCTTGTGAAATTTCTTTTGTTTCTTTTTCCACTTTGTCCTCTCCTTTTTTAGTTTTTTCAAATTTCTTTAGTAGCTCGTTAAAACCATTTGCTATGGCAGCAGCTATTGAAGTATCGTTTTTTTGTACCTCTTCACGCTTCGCAAATCCTGCCATTGAAAGTCCTGCGATCTCGCCACTTTTTATAAGTTCTTTTAGCTCGTCGCTTTCTATCTTGATACCAACTGCCCAGCTTCCCACCTTCTCGCTCTTAAAGAGAGCATCGTTTTCTCTTACTATCCAGCTCTCAGCCACGTATGCTTTGCCGTCTGGCTTAAAGTCATGCTCCTTGTCTATGTTTTGACCTTTAAGATCCTTCATAAAAGCATAGGCAGCCTTTTCAATCTCGGCCGCGTCCGTAAAATCCCCCTGAGTATCTACTTCATCTGGTGAATACACAATCCCATATACAACGCCTTTTTCTTCGTCAAATTTGGCGATGCTCACATCTTTTTCAAAGCTTGGCTCACTTGCGTCACTTTTATAAATGATGCTCTTTTTGTTTGCACCAGCTTTTACAAGAGATATGTGCGTGATACTTAGGTTAGTTAGTTTGTTTGCCATCTTTTTACCTCTTTCATTTTTAAGCCAAAAAGGCTCTTTGCTAGTGGGCATTTTATAAGAAAGGCTATTTTTAGAAATGCTAAATAATGGTCATTTGCTAATGTTTTAAAAAATTTTTCAGATAAATTTACCCCTAGCGTAGATTAAAGATTTATGGTCTTAGTCTTTGCTCAAATTTAGGTAATAATAAGGAGTGAGTGTGGAGAACAAATTTATTTTTAAGTCAGATACTCCGAGTTTGCAACTCTCGTCTGATGTGCAAAACGGTGATTATATAGAGCCTTTTATAAGTTTTAGTGATCTTTTAGAGCTTCACTATGCAAACGTATATCACCGCCGTGCCATAAAAATAAAAGCCAATATGCTCTCTCAGATAGAAATAGATGAGAGCGATCTGGCAAAGTTTTTACCTCAAAATGTAAGTGAGAAAGAGTTTTTATTTGAGTTTTGCTATAACCTAGAGCTTTTTGGCAATGCTCCTATTGAAAAAGCTGGAGCTAAGACAAACTATAAACTCTACAATATACCAGCTCATGAGTGGCGAACCAATAAAGATAAGCAAATGTTTCAGGTAGGCAAATCTGGTAAAAAGATAAAACTTGATGGATACTATCTTAAATTTTATTCTCCAAGCTCAAGATACTACGGCGAGCCAGACTATCTTGCAGCTATGTGTCAGATTTTGACAAATAGGCAAGCAGACATGTATAACTACTCATTTTTCCAAAATGGAGCAAGGCCTGATCTTGCTATCATTCATGAAAACTCAGAGCCTAGCGAAGAACAAATAGCAGCTTACAAAAAATTTTTTAGTGAAAACTATAAAGGAAGTGCTAATGCGCATAAAACACTCCTATGCTATACAAACTCGATTGGCGAAAAGGATGCAAAAATTCGTTTTGAAAAGCTATCAGAAGTACAAGATCTAAGCTTTAAAGCACTAAAGGAAGTAAGCCGTGATGAGATAGCAGCAGCTCATGGTATTCCGCCACGTCTGCTTGGTATCATTCAAAGTGCCCAGCTTGGCGGAAGTGGAGAGCTTATAGGCCAACTTCACCAGTTTAACGAGCTTGAGATAAAACCAAAAATAGAGCTAATAGAAGGTTTTTTTAGAAGCATCGGTATAAAAGTGGTATTAAGTGCTGTTGATGTAACAAATTTTAAAGACGATGGCGAGATAGTTACGCAGCTTGTTGAAAGAGGGATCATCTCAATTTCTGAAGCTAGAAGTATACTTGGCTGGCAAAAGAATATTGAGTAGGATAAAAATAGTGTTTAAAAACGTTTAAACCCCCTTTAAAAACGTTTAAATACTAAAAGGCAATACAAATGTATTTTAATAATATAAAAGGGCTTTAAATGGCTTATAATGAAGAGTTTAAAAAAGAGTGTATAAATTTATTAAAAAGTGGCGTGAGCTCAGTGCTAGTTTCAAAGCAAATGAACGTATCTCGCCCAACATTACAAAAGTGGTTAGAGCAGGCAAATGATGAATTTAGTCTTGATGATGGTGTAAAGGCACTAAAAAAGCAGGTTGAGTGTTTAAGCAAAAAGAAAAAGTTAGTCCCTGATGAGACGGCCCAGCTTGCTGATCTTATAGTGGCGTTAAATAAGATCGAGAGCAAAAGCAAAGCAGCCAAAGAGCAAAAAGCCTATGTTTTGCCACCAGTAAGCTTAGACAAAAGTGCCAAAATTTTAAGAGATGAGATAGTAAAAGATGGCGAACTGTTTGCTTATCAAAAAGAATTTTTGCAAAGCGATGCTCAGTTTCGTATCGTACTAAAATCGCGCCAGATAGGCTTTAGCTACGTGGCAGCAGCTGACGCACTTATAGGAGCAGTTGGCGGTAGAAACCAGCTATTTTTGTCCGCTTCAGAAGAACAAGCGCTAATCCTAATGAGATATTTAAAACTATGGTCTGATAGGTTTGGAGTGGCTTTAGCAAAAGATAGTGAGACTGAGATAAAGCTAGAAAATGGCGCTATTATAAAAGCTCTCGCTCACAACTTTCGTACAGTTCAAGGTTTTACTGGTGATATTTGGATGGATGAGTTTGCATGGTACCCAAACCCTAAGAAAATTTGGCACGCTTTTGTGCCAAGCATCGGTGCTGTTAAAGGTCGCTTAACAATACTTTCAACACCATTTGAAGAAAAGAGCCTTTTTCATGAGCTGTACTTTGACGAGCAAAAGTATAAGATGTTTAAGCGGTTCCATGTTGATATTTATAGAGCTATGGGAGATGGGCTAGAGTTTGACCTTGAAACCATGAAAGCACTCTTTGATGCTGATACATGGGCTAGTGCTTATGAATGCGTCTTTATAGATGATGAGAGCAGCCTACTGTCTATTACGCTTATCAAAAGCTGCATAGATGAAAAGCTTAGCTATTTTAGCCCAAACTCAAACACTCCGCTGCTTTGTGGGTATGATATAGGAAGAGTTAGCGACCGTTCAACACTTGCAAGTGTGATCAATAGCGATGATACATATACTCTTGCTATGCTTAATGTGCTTGCAAAAGCTAGCTTTAAAGAGCAAGAAGATGTCTTAAGCTCTCACCTGCGCTCCTACCCACTAGCAACCCTTGATATGGATAAAACCGGCATCGGTCTAAATTTAACAGAAACTATGCATGCTAAATTTAAAAGCAGGGTAAATGGAGTATATTTTACAGCTGGCACAAAGGAGCAAATGGCTCTAAATTTAAAGAAACTCTTTGAAGATAAAAAGATAAGCATACCAAACGATCCACTTTTAATCAGTGATCTTCACGCCATAAAACGCACAGCAGGAACAAAAAGCTTTAAGTATGATGCAAAAAGAAACGAGTATGGTCACGCAGATAGGTTTTGGGCATTAGCTTTAGCTTGTCGTAAGATAGAGGCTGTTGTAAAAAGAAAAGGCGGCGGAGCGGTGATATTATAAATAAAGGGGGGGGTGATAAAATCCAAGTAGAGCCAAAAGGCTCTACTCTTAGCAAGGCTCAATTATTTAAAATGTCTCCCAACATTTCAATTTGCAACAGTATAAAAATGCACTATTTTTAAGTATTTGTATATAATTTGTAAGTGCGTCCACTTTTAACCCTGTGAATGTCACCTAGTTCATTTGCAAAATAAAGCACATATCTCATTATCTCGATGTCATACTCTTTAAAATACTGATAGATTTGAGTTTGAAACATACCTTCATTTTTGGCTACTATACCAATGATTTTTTTAATGCAATCGTTATAGAGTGGATCTTTGTATGCAAAATAAATCATAATTTTTTTAAATTGGTCTTTTTCTTGTTGTGTGTGTCTATCTCCGACCATCTCGTAAGCTACTCTTTGTAAGGCAAAACGCATAGCATCAAACTCTCGCCTTTCATAATAATCTATAATTTCAATAGGTGTGTTATCTGGATATTCTTGTATAATTTCAGCTTCTAATACTTCGTCTTGTTTAATCGTTTGTATTTTATTGTTTACTTTTGTCAATTCTTGTTTCTTATGTTCTATTTCTTTTGGTTTATCCTTTAAATCTTGTTGCTTTGTTTTACATTGTAGTTCTATCTCTATATATTTTTTAGCCAATTTATTGGCTTCTTGATGTTTTAGTTTTTCTCTTTTATCTTTTATAAGCTCTTTTATCGCTTTTTTATCAAGCATTTTTGATTTAAAAGCTTGTAAAATTTGGATTATTTCTGATTGTGGATATTTTTCAAGTTCAAGCTCAATTATAATCTTAAGTTCATCTGATGTAGGCTTATAGCCTAAGATTTTACTCCATTTTTTTAAATCCCGATGATTTAATATCATAAAAACAACCAAAGCAAGTATAAAAATAGCAATAAACCAATGCATTTTTAGCCTTTTTTATGAAATTATATCACTTAATGTTATTAATGGAACTTGTTATAAATTTTACTGTCTCATCTCCTATATCCTTAGCTAATTGCTCTTTTGCCTTTACAAAGCTAGCGCTACTTATATACTCGCTAAAAGCTTTCTCGATATATGGGTTTGCCTTTGTGCCAGGGTGATTTACACTTTTGCCAAAAATTTGACCGCTCTTTTTGTTTGCAAGAGCCTTCATCTTTTTTGGCTTTATAACATGTGGCCTTGTACCAAAATATACAAATTTAGCATAAGGTGCAAGCTTTGTATTTCCCACACTTATGCTAAAACTATCTATCTTCTCGTCAAAAACTTGTATATCTTTTTTAAGATTACCAGTTTTATATGGCGCTAATTGCTTCGCTCTATATCTTACCCCTGAGCCTATGCGAAATAAAAACCTTTTTAAAGCACTATTAAAATTCATTAAAACCTACTAAGCTCTTTTTTTGGCTACATACTCTAAGCACGAGCACAAATCTCCGCTAAATTTTTCACCACTATCAAAGAAAAAATCATGCTCGCTTCCATTATCTATTGCAGTCTTTACATACTCTATAAAGCTAGCAAGATCGCCTACGCATGAACATACATCAGCACTTTTATCCTTTAGGCTTTTATCACTTGTTATAATAAGTTCTATGCCGCTATCAAAAACAAAATATTTCATATCTGCCACCATCTCTTTATGACTTCGATTTTATCCTTTTTGGCATAATTTTCAAAGTATTTTTTTAATGCTTGATTGTCTTTTGTAGGAAATATAGTGTCTATTTTATCACCATCAAAAATTATAATATAGCCATTTTGTGTTTTTGCTATTGATTTTTGCTCAACATTTGTATGTGGAGCTATATGTGTGATAGAGTTAAGTGCTGAGACTATCTTTGCTGCTGATGTACGTTGCAGCAAATTTGCACTATGCTTTTTATCATTTGCGTTTACAAAAGTCAGCACCCTCTCCACGCCCATTTTATCTATGTGTCTTATGATCTCGTCTTTGCCCGGTGCTTCGCTGGCTCTCATTGTCACGCCATCATTTTCATATTCATCAACCCATGCCGGCACGATCTCTGTTCTACACCTAAAATGATATGGCGGCATGCCAAAGTTACTATCCATCTTATCGCTTCTACCATTATATGGTGCTTTTGCCCATGTAGCTGCTGCCTTTTTGCTGGCCATATCTTTTGCATTCATGATATTATCGCACTGTCTTTCTATGTGCTCTGCTGGTATGAGCCTACCATTCATCGATCTACATATAGCGCTTGTTCTACTATCCATCACAGCTACTACTTTATAGTATTTTACGCCGTATTTCCTAGCCTGATTTACTGTTGATATGTTTTGATTTTGGCTGATGATATGATCACTCACTCCCTCAAAGTATCTTACGCTTTGCTTTAGCTCACTTGCAAATTCGTCTTTTAGTCTCTGTGCTAGTTCGCTTCTTGCTACCTCGCCACGAAAAGCACTCTCAATGATATCTTTTAGCCTATCACTAAAGTCTTTGTTAAACTCTTTGCCAACCCAATAGAAGTTATTTCTCATAGCGTTTATAGCCCTTATGTCTATCTCATCAAAGACTATATTTACGGCTATATTTTTACCTGCAAGCACGGCGTAAATTTCTTCAAGATTATTTGGATTTATACTTAGTCCCATTGATGAAATTTTAGAATTTACAAGCTCTTTTAACACCTTTTTATCAATGTTATAATTCTCATTTATAAATATAAGTAAATTTGCAAGCTGTGCCTCTAGCTCCTTTTTAGCTAGCTTCGCATTTTGTTTTATAAACTCATCTACTAGCTCGCTAACGCTCTTGTTTTTGTCAAATTTAGCCTTTAAAAGTGTTCTTAGAAGTAGCTCGTTATTCATTTTTTATACCCTTAAGATCGCCAAGCTCTTTAGTAGCCTTAGCATACTCTTGCCAGTACGGATCACAAAAAAGTGCTTCGATACTCACAAAGCTTCTTTTACACTTATCACAAACTCTATAACGCTTGTTTTGCAAGCCTTTCATAGTATTTAAAACCTTAGTCTTTTCAAAACCGCAGTAAGGACAAAACATAAAAATCCTTTTTATATATTTTTAAAAAATATTAGCTTTTTTTAGGATTTTTTTCACATTTTATAACGGCACTTAGTCCAGTAATGATCTTTGTAGCTTGGCTTGAGTTTAGTAAGGCTATGTTTGTCACAAGTGCTCCGATCTGGCGGTAGTAAAATCTCCTAGCACTATTTTCATCCCAGCCAAGAACGTCTATCAAAACCTCTATCTTTTTAAGCTGCTTCTGCGTGATAGCGCCTTTTTTGAAAATGCGCCTACCTTTAATGTCTGGCTCAAAGCCTAGCCTATCATCTACCCTCTCTTGTAATATATCAAGAGCCAAATTTAGCTCGCTTATGCTAAGTTCCTTGCTGCTCTCTACACCAAAGCGAAGCATTAGCCATTCTTGCCAAGCTCCATTTTCTACGATCTGCTTGTAAAGTGGGTTTATATGGATGAGTGTTAAAAGTCTCTTTCTATACTCACTTTGGTTCATATTAGCCCCCTTATATCAAGCTCACGTCTTGCAAATTTTTCGCTCACTCCAGCACATCTTGCAAGCTTAGCTACATTTAGTCTGCCATTTTTAAATTTATAAAAATCCTCATCGTAACCAAGTGCATTTTTCAGCCTAAAAAGTGCATTTTCATGTCTTTTAATGGCTAAATTTCTTAGGTGTTCTCTTTGCTTAAAGCTCATCTCTTGCCCTTATTGCTTCTCTTAATTGATCAAAGAGGTTGGCTAGATCTTTATCCATCTGCTTTTTAGGCTCTTTTTGTGCCAGCTTTGCGATTACGTCGGTGAAGTAAATTCCATTTTGCTTTATCTCTTTGGCGTGGATCTTCCAAAACTCACGTAAATTTGCCTTTATAGGCTCTAAATTGTTGTTAAAATACGTCTGATCATTTGGTGAAACAAAGTAAAAGATCAATGTTTGATACTCTATGCTTGCCCCTTTTAGTGAATACTTTAGGCAGCTATCTTTTAATGCATATTCACTCATCTCTTTTAAAAGTTTCATTTAATATCCCTTTATATTTTAGGCTTTCTCTTTTAGCTCTGGCTCAAGCATGCTAAGCCAATACGCATCGAGCTTTTGGTTAAACTCAGCTATCACTTCATCTCTAGGGCGCAAGCACTTAAATTCTTTTATCTGTGCTTCTTTGTTGGCTGTATGAAAATTAGCTACCGCTTCTTCAAAAGTCAAAAATAGTTCCTTTGTTTTTAAGCCTTAATCAAGCCCTAAAATTTAGGGCTTTGTTAAAGCTTAGAGCATGCTAACAGCTGGTGCTTTCTCCTTTATCTCTAAGCACTCTTTTAAGCCATCATCATTTAATGCAAGCTCCTTTAGTTTCTTTTCAGGCTTATAGACGCACTCAGTTTTTACAAGTAGATCAAATTTGTCTGCAAGCAAATTTCTAAGCATCTCTTCATCACTTACTTTTACATCCCAGCCAAAACTAACTTTTACGCCGTTTTCTTCGCCTACAAAGCTTATGGTGGTAGCCTCATTCTCGCATAGTGCATCCCTAGCAAAACAAACAATGACATCTTTATGCTCCTTTAGCTTCTCGTTAAGGGCGTCTATTTGCATCTTTATCTCGCAAAAATCCTCTACCGCGCGAGTTAGTTTTTTGTCGCTTATTTCGTTCTCACTTTTGCCTATTTTTACTCTCATTTTTCTCTCCTTTCTTAGATTTTTTAGCCCTTTTAGGATTTTGTGCTAGTTTTTTGTCTAAACTCGCCATCTCTTCTCCTTTAAATTTCTAACTCACTTATGCCAAGCTCTCTTGCATATTCTCTTTCCATATCCATGCCTTTTGAAAACTCACTAGCTGGATGCTTTGAAAAATATACATAAGAGCAGTGGCTAAGCATTTCAAGTCCAGCCTTTAGCACCTCGTCTCTTTGCTCCTCGCTAAACACACCACTAAATGCAAGCACAGGGCTAAGCGGTATATATCCAGCTTCTTTTACCTTTCTGCACTCTTCTTTAGCTACCATGCAAGCCATAAAATCAGCATTTACCTTACCGCTTTTAAAGGCAGCATAAGGGCTAGCAACATATACAAGTCTCATTGTCTCTTTCAAGCTCTTCTCCTTTCTTTTTGCATGCTTGTCTGGCTTTGCATAGCTTCGTTGTGATTTCGCTTGCCGCACTGCGTCGGACAAAACGTCCGTCTCATTTGCAAACCAATAAGGGCTAGCAACATATGCAAGTCTCATTGTCTCTTTCATCTATCTCCTTTGTAAAATTTTGACTTAAAAAAGCCCTCTATTAAGGGCTTTGTAAAATCAAATACTTAAAGTATCAACTACAAAATCGCTATCTTTCACATAGATATATAAGCCTCTTACTTCGTAAAATTTCTTTGAGTAAGATGCAAACATTCCCTTTATCATGGCTCTCTCCTTATGCTTTTATGCCTTGATATATCTCATCGCTATCGCTTTTTGCCTTATGCTCTTCAAGCAAAGCCATAAGCTCTCTTATCTCTTGCCATTTTTTGAAATTTCTTGGGTGAGATAGCTTTAAAAGTGCGCCTTTTTCTATTCTACGCACTTGCTCTACGCTTAGATTTAGCACCAAAGCTATCTCTTTTAGTGTCATTTTTCTATCCCAAGATAACCATGTCAATCGCCGTAGCAACGACACTCTCATCAACAAGGCATCCATTTAGCTCAGCTAGCCTCAAAGCCTTTTTATATAGCTTTGCACTGCTTCTAAAGTTACCTTTGCAGTAGGCAAATATCTCTTTTGTATAGATCTTCTCACACTCATCTTTGCTAAGCCCTTGCATGCACCATTTGCCACAAATTCGGCTAAAAAGCTGTCTTAGCTCCTTGTTTTTACCCATTAGATTTTTTAGTAGTATCTCTGTGCCACAAAGTATTAGCGGAGTGCGTGAGAAGTCATAAATTCTTCTTAGATCTTCAAGAGCCTTTAGCGGTAGATGCTCCGCCTCATCTACCATTATCACCTTATCGCTACTCTTTAAAAACCTTGCTACCGCCTTTAGCTTTGTGCTTAGCCCACCACTAGCATCGATCTTTAAAGCCTCGCATAGATCTTCAAGCAAAACCTTAGCGCTCGTGTGACAAGTTGCCTCTATCAAAACCACATTTGGATTATTCTTGGCAAATTCTTTCAAAACTGTTGTCTTGCCACTTCCAGCAAAGCCATATATTAGCCCTATCTCTTTTTCGGCTATCGCCTCACTTATGATGAAATTTGCCATCTTTACATCGCTAGTTACGTAAAACTCATTTTCTTTTGCGTTTGCGTGAAAATTCTTAGCTTTTTTGTTAAAATTATCGATGTAAGCATTGATTTTTGCATTTACTGCATCGCTATCGCCCTTATAACTTCCGGCACGAAGTTGGCTTATTAGCGATGCACTCACTCCTATTGCACGTGCAAGTGCTGATGCACTTATGTTGTTACTAGATAAAAATTCATCTAGCTTTTTTATACTTTCACTCATTACTACTCCTTTTAGTTAGTTTCATTGACTATTTCTTGCCAACTTTTTATCTTTTTCTCTTTTTTTACATCACTGCCAGCTACAGCCAAAAGCTCATCATCAAAAGCTCTATTTTTAGTCAGTGATCGGCTGCTTTTTTGAGCTGCTTCGATCTCTTTGCTCTCATTATTTACGCCCTTTAGCTCAGGCTTTAGCGCTCTTTTGGCTTCAAGGCCCATGACCATTTGTTTAAACTCTTCTTGGCTCTTATCTCTTGCCTCGCTAGCATCAGCTTTTATATCACGCAAGCGTTTGCTAAAGAGCTTTCTAGCTGCTTTTGCTTCCTCAACACTTACGCCCTCATTCATATCAAGAACATTTGCCACGCCTATAAATTTCTTGTCATCTTCATCCCAGACAAAACACTCATTTATGTTGTCTATGTTTTCTCGGATGGTAACTCGCTCATACCCAAACATCTGAGCGTTATAAAAATTCACGCCACCCACGCTTACTCCCTTTTTACTCACATGCTTTAGCTCTTTTTTGCTAAGTCTTGCACTAAGACTTATTGCGTCCATAGCCACAGCATCGTTTATCTTTTCGTTATATGCTTCGTTGCATGTTTTATTAAGGCGCTCTAGGTAGCGTGCGTTTAAGAAATTTTCAGCGTAAAGATCCATAAGCTCTTGCACTTCGCTTAGCTCTTTTAGTTTTGCTATATTAGTTTTTACGCCCTTTTTAAGGCGTCTCTCTTTTTTAGAGTAGAAAAACTCTATCGCTTGTCTCTCAGTTATGTTATGTCCGATATATCCGGCTAAATTTTCACTAAAGCTATGTTGAAGCGCTCTAAAATTTCTCTCTACATAAGGTTTTAACCAACCACTATATGCTCTAACGGCCTCATAGCGTATCTCAAGCGAACCAAGAACCGAGCTCATATATTCACTCTTAAAGGCCTTACCATTATCGCCCTTTATAGTTTTTGGCTTGCCATACCTTATTATGTATTTAGCCACAGCTCTTGCTATTGCTAGGCTATTTTCGCTATCGCTTATATGAAAGCTTGCCACTCCTGAGTAGGTATCGATTAGTGCTATGATCGTGTAGCGTTTTTGCCACTGCCTTACGTAGCTCTCAAACTCCTCTTTGCTTGAAAAGATATTATTTACAGCCTCATATCCTATGCTCTTGCATATATCACTGGCATTACATATCATGTCAAGTGGGCTAGCATCTATTTCAACGACTTCATTTATCGTTCTTACTGCCCAGTTGCTCACTCCAAGTGCTGGCATTTGTCTGCCTATAACGCCATCTTCGCCGTAAAGTATGAGATTTTTAAGAAGTTTGTTTTTCTTTAGGTAGTTATTTACATACCTATTTACCACCTCATAGCTCACACACTCATCTTTTTTGGCCAAAAACTCATCAAAACTTAGCTCACCGATCTGTGAAGTTGTATAGTAGTAGTTAAGCACCTTATAGATGTTTGTTATATTTATCCTACCTTTGCCTACATTTGATTTTATTAGCTCGTCGCACTTGTCACTAAGCCCAAGCTCTTCTATTTTTAAGCTCTTATTATTACTCCTACTATCCACAAGTGCATCTAGACCACCCATTTTAAATTTTCTTTGCCAGTCATAGAGCTTATTTGAGCTTACTTTTATAGGGTATTTATTGCTTGTATTTAAATACTCTATAAAACTACTCTCATCTATCTTCCCTTTTGCCTTATCCCACTCCAAAACTATTGCACGCTTACATAGTGCATCAGCTCTTTTTTTATCGCCGCAAGTTGCTATTAGCGGCAAATTTGCAAAAGAGTTGCCGCTATTATTAGTGCTGCTACCATACATGGTGCTAGTAGCAGCGCAGCCATTGCCATTATCTATATTCTCTAGCTTATCATTACTACAAGATATAGCAAGTACATAGCCATTACTATCATTGCCACATTGTTCATCTCTTTTTACCTCTTCTTGTATCCATATATTCCGTGTTTTGTTACTCTTATCACAAAGCCCATCTCTTGCATCTTCATCACAAATTCTTCCAGCGCTCTCTTTGCTTTTATCTCTTGCATATTCGCTCTCTCCTGCCTCTTTTGCTCCATTGCTTGCTCTTCTATCGCCATTTGCATTAGCTCCATCTCTTCCGCCCAGTTCATCTGCTCCCTCATCATCTGCACCAGCCCCTTTGCCTGACTTCGCTCCGCTTGCTGCATTGTAAGGCACGTCATAGCTCTCTCCTTCTCTTGTTTTACTGATCCTCTCCACGATCTCTGGATAAATTCTCTCGTCTATATCTATTCGAAGGGTTTTGCCACTTGCTCCACCACGATTACCTCCTATATAATCAAAGAGTAATATATTACTCTTTATAGAGCAAAATTTTTTGCCTGCTTTTTTGGCACGGCATGCTGCCTTTTCCACGCTTTTATTATTTATGCCAAAAAATTCAGCTGCAACCCTTGAATTTACCCACATTTAGGCTACCTTTATTCCATCTTTCTCTAGTATTTTTCTAGCTCTTTGGCTCACAAAACCTTTATAAAGGCTACTAAGACTAAGTCCTCTCATCTCGCAATAGTCTTTGAGGTCATACTTTAGCTTCTGCTTTACCTCTCTTGTCACTTGCTTGACCCTATATGCTCTCATTTTTTTTCACTCCTTTTCTATAAATTTATAGTTAAGCGGATATTACTTACTTTTTCTTGCATAGTGTATCCTTTAAAATGGCCTTTATCCGCTTGACAATAAATTTTAAAAGAACCTTTTTAGAAACTTTTTACTTTTTTTAAAGTAATATGCTTCCAAACACATTTTGAATTATAGCGTAATATATTACACTTTGTCAAGCATATCAAGCATATTTGGTATCTTTAAAGGAGAATTATATGGACTTATCAACTAGGCTAAAAGAACTCAGGCTAGAAAAGCAATGGACGCAAGCGGATTTAGCAAAATTTTCAGGTGTTTCTATTGATAGTATAAAAGGATATGAGGCAGGAAAGACGAAAAATATTACAATAGAAAATTTAAACAAAATTGCTTTAGCCTTTAACTTAACGCCAACAAATTTTTACACAGGTAATATGTCTCCCAATATGTCTCCCAAAAATAATAATTCTGTCTCCCAATATGTCTCCCAAACTCAAAATTTGTCTTCTAATTTGTCCATAAGTCCTACAAACCTTAAAAACTCACAAATAGAGCAGTTAAAAGAGGATCAGATCCTTATATGTGAGCTAAGCTCTAAAGTTGGAGCAGGCGAAAGTGTCGATATAAACGGCATTGAAGTCTATGACACAACTAAACTCGTCCCATTTTCTCAGATGCTCTTTAAAACTCGTCTAAAAAACACAAACAACCTACGCTGCATGCAAGTAGAAGGCTACTCTATGGTCCCTATGTTATACCCTGATAGCTGGGTCATTGCTGACGTTACAGCTAGATTTGAAGGCGATGGGCTATACATTATAAACTTTTGTGGAAATTTTATGGTTAAATTGCTCCAAAAAAGCCCTGACGGCGTGCTTCATATCATAAGCATCAACAAAGACTATCAAAGCTACGAGATAGATGAAGATAGTAACGTTGAGGTCTATATAGTAGGTAAAGTATTAAGATGTGTGATTTAAAGCCCATTTAAACGGCTTTTAAAAGAGTTTGTAAAAAGATGTAAAGCTTTTGTAAAGTGATGTAAAGAAATTTTTGCCACTTTGATTTTGACTAAAACTCACTCTAACTACGAATTAATCGCACTTTTCTATGCCTTTTTATAACTTTGATATCTAACATAACTTTACAAAATAGCCACGACTAAATTTACCACAAGCCCCAAAATACTAACAAAAAGCATCGTTTTAGCCTCTATCTGCGGCTCATTAAAAAGCCTAACTATCGCCTCGGCTATGACAAAGACGGCTAGCGCGATAAGAGCAATGGCATTTATAAAAGCGGCGATGATCTCGACCCTTTTGTAGCCAAAGGTCTTTCGTAAATTTGCCCTTTTTTCTGCGATCTTAAAAGCTACCAGCGACAAAAAAAGAGCCGCAGCGTCTGAGAGCATGTGAAATGCGTCGCTAATGAGCGCAAGCGAGTTTGAAACGAAGCCAAAAACGGCCTCAACTATCATAAACGTGAAAATTAGAAAAAATGAATTTCTAAGAACGCTCTTATTGTGCATCATTGTCCTTCTTTTGGGCGTCGATCCTCTTGCCTATATCTTTTAAATTTGAAAATTCCTCGATGAGCTTTGGCGAGTCGTCAAGGCTGATGACGAAATTCCATATATAGGTCATCACAGAGTAGATGTGGCCGGCATTTGTCTGCTGCGAGCTTAGCACTATTATCGCCACCAAAAAGAGCAGCGAAGCGCTAATGCCGATGATAAAATAGCTCATCGCCTCCCTGTTTGAGATCGCTATACGAAATTTAGAAACGACGTCGTAGTGCCTATTTAGCGTGCTTTTATTAAAAACACCTATCACCTTTGCCTCTTTTTCTAGGCGGTCATTTAAGCGAAGATAAAGGTCGTCATTTTTCTTAATATATCTTGGTAAAAATATAAGAAAAAAGGTCATCACTACAAAGCACGCCACAGCAACCTTTGGCTCGACAAAGATGAGCATAAATGCTGAGCCAATGATAGAAATAACCGATGTGAAAAACATAGGAAAATGTGTCTCAAAGAAATTTACAAACTCTCGCGAGAGCGCAGCTCTGGCGATGATGGCGGAATCGTCTTTGGCATTTTGTTTTTCATTCATGATGACGTTTACGGCGAGCTCTGCGTAGATGCCTGCAAAGACTTGCGTATCCACGCGGCGCCTGATAGCTCCAACAAGCCACGCTATGAGCACAAAAAGTGCGTAAACAAGGGCATTTAACGTGTTTCCTTGCATGATTGCGTTGATCGCAAAGCCTGCAAATATCGGGTAGGTTAGAAAAAGTCCGTTCTCGGCTAGCACCAAAGCGAAGGTCAATATAAGCTTTTTATTGTGCTCGGTTGCTATGCTCTTTAGCGTTTTAAAGGCGTTATTTTGCAAATTTACTCCTAAAAAATTTTTGCGAATTTTAGCTAAATTTATAAAAATTTGAAAAAAATTTTGTTGTAACTCTTGACATTACAACTAAAGAATATTATACTTCGCTCATCAGTTATAAATAAAAAGATTACAACAAAAAGGAGAACAAAATGAAAAATTATCAAGTTGTAAAGATCACTAACGAGCCAAGAGTCGAGCTAAAAGAAGCTTTAAATTTAAGCGGCTGTGAAGTTTCTATAAACGAGCTTCCAGCAAACGCAAGCGTGCCATTTGTCCACTCACACAAACAAAACGAGGAACTTTACATCATTATGGATGGTGAGGGTGAGCTTTTCATCGACGGTGAAGTGCTAAAAGTAAGCAAAGGTGACGCGCTACGCATAGACCCAGAAGGTAAAAGGTGCTTTAGAGCTGGCAAAAGTGGTATAAAAATGATGTGTATCCAAAGCAAAAAAGGTAGCCTAGAGCAATACACTATGAGCGATGGTGTGATGGTTACAGACATCAAGCCAAGCTGGTTATAATCTCAAAAACATTGCTGTCTAGCAGTCAAAAAACAAAAATTTAAAAGATAAATAATGAAAATAGCAATCATAGGTGCAAATGGTAAAAGCGGTACAAATTTCTTTAAAACAAGGCTACGATGTCACAGCGATAGTTAGAAATAAAGAGTATAAAAATGACACCGTTAAAGTCATATATAAAGATATTTTTGATATAGCTAAGTCCGATCTAGCAGACTTTGATGCAGTTATTAGTGCATTTGCTGCTTGGACACCAGAGACCTTCCCACTCCACAAAAAAATTGCTGCTCATCTTGCAAATTTGCTAGAGGGTAGCGACACAAGACTACTTGTAGTTGGTGGCGCTGGTACATTATTTGTAGATGATAAGGGCACAATGGTGATGGATACGCCAGACTTCCCGGCTGCATATATAGGTGTGGCAAAGGCGACTGCAGAGTCTTATTTTGAGCTAAAAGGCAGGAGCGATTTGCTTTGGACATATGTAAGTCCAGCAGGCGACTACGACGCAAGTGGTGCTCACACTGGTAAATACACGCTTGGTGGAGATAATCTCATCTTAAACTCAAAAAATGAGAGCTATATAAGCTATGCAGACCTTGCTATAGCAATCATAGACGAACTAAAAAACAAAAAATTTATACAAAAACGCTTCACAGCAGTTAGCAAGCGAGAATAAAAATTATAGATTTGACATAGTTAACACAAAAAGTCGGCTTGTCAAATCTAAACTAAAAAATAAACTGCTTTTAGTAAAAATTTAAAGTATAATCAGAGAAAATTTCAAGGACAATCATGCAAGTAGGGATCAAGTTTTCAACCGCGATCCATGTAGTTTTAGCAGCTTATTTTTTCAAAGACGAGAAAGTCACGAGCGAATTTATAGCAGGTAGTATAAACACAAATCCTGTCATAGTTAGGCGCCTGCTTGGCACTCTAAAGGCTGCAGGACTTGTGAATGTTGTAGCTGGAGTTGGTGGTGTGAGTCTTGCAAAAGAGCCAAAAGATATAACCCTCCTTCAAATTTTTAACGCAGTAAATGATAAAGAAAAACTTTTTAAGATCCACTCTGACTCACCTAAAGCCTGCCCACTTGGTAGCAAGATCGAGGGACTTTTAACTGGTCACTTCCTAAAAGCACAAGAAGCTTTAGAGGATAGTTTAAGAAGCATTACTTTACAAGATCTATTAGATGAGCTTATTGATTTATAAAATTTAAAAAGTAGGCAAACCAAGTTATAGAATTTAAAAAGTAGGCAGATATATAAAAAAACCAATCTATTTTATTTATTAGGAACGCTATGCGCTCCTAACTATTTTTATATATATTTTATGTAAGAATTTTTATAAATTCCTAGATTTTATTACTCTTTGCTTTTCTCTTTTTTAGCTTTGCTCTTTTTCTCTGCTTTATCTTTTGGGCTTTCTTTCTTATCTTTGACTTCTTTTACGCTATCTTTAGCACCATCTTTTTTCTCTTTTACTTCATCACTCTTTTTACTTACTTTTTGTTTTGTGTCATCTTTTTTAGATTTTGTTTTAGCTTTTGTTTCGTCTATCTTTGTAGTGCCTGATACTGATATATCTGATTTTAAATTTTCAAATGTCTTATCACCTATACCATTTACATTTTTTATATCTTCTATTGAGTTAAATTTATTTGCTTTTCTATACTCTATTATTGCATCTGCCTTTGAAGATCCTATGCCATCTAAACTCATTAACTCTTCTTTTGTGGCAGTGTTTAAATTTATGGCTGCTAGTAATGTAGAAGCTGCTACTAATAGTGAGAATATAATCTTTTTCATTTTTGTCCTTTTTGGGTAAATTTGGGTTTGGAGTCTATCATATTTGGTGTTTTTAGTCAACACTCGCATAAAAACATAAGCTAAAAGATATTTATAAATGTAAAGATAAAAAGTCTAATTATTTAAAAATATAAATAAATTTTAGATTTGATATTTTGTTATAAATTAAGAAATAATATTAAAAGATGATTGTTTAGATAAAGAATATTAAAAATCAACAAAGCCCGCAACGACCTACTTTTCCAACATCCCAGTAAGGGAGAGTATCATCAGCCAGGACGAGCTTAGCTTCTTGGTTCGAGATGGAGCAAGGCGTTTCCTCGTCTGTATAGTCACGGGCAGTGTTAAATAAAAGATATATCAGATAAATCTCTTATTTAACACTACTTGATAAAGTTAAAAGTCATAAACAAAGTTTTATAAAAACATATCTTATTAAGTTTTTATCCTTAACAAGGAAGTGATGCTTATTAAAAGATAAGCAGACGAGCTATTAGTACTGGTCAGCTAAAGGACTTTCATCCATTACACACCCAGCCTATCAAACACATAGTCTATATGAGCTCTTAAAAGAAGATTCATCTTGGAGTTGGCTTCCTGCTTAGATGCTTTCAGCAGTTATCACATCCCAACATAGCTACCGAGCGGTGCTCTTGGCAGAACAACTCGTACACCAGTGGTTGGTTCGACCCGGTCCTCTCGTACTAGGGTCAACTCTCCTCAATCTTCTTACGCCCACGGCAGATAGGGACCGAACTGTCTCACGACGTTCTGAACCCAGCTCGCGTACCGCTTTAAATGGCGAACAGCCATACCCTTGGGACCTGCTCCAGCCCCAGGATGCGATGAGCCGACATCGAGGTGCCAAACCTCCCCGTCGATGTGAGCTCTTGGGGGAGATCAGCCTGTTATCCCCGGGGTACCTTTTATCCTTTGAGCGATGGCCCTTCCACACAGAACCACCGGATCACTAAGACCGACTTTCGTCCCTGCTTGACGTGTATGTCTCGCAGTTAAGCTGGCTTTTGCCTTTATACTCTGCGAACGATTTCCAACCGTTCTGAGCCAACCTTTGTAAGCCTCCGTTACATTTTGGGAGGCGACCGCCCCAGTCAAACTACCCACCAGACATTGTCCTACTTGAGGATAACTCAAGCTAGTTAGCTATCAGAATAAAAAAGAGTGGTATCTCAACAACGGCTCACCATAAACTGGCGTCTATAGATCAAAGCCTCCCACCTATCCTGCACATTTTTATCCCAATAGCAGTGTCAAGCTGTAGTAAAGGTCCACGGGGTCTTTCCGTCTTGCCGCGGGTAGGAGGAATTTTCACCTCCACTACAATTTCACTGGATCCCTCTTCGAGACAGCTCCCATCTCGTTACGCCATTCATGCAGGTCGATATTTAATCGACAAGGAATTTCGCTACCTTAGGACCGTTATAGTTACGGCCGCCGTTTACTCGGGCTTCGATCAAACGCTTCGCAGAGCTAACGTCATCAATTAACCTTCGAGCACCGGGCAGGCGTCACACCCTATACATCCTCTTACGAGTTAGCAGAGTGCTGTGTTTTTGGTAAACAGTCGGGAGGGACTCTTTGTTGTAACCTTCAATGCTTACGGAGTAAATCCTTCACAAAGTTAGGCACACCTTATACCGAAGATACGGTGCTATTTTGCAGAGTTCCTTGAAGAGAGTTCTTCCACGCGCCTTAGAATACTCATCCCACCCACCTGTGTCGGTTTACGGTACGGGCAACTATAACTAAACTTAGAAACTTTTCTTGGCTCGACAGTATCGGCAATTCGCTATCCATTCCGAAGAACTTCAAACGCCTGTGGGGTCTCGGCTTAAAAAGATCCGGATTTGCCTGGATCTTAACCTACACCTTTCGACTAGCACTACCATCCGCTAGCTTGCTTAACTCTAAGCGTCCTTCCATCGCACATTATAGTTGGCATTGGAATATTAACCAATTTTCCATCGCATACCCCTTTCGGACTTTGCTTAGGACCCGGCTAACCCTACGATGACGAGCATCGCGTAGGAAACCTTGGGTTTACGGCGTTGGGGATTCTCACCCCAATTATCGCTACTCATGCCTGCATGCTCACTTGTATTCGCTCCAGCACTCCTTACCGGTATACCTTCAACGCAAATACAACGCTCTCCTACCACTTAGTAAAACTAAGTCTAAAGCTTCGGTACTCATTTTAGCCCCGTTATATTTTCCGCGCAGAATCACTAGACCAGTGAGCTATTACGCTTTCTTTAAAGGATGGCTGCTTCTAAGCCAACCTCCTGGTTGTTTAAGTAACTCCACATCGTTTTCCACTTAAATGAGATTTAGGGACCTTAGCTGTTAGTCTGGGTTGTTCCCCTCTCGACGACGGATTTTATCACTCGCCGCCTGACTGCCATGATTACACACTAGGTATTCGGAGTTTGATAGGGTTTGGTACATTGGTGTATGCCCTAGCCCATTCAGTGCTCTACCCCCCAGTGTTACTACATGACGCTATACCTAAATATATTTCGGAGAGAACCAGCTATCACGATGTTTGATTGGCCTTTCACCCCTATCCACAAGTCATCCCATAGCTTTTCAACGCTAGCGGGTTCGGTCCTCCACCGGCTCTTACACCGGTTTCAACCTGCTCATGGATAGATCACATCGTTTCGGGTCTGCAACGTCTGACTAAACGCCCTATTAAGACTCGCTTTCGCTACGGCTCCGGGTTTCCTTAACCTTGCCAGACATCACAACTCGCAGGCTCATTATGCAAAAGGCAGTCCATCACCCTGATAAATCATAGGGCTCTGAATGATTGTAAGCAAATGGTTTCAGGTTCTATTTCACTCTGATCACCTCAGTTCTTTTCACCTTTCCCTCACGGTACTTGTGCACTATCGGTCTAGTAGTAGTATTTAGGGTTGGATAGTGGTCTACCCAGCTTCAGACAGAATATCACGTGTTCCGCCCTACTCAGGATACTGCTAAGTAAAACAAAGCTTTCATATACGGGAGTATCACCCTCTATGCTTAATCTTTCCAAATTATTCTATTAGCTAAGTTTAGTCTATATTGCAGTCCTACAACCCCGTTAGTAAACTAACGGTTTGCCCTCTTACGCGTTCGCTCGCCGCTACTAGCGTAATCTCTTTTGATTTCTTTTCCTGAGGGTACTAAGATGTTTCAATTCCCCTCGTTCGCTCCATATTAGGTAGTTAAGCTCGCGCTTAACTGGGTTGCCCCATTCAGAAATTCCCGGATCAAAGCCCCTTGACGGCTCCCCGAGACTTATCGCAGCCTGGCACGTCTTTCATCGCCTCTACTAGCCAAGGCATCCACCACTTGCTCTTTGTAGCTTACCTTTTCTATATTAGATTATTCTAATTCGCATCACTTCCTTGTTAAAGATAACTTTATGTTACTATATTTAAATTCTAGCTCTCAAGACGGAAAGCATTGACTACTATTTAGATAAGTTTTAAATCCTAAATAGATTGTGATGTCAAACTTTTGCATTAAATGCAAAGAGAATAGAAATTTAAATCTTTAACAAGTCCTGTAAAATTGTTTTTAAAACTTGCTTGTGACTATTAACAATATTAATTAAAAGAACATTTAGACAAAAGTCTAATTAGAAAGTTTAAAAATTTAAGCTCTCTAATTAGACTTAATACGGTTAAACTATTTTATGGTGGAGAATAGCGGGATCGAACCGCTGACCTCCTGCGTGCAAAGCAGGCGCTCTCCCAGCTGAGCTAATTCCCCAATTAAATTCTCTGGTGGGCCTAACAAGACTTGAACTTGTGACCTCACCCTTATCAGGGGTGCACTCTAACCAGCTGAGCTATAGGCCCCTATAGGTCTATCAATCTTTCAAAACTAAACAAGGATGATTGAGAATATCTTTCTTATAGATATCTTGTGAGAGAATATCTATATGTACTCTAGAAAGGAGGTGATCCAACCGCAGGTTCTCCTACGGTTACCTTGTTACGACTTCACCCCAGTCGCTGATTCCACTGTGGACGGTAACTAATTTAGTATTCCGGCTTCGAGTGAAATCAACTCCCATGGTGTGACGGGCGGTGAGTACAAGACCCGGGAACGTATTCACCGTAGCATGGCTGATCTACGATTACTAGCGATTCCGGCTTCATGGAGTCGAGTTGCAGACTCCAATCCGAACTGGGACATATTTTATAGATTTGCTCCATCTCGCGATATTGCTTCTCATTGTATATGCCATTGTAGCACGTGTGTCGCCCCGGACATAAGGGCCATGATGACTTGACGTCGTCCACACCTTCCTCCTCCTTACGAAGGCAGTCTCATTAGAGTGCTCAGCCGAACTGTTAGCAACTAATGACGTGGGTTGCGCTCGTTGCGGGACTTAACCCAACATCTCACGACACGAGCTGACGACAGCCGTGCAGCACCTGTCTTAACATTTCTGCAAGCAGACACTCTTCTATCTCTAGATGATTTGTTAGATATCAAGTCCGGGTAAGGTTCTTCGCGTATCTTCGAATTAAACCACATGCTCCACCGCTTGTGCGGGTCCCCGTCTATTCCTTTGAGTTTTAATCTTGCGACCGTACTCCCCAGGCGGTATACTTAATCCGTTAGGTGCATTACTGCCAAGACTAGCTTAGCAACAACTAGTATACATCGTTTAGGGCGTGGACTACCAGGGTATCTAATCCTGTTTGCTCCCCACGCTTTCACGCATTAGCGTCAGTTGAGTTCCAGCAGATCGCCTTCGCAATGGGTATTCCTGGTGATCTCTACGGATTTTACCCCTACACCACCAATTCCATCTGCCTCTCCCTCACTCTAGATTACCAGTTTCCCAAGCAGTTCTATGGTTAAGCCATAGGATTTCACAAGAGACTTGATAATCCGCCTACGCGTCCTTTACGCCCAGTGATTCCGAGTAACGCTTGCACCCTCCGTATTACCGCGGCTGCTGGCACGGAGTTAGCCGGTGCTTATTCGTTAGGTACCGTCATTATTCTTCCCTAACAAAAGGAGTTTACGCTCCGAAAAGTGTCATCCTCCACGCGGCGTTGCTGCTTCAGGGTTTCCCCCATTGAGCAATATTCCCTACTGCTGCCTCCCGTAGGAGTCTGGACCGTGTCTCAGTTCCAGTGTGACTGATCATCCTCTCAGACCAGTTATGCGTCATAGCCTTGGTGAGCCATTACCTCACCAACTAGCTGATACAATATAGCCTCATCCTACACCGATAAAACTTTCCCTATCTAACTTATGTAAGACAGGAGTATAGAGTATTAGCAGCCGTTTCCAACTGTTGTCCTCTAGTGTAGGGCAGATTAGCTATACATTACTCACCCGTGCGCCACTAACTCATAAGAGCAAGCTCTTACTTGTCCGTTCGACTTGCATGTATTAGGCACGCCGCCAGCGTTCACTCTGAGCCAGGATCAAACTCTCCATATTAATTACCTATCTAATAGACAGGATTTTTATTATGAAGTTTTTAATCAAAAAAACTTTTAGTTTTTATATTAGTTTGTCTAATCTATTATTTAATCATAATAGACTGGCTCAATCGATCACTTGTTTAGATTTCAAAGATTGACTAATAGTTTAACAATTGTAAGTTAAAAGAACTTTCTGCTCTGCGTTTTGCAAAACAGAAAGTGAAGTATATAGAAGTGATGCTTAAATACAGATAAAAATCAGGCTAATTTTTAAAAACCCATAAAGAAATTTTGAAGTCCAACTTTTCCATTAAATATAATATCTTTTTTGTTTGGATCATATTTAAATTCACTTATTACTTTTTTGTCCTCTTCTTTAAAATATCCAGCAGATATCAAAGTAGGCTCAACAAAAGCTACTTCTGGCACTAATGTATCAAAAAAATTCGCCAGACTTTCATCGACACTTATTTTTCCACTAAGAGATAATTTATCAAAAATTTCTGACTGATTTGTTCCCTTTTTAAAGCCATTTACTGCTGCATCTAAATTTAGCTTTAGAGCCTTATCTCCCTTTTTGAAACTTAATGTATCTATTTTTATGGTTGGATTCTTTTCTAAGATTTGATCTACTGTCTCATCAAAATTTAATCCAGCTAAAACATTATAATTTTCTTCATTATTTAAATTATTAAGCTTGTCTAATACATTATTTAATGCAGGCACATTGATATTTGCGATTTTGCTATCAAAGACAAAATCTGTATATTTTACTTTATCAACTGCTACGATACCTATTTTTATAACATCGTCTGATCTTCCAAGATCATTTGAGATTTCAAATTTTGAGTCATACTTAAAGTCATCTATCAAAACATTACTTACATCATTAGATGCGAAAGACACCCTTTTAAATTTAACTTTTGCTAGATAAGGTACAAGCTGACTCTCTAAAATTTTTGAAATCTTAACTGGCTCTTTATAACTTGAGTCAATATAGAACCCTTCGATATTTAGATCAACTTTATTGTATTCACTAAAATCTTTCAAAACAATCTTATCTGCTTCAACCTTTAAGCTGTTTATACTATCTTTTGAATCAAGCGTCATACCAATCTTTATATCTTTTGTATTAAATGCAGTTTTTTGCTTATCATTAAATTCAATATTGCTAAATTTAATATCCACATCTTTATCGCCAGTTAAGCTAACTTTTGTTTTAGTTGTTGCAATGACGTTTGAACCCATGAATGTTGCGATAATGTTTTTAATCATATCGTTTTGGATAGAAATTTTTGAGTCTATTTCAAAGCCATCTATAAAAGCAAGCGCTGTATGAGAAATTTCATTTTCTACTTTAAAAACCAAATCCTCATTTACATTTTTACCAAATATATTTTCCAAAAGATCTTTTGAAACACTAAAATCAAATGATCCTTTTGAGCCAAAAAAACCTTTTTTGTAATTGTTATTAGAAATTTTAAAGCCCTTAATATTATTTAGATCATTCACTATCCTTTGATAGTTTTTCTCCACCTCATTTGAAGCAAAATAAACCGCTCCAATGGCTACCATGATAACTACGATTAAAGCAGATATCACCTTTTTCATGCTTTTCTCCTTTTTGTAATATGTTGTAAAAAAAACCAAATTCCAAGCAACAAACAAACCATAGCAAGAGGCATAATATATCCATGCTCGCCAAGATAGTCGCTTGCACCTACAAAATAATCACCCGCTTTAAAGCTGGCAAATCCGATAATGGCCGCCCAAAGCACTGACGAGATCAAATTTATAATGCTAAATTTATAAAATGAATATTTCGTAAGTCCAAGCGCGATAGGAACCAAAGTTTTGACGCCGTAGATAAATTTTTTGATAAATATTATCTTATCGCCGTGTTTTTTGGCCAAAATTCCTGCATAAGCAAGCTTTCTTTTATGATTTTTGATATAAGGCATAAGTGAGCTTTTATTAAATCTTGCGAGATAAAAAATTAGCGTGTCGCCGATTGTATTTGCCACAGCAGCGACAATTATACTAAGAGTGATATCCATCTTACCGGCAAAACTTAAAATTCCAGCGGCGATTAATGCAACCATACCGCCACCAAGGCTATAAAAAAACAATACAATATAGCCGTATGTTGAAACTGAGTTTATGATATCTTGCATTAATCTCCTAAAAGTTTAGATGCGGAGGCTATTAGCTGTTCATAGGCATAGCCACTTTGCTTTAAAATTTCTTCTCTTGCACTGATGACTGCTCCACCAAAGCTAGCTCCCGCAAAGAAACCATCATTTGCGGCATATGCGTAAATATCACTTGAAAATTTAAAATCGCTTACTTTACTGTAATTGCGTCCAATGTCACCAAAAGCTACTGAAAGCTTTGTATCAAGCGTGATCTTGGCATCTTTAATATCGTGGATAATGCTATCTTTAAATATAAAAAGTACAAGTGAACTATCTTCATAACCAAGCTGTATACCGATACTGCCGCCACTTATGCTAACTGGTAAAATTTCACTTGGCGAGTTAATGTTGCCAACAACCATGATGCCATCTCCGCCCATGCCACCAACTACAAAACCGACCTTTTTAACACTTGGAAAGATGATCGTCGCTTTTGACTGCTCGATTAGCTCTTTTATAGGAGCGTTTCTAGCGCCTCTCATAGTTGTTATAAACGAGTTTGCCGAATCTAGCACGAGCTCCTCGCTGGCAAAGCCAAGTGAGAAAAATAATAAAATTGAAAAAAGAAATTTCATATCTTGCCGTTATTTCGCAAAATCAACAGCGCGAGTCTCTCTGATGACGCTTACTTTTATCTCACCAGGATACTGCACCTTACTCTCAATCTCTTGAGCTATCTCTTTTGCTACAAGCACTGCCTCGTCGTCGTTTATGAGTTTAGCATTTGCGATGACACGAATCTCACGGCCTGCATTTATCGCATAAGCTTGTTTGATGCCATCTTTACTTTTTGCGATGTTCTCGATCTCTTCGACACGTTTTAGGAAGCTCTCAAGCACCTCGCGCCTTGCACCTGGACGAGCTGCACTTAGTGCGTCAGCTGCGCAAACAGCCGCACTTTCTATACTTGTTGCCTCTTCGTGGCCGTGGTGAGCGTAGATAGCGTTGATGACTACTGGATGCTCTTTGTAGCGCTTACAAATTTCTGCTCCAAGATCAACGTGACTGCCCTCATACTCGTGAGTTAGCGCCTTACCAATATCGTGAAGTATGCCAGCTCTTTTTGCAAGCTTCTCATCTCCGCCACACTCAGCTGCGATGATGCCAGCAAGGTGAGCTACTTCAAGGCTGTGCGCTAGGGCATTTTGTCCGTAGCTCGCTCTAAATTTAAGCTTGCCTATTAGTTTTACGATCTCTGGATGAATTTTATTTAGACCAAGATCCATGACGATATTTTCGCCCTCTTCTTGTATGCTTTGCTCAAATTCTTCAGTCACTTTTTTGTGAAGATCTTCTATCCTTGCTGGCTGAATTCTTCCATCCTCCACCAAAAGCTCGATCACTCTTGTTGCGATCGCACGTCTGTAAAGGTTAAAGCTGCTTAAGATGATCGCATGTGGTGTGTCATCAATGATAATATCAACACCAAGCACCATTTCAAGGGTCTTGATATTACGTCCCTCTTTGCCAATGATCCTACCTTTTAGCTCATCGTTTTTAATATTTACGACATTTATCAGACGCTCAGCTGCAAATTCTCCAGCAAATCTTGACGTAGCCTGCGCCAAGATGTAATTAACTCTCTTTTTAGCCTCTCTTTTTGCCTCTTCTTCGTACTTTCTAACGATGTGAGCGATGTCAGCACGTGACTTCTCTTCGACCTTTTTAAGCACGACCTCTTTTGCCTCTTCCTCCGTTAAACCAGCAGCGTGCTCAAGCACTCTTATCGCCTCTTCTACTTTGTTTTGATAAGTCGCTTTTAAATTTAAGCCCTCTTCGTAAGTGATCTTCGCATCTTGCTTATCTTTTTCAAAAAGCTCTTTGCTCTCATTTAAAAGCTCTTGCTCATTTAGCAAAATTTTCTCTTTTTTGGTCAGCTCATCAAATTTACTCGCATACTCTTTTTGAAGCTTTGTTGTTTTGTCATCGTATCTTTTTTTAGCCTCAAATTCAGCCTCTTGTACTGAAATTTTAGAATTTTTAAGCGTTAGTTCAGCTTCGTATTCTATTGCTTTTGCTTTTGCTTTTGCTTGTTCTAAGAAGATGTTGTAGTTTGCATCATTTATCTTTTTGGCGTAGAGATACCCTGCTCCAACGCCCGCCACACCGGCTCCTAAGCCTATTAAAACCTCTATCATTTATTCCTCTTTTTATATAATTTTTATTTGGGGTTATATAAAAGTCTGCTACCGCGTCTTGTGCATTTGAAAGTACATCTTTGGTGTAAAAGTCTTTTATCTCAAGAAAAACTATCCGTTTTGGCTTAATGGGCAAAGAGTTAAAAAATCTATCATAAAATCCTTTTCCGTGCCCTATCCTAGCCATAGCTCCATCAACCCCAATCGCTGGAACTACTGCCATATCAAGTCTAACATTATCCATTTTTTTGCCAGATGGCTGTCTGACGTTAAATTTATAAGTTATAAATGGCAGTCGCAATCTTACCATCTCTAAGCTAAGACCTACCATAAAAGGGGCAAAAATTTCACATTTATGCGATAAATTTCGCCTTATTTTAAGCACATCAACTTCGTAGTTAAGTGGCAAATAAAACAATACTTTCTTAGAATTTGTAAAATTTATCAATTTTAAAAGAGTTTTCGTAGCTTTATAATGCGAGCATTTGGCCTTAAATTTAGTAAGTTTCATCAAATTTGCTCTTGCATTTTTTCTAAATTCATTTTTTTCTAAATTAACGCTCATTTTATGCTCTTTCTTGTATAATCCTGAAATCTTATTCAAAAGGAAATTTATGACATTAAAACGAGCAATTATAACATCACTTTGCATTTTTGCATTTTTTGGATGCGGCGACGAGAACAAGCAAAAAAAAGAGCAAAATACAAGCGAACAAACGCAAGGCAAAATTTTAGATAAAAATGCTAGCAAAGATGAAAATTTAAGCAAAGACTCACTCACTCCAAAAATGAGTGAAAATGCCCAAGATAGCGAGATAAAAGAGATAAATCTAAAGCTGCTAAGTGGAGCAACTATGCAGATTACAAAAAGAAGCAATGGCTTTGATGTAAAAGATGGCAAAAAAGCAACTCTTTACGTATTTTTTGCCACTTGGTGCCCACCTTGCAAGGCCGAGATCCCTCACTTAAATAACCTAAGCGAGAAATTTAAAAACGAACTAGATATCGTTGGTGTGCTACTTGAAGACAAAAGTGAAGATGAAGTAAAAGATTTTGCTCAAAAATATAAAATAAAATACGAAGTCGCGGTTGGCGAGGGAAATTTTTTATTTGAAAAAGCAATGGGTGGCATAAAAGGCTTGCCTGCGTCAGCACTTTTTAAAGCAAATGGCGACTACGTTCAAGGCTACATCGGTCTTGTGCCTGAAGAGATGCTTGAAAATGACATAAATAGGGCTACAAAATAATGCTTGATTTTCTAAAAAAAGGCCTTGAGAAGACTTTTGGAGCGATAAGCTCAGCGAAGAAGTCAAAAAAGATAGACAAAGAGAGCTTAGAAGAAATTTTGCTTGAAGCTGACGTAGCTTACGAGATCGTGGAAGAAATTTTATACTACTTGCCACCACAAGATGAAGTGAGCAGAGCCGACCTAAGGCGCGTTATGAGTAGCTATTTCATCTACGAAAATGAGCGCGTGATCGAGCCTGATAAGCCATTTGTCGATCTCATCCTTGGCGTAAATGGCGCTGGCAAGACGACCACAATCGCAAAGCTTGCAAATTTATATAAAAATAATGGCAAAAGCGTCATTTTAGGCGCTTGTGATACATTTAGAGCTGGAGCGATCGAGCAGCTACGCCAGTGGTCAATTAGGCTAAATGTGCCAATAGTCGCCACACAGCAAGGGCATGATCCTTCGGCTGTTGCTTACGATACGATTAGCTCAGCCCTTGCAAAAGGCATCGACCGAGTCATCCTTGATACGGCTGGCAGACTTCAAAATCAGACAAATTTAGCAAACGAGCTAGAAAAGATCGTTCGTATTAGCAAAAAAGCTTACGAAAAAGCGCCTCACCGCAAAATTTTGATTCTTGATGGCACGCAAGGTAATGCCGGAGTAGCACAAGCAAAGGCGTTTAACGATATTGTCTCGCTTGATGGCGTTATCATCACAAAGCTTGATGGTACTGCAAAGGGTGGAGCACTGTTTGGTGTGGCAAGAGAGCTTGAGCTACCTATATTTTATATAGGCATTGGCGAGAGTATGGACGATATCATCAAATTTAATCCAGACGAGTTTTTAGACGAGCTAATGGACGCCATTTTTGAGTAGGGTAAAATTTCTTAGTAAAATTTGCTTTTTCGCTGCTCTTTTAGCAATTGATTTTCTTGCATTTACTCCAAAAAGTCCCACGATCATCGAAAATTCGTGGGATAAAGCAAATCATTTTTTAGCTTTTTGCATCCTATACATCCTGCTCTATCTTGGCTATGAGTTTAAAATTTTTAAAAATTTAGCCCTACTTTTAGCCTTTGGTGTGCAAATAGAACTCGTTCAAGCGTTTTTACCAAACAGGGAATTTAGCCTGCTTGACATCGTGGCTGACATGATCGGAGCAACTTTTGGAGTTATAGTAGTTGAAATTTTAAAAAGGATAATTTATGGCAAAAGCAAAGCCAGTTTTTGAGTGTCAAGCCTGCGGAAACCAGCAGAGCAAATGGCTAGGCAAATGCCCACAATGTGGGGCTTGGGATAGCTTTGTCGAGCTTAGTCAGCAAGAGATAAAGATAAGCAAAGAGATAGCAAAAAGCACCGGAGTAGCCAGCAAAGCCATAAGCATAGATGAAGTTGAAATTCAAAATTTTACGAGATTTAGCACCAAAGATAGCGAACTCGACCTTGTTCTTGGTGGTGGCGTAGTCGAGGGCTCACTCGTTTTAATAGGTGGTAGTCCGGGCATCGGCAAATCAACCCTGCTTCTAAAAATCGGCTCAAATTTAGCAAAAGACGGTAAAAAAACGCTCTATGTAAGTGGCGAAGAGAGCCAAAGCCAGATAAAAATGAGAGCTGACAGGCTAAATGCTGTGGATAAAAATTTATACTTATTAACTGAAATTTGCCTAGAAGATATCCTGCTAGAAGTGCAAAAAAGCGACTACAAAGTGCTAGTAATCGACTCCATACAAACGCTTTATAGTCAAAATATAAGCTCCGCTCCAGGCTCGATCACACAGGTTCGAGAGATCACATTTGAGCTGATGAGGCTTGCAAAGAGCCAAAATATCTGCGTTTTCATCATCGGTCATATTACCAAAGAGGGCTCGATCGCAGGGCCTAGAGTGCTTGAACACATGGTCGATGTGGTGCTTTATTTTGAGGGCGATGCGAGCAGAGAGTTAAGAATTTTGCGTGGGTTTAAAAACCGCTTTGGCTCGACGAGTGAGGTTGGTATATTTGAAATGAGCCAGCACGGACTGGTGAGCGCAAACGAGGTTTCGAGTAAATTTTTCACACGTGGCGGGGCGATGAGTGGAAGTGCGATAACTATCATAATGGAAGGCTCAAGGGCGCTTAGCATCGAAATTCAGGCACTTGTTTGCGAAAGCGCTTATCCAAAACGAAGCTCGACTGGCTTTGAGAGAAACCGCCTAGATATGCTGCTAGCCCTACTTGAGCGAAAGCTAGAGATCCCACTTGGCCACTACGATGTCTTCATAAACGTTTCAGGTGGCGTTAAGATAAACGAAACTGCGGCAGATCTAGCCGTCATCGCAGCGATAATAAGTAGCTTTAAAAACCGCCCTATCAGCAAGGACAGCGTCTTCATCGGCGAGCTAAGTCTAAACGGCGAGATAAGAGAGATTTTCAATCTCGATCAGCGCCTAAAAGAGGCAAAAATGCAGAAATTTAAAAATGCTATCATCCCAAACAAACCGCTTGACACGCAAGGACTAAAGTGCTTTTACGCCAAAGATATCACGCAAGTGCTTGAGTGGATGTAAATTTATCTTGCTAGCGACTTAATATCAATACTTTGCTGGCTAGGACATGTTTTTTGAAATTTATCTTTTGTATAAGTCTGAGAGCATCTATGCTTTTTCTTTGAAATTTAAATTATAAAAATTCCATTCTTTGCTTATAAAATACCTATGCCCTCTTATCCACTTTAAGCTTTGCCACTTTTTCTAAAATTTCAAACATGCTCTTGCCACTATCAAATTCACTCTTTATAAATTTATAAAGCTCTTTAAATCTCTCATCGGCTTCAAGCTTATAGGTATGAGATTTTTTAGTAACTTGTATAGGTGTAAATTTCTTCTCTTTAGCGTTGTCTTCTTTTTCAAGATTATCTATATTCTGAATACCTTTTTCGTTTAGCTCTTTTAATATATTGACAGCATTTTTAGCATCTTCGCCAGATAGAGTTAGATCAAATCGCTCTTTTAATACATATTTAGCCCACTCCTCTTTAAACTCATCAACGCTCATATCACTATCAAGCAGATCAATAGTCCTTGAGTTTTGCATAAATAGCAAATCGCTATCGCCACGATATTCATTTAAAAATTCATTTACAGTGTATGGGGTATCTCTTAAAATTTTTGGCTTATCGTTGTCTGGTTTTGCTTGCTGACCTTGTATGTATTCTACAAATAAACCCTTGCTTTCATTTATGAAATTTTTAAGATCCGATAACTGCTCACTTGTAAAATCAGGATCATAGCCTCTAAGCTTTCCTATGATAGTGACTTTTGCTTCATCACCCTTTGTAAAGCCAGATAGCGGATATATATGTCTATCATAAGCTGCAGCTTGAGCTTTTCTATCAAGCCTTGCGTATTTAGGAAAGCTCATACCATATCCCATATCGTTACTAAGTATCTCGTTTATATCGTTAAACTGAAAGCCCATCTCTCTTGCTATGTTTTCTCTTGAAAGATAGTTAGTAGTTGAGAGGTTATTAGAAATTTGCATTTTACTATCCTTAGTTTCTTTAGCTCCATTAAATCTTAATCTAAGATATCGTCTTTTCTTTAAAAAATTTTATAAAAATACGTTTTTTAAATTTATCAGAAGTAGTTAAAAGATATTAAAAAGCTTTGTAAAAATGTATAAATTTTAGACAATCATCACTGCAGCTACAGCAAATCCGCCGTCGTGAGTTATGCTAAGGCTTGCTTCTTTGATATTAAAATTTATATAAATTTTTGGGCTAAATTTTATCTTTGGTGCGTTTTTTGCGTCTTTGCTAAGCTCAATGTCCAAAAAGCCACACTCTTTGCTAATGCCCACACCAAGGGCTTTACTAGCTGCTTCTTTGGCCGCCCAAAATCCAGCCAAAGTCGCATCGTTTTTTGCTAGCATGATCTCGTCATCACTAAGAAATTTTTTTAAAAAAAGCTCACCGTGACGAGCCTTCAGTCTTGAAATCCTATCTATCTTAACGATATCAATGCCTATCATTGCACCACAAAATCAGTAAAAAATATGTTTTTGATGTAGCCATCATTTAGCACTTCATTTAGCTTGCCGACGATCTCGTCTTTTAGCCTATCTTTGCCTTTTGCAGTGCTTACTTCTTCGTAAGTTTTTGACGAAAGTGTTCTAATGATAATGTCTCTTAAAAGTGCTTTTTTCTTATCAAGCTCAGGAGTTAGCAACTCATCGCTTTGCTCCATATCAATCTTAGTTTTAAGAAATCTTGAGCCATTTTCGCTAAGCAAATTTACAATAAACTGATCAAGCGGATATATCGGCCCCATATTTGAATAGTCGTTGCTACCATGCTTTGCCTTATTTTGAGCTGGCATGGACTGCGTTTGAGTCTGAGCTGGTGTTTGCGCCATATTTGCCTCTTTTGGCTCGTCAGAACTAAGCATCAAAAACGCGACTAGCCCTCCAATAACTAGCAGCAAAACAAATATCGCAATGATAATTATCATTAATGCACCATTGCCACCTTTTTTTGCCTTTTTCTCTTCAACTTCTTCAGCCATCTTTCCTCCTTTAAGTTTTGGCTATAATTATACAAAAAATTCGCAAAAATGAGAAAAAATGATACATAAAACAAATGCGGCTAGGGCTTTAGATAAGCTAAAAATTAATTATGAAATTTTAGAGTATGAAGTTGATTTAAACGATCTTTCAGCCATTCACGTAGCAGCTAGCACCAAGCAAGATATAAAGCAAATTTATAAAACTATTGTTTGTGAGTGTGAGCCTAAAAATTTCGTTGTTGCTTGCTTACAGGGCGATTTGGAGCTTGATCTAAAAGCACTTGCTCACGCGTACGGAGCTAAACGCTGCGAGCTTATAAATTTAAAAGACTTAGAAAAGATCACTGGCTACATCAGGGGCGGCTGCTCACCGCTTGCTATGAAAAAACACTTTGCGACTTTTATAGACGAACGTGCTAGAGAGCTTGATTACGTACTTGTGAGTGCTGGTGTAAGAGGTAAGCAGATCAAAATAGCACCAAACGATCTTTTAAAGGCTTGTGAAGCAAGTTTTGCCAATATCGCTAGGCTAGCTCTTTAAAAACTCTATAAATTTAAACTTCTCGCCTAAAAACTCTGGTGAGAGTAGAAATTTTGCTTGTTTAGCTGCATTTTCATAGGCTTGCTTGCTACCTTTTTCAAGCACTAAAGATAAAATTTCATCCACGCCAAAGTCGCAAACTAGGGCATCATTTTGTTTTTTAAATTTAAGCATCTTAAAGCCAGTCTCACTAAAAGCGTATTCAACTTGTTTAAAGCAAAGACTATAAGTTAGATCTGAAGTTTTAAAGTATGGTGCAAGGTTTGAAATTTCAAACAAAGAAAAAACTTGATGATCTTTAAAAACTCTTAAACTAAACTCATTTTTTGGCTCAAATTCGCCGTAGTCAAAGCTTAAAAATCTAACCTTTTTTGCTGCATTTGCAAGCTGGGCTGCAAATTTAGCGTAGCTAGCTGATATCTCGCCCTTTTTTATCCCGAATTTCTTTGCCAAGTCTAATAAATTTTGATCAGCTTTTTGCCAGTAAAATTTTAGCTCACTATCCACAAAAAGCATATTTTCGCCATCTATCGCCTCACAGCTAAATGCATCAAGTAGCTCATTTGAGATAACAAAAATTTCTTCAAATGAACACTCGTTTAAATTTTCATAATGCCTTATTTTGACATCATTGCCAAAGCGCTTTGTAAAAGTTTCAAGCTGCTTTTTTCTTAAATTTTCATGAGGCTCAATGATAATAAACTCTAAATTTTTTAAGATCTCTGGCTCGAGTGTAAAAATTCCTTGAACAAAATCAGCTAGCATTTCACCTGAGTTTGCGCCGATCTCCACAACCTTACAAGAGCTAGAAATTTCGCCTTTTCTAAGCAGCTTTAAAAAGTAGTTTGCAAGGCAAGCACCAAAGAGATAGCCAACGCTTACATTTGTATAAAAATCGCCCTTTTTGCCGATATCTACGCCGAATTTATAGTAGTTTTCATTGGCCCAGATATCAAAAAACTCGCTAAATTTCATAGATCAGGTAGCTTCCAGCCTCTGTAAAACGCAAACATCCTAACCGTTATGCCAGCAGCAAGCAAGAGCATAGTAAAAAATATATTGGTTAGGCCTAGATGATATAGCACAAAGTAAGCAAGCCCAACGCCAAGGCTTATCGTGCCGTAAAGTCCAGTGCGTAAAAACCATGGAATTTCATTTAGCAAAATATCTCTTAAGATACCGCCGCCAACGCCGTTAAAAAAGGCGATCATCATGACGCCAAAGATGTTGTAGTTGTACTCAATAGCAACCATCGCGCCAACGATCGAAAAACAGATAACATCGATCGCATCTGCGAAAATGAATACAAATTTTCGCTCCAAACCTTCTCTTTTTATGTGTAAATTTGCCACTCTTGAAACAATCAACATAAAAATAACAACGCTTACTGGCATATAGTGCGTAAATGAATAAACCGCCCTGCCAACGAGCATATCACGCATGATACCGCCACCAAGTGCGGTCAAAAATGCAGACAAAAAGACTCCAAGCCAGTCGCATTCCTTTTTCACTGCAAATAAAAACCCGCTAAGTGCAGCTGATGCGATACCGACGTATTCGACAAAAAGTATTAAACTCATATTTTTCCCTTAAAAGGTCGCATTTTATAATGAACTCTCATAAAAAATCATTAATACTATTTTTACCATTAGTTTATTTTAGGCTATAATAACGAAAAATTTAAGGAAGGAATTTTAATGAAAAGACTATTAATCATATTTCTTGCTGGTTTATTTTTCACGCCAAACTTAAATGCTGATGTGATCCAAAATCAAAAGCTAAAAAATGCAATAAATATTTTAAATGCTTTTGGTGCAAGAAATTTAAAGCCAAACACTAAATTTGAAGGCATAAAAGCGATCGCCATAATCCCTGATGTAACAAAAGCAGGCGCTGTTGTAACTGGCTCAACAGGCAAAGGCGTATTTATCGCTAAAAACGATGATGGTGAATGGTCAAGCCCATTTTTTGTAAATTACACATCCGGAAGTATAGGCTTGCAGATTGGTTACAGCTCAGCTGACATGATCATCTTATTTAAAAATTCAGAAGCTTATGCAAATTTATTTAATGCAAAAGATACGATCAGTCTAAAAGCAGAAGCAACTGGTGGCGTTGGTAATGAAGTAGCGATCACAAGTGATTTGCCTGAAATTTCAGCATTTGCTGAGGAGCGTGGCAAGACAAGTGGTGCTTTTGTAGGCGTTAGCCTAGATGTGGCAAGGCTAAAAATAAATAGACAAGATACAAATGATTACTATGAGCGAATGTATGATTTTGAGAATATCTACAATAATAGCCCAAAAGCTAGTAAATATACTCTCAAATTTAAAGAAATAATCTCAAAATACTTCTTATAGCTCAAATTTCTTGGCTCATTAAGTGGGTCAAGAGCTCTTTTTATTTTTACTTTTTTGATTAATTTTATAGAAGTTATGGCTTAGCTTTTTGCTAAACCATAAATAGTGAAACAAAGCGTTTTTTAGGGATTGGAGAAAATTGAGTCATATACTCAAACGCTTCTTCGTAATCGCCATCTGTATATTGTGCAACTTGTTCTATAAGCTCGTAAAGCTCCTCATCGTCCATAGAATCAAAACTGCCTCTATTTTCTAAAACCTCTAACAAAACGGCGTCTAATTCAAGCTCGTCGTAAGTCATTTTATTCCTTAATTTTGATTTAAAAAATGCGACACTATACCAAAACAATCTTATAAAATACTTTACTTGAAATTCGTAAGAAATTTTATGCTTTTTTTATAAGTAAAGTTGTAAAATCCTTATATTCATTATCATTTTAGTTAGGTTTTTGTGGATAATTTTGAACTATTTTATAAGCATTTTAAAGAGTTTTTAGAAGCCTTTGGGCAGAAAAGCTCAGAGTTAAAAGAACAAATTTTGCATGTACTTTTCATTAGCAACTCTCATCTAAGTGCTCAAGAAATTTCTTCAGAAATTTACAAAATCCACAAGAATGAAATTTCAATGACATCAATTTACTCGTTTTTAAATTTTCTCGAAATGCATCATCTTGCAAATTGTTTTGAAGAAAATGGAGTAAAAAAATTTGAGTTAAATTTAAAATCCTCGCACGATCATTTGATATGTGAAATTTGTGAAAAGATAGTTGATTTTGAAGATGAGATGATAGAGCAAAGACAAGAGCAAATTTGCAAAGAAAAAAATTTTAGCGAGCAGTCACATACGATGATACTTTATGGTATTTGCAGTGATTGCCAAGAGAAAAATGGAAATTAAATTTTATCATTTCATTTTACTTTTTGATAATGAAAAACAAAAAAATTTCAGGTTTATTTAAGCTATGAAATAGATAATACGCAATTAAAAAAAAGGATAAAAATGGATATAAAAACACAAACTTTAGCACAAGTTGCAAGCTATTTTTCAATGATAGCTCACACAAACGGTAGACTAAGAGTAAGAGTTAGTCCAAAGATAAAAGAGCTAAGTAGCAGCGTAAATTTAGCTAGCCTAGATGATGTGATAGCTCAGATAAATGGTATAAAAAATGTAAAATTTAACAAGCTAATCGGCTCTGTAACGATCGAATATGATCATGAAATTTTTCCAAAAAACCTTTGGGAAGATCTTTTAAAAGGGCAAAATTTAGAAGAGATTTCAACTAGAGTAAATGAAGTTGCAAAAGAAGTAAAATATGCTTAATGAACTTTTAAATGCATCATACACCAGCGAAAAAAACGCACTTAGTTTATATGAAAATTTAGTTTTATTTGGTGATGTTTTTAACGAGATCGCAAATATCAGAAAAAATGCGATCATCTTGATAGAAAAATTTGCGAGTACGCATGATTATGAGCTTGCTTGCGAAAATGAAGCTATATTTTTGCCAGCAAAAAATAAAGAAGATGCGCTAATACAAGCTTTAAACTATGAGTTAGAGCTAAATAAAATGTATGAAAAATTTTGTGAAAGCTTAGATGACGAGGAGCTAAAAGATCTATTTTTTAGACTTTGGGCTACTTCAAATAACGAATACGTCGCCTCTTTAAAACAACGCTTAAAAGAAATTTATAGTGGCTGTGAAATAAAAAATGAGCTAAATTTAAATGAAATTTCACAAAATTTTGAGCAAAATGGCATAACAAATATTTTAGAAAACTATCAAAACGACTTTAATGAGATAACTAAAAGCTTGCAAAATATCGCAAGTGGCAAAGCTGATAAAAATGAGTTAGCAAAGATAACCAATAATCCAAATTTCTCGTTTTTTAGCGGACTTGCGCTTGGGGCATTAGGTATTTCAGTAGTTAGCAAAAATTTTAATAAGGATGAAGAAAATGAATAATTTACAAAATCAAACAAAGAAAGGATTTAAAATGGCATTACCATTTTTAGCAGGTTTAGCAGTAGGCGGTTTAGCAATAGCTGCTTGGAATAAAAGAGATAAGATCAAAGAGTACGCCCAAGATGGCTTTGATAAAGGCAAAGAGGCCGCAAAAGATCTTTACAAAAAAGGTAAAAGTGTTGCAAAAGATGCAAAAGACTTTATAGTAAAAGAAGAGAAAAAAGCAAAACGTGGTGCTAAAAAAGTAGAAAAAGAGGCTGAAAAAGTGGTAAAGAAAACAAGAAAACCACGCGCTAAAAAGCCAGCCGCTCCAAAAGCTATCACACCAAACGATATAGCTTAAGGATAGAGAATGCAAGAAAATAGTCTTTTTACACTTTCAAGCACAAGACTTCCATTTGATCACTTCATCAGCGGAGCTTTAATCGCTGGCATGGGTGCAGCTGCACTTGGCTTTAGCGACTATCTAAATAATAGAGCGACTAAAAAAGATGTCGCTAAAAAGATAGCAAAATACGCTGTAACAGGTGGTTTTGTAGGTGCTGTTGGCATTCATGCTTCAAATTTAATAGCACAAAAAAAATATCTAAATGCGGCAGCTTTTACAGCAGCTGGTATCGGCGGTCTTTTGATAGCAGAAAAACTAATAAAATTGGAGAGTAAATAATGAATAACCCTTACATTAATGAAGAAAACGTAGCAAGTGAAACTGCAGCTAACAATGCAGCAGCTTCTCAGCCAAGCGCAATCGATAATGCAATAAACAATGCAGCTCAAAATTTACCATTTGTGCCTGAAAATTTTAATGCTGCTGGCTTTGTAAAAGGTCTAGTTTTAGGTGGTATCGCAGCTTATGTACTGACTAATCCAAAAGCACAAGAGTGCGTATTTAAAGCGATTATCAAAGGTGGCGAGCTTATAAATGCTGGCATAGAAGAACTAAAAGAGCGTTTTGAAGATGTCAAAGCAGAACTTGACTCACAAAAATAAGATCACTCTAGCTCACAAGAGTAAAAATAGAGCGAGGTTTATTTGCGAGAGCCTAAACGCTAGAAGCGACGTCAGCGCTATCGAGGCTGCGATCTCAGAGCGAACTGATGCACTAAGTGTTCGTGTAAATAAATACGCAAAAAGCATTATCGTTGAATACGATAAAAACTACGATAAAATTTTAAACTTTATCAAGAGCTATGAATTTCCAACAAAGGCAAAAGATCCAAATTTGCCAAGCAAGGCAAATATCTATAAGGCTGCTGTTGCACTTGGCATAACGCCATTTATGAGTAACAAAACTCTAAAATCAGCCGTGACTCTTTACGCCACAGCTCCAAATCTAATAGAAGGTGCAAAAGAGCTAAGGCATGAGGGTATCACTTCAAAAGTGCTTGAGGCAACTGCCATTGGTACTAGCCTAGCAATGGGCGATCATTTAGCAGCAAATAGCACAAATTTGATGATAAATATCGGCGAATATATGGAAGAAAGTGCTAGCCACAGAAGCGATGATCTCATCAAAGAGCTAGCAAAACCAAATATCGAAGAAGTCTGGGTCGAGAGAAATTTAAATGGTGAAAAGACGCTTGAAAAAGTAAAAACCGAAAATTTAAAAAAGGGCGACATCGTAGTAGTTGGAGCTGGTGAGACGATAGGTGTTGATGGTTATATCGTTGAAGGTAATGCCGATGTAAATCAAGTCTCAATGACCGGAGAGGCTGAGCCTATACCAAAAGCTAGAGGCGACCGTGTTATAAGTGGCACCGTGGTTGATGAAGGTAGGATAAAAATTTGGGCTGAAAATGTAGGTAGCGACACAGCGACAGCTAGGATCAAAGAGTACATACAAACCTCACTCAATGAAAAATCAGCCATTGGTGTAAAAGCGTTAAAACTAGCTGATAAACTTGTGCCTGTTACGCTCTCGCTTGCTGGACTTTCATACATTATAAATAAAAATATGAATAGCGTTGCTAGCGTACTTCAAGCGGACTACTCTTGCGCATTAAAGCTTGCTACACCAGTTGCTTTTAAATCAAGCATCTCAAAAGCTGGTAGAAACGGCATTCTTGTAAAAGGTGCAAAGGCGATCGAAGCTTTAAGCTCAGTTGATACTTTTGTATTTGATAAGACCGGCACTCTTACACATGGACGCCTAAGTGTAGTTGAAATTTACTCATTTAAAGAGGGCTTTTCTCAAAATGATATATTAAATTTAACTGCAAGTGCCGAGGAACACTACTTTCATCCAGTAGCTGAAGCAATAGTTGAAGCTGCAAATAAGCGTGGTTTCCACCATATCCATCACGATGAAGTTGAATTTATCGTAGCTCATGGCGTAAAAACTGCGATGCACGGCAAAGAGGTAGTTATCGGCAGCAGGCACTTCTTAGAAGATGACGAGATGATAAGCTTTAAAGCTCATGAAGCTTTAATAAGCAAAGCATTAAATAGCGGTTTAACCTTACTCTACGTAGGATATGATAAAGAGCTAGTCGGAGTCATCGCTATGAAAGATGATATGAGAGAAAACGCAAAAGACATGGTGGTAAAACTACGCAGTCTTGGCGTAAAAGAGGTCGTCATGCTAAGTGGTGACATCAAAAGCAAGGCTGAAGAGGTGGCACGCGAGCTTGGACTTGATAGAGTCTATGCAGAGTGCTTACCAACAGATAAAGCAGCTATTATCGAAGAGTTAAAGAGCGAGGGCAAAAAAGTAGCCTTTGTGGGAGATGGCATAAATGATGCTCCAAGCCTAACTAAGGCAAATGTGGGCATAAGTATGCACAAGGGTGCTGATATAGCTAAAGCGACGGCTGATATAAGTCTTTTGAAAGACGACATCATGAGCGTAGCTCTTGTAAAAGAGCTAGCAAATAAAACAATGGATTTAATTAGCTCAAATTTCCGCTCAACCGTTGGCGTAAACACAGCTATACTAAGTGCTGCGACACTTGGCATGTTAAATCCAATAGCAACTGCCATGCTTCATAATGGCACAACGATTTGGCTTTTATTAAACTCAATGAAGGGCGTAAAATTCAAATCAAAATAAATTTGAAAGGGTAGATGGTGCTTGATAGTTTCTTAAATTTTTTAAACGGCAAAATGGACGTAGCCAACGACTTTTTATATGGATATTTTTTAGTCATTATTCTTGTGGCTACGGGAATTTATTTTAGTTATTTGACTCGTTTTGTGCAGTTTAGGATGTTTTTTGAGGCTTGCAGGGTCTTAGTAGAAAAAAAAGACAAGTACAATAAGCACCATTTAACGCCATTTCAAGCACTTATGATCTCGACTGCTTCGCGCGTTGGCATAGGCAATATCGCTGGAATTTCAGCTGCTATCGCCGCGGGCGGTCCTGGTGCTCTTTTCTGGATGTGCTTGATGGCATTTTTAGGATCAGCTTCGGCTTTTATAGAGAGCACACTTGCACAAATTTATAAAACAAAAGACGTTTTTGGATTTAAAGGTGGTCCAGCTTATTACATCAAAAATGGCCTTGGCATAAAGTGGTTGGCTTCGCTTTTTGCGGTGATTCTCATCATCACCTACGCATACGGCTTTAACGGCCTTCAAAGCTATACCATGACATCAGCCTTTGAAATTTACTACGACAAAGCTGGTAGCAACGTTAGCTTTGCGCAAAGCGGCCTACCTGTTGGTATCGGTCTTATTCTTACGGCATTTGCGGCGGTAATGTTTTTTAGCAAAAGCCACATCATCGGTAAAGTAAGCTCATACATCGTACCTTTCATGGCACTTGCCTACATCTCGCTAGCACTTATTGCTATCGTTTTAAATTTCAAAGAAATTCCTGATGTTGTTAAGATGATTTTAGAAAATGCCTTTGATTTTAAAGCGATATTTGGCGGATTTGCCGGCAGCGTGATCGTAATAGGCATCAAAAGAGGCCTTTTCTCAAACGAAGCTGGCATGGGTTCAGCTCCAAACGCAGCAGCCGCAGCACATACTAGCCACCCAGTAAAACAAGGCCTAGTTCAAGCAATGGCAGTCTTTATAGACATGACTATATGTATCGCTTCTGGTATGATCGTGCTATTTTCACAGGCATATCTTACAAAGCAAACTGGATCAAGTGGTGAGGTGCTAACAGCACTTCCTCTCGTTCAAGCTGCAATGAAAGAGTATTTTGGTGAATTTGGAGTTCATTTTACCACTCTTGCGGTCGTACTTTTTGCCATCACTTCACTTATTGGTAACTACTACTACGCTCAGGCAAATATGAAATTTTTAACAAAAAACCACAAGCTTACGTTGCTATTTAAGATAACAGCTGTCGTTATGATATTTATTGGTGCTCAAATGAATTTAAAGCTCGCTTGGAATATCGCTGATATCACAATGGCTGCGATGGCAACTATTAACATCATCGCTATATTCTTACTTTCAAAAGTAGTGATAATAGCAGTCAAAGATTACGAAGCTCAAAGAAAAGCTGGACAAAATCCAGAATTTGACCCAGAAAGCCTTGGTATCAAAAATACAAGTTGCTGGAATAAAAACTAAATGGAGAAGAATTTGAAAAACGATACAAAAATAAGTGGCAAACTACTTGATATAAACACTCATAGACAAGTATCAAAAGTCGGTATGGGCATCACTTTAGCCTCAGTTTGCTTAAGTGCCCTTTTTATGAAAAGAAATAAAAGTATTAAGAAATTTCACGTTGCTTCAGGTATTGCATTTACTTGTTTTGCTCTTTATCATGCTGGACTTTATGATAATGGAATCTTCAAAAAAATGATAATAAAAGCAAAAAATGAGGTAAAAAAGGCATAAAATGATACTTAGCGACGCAGAAATTCTAAGCTATATAAACGAAGATATACCTTACTTTGATCTTACTACGTCGCTTCAAAATATCGATAAAAATGCCTTACTTGAAATTTATTCACGTGATGAAATTTGCGTTAGCTGCGTTGATGTAGCCGCAAGTATCGCGAGGCTACTTTCATGCGAAAGTCAAATTTTTATCCAAAATGGTCAAATTTGCAAAGCTGGCGATGTAATTATCAAAATTTATGGTGATTATGAAAGCGCACACAAGGTCTGGAAGCTAGCTCAAGTAGCTTTAGAATATGCCAGCGGCATTGCAACCTATACAAAAAAAATGGTAAATGCCGCAAAGTGCGTCAATGAAAAGTGTGAAGTGTTGGCAACTAGAAAGAGTTTTCCATTTGCTAAGAAATTTTGCGTAAAAGCCGTACTTGAAGGCGGTGGTGGCATCCATAGACTTGGGCTTAGCGATAGTATTTTATTTTTTAAAAACCACATGAAAGCTTATGGTGGCTTTGATAAATTTCTCTCTCATTTACCAGAGTTTAAAGCCAAAATGGCTGAGCGAAAAATCTGCGTCGAGGCGGAAAATTTAGACGAAGCAAATAAGCTTTTAAAAGCAAACTGTGATGTTGTGCAATGCGATAAATTTAGTCCAGAGCTTATCGAAAATGTACTCTCTTTAAGAGATGAGATTTCGCCAAATACCATTATCCTAGCAGCTGGTGGCATAAATTTAGCAAATGTAAAAGAATACGCAAAAGCCGATGCGATAGTAACGTCAGCGATGTATTCAAAAGGCGTTGCTGATATCAGCACCAGACTTGAGATTTTGTAAATTTTTACGACGACCGATACAGCAAAATATCTATCAAAGTTAAAAATTTACAGAAAATGTATTTTGGCTCTGGAATTTGAACGATACGCAATAAAAAATTAACATTTTTTATTTCAAATTCACCTCATAACTACAAGCAAAAACATAAACTAATAAAGTTAAATTTTCTAATTTGTTTTCTCTAAAAAATAATAACACTTATATTTCGCTTTACACCATGTGCATATAAAACTCAATTAAAATTTTAAAATTTATAAACAAGCACATCACACTTTTAAATTCAGTAACAAACGATAACGAGTGAGTAAGATTTATAATTTGCCTAGAAATTTTCAAATTCCAGGCAAATTTAAGTCAAGCCTACCTTCTAACGACATGCAAGAACTGCATATGTTTGCGGTATTGCTCGATTACGTCATTTATCAGCGTGGCCTCGCTCCAACCAAGCACGTCGTAGTCTTGACCACCCTCTTTTAGATATACCTCGGCTCTGTAGTAAAGATCGTCGCCGTCAAGCTCTCTGGTGTAGTCTGGGCTCTGGCTCTTGGTGAGATAGACGCCATATCTAAAGTCCATCTCGTCGCCAAGTCCGACATTTAAATTTACAAAATTTTCGCCATTTGTGACCTTTGCTTCAAGGCCGTTTTTGGCAAATTCCTCTTTTAGCTCGTTAAAAACTTTTAGCACGACTTCGTTTAAAAATTTCTTGCCATCTTTCTTGCCTGGCAGCGTAATGATCGCACTTAGGCGCTCTTGCCACGGCTTTGAAAGATCACTAATGGGCATGTTGCTAAAGTTATTTGTCTCTTTTTTGGTTAGATCCACACGTAACGCCTTAAATAGCCCATAAATAGCACCAAGTAGCACTATGGCAAATGGCAGCGCGGTCGTGATCGTAAGTGCTTGAAGTGAGCCAAGACCGCCTGCTAGCATCAAAAATGCCGCCACGACGCCCACTGTAACGCCCCAAAAGACCTTTTGCCAAACCGGCGTATCATCCCTACCGTTTGAACAAAGCATATTCATCACGATCGCCGCAGAGTCGGCAGAAGTCACAAAAAATATGACGATCATAAAGACGGCGATGGTGCTTAGCACGCCTGAGAAGCTAAATTTTTCTAAAAACATAAAAAGTGCTGAGGCTGAGTCGGAATTTACAGTCGTTGCTAGCTCGCTAAAGCCGCCTTGCACAAGAGCGATCGCTGAGTTGCCAAAAAAGCTCATCCAAGCAAAGGTAAAGCCAGTTGGCACTAAAAGTACGCCGATCACAAATTCTCTTATCGTTCTGCCCTTTGAAATTTTAGCTATAAAAAGCCCCACAAACGGCGACCAAGATAGCCACCAAGTCCAGTATAGCAGCGTCCAGCCACCAAGCCAGCTCTCGTTTTGCCTCTCATAGGCGTAGAGGTTAAAGGTATTTGAGATGAGCGTAGAGACGTAGTCGCCACTGTTTTGTACAAACGACTTTAGAAGCTGTGTCGTATCGCCTAAAAATAGTATCAAAAACATAAAACATATAGCTAGCGCGATATTTGCGTTTGATAAGATCTTGATGCCCTTATCCACGCCGCTTGCCGCTGAGATGGTAGCTGCAAAACAAAGCACTATTAGAAGCGTGATGTGCATAGTCGGCAGGCCAAAAACGTGCGTAAGACCGGCATTTACCTGAAGCACACCATATCCCAGCGAGGTCGCCACACCAAAAAGGGTCGCTACGACGGCAAATGTATCGATGGCGCTACCTATCTTGCCGTAAATTTTATCTCCGATGATCGGATAAAACGCCGATCTAAGCGTGAGTGGCAAGCCGTGTCTATACGAGAAAAAGGCTAGAATTAGCGCTACGATAGCATAAACTGACCATGCACTCATGCCCCAGTGAAAAAATGTGATATTCAACGCAAGCTTTTGCGCTGCGATAGTTTGCGCGTCGCCAACTGGTGGGTTTAGATAGTGCATGAGCGGCTCGGCCACACCAAAAAATACTAGACCTATGCCCATGCCAGCGGCAAAAAGCATAGAAAACCACGAGATATTTTTGTGCTCTGGCTTTACGTGATCAGCTCCAAGCTTGATCTCGCCAAGCTTGCTAAAGCCAAGTATAATGACGCTTAGAAGTATGACGGCGACGGCTAGGATGTAAAACCAGCCAAATTTGGCCGCGATGTAGTTTTGCATACCTTTAAAAAACTCATTTGATAAATTTGGAAAAATCGCTGCAAATGCCGTTATTAAAACTATGACAACAAGCGATGGGATAAATACTGAGTTGTTAAATTTTGACCTTTGAAATTTAAACATTTTTCTCCTTTTTATAAATTTCAGTCTCGCTTTAAAATAACAAAAAAGAGTAAATAGATCAAATTTTCTCTTTAAAATTTTTATGAAATTTTAAGCTCTAGCCACCAAAAATAGCCACTTTGAAGTTTATCTCAAGTCGCTTTTATCTCTCTTTGGTTTTGCAAGAGTTATTAGCACTATGACGACAAAAGCTATGCCAAATGTGATATATAAAATGATCTTTGGCGAGTCATACTCTATCCTAGATCTTGCGACCTCTTCGCCACTTGCCTCCACTAGCTCGCCGCGCTTTATCATACCGCTGATATCTTTTGCACTAAGCGATTTAGATGGTCTTGTTAAAATTTCTATGACGCTCAGATCCGCCACCTCATAAACGCTATGCTTTATGCCATAAAATGGCTTTATCTTGCTAAAAAAATAGAGCTTATCGCCATTTGCATAAACTGCGCCATATTCGCCATCTTTTACCAGCCCTAACTCACGCCAAGAGGAGCTTGGGGCAAATTTATATAAAGAGACTATTTGTGCTACTAAGTGTCTGCCGTGCCTTGAGCGCTGCCACTCTTCGCCTTGCTGTAAAAAATACGCTGAGCCCTCATCTACAAAAACGTCAGTATAGAGCCTTTTTAGCTCGCCTTTTAGCTGGTAGTCTGAAATTTTAGCTTGCTCGTTTTTACTGCCATCCCAAAAGTAAATTCCATCTTTGCTGGCAAAAAGAGGCCAAAACGAGTGCACGTTATCCACGCTATAAATTGCGCTATAAGGCATATTTTGAGCGCTAAATTTGAGCTCATTTGCAAACGCCGCCCCACTTTTTGGCTCAAAAAGATATTCCATATCGTGCTTATCATCATAGCAAATCCGGCGCGTCCCATCTGTGTAGCTCGCATCAAGCTTATAAAAGCCTAAAAATAGGCTCTTGCCGTCTGTGTAATATCCGCTAGGAGCGCCATTTTCTGCTGTGATGTATCTTAGCTCGCTAGGATCTGCGTCAAGCTTTTCGCCCTTGTAGTAAAGCGTGCCGCCATCTCTTGCAAAGCCAGCGTCAAATATAGGCTCTAAATTTGTGCCTTCAACCCTTTTTGTCCTGTAAAAATAAGGGCTATCATCGTAGCTTTTTATAAAAACGTGAGCAAGGTTTTTCATAATGGCGCTAAATTCTCTAAATCCCGCCTCTTTCTCGCTTCTAGTGGCGCAATAATAGCTTATCTTGCCATCACTTAGATAGCCATTGCCAAGCACTTTGGCACTTTTTGGATCAAGACCAGGCAAAATTTCTCTAGCGCAATAGACATGATTTTTATCAGCCGCCACATTTGAGTAGTCGTATGCATGTTTTAGCTTTAAAATCCTAAAACTAGCCTCATCGACGCCTTTTAGCTCATACTTGCCACTGCCTGAAATTTGAACGTAAATTTTACCCTCAGGCGAGCGGTAAAACTCGCTACTATCAATGTTTGCAAAGCCTCTTTGATACTCGCCCTCATGCCATAGATAAAGCATCGCCAAAACAAAAAATAGCGTCAAGATGACTAAAAAATAAACAAATCTAATAGTAATTTTTCTCATTATCTATAATCATCCACCCTTTTTTTAAGCCCACTTTTTTGCTTTTTGTTTTTAAAAATAGCGCCAACTACCGAGACTATAAATGCAATGGCTAAAAATATCCAGTAGGCATATTTTTGCGAGTAATCATCAAAGTCGCTTATCGCATCGATCACCACCTCGCCCTCAGCTGGCGTCATAGCGCCTTGATCTACCATTTTTACTATCTCATCAAGTTTTAAATTCTTAACATTTGGGCCATAAGGACGAGTGAGAATTTCAACCACACCAAGGTCGTTTATATCATAAACGCTGCTGTTAAAACGCCAGCCGTAGCCGACGTTATCAAAATAATATGTCTTATCTCCGTTTGCATAAACCGCTCCGTAGCCATCGTTTCTTACAAGCCCTATCTTTCGCCACTGCTCTTTTGTATCAAGCCTTACGATACACGTGTGGCGTGAGCTTAGGCTGTGATCATTTTTCGTGTTGTGCCAAATTTCATAGGTTTTTAGAAAATATGTCTTGCCATCACTTATCACCACGTCGCCATATAACGGCGTTATCTCGCCTTTAAACGGATCGTCTCCGTCTCTTACAAACTCGCCCTCATCTATGCTGTTATACCACTGCCACTTTCGCTCCCAGTGATAGATCCCGCCTTTGCCGCGAAAGAGCGCATGATAGGAGTGCTCATCTTTTAGGTTAAAAAGTGGCTCGTATGGGGCAAATTTTGGGTCAAATGCGTGATCGTTTGCATAGACCATGCCAGAATTTGGCTCATAAAGATAGTGAATGCGCCATATCTCGCCGATATCACGCATTTGTGGGCTAAATTTGATCCCTAGTTTTGTGCTGTCATAATAGACATTTTCTCCGTCAGTCGTAAAATGCACGCTCTTTCTGCCAGATGCCTGCTCGATATATCGCATTTTACTAGCATTTGCGCCCTCTAGCTCTTTGCCATCATGATAGACCTTCACGCCGTCGCTTGCATAGCCAAAGCCCAAGATCGCTGCTAAATTTGCGTTATCAACCTGCCTAAATTTATAGATATGAGTTTGCGCTTTTGGCGTATCAAACATTTTATGTGAGACGATGTCCCAAAACTCTTTAAGCGCGGATATTTCGAGGTTCGTCTCGCTTACGCTATCACAAAAATATGTGATCTTGCCATCGCCAAAATAGCCATTGCCAAGCGCTCTAACGCCATTTGGATCAAGCCCGCTCATCACGAGATTGCCACAATATACCGCCTCATCGCTAGCGCCAACGTTTCTGTTGTCGTATTTTCCGGTGTCAATGTATCTAAATTTGCTGGCCCTCACGCCTATTAGCTCAAATTTACCGCCGCTTGGCACCATGGCATAGACTTTGTCATCTTTGACGTAAAAAAAGCTATTATTTAACTCTTTACTATCGCCAATGTCGTCGTCTAAAATAGTAGCTAACCCAAAGATAAAAAAATAGATAGCAAAAAATATCACAACAATGGCGATCATTACGGAAATTAGCGGATGTTTTTTTAGCATTTTAGCTCCATATCAAACAATTTTAAAGACCTTATCATGCCAAAAACCTTTCATACATTTAAATTTCAAAGTACCTATCCAAATATGAAATATCTAAATATCAAAAACCTAAAATATGCGGATTTGCCCATCTAAAATAGAAAACAAGCAGCTGCTAATATCATGAGAGCTACAAAAATGTCAAACTTTAACATAAGCCCCATAACCCCGTCATAAATAAGCCCCAACGCAACAAGGCAAAAATAAAAACAACCAAGCATGAAGATCAAATTTTTAAGCTTTGCAAAAAGCCCTGACTCCTCACTATTTTTTGCGATGAGGATAATAGTATCTATCTTATTTAAAAAACCAACCTTGTTATATTTTATCCGGACTAGGTCACCCACTTCATATTTATATATTTCAGGCGGAAATGTCTCACTAAACCTCATCTTATCAACAACAATACTAAGGCTTACAACAGAATTTTGTCTAACAACTCTTCTATTTAGCGCGCTTATCCTACCGATCTTTTTCAAGCTACTCCAGCCCCTCGGCGATCTCAAGTACTTCAAAATAGTCATTTTCAAGCTCTTCTAGCTCGGCTTTTGCCGCTTCTAGCTCGTTATAAAGCGTGGTAAGACCTAGTTCTTGATAAATTTTAGGGTCGCTTAGAGCCTCGTTTAGCTCGGTTATTCTTATTTCAAGGGCTGAAATTTTATCTGGATATGTGTTTAAAATTTGCGTTTGTTTGTAGCTCAGCTTTGCGCCTGTTTTGCTCTTTTGCTTAGCTTCATTTTGACTATTTGAGAGCTCTTTTTCAAATTTATCAAGCTCTTTCATTTCATCTTCAAGCTCCAAATATACGCTGTATTCTTCGTGCAAAACATTTATCCTCTCGCCTTCAAACGCCCAAAGCTTATTTGCCATCTTATCGACAAAATATCTATCGTGGCTTACTAACAAGATCGCCCCCTCAAAGCTTTGCAAATAATCCTCTAAAATGTTAATAGTTGCGATATCTAGGTCATTTGTCGGCTCGTCAAGTACTAGTACGTCGTAGGTTTTTGTAAAAAGAAGTGCAAGCGCCACGCGGTTTTTCTCGCCACCACTTAAAACACCTATCTTTTTATCTAAAAATTCTTTTGGGAAAAGGAAATTTTTAAGATAGCCATAAACGTGCATATTTCGCCCACGAACTAGCACGTGGTCGCCACCGTTTGGACAAAATGTCTCGATGAGGCTCTTGTCATCATCAAGGACATTTCTCGCTTGATCAAAGTAGCCGATACTTACTTCGCCTCTTTTTATCTCGCCACTACTTGGCTTTTCAAGTCCTAGCAAAATTTTAAGTAGTGTACTTTTGCCGCTACCATTTCGCCCGACTATGGCGATCCTTTCGCCTTGTAAAACCCTTGCGTCAAATTTTTCAAAAAGCACCTTGCCGTCTATGCTTTTGCTTAAATTTTTAAACTCAAAGAGCATTTTTTTGCGGTTTTGGCTCTGCGTTTGGTTGAAATTTTTACTCGCGCGCTCAAGCTCAAGCCTCACGCGTCTTATCACGCCTGGGTTTTTCTTGGCCTCCTCGCGCATGGCGAGCACTCGCTCTTTTCTGCCTTCATTTCGTTTTAGTCTAGCTTTTACGCCGCGCCTTAGCCACTCCTCTTCAGCTTTTAGCTGCTTTAGTAGCGTTTCATGCGACTTTGCAAGGCTTGCTAAAATTTCCTCTTTTTTGGTTAGATAGTTTGCATATCCGCCCTCGAAATTTTTTAAGCTTGCATCCTCGACCTCAACGCACCTGGTTGCCAGCGCATCGATAAAATACCTATCGTGGCTTATAAAAACTATGCTTTGATTTGAACCCTTTAGCATATCTTCAAGAAATTTGACCATGTAAACATCAAGGTGGTTTGTTGGCTCATCAAGTAGCAGCACATCTGGCTTTTTAAGGATGAGCGCACCAAGTGCCACGCGTCTAATCTCGCCGCCACTTAGCGAGCAAATAGGCCTGTTTTCATACTCTTTTAGCTTAAATTCTTGCAAAATTCGCTCTATTTTGTGCTCGATATTCCAGCCATCTTTTGCTTCTATAAATTTTATAAGTCTCTCTTGCTCTTTTAAAATTTCTTTGTTTTCTGGGTCGTTTGCTAGCAAGACTCCACTTTTTTCGTACTCGCTTATCGCATCAAATATCTCTTTTAGCTCGTTATTTAGCGCTTCTCTCACACTAAACGTGGCGTTAAAATTTGGATTTTGTGCTAGCATCTCGACGCTTATTAGGCTTTGCACTATCCGTCTGCCGCTATCCACCGTCACCTCACCAGAGATGATCTTCATTAGCGTGCTCTTACCACTGCCATTTTTGCCGATTATTGCGATCTTTTCATTTTCATTTATACTAAAATTTACACCATTTAAAATTTCATTTGCGCCGAATTTTTTACTAACGTCTATCAGGTCGATTAATGCCATTTTTCTCTCATTTTTAAATTTTTTGCGATTATATCAAAAGGGAGCTAAAACCTAATTTGGCTATAATTGCCACATAAATTTAGACTTTCAAGCGAGCATTTAATGAATCTTTCTATGAAAAAATTAGTAATTCCTATATTTTTAGATATGTTTTTACACTTCATCACACTCATCATCAACACCTACATGGTAACGAAAGTGAGCGTACATCTTGTGGGCGCCATGGGTGCAGGTAATCAAGTGATGGATCTTTTTATGACTATTTTTAACTTTCTAAGCATTGGCTGCTCGGTCGTCGTCGCACAAGCCTTGGGAGCTAAAAAGAACGATCTTGCCTCAAACGTCATACATGCAAGCATCACTTCAAACACCATATTTGGCGTATTTTCAGCTATCATCATCTACGTCTTTGGCTACAACATCTTAAATTTACTAAACGTGCCAAAAGAGCTCATCAACGAGAGTTTTTCATATCTACATATCCTTGGCTTTGCCCTGCTCTTTGACGGCATAGGTATGGTGCTAGCTGCGGTACTTCGCGTTTATAACTTTGCAACCGGCGTAATGCTAACCTCAGTTTTAATGAACGTCATCACCATTTTTGGCAATGCTATCGCCCTTTTTGGCTGGTTTGACCTGCCAAATTTAGGCCTCCAAGGGGTTGCTCTCTCGACGCTTGTAGGCAGACTAATAGGCGTTTTTGTCCTACTTTACATGCTCACTCGCGTGGCAAAAGTTAAAATTTTTATTAGCAAGCTACTTATCGTGCCATTTGAAATTTTAAAGAAAATACTCACCATCGGCCTTCCAAGCGCAGGGGAAAATTTACTCTGGATGGCGCAATACATGGTCGCTTTTGGCTTTGTAGCAAGCATGGGCGAGGCTAGCCTTAGCGTACAGACTATCTACTTTCAGATCACGCTTCTTATCTTACTTTGTGGAGCAAGTATCAGCGTGGCAAACGAGGTCATCGTAGGGCATTTAGTAGGCGCTAGCGAGTTTAACGAGGCCTATACAAGGACATTTAAAGCGCTAAAAATAGGCGTTTTTATAACTCTTATTGTCGTTCTTATCGCCTACGCACTTAAAAACCAGATCATGGACGCACTAAATTTAAACGAAAATTTACGTGCGATCATGCTACCGCTTTTTACACTTTCGATATTTCTTGAAGCGGGTAGAACCTTTAACATAGTCATCGTAAACGCCCTTCGTGCAAGTGGTGACGCGAAATTTCCTCTTGCGACTGGCCTTATCTTCATGTGGGGGCTTTCACTGCCACTTGGATATTTTTTAGGTATCTATCTTGGCTGGGGAATTATCGGCGTTTGGATAGGATTTTGTGCTGATGAGTGGCTAAGAGGTCTTGCAAATACGTGGCGTTGGAGAAGTAAAAAATGGCAAGAAAAACGCCTAGTTTAAAGCAAAAGAGCATAAATTTAGACTTTTATGGGCTAAGCGTTTTAATAAATTTTAAAACAAATGTAAAATCCATGCGTCTAAGAGTTGGCAAGGATGCTAAGATCACGCTATCTATGCCATTTTATAGCACACAAAAGATGGCTCTTAGTTTTCTTGAGATGCACAGAATTTGGCTTGAAAATACTTACAAAAAAGCTCTTTTGAATTTACCAAAAGATGATGAGATGAAATTTCTTGGGCAAATTTATAAGATAAAATTTGATGAAAATTTTAAAGAGCCATTTTTTGATGGCGAGTTTGTCTTTACGCCAAATTTAAAAAGCCTTGAGCGTTTTGTAAAAGTAAGAGCAAAAGAGCTATTTTTAGAGCTTATAAGCCATTTTCAGCCTTTTATAAATAAGCCAATCAAGCGTATAGTCATACGAAATAGCAAAACTCGCTGGGGCAGCTGTAATCACAAAAAAGGCTATATAAACCTAAGCCTAAGACTCATAGAAAAGCCACTCTCAGCCGTGCGCTACGTCGTACTTCACGAGCTTACTCACCTACTCTATCCGCATCATCAAAGCAGCTTTTATAAATTTATAGAACATATCATGCCTGATTATAAAGAGCAAGAGAGAATTTTAAGAGCGTAATTTATTTTCATCAAGTAAGTGTAAAAATTAATATGCTAAAATTGCATGTTAATTCACAAAAAGGGAATTTCAATGAAAAAAATGATTTTTATCTCAATCTTAGCTGCTTGTGCTTTTGCAGGTAACTTTGAAGATGGACTAAAGGCATATGGGAGCTCAAATTTCAAAGAAGCTTTGGCTAAATTTGAAGCAGGATGTTTGGCAAATGATGTAAAATCTTGCGTAAAAGTTGGAGCGATTTACCAACTAGGAAAAACAGCTCTACCTAATCCAAGCAAGGCCTTAGAGTACTATAATAAAGCTTGCGAAGCTGGTGAGGTTGAAGGTTGCTCGGCAGCTGGTGGACTTTATCTAAATACTGAGCCACAAAAAGCAAGAGAACTTTTTAATAAAGCTTGTGAGAAGAATGATGGATATTCTTGCGAGATGGTAGGTTCTATCTTAATAGAAGCTAAGGAATTTAAAAAAGCTTATGAATTTTTAGTAAAAGGCTGCGAATTAGGCGATAAGATGTCTTGCGAATTTGCAGGTGATCTAAGACGCTCAAAACAACTATAATTTTTAGGCTTTCGAGCCTAAAAATTTCTTATTTAATTTATTACACCAATATCCTTAAACAAAAAATCCTAAAAAACACTTATTTTAAATAGAAATTACTCAAAGTATAAAGGTAGCCCTAAAAAATTTATATTAGAAATTTAGGCAAGAGTGCTCTTGCCTAAGATTAGATTATTTTTATTTGATTAAGTGGTTTGTCTTTAATGCCCCATTGAGTCATAAAAACAAATCCATAAAGTACAGCAGCTACGATATAAGCAGTGTATTCGTTTGGTATAAGATTAAATTTCGCACATATATTTGGCACAAGAGCTAGTGGCACAACAGGGATCAAAAGAATACGCTCCCAAATTCTAAGCTTTGTGACATAGTAGCCTTGAAGTAAGCTTGAAAATGCAAACATTCCCACGATCGCCATACCAAAGACAAGTAAAATTTCAAGTGGATTGCTCATCCAGACTATTCCTTTTGAATCAAGCGGGTCGCCCTCATTTACGCTTTCTATTAGCATAAGTTTGTTGTTAAAGAAAAATGCAAATGGCAAGATCGCCGTTCTTAGATCGTAAAAGAATCCTTGAACGCCAACGGTTATAGGATTCGCTTTGGCGATACCAGCTGCTGCATAAGCTGCGATGCCAACTGGTGGCGTGTCATCAGCTAAAATTCCAAAGTAAAAGACAAAAAGATGCACAGCAATGGCTGGGATTAAAAAGCCATTTTTGTGCGCCAAAAATAAAATAACAGGTGCCACAAGGCTTGAAACTACGATGTAGTTTGCCGTCGTTGGAAGGCCCATTCCTAGTATAAGTGACATCATCGCAGTAAGAAGCAATATCATAACTATATTATCACCAGCAAGTAGCTCAACTAGATCTGAAAGTACTTGGCCAAGGCCAGTTAGAGAGATAGAGCCCACGATGATACCTGCAAGCGCGGTTGCTATAGCGATCGTTGTCATACTTTTTGCGGCTGCGACCATCGCCCAAAATATATCTTCAAAGCCTATTAACACATCATTTATTCCAACTTTTTCGCCACTTGCTAGTTTTTTAACTGGCTCTTGAAAGATCATTATTAAAAATAAAAATCCAATCGCATTAAATGCCGCAGCGATGGCCGATTCTTTTGCGATTAATAGCGTATAAAGCAAAATTAAAATCGGAGTTATATAGTGAAGTCCGCTTACAAAAATTTTAAATCTTGAGTGAAATTCGCTTTGATTTATACCTTTTAAGCCAAGCTTCACACTCTCTAAATGAACGATAAAAAATAGCGACAAATAACAAGCAAACGCTGGGATAACCGCCGCCATCATGACATTTGTATATGTCATGCCTAAAAACTCAGCGATGATAAAAGCAGCTGCGCCCATGATCGGAGGCATGAGCTGTCCATTTACGCCAGCAGCGACCTCAATGGCTCCAGCTTTTGTGCGCGAAAGACCAGCTTTTTTCATAAGTGGTATAGTAAATGTACCAACTGTTACAACATTTGCAGTGGAGCTTCCTGAAACCATGCCAGTTAGGCCACTTGCGATAACTGAAGCCTTAGCTGGGCCGCCTCTATATTTTCCAAGAAGCGAGAAGGCTAAATTTATGAAATATTGCCCAGCACCTGCTCGCTCAAGCAATGAGCCAAAAAGAACAAAAAGATAGATAAAACTAACGCTAACTCCGATAGGCACACCAAAGATGCCCTCAGTCGTCAAAAACATATGGCCTGCGATCTTTTCAAAGCTGGCACCTTGATGAGCGATGATGTCTGGCATATAAGGGCCAAAGTGATCATATATCAAAAATAATATACAAATAATTGGAAGTGCTGGCCCCATTACGCGCCTGCCAGCCTCAAGCAAGACAATGATCGCTAGAAACGATATGACAATATCTTGCGTGATGTAGTCCCCTGTCCTATCAGCTAACTCATAAAAATAAACCGCTGGATAAAGCACGGCAATAACGCCTACCACACAAAAGACCAGATCGTAAAATGGCAAACTAGAATGTGCCTTTTTATGAAAAGTGACTGGATAAAGCAAAAATACAAGACCAACCGCAAAGGCTAGGTGCACCGAGCGTGAAATGTTAGTATTTAGCGGAAAATAAGCTATATAAAGCTGAAAAATTGACCAAGAAAAGCATACGATCGCAATGAAATAGTTGTAAAAATTGCTATTTATCTCCCTTGTTTTTACTTCGACAAATTGTTCTTCGTTGTCTTTGACTTCGTTCATCTCTCTCCTTTAAAATTTAAATATATAAATTTAGAAAAAATTTGCATATTTAAATTTTATCCAGAGGCAAAAGCCCCTGGAAATGGATTATTTTAAAATACCAGCCTCTTTAAATGCAGCCTCTGCAGCTGGGTGAAGCGGAGCTGAAAGACCTTGAACAAGATCTTCTTTGTTTACTGATTTTAGCGCTGGGTGAAGAGTTTTATACTCATCAAAGTTGTCTAAAATAGCTTTTATCACAGCTTTTACAGCCTCGTCCTTTGTATCTTTGCTAGTTACTAAAACAGCTTTTACACCAATAGTATTTACATCGTGATCGACGCCGTCATATGAGCCTTTTGGGATCACACCTTTTGCAAAGTATGGTTTTTCTTTAAGAAGGTTATCGATCTCATTGCCTTCGATGTTTAGGATATCAATAGGCAAAGATGTCGCTGCGTCAGTGATGTTTGCAGTTGGGTGACCGACAACAAAGCTATATCCGTCTATCTTTTTATCTTTTAGTGCGTGTGGGCATTCGCCAACTGTTAAAACACCGCGGTAGCCTAGTTTTGAAACGTCAAAGCCTTTTGCTTTAAAGACTTCAAGTGTACTCACTTCGTTGCCACTGCCTGGGTTTCCGACGTTATATTTTTTGCCTGCAAATGAAGCAAGATCACTTGTAAGACCGCTATCTTTTGCTACAACAAATGCAAGAAGCTCTGGATAGATGGCAACTACTGAGCGTAAATTTTCATCTTTTGCTCCGTCAAATTTGCCAGTGCCGTTAAATTTATCATAGACGACGTCGCTTTGAACAAAGCCAAATGTAAGCTCTTTTTTGAGGACGTTATTTACGTTGTAGACTGAGCCGCCAGTTGATTGGACTGAGCATTTTACATTGGTATTTTTGTTTGCTAAACGGCAAATCGCTCCACCTATCGGATAATAAGTGCCTGTCATGCCGCCAGTACCGATACTGATAAATTCTTTTGCTGAAAGAGTTGTTGCTAAAAGCAAGCCAGCAAGTGCTAAAGAAGTAGTTTTCATCTAAGATCCTTTCAAGAAATTTAAGGCTATTTTATTCTATAAATTTAGCTTTTTACCTTATTTAATATGATATTTTCATGCCGTTTTAGTAAAGTTGCAACCATTCTACACAATCAAGACTTAAAAAAATATTTTCTTAAGATTAAATTTATATTTCTTTATTAGTCAAAATAAATTTGATAAACCGGCTATTTAAATATTATTTTTTATTGTATAATCCACCGCAGTTCTAAGTTTTAGAAAAACTGTTGCAAATTTACAACTAATCAATAGCTTTTACAAATGTTAATAACAATCAAATTTTGGAGGTTTTTATGAAAAAATCACTTATGTTGGCCGCTTCTATGCTGCTTTTATCTTTAAATTTCGCTTCAGGTGCGGATGAAAAAACGCAAGTTAGCTTTAGTGGCTCATCTACTCTAGCTCCAGTCATCGCTAAAATTTCAACCGACTTTATCGAAAAGTACGAAACTTGGGACAAAGTTGATAGCTCTTTGCCAAACAAAAATATCACCATCTTTGTCTCAGCTGGTGGCTCTGGTGCTGGCGTAAAAGCCGTGCTTGATCATGTCGCTGACTTTGGCATGCTAGCTCGCGATATAAAAGATAGCGAAAAAGCAAAAATAAAGGATATGAAAGCCTACACGCTTGGCATAGACGCACTTTGCGTGGCTGTAAACCCAGAAAATGAGGTGATAAAGCTAAAGGGCGGGAATTTAAACAAAGATGAGATTATCAAAATTTTCTCAGGCGAGTATAAAAAATGGAGTGATCTTGATAAGTCTCTACCAAATGACGAAATAGTCGTAGTTACAAGAGATCTTGGCGGCGGTGCTCACGAGGTATTTCAAAAAAAGATCATGAAAGATGTCAAAGTTAGTAAAAACGTCATCCAATCACCTTCTATGGGCGCACTTGTTTCAAAAATCATCGAAAATAAAAATGCTATTGGCTACGCATCTTTTGGTATCACAAACCAAAACAAAGGCAAGCTAATACCGCTAAACGTTGACGGTGTGGAGCCAACTGTTAAAAATATAGTTGATGGCAAATACTACATCTCTCGCCCGCTCATCATTGTAAAAAGTGGCGATCTAAGCAAGAGCGAGCAAATTTTTGTTGATGTGTTAAATTCAGCCGAAGGTCAAAAGACTATCGAAAAAATGGGATTTATACCAGTAAAATAGCCAATGACAGGGCAAATTTTTAAAGGCGGGGTATATGCTTTCACACTTTTATCCGCCATGCTTTTGCTTTTACTCGTGGGGTTTTTACTGATAAATTCCACGAGTTTTTTTGCAGAAGTAAGCCTTTTTGACTTCTTACTAAATGGCGACTGGGACGTTAGTACAGAGCCTTTTAGCTTTGGGCTGTTTAATATCCTAATCGCAAATTTCGCAGTTGCGTTTTTAGCTTGCATATTTTCATTTTTTATCTCGCTTGGCGTTACTATCTTTATCTGCTTTTTTGCGAGCGCCTGGCTTAGGCACGTGCTAGACTGGATGATACGAATACTAGCTGGCATACCCTCTATCATATATGGATTTTTCGCGCTTTACACGGTTGTAAAAATTTTAGAGTCAGGGCTAAAAATGTCCGCTGGCGAGTCAGTCTTGGCAGCTAGCCTCATCCTTAGCGTCATGATACTGCCCTTTTTTACCTCGCACTTGCTCCAAAGTGTTGATCTGCTAAAGCAAAATTTCAAAACAAACTCAGACGCGCTTGGCGTAAGCACGGGATATTTTATAAGAAAAGTCATTTTTAGAAAATCCATAAAAGCTAGCATTTCAGGCTTTATACTCGCATTCTCAAGGGCAGCTGGCGAGACGATGGCTGTGATGATGGTCATAGGCAACACTCCACTTTTTCCGCACCTGCTCTCAAAAGCTCAGACTATACCATCTCTAATAGCCCTTGAAATGGGCATGAGCGAGGCTGGCAGCCTGCACTACCACGCTCTTATTGTAAGCGGATTTGTCCTGCTTGTTTTTATATTTATGTTAAATATTTTTATCTTTAAATTTGAGAAAAACAATGAACGCTTTTAAAGATCATCTAGTCAAATTTTATGCTTATCTTTGCGTATTTATAGTGGTTGCGGTGATGTTTTGGATATTTTATTTCATCTTTGCAAATGGCATCTCTCAGATAAATTTAGACTTTCTAACTAAAAATCCGCAAGGTTTAAATTTAGGTGAGAGTGGTGGCATAAAAGATGCCATCATAGGCTCATTTTTACTGATGATACTATCTATGATATTTTCTGCGCTCCTTGGCGTTAGCTGTGCCATTTATAGGCAAATTTACTGCACCTCTAGCACGATCAAGCTTGGACTTAAATTTATCATCCAAACGATGGCCTCTATACCTTCTATCTTGCTTGGGATGTTTGTTTATGGGCTTTTTATCGTTAGTCTTGATATCCCAAAGAGCCTACTAACAGCTAGCATTACGCTTGCTTTGATGGTCTTTCCATTTGTGGAAGTTAGCACAGAAAAGGTGATCTCGCAGATAGATGAAAAGATGTTAAGAGATAGCTTCGCGCTTGGCGTTGATAAAAATTTCATGGCCAGAAAGCTAGTTTTGCCAACTATTAGAAAAAATATCATATCTATCTTGATACTTGCTGGCAGCTACGCCATAGGGGCTACTGCACCGCTACTTTTAACAGGGGTTGTCTTCATGGCAAAGGCTGAGGGCCTGCTCTCGCCAGTCATGGCGCTACCTTTTCACCTGCACATGCTCCTAAGCCAGTCAGTCGCAACGCAAAATGCCTACGCCACGGCACTTGTGCTTATATTTATACTTATCATTTTGCACCTGCTTTCAGCCGTAGTTTTATTTGATATAGGAGAGAAAATTGCCAGATATTTTAAACATAAAAGATCTTAGTATCTTTTACCAAGACAATGAAATTTTAAAAGATCTAAATTTAAACATCGCTCAAAACGAGATCATCTGCCTAATGGGAAGCTCAGGATGTGGCAAATCGACATTTCTTTCAGCGCTAAATGGCTTTTTGGAGCAAAAAGGCGGCAGATATAGCGGAGAAATTTTATTTAAAGGCGAAAATATCAAAAATAAGGGCGAAATTTGGCTAAGAAGGAAGCTAGCCATACTCTTTCAAGACGCCACACTCTTTCCCTTTAGCGTCGAAAGAAATTTGACCTATGCGATGGAATTTTACGAGGGCAGCATAAAAGACAAGCAAAAAAGAGTAGAGGAACTGCTTAAAAGCGTAAATTTACTAGATGAGATAAGTGACCTTTATATACCAGCTAGCAAACTTTCCGGCGGTCAAAAGCAAAGACTTTGCATCGCAAGGATGCTAACTACAAAGCCAGAAATGCTCATGCTTGACGAGCCTTGCTCATCGCTTGATATGAAAAATGTCTTGATAATAGAGGAGCTCTTAAAAAGCTTGTCGCAAAAATATACGATCATCATCACCACACACAACGAAGAGCAGGCAAAAAGGCTTGGCGGCAGGATAGTCCGCATCGTAGATAAGAAATTTGTATTTTAAAAGAGCTAGAAATTCTAGCTCTAATTTTAGTCGATAAATCTCTTTGTGATATTTGCGTAGGCATCTATCCTGCGGTCTCTTAAAAATGGCCAAATTCTGCGCACTTCTTCGCTTCTTTTCATATCAATTTCTACGATCTTACATAGCTCATCTGTGCTATTTGCACGGAAAAGCTCCTCGCCTTGTGGCCCAAAAACAAAACTATTTCCCCAAAATTTGATCCCATCCATCACGCCGCTATCATCTTTTTCAAAGCCCACACGATTTACTGCGACCACTGGCAGGCCATTTGCCACGCTGTGGCCTCTTTGCACTGCCACCCACGCTTCAAGCTGTCTTGACTTTTCATCCTCGCTATCGCCCTCAAACCAGCCAATAGCCGTTGGATAGATAAGAATTTTTGCCCCTTTTAGCGCCATCAGCCTAGCTGCCTCTGGGTACCACTGATCCCAGCAGACCAAAACGCCAAGCTTGCCAAGGCTAGTTTCAATAGGCTCAAAACCGATATCACCAGGCGTGAAATAAAATTTCTCGTAAAATCCAGGATCATCAGGGATGTGCATTTTTCGGTATTTGCCAGCTACGCTGCCGTCACGCTCGAAGACAAAGGCGGTGTTGTGATAAAGTCCGTCAGCTCTCTTTTCAAAGAGTGAAGTGACTAAAACCACGCCGTTTTCCTTAGCCACCTTGCCCCAAAAAGCAACATCTTCTTGCCAGTCGTTTGCGTGATCAAAGAAATTTGTATCCTCGCTTTGGCAAAAGTACTGCGTCTGGTGCAGCTCTTGACAGACCACGAGATCGGCACCTCCTTTTTTTGCCTCAGCGATTAGCTCGAGTGTCTTTGCGATAGTCGCCTCTTTTGTCCCTTTAAATTCTTGTTGAAGTAGTGCTACTTTCATCTCATTTCCCTTCTTTGTCGTTATATGGGTCTAAATGTGTGGTTATCTGCCACGAATAATCCCTAAATTTTTCTCTTATCTCAGCTTCAAGCGAGTCGGCCACTTCGTGCGCGTCGTAAAGCGAGATATCTTTGTCAAAAACTAAATGCAGCGTTAAAAATATGGTATTTGCGCTCTGTCTCGTGCTTAGGTAGTGAAAGTCTGAAATCCTCTCTTTTGCCTTTATCATCTTGATGATCTCATCTATGACTTCAGGGCTTGCTGCGTGATCTAACAAGATACCAAAGGCGTCTTTACCTAAATTTATAGCGCTTTGAGCGATGTAGCCACTTATCACGATACCAAAGATCGCATCTATCATCACAAAGCCGCTAAATTTAATGATAAGTAGCGAGATGATGACTGCTAGGTTGCTAAAAAGGTCGATCTTATAGTGCAGTGCGTCTGCTTTTATGATAAGGTTTCCGCTTTTTTTAGAAATTTGGTTTAAAAATAGCACCAAACATAACGTCACAACTACCGAAAATACCATCACACCAAGGCTTAAATCAAGGTCTATCTCTAAATTTGGCTCACTAAATTTTTTAATACTCTCATAAAAAATATATCCAGCAGCCACGACGATGATGACACACTCAAATAGCGCTGCCAAGGCCTCTAGCTTTGTGTAGCCAAAGTTAAATCTCTCATCGGCTTGCTTTCTTGACTTTCTAAGCGCAAATAAATTTAAAAGCGAAACGATAAAATCAAGCATCGAGTCAATCGCCGAGCCAAGTACAGCGACTGAGCCGCTAAAAAGTCCAGCTGCAAATTTCACAAGTGCGAGCAAAAAGGCGCAAGCTCCAGCTGCGATAACGGCCTTATTTTCGCCCTGCGTGCACTCTTGCTTATTTATGCGGTTAAACTCATAATCAAACGGACTTCCCAAGACTAAGACCTTTTGTATCTATTTTGGCTTGAGCAGTGAAGCGAGCCATTTTGACGGACAAAAACTAGCGAATTTACACCGATGATCTTTCTATCTGGCAGTGCCTGAGCTAGTAAATTTAGCACCTTTTCGTCGTTTTCGTCGTTATATGTTGGCACGATTAGCGCACCATTTATAAAGATAAAATTTGCATAGGTGCAGCCAAGCCTTTTGCCCTCATAAAATTTAGGCTTAGGAAGCGGCAGAGCAAGTAGCTTAAAGCCAGTTTTTTTAAGCTCATCCTCCATCTTTTTAAGCTCATCAAAGTGTTCATCGCTCTTGTCATCGCAAGCTGCGTAAGCGATAGTATCAGGCGTGATAAAGCGAGCTAAAGTGTCAATGTGGCTATCTGTGTCATCGCCTTTTATAAAGCCATTTTCAAGCCATATAATGCGCTTTAAGCCAAATAAGCTCTTTAGTTTTTCTTCGATCTGCTCTTTACTAAGTGCTTTGTTTCTATTTTCATTTAGCAGACATTTTGAGGTGGTTAAAAGCACGCCATCTCCGTTAAACTCGACACTTCCACCCTCTAGTATCATATCAACTTGCTCAAGCTTGGTTTTGTAAATTTTAGCTAGCTCTAAATTTATTGCATTATCTTTTGAGCTCTTAAATTTACCGCCCCAAGCGTTAAATTTAAAGTCGTAGCTCTTTACGCTAGAGCCATCGTAAACGTCGATCATACCGTAGTCTCTGATCCAAGTATCATCAGTATCAAGCTTAACAAACTCTACATTTTTAAATTTCTTAAACCTAGCAAAATTTGCCTCATTGGGGCAGATGAGCACCACTTTTTGAAACGGTGTAACAGCAGCCACAAGCTCCTCATAGCTCGCCAAAATCTCCTCTAAATAGGGCTCCCAGTCGCTATTACTATGCGGCAGCGATAAAAATAAAAGCTCCTGCTCTTCCCACTCTGCGTACGCTCTCACGCTCTCTCCTTGTAAATTTTATAAATTCCATAAATCGTAATGATTATCCAAAAGACCTCTATCAAAAATGAACCGAGGTTAAAGTGCACAAAAAGCGAGATGATGAGTAGCACCGCACCTGCTAAATTTATTATCTGATAGGCTAGATCGCGGCTATTTAGGCGGCCGATCTGAAGTAAAAAGTAGCCCATCACGATGCAAATCATCCCCAAAAAGCCGATGATCTGAAAAAGATCGATCAAATTTTATCCTTTTTGTAAGCTTAAATTTAAAACAAGATCATATCTAATTAGTTTTAAATTTATGATTATAAGATAAAATAACTCCATTTTTCAGATTGGATTAAAGTTTTATGGATTTTGAGTTTATTGAGAAATTTTATCCGCTTTATGTTAAGGCCGGAGTGCTTACCTGTGAGATCGCCTTTTTAGGGATCGTTTTTTCTATTTTGATCGGTATTTTTTGTATGGCCGTGAAATTTTACAAGCTAAAATTTCTATCAAAAGTGATTGACTGCTACGTTGAGCTCTCAAGAAATACACCACTTCTTATACAGCTTTTCTTTTTATATTATGGCTTGCCAAAGCTTGGGGTGTCGATGAGTGGCTTTGCCTGTGCGGTCGCGGGACTTAGCTTTCTTGGTGGTAGCTATATGAGTGAGAGCTTTAGGCTTGGCTTTGAGGCGGTTAGAAAGTCGCAGATAGAAGCAGGACTTAGCATCGCACTTAGCAAAAATCAGCTGCTAAGATATGTTATCTTGCCTCAAGCATTTAGCGTAGCAGTGCCAAGCATCAGTGCAAATATTATCTTTTTACTAAAAGAGACAAGCATCGTTAGCATCGTGGCACTTGCTGATCTAGTTTATGTCGCAAAGGATCTCATTGGGCTTTATTACAAGACAGACGAGGCACTTTTTATGCTAGTAATTAGCTATCTCATCATCATTTTGCCAGTCTCGCTGGTGCTTAGCTATGTCGAAAAAAGGGTGAGAAATGCAAGGAGTTAGTATTTTATTTGACACGCAAAATTTACTAAGACTCTTTGAAGGTCTAGTCGTTAGCACAGAAATTTCATTTATCTCTATATTTATCTCTATAATCGGTGGCTTAGTGCTTGGCGTACTTATGAGCATGAAAAATAAATTTATCTATTTTATTTTAAAAATTTGCCTAGAAATCGTTCGTATAATGCCTCAGATCGTTTGGTTATTTTTATTTTACTTTGGCGTTAGCAAGGCTTTTGGGATGCATATCTCGGCATTTACCGCCTCGCTCATCGTCTTTAGCCTTTGGGGCGTTTTTGAGATGATGGACATCGTGCGTGGAGCGATAACATCAATACCAAAACATCAATTTGAATCAGCCGCCTCACTTGGGCTTGGTAAATTTCAAATTTACTCTCACGTCATCATCCCACTTGCCACAAGAAGGCTAGTGCCTGGAGCTGTAAATTTACTAAGCCGCATGATAAAAACAACCTCTATCGTCGTACTAATCGGCGTTGTAGAGGTGGTCAAAGTCGGTCAGCAGATCATCGAGCGAAATGTATTTACAAATCCTATGGCGCCATTTTGGATATACACGCTCATATTCTTTTTATATTTTGTGATCTGCTATCCAGTCTCAAAACTATCAAAAAAACTAGAAAAAAAATGGAGCTAAAATGAGCGAAAACATATTAGAACTTAAAAAAATAAACAAATTTTATGGAGAGCTTCACGCCTTAAAGGATATAAATTTAGAGGTAAAAAGCGGTGAAGTGGTCGTGCTTCTTGGACCATCGGGCTGTGGCAAGAGCACAACTCTTAGATGTATAAACGGCCTTGAGAGCATAGCAAGCGGTGAGATCATTATAGACGGTGAAGTGATAGACGCTAAATTTAATGATTGGCAAAGGATCCGCCAAAAAGTCGGCATGGTCTTTCAAAGCTACGAGCTGTTTGATCACATGAACGTCATAGATAATGTCCTTCTTGGGCCTTTAAAGGTGCAAAAAAGAGATAGGGCCGAGGCTGAAAAAACCGCTGATATGTGGTTAAGCAAGGTTGGACTGCTTGATAAGAAATTTGCCTACCCAAAGGAGCTAAGTGGCGGCCAAAAGCAACGCATAGCAATAGTAAGAAGCCTTTGTTTAAACCCTGAGATCATGCTATTTGACGAAGTCACGGCTGCGCTTGATCCAGAGATCGTTAGAGAAGTGCTTGATGTGATACTAAATTTAGCCAAAGATGGCATGACAATGCTAATCGTCACGCACGAGATGAGCTTTGCAAGGGCGGTTGCGAACAAGATCGTATTTATGGACGCTGGAGCCATCGTAGAGATCAGCGAGCCAGAGGAATTTTTCACTAATCCAAAGAGCGATCGCGCGAAGAAATTTCTAAATTTATTCTCGTTTTAGAAAAAATAAGAGATAATTTGCCCGTTTTTTTCAAAATGCGTTTAGAGCGAGATTTGATCGTTCTTATTTATTTAACTTTTTTTACAAGGAGAAAGAGTGAGAAAATTAAAATTTTTCTTATTAGCATTAGTCGCTACCGTCTTTCTAACGGGTTGTGGTGATGACAAAGGTGCGGACAAAGCAGCCGCTTCAAACCAAGCTGACGCGATCGCAAAGATCAAAGAGCGTGGATATATAAGAATAGGCGTTTTCAGTGACAAGCCGCCATTTGGCTACGTCGATAAAGACGGCAAAAACCAAGGCTATGACGTCTACTTTGCAAAACGCATCGCAAAAGACTTACTTGGCGATGAGAGCAAGGTTAAATTTGAGCTAGTCGAGGCTGCTGGTAGAGTCGAAGTGCTCGTGGCTGACAAGGTCGATATCACGCTTGCAAATTTCACAAAGACACCTGAGCGTGCACAAGTAGTTGATTTTGCGCTTCCATATATGAAAGTTTCGCTTGGCATCGTTAGCCCTGAGGGCGCTGTGATAAAGAGCGTCGATGAGCTAAAAGATAAGACTTTGATCGTTAACAAAGGCACAACCGCGGACGCATTTTTTACAAAAAATTATCCTGACATTAAGCTTGCAAAATACGACCAAAATACTGAAACATTTGCAGCTTTGGTTGATAAAAGAGGTGCCGCACTAGCACATGATAACGCCCTACTTTTTGCCTGGGCAAAAGAGACCCCTGGCTTTGTTGTAGGCATTGAAGCACTTGGTGATGTGGATGTGATAGCACCAGCTGTTAAAAAAGGTAACAAAGTTTTACTTGACTGGCTAAACAATGAGATCATTGAGCTTGGAAAAGAAAATTTCTTCCATAAAGACTATGATGCTACACTAAAACCGATCTATGGTGATAGTGTCAATCCAGAATCACTTGTCGTTGAAGGTGGCAAATTCTAAAATTTAATGGCGTAAATTTTTACGCCATCTCTCTTTTTTTAAATTTAACAAATACGTTTGTAAAAATTTTTGCCAGTAGATTACACTGCATAAAATCCATAAAGGGCGGATATCTTACATACCTGAGTAGCAAACTAGTAGACGACCCCTTGCAAAATAATGAGCTATTTTAAAAAGAACGCCGACATTAGATAAGATTGTATTATCCGCATGAATATTCAAAAAGGCTAAGATGAGCATATACTTAATAAATTTAAATTGTAGATGGTATGTATGCAAAGTTTCCAAAAAATTCGCGAAAGCTAGACGATAGAGATAAATCTTAGTTTTTGAATGTTTAAATAAAATTTTAAAAAGCATTTTGACTAAATTTAACCCAAAATGCTTTTATTGGCTACATCAAGCTCTTTAGTAAATTTGTCACTTTTTGCTCGATCTCTGCTAGAAATTCCTTGCTCTTTGCCTCAAATCTAGTAACTATTACAGGCGTTGTATTTGACGCGCGCACCAAAGCCCAACCATTTTCAAATTGAATCCTTATGCCATCGATATCAATGATATTTTTTATCTTTGGCAGGTCGCAGCTCTCATTTTTCACACACTCTTTTAGCTTGGCAACTATCTTAAATTTAGCCTCATCAGTCGTCTTTATCTTGATCTCATCTGTACTAAAGACAAGTGGCATCTTATCAAGCTCGCCGTCAAGATCAAAGCCCTTGTGAACTAGCTCAAGCACCCTCATCATCGCATAAAGCGCATCATCAAAGCCAAAGTATCGCTCTTTAAAGAATATATGCCCACTCACTTCGGCTGCAAGATCAATATTTAGCTCTTTCATCATCTTTTTTATATTGCTATGTCCAGTTTTTCCCATGAAAACTTCGCCGATCTTTGCGATCTCATCGTACATATTTTGTGAGCATTTTACCTCGCCAAGCACCTTTGGATGTTTCATATTTAGAGCATAAAGATAGGCTAATTCGTCGCCTTTTATATCCCTTTTTGGTGTTATCACAGCGATCCTGTCACCATCTCCGTCAAAGCCAAATCCAAGATCAAATTCCTTCTTTTCGATGAGCGAAAATATCTCTTTTAAATTCTCTTTTTCGCTTGGGTCTGGGTGGTGATTTGGGAAATTTCCGTCTGGATCTTCATATAAAATTTTTGCATTTAGCCCAAGCGTTTTTACGATCGGCACCAAGCTCACGCCAACAGCACCATTTGCGCAGTCGATAACAAAAGGTTTTTTGAAATTTTTAAGTTCGCTAAATTCTTTTACAAAAAACTCAACATATTTTTCTAAGATGTTAAATTTCTCACAGCTCTCATCGTCTGCGATCTGCTCACCAGAGGCGATTATCTCGTTCACCTTGTCTCTTAAAATTTGCAGATCTTTGCCAAAAAAACTATCTTTTTTGATAGTGATCTTAAAGCCGTTATACTCTTTAGGGTTGTGAGAGCCCGTGATCATGATATTTGCGTCAAAATAGTCAGCATAAACGCTAAAGTAGCCAACAGGAGTTGGAAGCAAGCCAATGTTGTAAATTTTAAAGCCACCAGCCTTGTTTAGACCACTTAGCAGGCACCTAAAAAGTGTGCTAGCACTAAGCCTTGCATCAAAACCAACACTTAAAGTTTTTACGCCAAATTCGTTAAATTTCTTACCCAAAGCAAGCCCTATAGCCTTGACGCTATCTTCTGTCAAGTCTTTCTCAAAAATGCCGCGGATGTCGTATTCTCTAAAAATTTCATCATATTTCATTGTAAATTCTCCCTAAAAGAATGCAAAAATAATACAAGAATAAATTTAAAAAGGAGTAAATAATTTTATAAATTTAGTGGGGTTAAAATATAAATTCGAGCTAGAAAGCTCTAGCTCGAAAAGGATTGCTACATCATGCCGCCCATGCCACCCATTCCGCCCATGTCAGGCATTGCAGGCATTGCTTTTTCTTCTTTTATCTCGCTGATAGTTGCCTCAGTTGTTAGTAGTAAGCTAGCCACACTAACAGCGTTTTGAAGCGCGACTCTCTCAACTTTAACTGGATCGATGATACCAGCTTCAAACATATTTACATATTCGCCAGTTGCAGCGTTAAAGCCAAAATTTGCATCTTTGCTTGTCTCAACTGCGTTTGCAACAACGCCTGCGTCAAAGCCAGCGTTTTCAGCGATTTGACGAAGTGGAGCACGAAGCGCTCTTCTAACGATCTCAGCGCCGATTGCCTCATCACCTTGTAAATTTAAATTTACACTCTTTGAAGCAAGGATAAGAGCTGAACCGCCACCTACTACTATACCCTCTTCAACAGCTGCACGAGTAGCGCTTAGTGCGTCATCTACGCGGTCTTTTTTCTCTTTCATCTCAGTTTCAGTCGCAGCACCTACTTTGATAACTGCCACGCCGCCACTTAGTTTTGCAAGGCGCTCTTGTAGTTTTTCTTTGTCATAGTCGCTTGTAGTCTCAGCGATTTGCGCTTTGATCTGAGTTATTCTAGCGTCGATCGCTGACTTTTCGCCTGCGCCATTTACGATAGTTGTGTTATCTTTGTCGATAACTACACTTGAAGCTTGTCCAAGGTCGTTTATAGTAGCGCTCTCTAGTGTTCTGCCTAGCTCTTCACTGATAACTTCGCCACCTGTTAAGATAGCGATATCTTCAAGCATCGCTTTTCTTCTGTCACCAAAGCCAGGAGCTTTAACGGCTGAGATGTTTAGCACGCCACGAAGTTTATTTACTACAAGCGTTGCAAGTGCTTCGCCCTCGATATCTTCAGCGATGATTAGAAGTGGTTTGCCACTTTTTTGTACTTGCTCAAGCACTGGCAATAAGTCTTTTAAATTTGTTATCTTCTTGTCAAATAGTAATATGAAAGGATTGCTTAGCTCAACTTGCATCTTTTCAGGGTTTGTGATGAAGTATGGGCTTAGATATCCACGGTCAAACTGCATACCCTCAACAACGCTTAGCTCGTCTTGGATAGATTTTGCCTCCTCTACTGTTATGACGCCATCTTTGCCGACTTTTTCCATCGCGTCAGCGATAAGTTTGCCGATACTCTCGTCTGAGTTTGCAGAGATAGTAGCGATCTGAGCGATCTCTTTTGAGCCAGAAACTTTTTTAGAGATATTTTTTAGTGCATCTATAAGAGCTGCTACTTCTTTATCCATGCCACGTTTCACTTCGATAGGATTTGCGCCAGCAGTTACGTTTCTAAGACCCTCTTTAAATATCGCATGAGCTAGCACAGTCGCTGTTGTAGTACCGTCGCCTGCTTGGTCGTTTGTCTTGCTTGCTACTTCTCTAACTAGGCTTGCACCCATGTTTTCGATAGTATCTTTTAGCTCAACTTCTTTAGCCACGCTAACGCCGTCTTTTGTGATGTTTGGAGCGCCAAAGCTCTTTTGGATAAGGACATTTCTGCCTCTTGGTCCCATTGTCACTTTCACAGCGTCATTTAGTTTTTTAACGCCCTCATATAGGCGGTTTCTTGCATCATCAGAGTAAAAAATTTCTTTTGCCATTGTCTTTCCTTTTTAAATTATTTAATCACGCCTAAAACGTCGTCGATGTTTAAAACAAGATATGTTTTATCATCTAAATTTACCTCAGTACCAGCGTATTTAGCAAATACTACTTTTTCGCCAACTTTTACGCCCTCAGCTTCAGCGCCAACTGCTTTTACCTCGCCGCTTAAAGGTTTTTCTTTTGCGTTATCAGGTATAATAATGCCCGAAGCTGTCGTCTTTGTCTCTTCTACGCGTTCGACTAGGACACGCTTGCCTAATGGTTGAAAGTTCATTGTTCATCCTTTTAGTTTAATTGTCTTTTTTAGCACTCTTTATTTTTGAGTGATGAAATCCTAGCATTTTTTTCTAAAAAAGTCAATAATTTATAGTGAATTTTATTAAAAACTTTAGTCTAAGTGACTAAAGTTTTATGATATATAAAACTAATATAAAGGAATTTTATGAAAAAAATAGCCTATATAGTAGCGGCTTTGGCGCTGATAATCCTTTGCATTTTTGGCCTTTTGTTTAGCTCTTTTGGCAATAAATTTATAGCCAGCAAACTAGAAAAAGAGGCACTCGCTCGTGGCATTGATGTCAAATTTAAAGATTTTAGCCTTGGGTTTAGCACGCTAAATTTAGAAGCAACCGTGATGAATGCCATAAATTTAAAAGCAAATGGCGACCTCTCTTTGCTTGCTCAAAGCATGAATTTAAACATAGATATAGACGCCAACAAGGCAAAGGCTAGCGAGCTTGGTTTAAAAGAACCTGTCGCGCTTAAGGCAAATGTGGCTGGCAAATTTAGCGACTTTAAGCTAGTGGCAACTGGCACGGCGCTTGGCTCAAACATAAATTTAAATGCAAATTTAAAAGACTATCTACCAAAAGCTCTAAATCTTGACGCTAAAAATATCGAGCTTTCTGAGATCTCAGCCCTTGCTAAAAAGCCAAATTTAGCCAGCGGCAAGCTTGATCTAACGAGCAATATGCAAGGCGTTGATGAGAAAAATGAGCCCATCATTAACGCTCAAATTTTAGCCAGCAACGCAGTGATAAACAAAGAAATTCTTAAAAACGAATTTGGGCTAAATTTAGCAAAAGATATAAGTTTTAAAGGCGGCGTAAATGCTAAATTTGCAAATGAAAAAGTGAGCGCAAAAACCATTATCATTGCGCCTGAAGCCACTTTAAAAGCAAATGAGACGACCTATGATCTAGCTAGTAAAAATTTAAAGAGCGACTTTTCGCTAAACGTGCCTGATCTTGCTCTTCTTGGCAAGCTCTTGGGCGAGCAGCTAAATGGCGCAGTGGATGCAAACGGCAAAATTTTGGTGCAAGAAAATGCCCTTAAAAACCTAAAAGCAGACATCAACGGCCTTGGCGGTAAGATAAATGCAAATTTTGATAGTAAAAATTTAGTCCTAAATGCCGCAAATATCAAACTAAAAGAGCTTCTAGCACTTGCTTTGCAGCCAAACTACGCAGACGGAGAGATAAATTTAAATGCAAAATTTAGTGGCTTTGACGAGCTAAAAAAGCTTGCCGGCGAGGCTAAATTTGATATAAAAAACGGCCTTATAAATAAAGAACTTGCAAAGCTTAAAAATACGGCTAAATTTGAGCTAAAAGGTGGCGCTGTTGCAAAGGGAGAGCTTGTAAATTTTGACGCAAATGTGCTTAGCGACCTTGGCGAGCTAAAGGATATAAAGGGTATTTATGACTTAAAAAACAGCCAAATTTTTACTAAATTTGCCCTGCTTATTAGCGATCTTGAGAAATTTAAAGCAACAAGCGGCTTTGAGGTGAGCTCAAAGATGGCACTTGTGGGTGATATAAAAGTAAAAGAAAGCAAGATAGATGAGCTAAATTTGGGCGGCGATGCCTTTGCTGGCAAGCTAAACTCCACCATAAAAAATGAAAATCTAGGTCTTAGCCTAAAAGAGGCGCAGCTAGGAGAGATCTTAGCGCTTAGCGGCAACGATAGGCTGGCAAACGCCAAGGCAAATATCCAGGCAAAGGGGCAAAATATCTTTAGTAAAAGCCCAAGCATCGCCGTAACGATCGCTCTAAATGATGGCAAATTTAACGCCGCAGCGCTTAGCAAAATGCTTGATAAAAAATTCCCAGAAAATGAGAAATTTAGCTCAAATTTGAGCCTAGACTACAAAGGCGACGTAGCAAAATTTAGTGGCGACTTTCTTAGCTCGCTAGCTGACATAAAGGGCATAGATGGCAGCTTTGACGTGAGCAAAAGCACGCTAAACTTAAAGCTTCAAGCGGTAGTTTCAGAGCTAAATAAGCTTGCATTTTTAGCTGGTCGCGAGCTTCACGGTAAATTTGCAGCCCTCATAACAGCAAATGGCAAAGTGGATGACCTAAGCGTAAAAGCCACTTCAGATGATCTATTTAAGGGCAAACTCGAGGCTAACTATAAAGCTGGCACGCTTGATGCTGTGCTAAAAAACTTTGAGGTTAAAGGCCTAACGCAGACTTTGGGGCTTGATCATCTATATGATGGCAACGGCGATGCTAAATTTGACTACGAAACAAAGCAGAAGCTCGGCAAATTTGACATCTTGTTAAAAGAGGGTCACCTAGCCAGCACAAACCTCACAAACAACATCAAAACCTTCACCGGCAAGGACATCACAAAAGAAATTTACAAAGACGGTAAAATTTACGGCGATATAAAGGGCGATAACGTCGTTTTCAACGTAAATTTAAGCTCTCCAAAAAGCGACATAAAGGTCACAAATGGCACTTATAATACCGCGACAAAAATGCTAAACGCACCGCTTGTTTGCAGGCTCGAAAAGACCAATCTAAACGTGAAAATTTCAGGCACGACAGACAAGCTAAAATACGACGTCAGATCGCAGTATCTTGAAAATAAGGTCAAAAAAGAGATAGGTAGATTTTTAGATAAAAAGCTTGGCAAAGATGATGAAGGCACAAGTAGCGAAAAGCAAAATTTAAAAGGGCTTTTAAAAGGGCTATTTTAGATGAAAAAGGCGGAAAAATTTAAAGTATCTAATGGGGCTTGGGCACTTTTGTAGCGACATAAACCAAAGTGCGCTTGGCGTGATGCTAGTGATCGGCGAGTGATAGCGCTCAAATTTGATGCGAAATTTAGCTTGCGCGTATTTTGCAAGTAAAATTTAATGCTTGCGGTAGTAAAATTTTACAAAATTATGTTTACAAGAGAAGCGATGAAAAAGCTGATTATTTTTATGATTGCGCTACTATTTTGCGGGTGCGGTATAGCGTCAAAGGGTGATGGAGCCTCAAATAGTATGAATTTTCATATAGCAAAGAGGGTAGCCATAGATATGTCGGGCGGCTGGATTGATTTTAACAAAGAAAACTACGATAAATTTTGGAGAAATATACGAAGTTCTGGCAACACAAAATATAAATTGGATTGGATTAAAGCTGATGCTTATTCGATGGTAAATTTAAATATAGAGTTTTTGAAATCTGCTCTTGAAACTTATAAGAGTAAAAATGTGATTAAAACAGCTGATTTTGCGTCCTACGAGAAAAATATCGAAAATTTAGCTCCAACCGTATCTGGTTACAATACCGAACAAGAATATAAATTAAAAATGGTGATAAAGCAGGCTATAGCTGCATATAATCAACAGCTTCAAATGTTTCAAAACGGCGGTGAATTTAATCTTTATTTATATCTCATGCATGTTGCAAATATCAGCGATAACGGCGTGAGTATATTTATTGACTTTGGGAGAATTAATGCTGTCGGCGAGAATAAAAACGATATAGAAAAACACTTGAATAGAGCATATGAATTAAAGCAAAATCTAGATAGTCTTTTTGATAAAAACTATCGTTGGTAATGTATAAATTTTAGCAAAATGAACGACCAAATTTACCTCATCGGCGACGTTCACGGCTGCTATAAAACTCTTTGTGCCCTGATAGACCGCTTGCCGCGCGGCGCTGATTCTAAAATTTGCTTCGTCGGCGATCTGATAGACCACGGCGAGGGGAGTTTTGAGGTCGTGCAGCTAGCGATGCGGCGCGGTTACGCAGCCGTGATGGGCAATCACGAATACCGTCTTTTGCAATACAAGGACGCATTTTTACGCGGTGAGACGCCTAGCAACCCGCGCTGGTTTTACCTAAACGGTGGCGCGCAGACTTTCGCCTCCTACGATAAAGCTAGCCGCGTCCAGAAACTCGCGCATATAGAGTTTTTATCAAATTTACCGCTTTACTTGGAGTTTGCCGAGTTTAAAAACGCTCAGGGCAGACGGCTCTTCGTATCGCATTCGGCGATTGGGCGGATGTGGCCGCTGCGTAACTTGGACGGCGATAGCGAGGCGGAGTTTAGGCGGCATGTGCTTTGCGGCAGAGGCAATTTTAGCCAAAACGAAGGCGTCTTTAACGTCTACGGACATACGCCGATCGCCAAGCCCGATGTCACGAATTTTAGTGCAAATGTCGACATAGGATGCGTCTATAAGCATGATTTTGGCCGTCTTTGCGCTCTGGAGTTTCCGAGCATGCGGGTTTTTATGCAGGAAAATATCGAGGAGGGTGGGTGATTTTAGTCAAATTTTGAGGCTAAATTTGACTAAAATTTGAAATTTACGCACCGAGACCCGTACCGCGAAAATGCTAAATTTGGGTTAATCAAATTTGACGCCATGTGTTTAAAACCATCTAAACAAAAACAATTGTTTGAATTCGTCTTACTTCTTTGTTAAGGGGGAAGGGGCTTAAATGGCGAAGTCGCTCCCCCCCCCTTTTTTTTAATCCTCCTCCCCTCCCCTACGACGCTTTTAATGTGGCGACACAGCTTTTCTGACGCAAAGCGTCGCAAATATGATTCAAATTTGACGTTTTAAAGATGCGGGTCTCGGTGGGTCAAATTTGAAACCGAAATTTGCAAATTTGACTTCAAATTTGAGCAAAAAACGATAAGGCGAAGCATTTTTTCGTCAGACGAGGGAGCGGACTGGCCGTCCGTGATCGAAGCCGACTGAGTCGGTAACGAAGTATGGCGGAAAAAGACAAGCCGTCAAATTTAAAGCTTACGGATTTTGGCGATCTCGTCGCGCAATGCCGCTGCCTTCTCAAACTCCAGCTGCGCCGCAGCTTCAAGCATCTGCTTTCTTAGCTCTTTTACTATCGCAGCTCGCTCGCCAGCTGGCATTTTCTCTAAATTTTTACCACGCTTGTAAATTTCACCATCATCTTCGACGTGCAGGCTCTCTTCGATATTCCTGCTTGCAGAGTGCGGCGTTATGCCGTGAGCTTTGTTGTACTCATCTTGAAATTTACGCCTAGCTGTCGTCGTATCGATCGCCTCTTTCATTGATTTTGTTATCTTTTTGGCAAACATTAGCACCTTGCCATTTACATTTCTAGCTGCGCGCCCCATCGTCTGTATAAGGCTCGTTGTCGAGCGCAAAAAGCCCTCTTTATCAGCGTCCATTATGGCTATCAGGCTCACTTCAGGTAGGTCAAGCCCCTCACGGAGCAAATTTATGCCTATTAGCATGTCAAATTCGCCGCTTCTAAGCCCTCTAATGATCTCATTTCGCTCGATCGCGTCGATGTCTGAGTGCATATATTTGACTTTTACGCCAAGCTCGATGTAGTAGCGGCTTAGCTCCTCGGCCATTTTTTTAGTTAGTACCGTGACAAGCACACGCTCGTTTCTAGCGATGACCGCCTTCGCCTCGTCAAATAGCGCCTCGACTTGATTGTCACTATCTTTTATCTCGATGAGCGGATCTAATAGCCCAGTAGGACGTAAAATTTGCTCATAGACGTGCCCCTGGCTGATACCAAGCTCGTACTCGTTTGGTGTGGCTGAGACAAAGAGAAATTTTGCCTTTTTGCTTATAAACTCATCAAATTTAAGCGGCCTATTATCAAGCGCTGATGGCAAACGAAATCCATACTCCACAAGCACCTCTTTGCGGCTCCTATCACCCGCGTACATGCCCCTAAACTGAGGCAAACTCACATGACTCTCATCGACGATAACCAGATAGTCCTCGCCGTTTATCTCAAAGTAGTCAAACATCGAGTACGGCGTCTCTCCAGCCTTTTGACCAGTCAGATGTCGCGCGTAGTTTTCGATACCTTTGCACATGCCAGTGCTCGCCATCATCTCGAGATCAAACTCCACCCTTTGCTTTAGCCTCTGCGCCTCGACTAGCTTGCCTTGCTCGTTAAACTCTTTTAAGCGCGCATCAAGCTCCTCCTCGATCTCTTTCATCGCGATCTTTAGCCTATCAGCGCCCACGATGAACTGGCTGGTGGCATAAAGCGTAAATTTAGAAATGTCTTTGAGTCTCTTGTTATCAAGCACGTCAAAATGATACATCGAGTCTATCTCATCGCCAAAAAACTCAACCCTTAGGGCTTCGTCGTTGTAGTAAGCTGGATAAATATCCACCACATCGCCATTTACACGAAAGTCACCCCTGTCAAAGTAGTTGTCATTTCGCTTATAGCCCATATCGACAAGCTGCTCTAAAAGCTTTCTTTGGCTTATTTTCTCCCCTACGCTAAGATAAGCTACCATACCTTTATACTCGTTTGGATTACCAAGTCCGTAGTTTGCAGAGACAGAGGCGACACAGACGACGTCATCAAAGCTTAGTAAGCTAGCCGTCGCAGAGAGGCGCAGGCGTTCAAGCTCCTCATTTACTGAGCTATCCTTCTCTATATATAGGTCGCTTCGCGGGATGTAAGCCTCTGGCTGGTAGTAGTCGTAGTAGCTTATGAAGTACTCGACGTGATTTTTTGGGAAAAAGCCCTTAAATTCGCTATAAAGTTGCGCAGCTAAGGATTTGTTATGCGTCATTATCAGAGTTGGCATATTTAGCTCTTTTATCACATTTGCCATGGTAAAGGTCTTGCCAGATCCTGTGACACCTAAAAGTGTTTGATATTTGTTACCTGATTTTACACTTTTTACTATCTCTTTTATCGCTCTTGCCTGGTCGCTACTTGGACTAAATTTAGATGAAATTTCAAATTTGTTCATTGACTGCCTTTAAATTTGCAAGAATCTTATAGCAAAGATAGTGCTTTGTCAAATGGGAATTTTAAAAAGAATTTAGCCTCTGCGTGTTAGAATACGAGCCTAATTATTATTTTAAAGGAACTTTTATGTTTGAAGATAATGCGATCTTAACCACACTAAGCGATAAAGTAAATGACCTGATCACAAAATATGACGAACTTTGCAAAACGAACGAAGAGTTACGCAACGAGATCGTAACTTTAAAAGCACAAAATGAGGCGAAAAGCAATCAAATCATGCGTTTAGAAGAGGATCTTGACAAGAAAAATACCGAAGCTGACGATGTAATGAGAAAAATCGAAGCTGTCCTTGGCAGATAAGCTTGGCTAAAATATGAAAAAAATTACGCTCACGATATCATCTCGCGACTACACGATCACGCTTGATGATGATTTTGCTAAATTCTTTGAAGATGACTGGCAAAATTTAATGGGCGGACGCCAATTTATCGAGCCAAAAGAGCTTTTAAATGCCTTTATAGAAAAATGTTATGAAAATTATGCTGTGATAAAGGCAGTAAAAAATTTAACTGGCAACGTTGATGAGATATTAAAGCGAGAAGAGAGATGAAAAGACGAGCTTACACCTTGCTTGAGCTGATATTTATAGTAGTTATACTAGGCATTTTAAGCACAGTCGCTATACCTAGGCTATTTTTTTCTAGAAGTGATGCTACCATCTCAAATGCCAAAACTCAACTTGCCGCTATAAGAAGTGGAATTTCACTAAAATACAATGACAATATCTTGCAGGCAAAGCCAGAATTTCCACAAAAACTAGACGATAGCGATCCAAGTAAACTCTTTAAAAATGTTATAAATATACCGATAAAAGATAGCGGTAGCAAAAATGGCTGGCACAGAATAAGCGATGACAAATACACATTTAGGCTAGATGGCAAAGTAGCAAATTTCAAATACGACAAAAATACTGGCGATTTTGGTTGCAGCGATGAAAATGAAATTTGCAAATCACTTCAGTAATGCATTATTACATACTCGCATTTTATGGGCTAAATTTAGCCCCACTCACTTATGAAAGTGATCAAAAACTAGAAAAATTTCAAGGCGTAAAGGCTTCATTAAGAGGTAAAATTCTTACTGCTTTTGTCCTAAAAGAGACCAGCAAGCCAGAGTTTAAAACAAGTAAAATTTTAGAAATTTTACCAATCAATCTAACCCAAATCCAAGGCGAACTGGCAACCTTTATCTCATACTACTATACCTGCGAATTAGGCGTTAGTCTAAATTTATTTGAGCCAAACAGTATCGATTTATCAGAAGAATTTTACGAGAAACAAGACTTTGATATAGCACCAAAGCTAAATGAGCGGCAGCAAGAGGCTTTGGAATTTATAAATAAACGTAAAATTTCACTCATCTTTGGCGACACTGGAAGTGGAAAAAGCGAAATTTACATAGCGAAGATCAGAGAAATTTTAAACGCAGGCGGTCAAGCGCTATTTTTGATGCCTGAAATTTCACTTACACCACAGATGCAAAAACGTCTTGAGGGCTTTTTTGGCGAGGCAGTAGCAGTCTGGCACTCAAAGATCATGCCAAAGAAAAAAGAGAAAATTTTACAAGATATAAAAAGTGGCAAAGTTAGGCTCATTGCAGGTGCAAGATCTGCTTTATTTTTACCACTTGAGAGGCTAAAACTCATCATTATCGACGAAGAACATGATGATAGCTACAAAAATACAGGTTCAAAACCACACTACAACGCAAGAGATCTTGCCCTCTTTCTAACTGGTAAATTTGACCTGCAAGTAGTACTTGGAAGCGCCACACCAAGCCTTACTAGCTTTTACAAACAAGAACATTTTCGCCTAAAAGGGACATTTTTTGACTCACAAAAGAGCTATATATTTGACGAGAGTGAAACTGGAATTAGTGAAATTTTAAAAGACGAAATTTCAAAAACACTCGCGAATAAAAAGCAAGCTGTCATCTGCCTGCCAACAAGGGCAAATTTTAAGTATCTAGTCTGCAAAAACTGTGGCGAAACAGTAAAGTGCCCATTTTGCAGCATCGGAATGAGCTACTACAAAAAACAAAACGTGCTAAAGTGTCAATACTGCGAGCACAAAATGGCTGTGCCAAAGACCTGCCATCAGTGTGGTAGCGAGATGATAGAGGCCAAAAAAATTGGTACGAGTGAGCTACTTGAGAGGTTGCAAGCTGAGTTTGCGAACGCTAGAATCGCTAAATTTGACAGGGATGAGATAACGACGCAAAACAAGCTCGTAAAGGCTTTAAAGGAATTTAACGACGGCAAGATAGACATCCTGCTAGGCACGCAAATGCTAAGTAAGGGGCATGATTATCACAACGTCGAGCTTGCTGTCATCATGGGCTTTGATGAGCTTTTAAATTTTCCTGATTATAAAGCCAGAGAGCGAACGCTTGCTCTTGCCATGCAAGTAGCCGGAAGAGCTGGTAGAAACGGGGCTGGTAGAGTTATCATTCAAAGCAAACAAAGAGAATTTTTTGAGAGCTACATCAGTGATTATGACGCATTTCTAAAAGAAGAGATTGGCTACCGCGAGGGACTATATCCGCCATTTACTAGGCTTCTTCGCATTATCATCTCGCATAAAGATGAACGCATAGTAAAAAATACAACGAATGAATTTGTGCAAAGAATAGAACCTCTAAGAAGCGATGAGCTTGAGGTCATAGGATACGGAAAGTGCCAGATAGAGTATCTTGGAAGTAAATTTAGATATGAAATTTTACTCCGCTCAAACTCACATATACCTCTTTTAAAAGCTGCAAACCTCTGCAAAAGCGAGCTTAGCGATATTGATATAGACCCAGTCAACTTTACTTAAAATGTTAGTCTAAAAACTATTTAACAAAGACATGGTAAATTTTAAAATAGATAATAGAGAAACCTAAGGCTTATGAAAGCATTATGAAATTTGATAAGTTGACTATGGAAAGCAAGTGAAGTTTTAAAAACTATACCCAATAAAATACTAACTTTTGTAAATGATTAAAAATAAATTTTCAAGCCTTTTAAAAGCCATTTTTCTTTATAATCCCCAATAAAAATTTAAAGGCAAAATTTTGCAACGATACCCAACAAAACAGATAAAAATTCGCAATGTTTTAATAGGCGGTGACGCACCAATATCCGTGCAGTCGATGACCTTTTCAAAGACGAAAGACGTAAAAGGCACGTTAGAACAGATACAGCGGCTTTATTTTGCGGGCTGTGATATCGTGCGTTGCGCAGTTTTTGATAAAGAAGACGCCAGCGCGCTAAAACAGATCGTTGCAAGCTCCCCAATCCCAGTCGTTGCAGACATTCATTTTAACCATACCTATGCGCTCATCGTTAGCGAATTTGTCGATGCTATCCGCATAAATCCAGGCAACATTGGCTCAGCTAAAAACATAAAAGCAGTCGTTGATGCCTGCAAGCAGCGAAATTTACCCATCCGCATAGGCGTAAATTCTGGCTCGCTTGAAAAGCAGTTTGAAGACCGCTACGGCCGCACGGTGGAGGCGATGGTGGAGAGTGCAATGTACAACATCAAGCTTCTTGAGGATTTTGACTTTACAGACATTAAAATTTCGCTTAAATCAAGCGACGTCGAGCGCACTATGCAAGCTTATAGAGCGCTTCGTCCAAAGACAAACTACCCATTTCATCTAGGCGTAACAGAGGCAGGTACCACTTTTCACGCGACTATCAAGTCTGCGATCGCACTTGGCGGGCTTTTGCTTGAGGGCATCGGCGATACGATGAGAGTTAGCATCACAGGCGAGCTTGAAGAGGAGATCAAAGTCGCAAAGGCGATCTTAAAAGATAGCGGCCGCCAAAAAGAGGGGCTAAACATCATCTCATGCCCAACTTGTGGGCGTTTGCAAGCTGACCTCATGGCAGCAGTAAAGCTCGTAGAAGAAAAGACAAAAGGGATAAAAGAGCCACTAAACGTCTCAGTGATGGGCTGTGTGGTAAATGCGATCGGCGAGGCAAAAGGCGCAGACGTAGCCATAGCATTTGGCAAGGGAAATGGCATGATCATGCGCCACGGCGAATTGGTCGCAAGGCTGCCTGAGAGCGAGCTTGTTGATAGATTTTTACAAGAGATCGACGACGAGATAAAGAGCAGAGGATAAAGCAGTGGCAAAAGAGAGACTTAACGAGATAGAATTTAGCAACCTTTACGACCTTGATATGGAGCGAGCTATACTAAGCTCCATTTTGCAAAACAACGATATTTTAGGTGAAATTTTTGACATTGTTAAGGCAAAGGATTTTTATCTAAAAGGACATTCGCAAATATATGATGCAATGGTAGCATGCCTAAATAGCGATGATCCTATAACTATGCCATTTTTAAAAAATAGACTTGGTGAAAAATACGACGAAGAGCTAATACTAGATATTTTAGGCACAAATTCCCTAATAGACATTCAAAAATACGCAAACGAACTAAGAGAAAAATCTATAAAACGAAGTCTTGTAAAGATCGCTCACAATATACCAAGCAAAGTAAATGAAGATAAGCCAAGCCGCGATATGGTCGATGATCTTAGCCAGGAATTTTACTCTTTGATAGAAGGTGGAAGCACTGGAGTTATAAAAGAAGGCAAAGAGATCATCATGAAAATGATGGATCATATTAATGCTCAGGCCTTGCTTGGCGAAAAAGATATAGTTGGACTTGATACTGGATTTAAAAAGTTAAATGAGATGATAAAGGGCTTTAAAAATGGTGACCTCATCATCGTCGCAGCTCGTCCAGGCATGGGAAAAACGACACTTTGTTTAAATTTTATGAGTCAGGTTTTAAAAAATAATGCTGGAGTTGTTTTCTTCTCACTCGAGATGCCAGCTGAGCAAATAATGATGAGAATGCTAGCAAGCAAGACCTCTATCCCGCTTCAAGACATAATGACTGCAAAGATGGACGATGAAGCGTTGGCTAGATTTAGCGATGCTTGCGAGGAGTTTGCGGCTAGCAAGCTTTTTGTACATGATAGCGGCTATGTAAATATCCATCAAGTAAGAACGCAAATGCGAAAACTAAAGGCTATGCATCCTGAAATTTCACTTTGCGTGATCGATTACATCGGTCTTATGATGAGTACAAATAACTACGCTGATCGTCACGTCCAAATAGCTGAAATTTCTCGTGGATTAAAGCTTTTAGCACGTGAGCTAGATATGCCAATCATCGCTCTTTCTCAGCTAAATAGAAGCCTAGAATCTCGCGCAAACAAACGCCCTATGCTAAGCGATCTAAGAGAGTCAGGCGCGATCGAGCAAGATGCTGACATTATTCTTTTTGTTTATAGAGATGAGTTTTATCTAGAACAAGAAGAAAAAGAGAAAGAAAAACGCGCAAGTGCCGAGGGTAAAGAGTACAAGAGCAATCACGTCTTTAATAAGCTTCAAGAAAAGGCCGAGATCATAGTTGGCAAAAATAGAAATGGCGAAACTGGCTCAGTTGATGTGCTCTTTCAAAAGCAACACTCAAGGTTTGAAGATATGTCTGCAATGCCAGTATCTGACGTATCATTTGAAGGATAATGAGTTTTAAGAATCCAAAAAATAGAGAAATTTTTAATATATTTTGTCTATTTTGTCTTTGTATTTTTTCTATAAATTTAGCTATTAGCTATCATAAATATCAAATTTTTATGGACAAAGGAGAACAAGAGCTAACAGCAACCGTGATTTCTAGCTATGAAAAGCTTGGAGATGACGGCAAGAAAAGGCAAATTTTAAAGCTTAAAACTGATGAGTTTACATTTTATACACTTGGAGCTAAAACAGATGACTTTAAAGCTGGAGATAATATATTTCTAAGCGTCATAAATTTAGACGTTAGTTTTAAAGACTATCTTGCTTCCTCCTTTTACATGCCTAGCTTCTCACGCGAAAAACTGCCACAAAAAGCCACGCTAAATATCAACCAAAAACTACAATCACTCATCTACGCCCAGCATGAAAATAGTAAAATTTCACAGCTCTACTCGGCTCTATTTTTAGGCACAAGTATTGACGCAGAGTTAAGAGATGACGTCTCGCACCTTGGTATAGCGCATCTTATAGCCATAAGTGGCTATCATTTAGGTTTTATAAGCGCAGTTATATTTTTTGTATTTAGGCCGCTTTTAAAATTTTTATATGCGAGGTTTTTACCTTTTAGAAACTACAACTTTGATCTAGCCATTATCGTTTTTATAGTCTTGTCATTTTACTTTTTTATAATAGGCTTTATACCAAGCTTTTTGCGAGCGTTCTTAATGAGCATTTTAGGATTTTATTGCACGTTAAAAGGCGTCAAAATTTTAAACTTCAAAACACTTTTTATAGTGGCACTTGTTAGCATATCGCTCTTTCCGCAGCTACTTTTTAGCGTAGGTTTTTACTTTTCACTCATGGGCGTCTTTTACATATTTTTATATTTTAAACACCTAAAAGATAAATTTTCGCCCTTCATTCATCTTATACTTTTAAATTTATATGTTTGCTTTGCAATGGAAATTTGCGTGCTTTATTTCTTTCCACTCATTAGCTTACAGCAGCTTAGCGTCCTTGCCATCAACTACATCTTTAGCGTTTTTTATCCATTAAGCGCCGCACTTCACATCGCTTTGTATGGCGACATTTTTGATGGATTGCTAAATAATGTTTTAAATTTTAGACTAAGCTCAACTAAAATTTTCGTGCCAGCTATTATTTTTATATTTTATAATATCGCTTCGCTTCTAGCTATAAAATTTAGATCAATATTCTACATTTTGCCACTATTTGGACTTCTGTGTTTTGCTATTGCCAGCTATAAAATTTACGCCTAAGCGATCTTCATACCATAAAATTTCATTATCTTGTTGTGAATTATCAAAGATATATACATTATAACAGCGCCTAAAATTAGCCTAGTTAAGTCTGTGTCCTTTTGCCAAAAGACTAAATTTACGATGATAGCAGCTGGAATGAGAGCGTTATTCATGATAGCAAGCACGCCGCTATCGACCTCGCAAGCACCTTTGTTCCACATAAAATACCCTAGCCCACTAGCGACCACGCCAAGCCATAAAAGCACTAAAATTTGCGTTAAAGTAAGTGAAAATTTGGCTGGATTGCCAAGAGTAAGAAGCGCAACGACAGCTACAAAAAATGCACCAAAGTGAAAGTAGCCAAAGACATTTTTTTGATCCACGTCAAATTTTTCTAAAAGTGCCTTATATGCGCTCTGCCCTGCCCCAAAGCAGATATTTGCCGCTTGCACTAGCAAAAAGCCCTTTAATACACCATCGTTTATAGCGCCGTATTTTATAATCAAAGCTCCAAAAACCGCAACGCCAACACTAAATAGATAAAGTGGCCTAAATTTAAAGCTAAATGCGTCGTATATGAGCGTCACATAAAACGGCGTAAAAATGGTAAAAAGTGCGACTTCTGGAACACTTAGATACAAAAATGAATTGTAATAAAATAGATACATAAGTCCTATTTGCACCGCTCCGATCGCCATTATGCCAAATGCTAGCTTTGGACTGATACCACGAAATTTTGTAAATGGCAAAAAGACTAAGCTCGCAAGCGCAACCCGAATAAAAACAGCCAAATAGCTATCAACCTTGCCAGCTAAAAACTCACCTATCAAACTAAAGCTAAACGCCCACAAAATGGTTACAAAGATTAGTTTATTCAATTATCACCTCATTTATTTTTCTTGCACATTCAAAAAAATACTCAAGTTTGTTTAGCTCAAGTAAATCGCCATCAAGTATGAAATTTGCCCTATCGCTAAAATTTTTCTCACTCACAAACAAAAATTCTTCATATTTTATCTCGCCATCAAGATAGCCATTTAACAAATCAACAAAATCACTATCAAGCTTATCTTGCTTCAAATCTTGCAAATTTAACTTTGCACTTAAGCCTTTGATCGTGCTTTCTAGCTCTTTTAGGCGAGTGATTATCCTATTTTCTTCATCGCTTAGATCAAGTACCGCCTTTTGCTCTTCAATGCGCTTAACTTGACTTTGCTTGCTAAGACTTAAGCTATCTGGCAGCTTCCACTCAAACTCCACTCTAGGCCTGTTCGCATCAGCGTAAGCGCCTATCATCTGTGAAGTCGTCCTCTCACCTTTTTTAAAGCTGTTATTATTCACACTTTGCGTATCTTTTAAGTAAATTTTTGGAGCAAATTTGCTCTTTTGCTTCTCGTTTTCTTGCTCTTTTATAAATTTTTCTTGCTCCATCGCCCCAAGCTTGGCGCTTAGATCATCCTTGCTAAAATCAGGCATCACTATCTTTGAGCCAGCATTAAAGCCGATCTCGCCGTTTGAGAGCAAATTTATCCTTGAGTTTAGCTCGGCTAGCTTAAGCCCAAGCTCGTCTAGCTCAGCTCTTTTTTTATTTAACGTGAAATTTATCGCATCAAACTCAGCTTTATTTATCTCGCCATACTCAAACCAAAACTCATTTTCAGCCGCAGCTTTTGCAAAGCTATCTACAAATTTTGTCTCTAAATTTATAAGCGAATTTAGCGCAACAGCGTTGAAATAGACCCTTGCGACCTGAAAAGCGGTTAAATTCATCAGCTCTTCATCTTTGTAAATTTTCTCCACACCCTTGTGGTCTAAAATTTTATCAGCAGCCTCACTCGCACCGCCATCAAAGATAAGATACTCAACCTTTGCCGTGATAGATCCCGCCTTTGTCATATATCCGCCCTTTATCTCATCAGGCACAAAGGTATATCTGCCATCAAGGGATAAATTTAGCTTTTTACTTTTATTTTTATTTATATATTCATTTTTATTAAATTCTTTCAAGCTTTCAAGCCTTGCACTTTGCGCTAGAGCGATGATCTCTAGTAAATTTCCAGCCCAAAGAGGCAAAGCAAAGAGCAAAACCGCCAAAATCTTCTTCAAATTCTCTCCCTTTCATAAAATTTTCTTATAAATTTATCAAGATTATAAACCCAAGCAAAGAGCACTGGCACGACAAGCAAGCTTAGCAAAGTCGAGCTAATGAGCCCAAAGATGATGCTTATAGCCATAGGCGAATTGGCTTCAAAGCCAGCTCCTCTGCCAAGAGCAAGTGGCAACATGGCAAATATCATCGCAAAAGTGGTCATCAAAACAGCCCTTAGACGCTTTTTTGCAGCCATTTTCACAGCTTCGTTTGCCTCTATGCCGTTATTTGCAAAGTGGTTTGCAAAATCAACGACTAAGATAGCGTTTTTACCAACCATGCCAAAGAGCAAGATGACGCCAACCATGACAAATAGGCTAAATGGATTGCCACTTATAAAAAGTCCGATCACGACGCCACAAAAGGCAAGTGGCATGGCTAGCATGATAAGAAATGGCAGCAAAAAGCTCTCATAAAGTGCAGCAAGCACCATGTAAATAAGCACAGCACTAGCGCTCACTGTAAAGATAAAAGAAGCGTTCGTATCGTCCATCAGCTCCACAAATCCAAGAAATTTATACTTGAAATTTGCTGGCAAAATTTCATCAAGCTTCTTTGAAATTTCATTTGCCACGCTATTTAGCGGCGCGTTGTTTTTGGTATTTGCTAGAAATTTTATCTCATCAGCTCTATTAAACCTCGAAATACTAGCTGGCTTTTGCTCAAAACTAATCGTCGCCACATCACCAAGTGTCACGAAAAAGCCCTCTTTGCTTCTTATCTTGGTCTTTAAGATATCATCTGTATCGCTTCTAAATTTATCATCAAGACGCATGTAAAGCTCATACTCTTTGCCATTTTCGTTTTCAAAAACAGAGACCTCGTTCTGGCTAAATGCGCTATAAACAGCACTTGCAACGCTAGCTTTATCTAAAATTAGCCTCTTTGCCTTATCTTCATCAATAGAAATTTGCACACGCTTTAGCAGATCCTCTTCAGGAGAATTTACGTCCGTTGCGTCATTTATCTCTTTTAGCATTTTGCTGATCTTTGGTACAAATTTTTCTAACTCTTTGCCATTTTCAGAAGTGATAGTAAGCTTTACTGGCTGCACATCGCCACCTTCAACCACTGGCAGATCAGCCACGATGACGCTCATATCATCACTCTTTAGTCTGTCACGAAAACTTTGCATGATAGCGTTTTGCCGCTCGTGATTAACCCTATCTTTTAGCTCCTTTAGCCTAACGTAAGCCTTTACAAGATAGGGCTGCTTGGCGTCTGTGTAGCCAAGGATGAAGTACGCATAAGCAACCTGAGGATCGGCATTTATGAGTGAAATTTTATCTTTTAGCTTATCTTTGCTAGCTTGCAGGCTAAGTGAGGGATCGAGCTTAAAGTAGATGTTAAACTCTGAGTTATCCTCGCTTGGCATGAAGTCGCCACCTACAAATTTAGCCAGAGTAAACGAGCAAACAACGACCACAAGCGTTATGGCTAAAAATATGAGCTTAAATTTAAGAGCTAAGGCTAAAATTTTCTCATAGAAATTTTCAAGCGCTTCAAAAAATGGCTCGCTCTTTAGAAAAAAGCCACTTTGTTTGGCATTTACAAACCTAGCGCTAAGCGTTGGCACAAGAAATATGCTCACAAAAAACGATATTACAATGCCAGCTGCCACGCTCATCGCAAATGAGTTAAAGTATTTGCCAACGATGCCACTCATAAAGGCGATAGGCACAAAGACGCAAAGCAGAACGAGCGAGATCGCAAAGACGCTAAATGCTATCTCTTTTATGCCTGCAAAGCTTGCTTTTAGGGCATTTGGCTCATCTTTTAGCTTGCTAGCGATATTTTCAGTGACAACTATCGCATCATCGATGAAAATTCCAATGCCAAGCGTTAATGCGATAAGGCTTAAGCGATTTATATCGTATCCTAGGGCATTTATGATGAAAAATGTCGCCACGATGCTAGTTGGTATCGCTACGACTGAGATGATGGTGATCGAGAAATTTCTTAAAAATAGATATACGATCACGATGGTTAGCAAGATACCAAGGATCATATCAAAGGCGGTTTGATCGATGTGCTTTTGTATCACTTCGCTCTTATCATAAGCTATTTTTACGTCGTATTCGCTGCCAAGCAGGCTTTTAAACTGATCTAGCTTTGACTTAGCTAGAGCGATCACGGTTAGAGCGTTTGCGTCTGGAGCTAGTTCAAGACCAAGCAAGACGCCACTTTTTTTATCCATTATCGCTGCTTCGTTTGCATCTTTATAAGAGAGATCAACGCTTGCGATATCTTTTAAAAATACCCCTTGTTTGATCGTTAAATTTCTTATCTCATCTATGCTTTTGGCGCTGAAATTTGACTTGATCGCCATTTGGATCTGCTCATTTTCTATCTTGCCAAGTGGCGCTTTTAAATTTTCAACCTTTATTAAATTTGCCACTTCGTTTGCACTAAGGGCGTTTTTATCAAGTTTAAATCTATCTAGTAAAATTTTCACCGCTGGCTCTAAAAAACCATTTGTCTTGACCTTTGAAACGCCACTAATGCGCTCCAAAAATGGCTTTGCCACGTCATCGATCTCTTGCATTAGCTTAGTTTCATTACCATCGAGCCTTGTGATAAAGAGGCTAAAGACAGATGACGAGAGACCATTTAGCTTTTCTATCTCGTAGTTTGCGCCAACTCTCGCCTTTTGCATCTTATCGCGAACGTCATTTGTAGCGCTCTCTAGGTCTTTGTTTAGCTCAAATTCGATGCTAACTACACTTAGATTATCAAAGCTTGTTGAGTAAATTTTCTTGATACCTTCAATGCTTGAAATTTCATCTTCGATCTTTTGTGTGATCTTAGTTTTTATATAGTTCATATCGCCGTTTGCGTAGGTCGTGATCTTTACTATTGGGATATTTACTTGTGGGTATAAATTTACATTCATCGTCTTTAGCGAGTAGATACCAAAGACAACGAGGCTTAAGAATATCATAAGCGTAGTTATGGGGCGGTTGATGGCTGTTTTTATCATTTATTTTCGCCGATTATCACTTTTCCTTGACCAAACATGCCAGGTTTTAGTCCAGTGTCATAAGCCTGGGCGTAAAATTTTCTAGTCTCTCGCTTAATCTCTGGATAGATGAGAGCGATTTTTACCTCTTTTTCCTCGCTTGTTGCGTCAAGCTTAAATTTAAACGTATCTCCAACTTTTACTAAATTTGCATATTTTTCATCGATCGCTATTAAAATTTTAGCCTCTTCAGAGTTTAAGACAAAGGCTGGCTGAAGCGGCGAAGCACTCTCGCCAAGCTCGACATTTTTACTAGCTATGACGCCATCAAATGGAGCTTTTAAAACGGCCTTTTTAAGGCGATCTTGCGCATTTAAAATAGCAATTTGTGCACTTTGAACCCGAAGTATCGCTTCGTCAAATTTATACTTTACCTCGTCAAATTCTTGCTTTGAAGTGACGTTCCTTACTTGAGTAAATTTGCTTAAAGTATTTTTTGCAAATTCACTAGCGTTTTTTGCCAGCTCAAGATCATTTTTTGCCTTTTTAAGAGCGATTTCTAGGCTGCTTTGATCAAGAATAGCTAGCACGTCGCCCTTTTTAACATGGCTTGATACATCTACAAAAATTTTATCCACCTTGCCACTACCCTCAAATGCAAGCTTTGAGCTTTGCTTAGCATAGACTTCAAAATCAGCAAAAATTTCTTCACTAGCAAATGAAAAAATGCCAAATATCATTAAAATTATCAGCTTTTTCAATCTCTAATCCTCTCCAAAATCGGCTCGCCATTTTCAAAAAAGAACTCCGCTTTTTTGATCTCAAGCTCATCCTTTGCACTCTCAAAAAGGCTAATGGCATCAAATTTCTGAGAGAGCGCCTCAAGTAGGTCGCTATATCCCAAAAGCCCAGAGTTATACTTCTCATAGCTAGCTTTTAATGCCAAATCGCTTGCTCTTACATATTCGTTTAGTGAAGCAATTTTTGAAGTAAGCACCACGATTTCACTTTGCAAATTTTTAAGCTTTGTCTCGTTTTCACGCCTTTTATACTCCAAATTTAGCCTTGCCTCATCAAGTGCGATCTTTTGAGCCTGACTCATCTTACTAGTGGCGAAAAAATCAAAAATTTTCCATTTAAAAGCGATACCAAATTTATTGCCGTGAGTATCTTCTTTTAAGTATTTATCCACGTATGAGCGGTAAGAACTAAATCTGCCTAGATCGATATCGTAATTATTTTTATAAAATCCATATGTGTCATAAAGCAAAATTTGAGGCAAAAAGCCAGCCTTTGCCTCGCTAAGCTTAGCTTCACTTAAAAATATATCTTGGCTTAGTCTATCAAGCTCAGCATTCTTTGAAGCTAAATTTGAGCTAATATCAGCCATCTTTGCTCCGGCTACTGGTAAAATTTTCTCACCAGTTAGCAAATTTATCTCATTTAAAATTTGCTCCATTTTGTTTTTGTATTCAAGCTGCGTGCTATTAGCTAAGTAATATTTAGCCTTTACATTCTCAAGCTCATCTTTTGCGGCAAGGCCTGCTTTGTTTGCCTTTTCAAGCTTATCTAAAACACCTTTTAAAAAATTTGCCTGAGCGTTTTTGGCTGCGATTATATTTTCAAGCGCTAGAGCATTAAAGTATAAATTTACAGCCTTAAGTGCAAGGTAGTTTTTAGCTTCATCACTTGCTATGGCGGCTTTGTTTTTTAAAAGCTGGCTCGTCTTTAGCCTAGCCTCTCTAGCCCCGCCATCATATAGTAAAAAATCAATTCTAGCCAGCACACCGGCTGACTCTTTAGCGACTACGCTTGGAAAAGTGCTTGCATTTTTGCCGTATGAGCCCTCTAAGCTAAGGCTTGGCATATATGAGCTTAATGCGGCTTCATCGTTTAAATTTGCTCTTTTTAGCTCAAGCTCTTTGATCTTTGAAATTTCATTTTGCGTTGCCTTGTTTGCGATCACGCCTAAATTTGAACCAAGCAAAAATACCGGCAAAAAAATGAATAAAAATTTTTTCATTAGTGAAAGCTTTTTACAAGATTTCCTATTAGTAAATTCCAGCCATCAACAAGCACGAATATGAGCAGTTTAAATGGTAGTGAGATCATTACAGGAGGAAGCATCATCATACCCATAGCCATCAGCACTGAGCTTACGACCATGTCGATGACAAGAAATGGTAAATAGAGCAAAAACGCTATCTCAAAAGATGTCTTTAGCTCACTTATCATGAAAGCTGACATTGCGATACTTAGCGGTATCTCTTCGATATTTGCTGGATTTTGTAAATTTCTAATCCTAAAGAAAAGCGCAAGGTCTTTTTCTCTTGTGTTTTTTACCATAAATTCTTTAAATGGCTTTAAGCTTTTATCAAGCATCTCTTCATAGCCTATCTGCTCGGCTATATAAGGCTTTATGCCATCGTTATAGCTCTTTTGCCCAACTGGCTCCATAATAAAAAATGTAAGAACCATCGCAAGTGAGATGAGTACTGTTGAAGGTGGAACTTGTTGCGTGCCCATCGCTTGGCGCAAAAATGAAAATACGATAACAAGCCTTAAAAAACTTGTCATCATAAAAATGAGCGAAGGAGCAAGTGCAAGTGCGGTGAGAATTAGTAAAACATTTAGAGAATTTACTAGTTGTTCAGCATTTGCAGGAGAATTTAGACTTAAATTTATAGTTGGCAAGGCCGGATCAGCCCCAAAAACCACACAAAATAAAACCGCTAAGCTAAGCAGTGCTTTCAAGACTAATTCCTCATATCAAGGATACTTTTCTTAGTAGCCTCTTTGTTTTTTGGTTCAAGAGAGACGAAGTGAATTTCTACTCTATTGTTTTTTGCCCTACCCTCTTCTGTATTATTAGTAGCAATAGGATCAAACGAAGCCTTTCCTGAAGCTATCAGCCTATTTTGCGGCACTCCATCGCTACTAAGCTGTTCTACTACACTTAAAGCTCTTGCAGTTGAAAGTTGCCAGTTGTTTTTATAAGCTGAGTCTTTATTTGGCTCTATGTTATCGGTATGTCCGATGATATCGACCTTTACTTCATTTGGCATTTTTGCCACAATCATACCTATACGTTTTAAAAATAACTTTGCATCTTCGCCAGAAATTTCAGCACTATCCTTATCAAAAAGCATGGCTGCCGGAAGCCTTACGATAAAGCCATCTTCGCTCTCTTCCATCGTAATCTCAGGTGCACCACTAGCAGTTAGTAGCTCATTTATTTTTTTAACTGTCGCGCTTAGCTCGCTTTGTGAGCCTTTTTGCCTGCTTGATTTTTTCGCACGAGTACTTTCTGGGTCTGTCTCTTTTTCTATCTGATTTTCGGGTCTAGCACCGCCTTCAAGTACGCTTAGAGCGCCAGCTAACGAGCCAACAGCAGCCTCCATCTTTTTAGCATCCATTGTTGCCATCGAAAGAAGTAAAACGAAAAAGCAAAGCAAAAGCGACATGAGATCGCCAAAAGTAGCAAGCCACTCAGGCATACACTTTGGGCAATCTTTAGGATCTATTAATTTACCCATTATTCAAACTGACTTTTTCTATCTTTTGGTGGCAAAAACGCCAAGAGCTTAGCTTCAAGCGTTCTTGGATTATCCCCTGCTTGTATCGCCATGATGCCCTCTAAAATGACTTGTTTTTCAAGTGCCTCGTCAGAGTCACGTATAGAGAGAATATTTGCCACAGGTGCACCGATAATGTTACCTATCATCGCACCATAAAGTGTCGTAAGCAAAGCAACCGCCATTGATGGGCCGATCGCACTAGGATCTGACATGTTAAGAAGCATCGCAACAAGACCTATTAGAGTACCGATCATACCCATCGCACCAGCAAAACCGCCAATTTGTTCAAAAATTTTAATGTTATTTGTATGTCTAGCACTAGTTTGGTCTATGTCAATCTCTAAAAGCGCTCTTATAGCATCTGGCTCGTTACCATCGACAGCCATTGAAAGACCTTTTTTTAAAAACTGATTTGTTTCGTTATTTACTTCGCTCTCAAGCGCTAGTATTCCATCGCGTCTAGCTTTTGTAGAGTAATCAACTATCTTTTTTATAGTCTCAGGCAAATTTACAACAACGGGTGGCTTAACGGCAACACCATAAAATTTACCAATACCTTTAAGCGTCTCCATCTTGAAGCCAACCATCATAACGCCGATAGTACCACCAAAAACGATCATTATCGAAGGTACATCGATATATGGTCCTATACCAACGCCAATTGCCATTGATCCAAACAAAAGCACTAGGGTCAAAACCCAGCCGACGACGGTTCCTAAATCCATTTAAACTCGCTTTATTTATAAATTCTTAAGATTGCCTATTCTATTAGCTTTTTGTTGAAAAAATCGTTAAATTAAAAAAATTGTTTGCCATTTTTTGATACAATCTGCGAAATTTTTAACGTTAAAAGGCTTAAAAATGAACAATACTTCAATCATAATTTTAGCGGCTGGTCTTGGCACCAGGATGAAATCAACCCGCCCAAAAGTGTTATTTGAACTTTGCGGTGAGCCGATGATAATTCACATCTTAAAACAAGCCTATGCCATCACAAATGACGTTAGTGTCGTACTTCACTACGAAAAAGAGTTAATTAGCAAAAAGATAAAAGAAATTTTCCCTCAAACTAAAATTTTTGAGCAAGATCTAGCAAATTTCCCTGGAACTGCAGGCGCGATAAAGGGCGTTAGCCTAAGCGGCGAAAAGGTGCTTGTTACTTGCGGAGATATGCCACTTGTTAGATCAACTGACCTCATGCGCCTAGCAAATGCCGAAGCAGACGTAGTTATGAGCTCATTTGAAGCTGCAAATCCTTTTGGCTACGGCAGAGTCATCATAAAAAACGGCAAAGCTGAGGCCATCGTCGAGCAAAAAGATGCGAGCGAAGCACAGCTTGCCATAAAAAGCGTAAATGCTGGTTGTTACTGCTTTAAGCGCGAGGCGTTAGAGCAAATTTTACCACTCATAAATAATCAAAACGCGCAAAAAGAGTACTACCTAACTGATGCTATAAAAATAGCAAATGAAAAGGGTTTAAAGTGCGTTGCAGTGAGTGTTAGCGAGCAAAATTTCATGGGTATAAATGATAAATTTCAGCTTAGTATCGCTGAAAAAATAATGCAAGATGAGATCAAGCAAAATTTGATGAAGGCTGGCGTTTTAATGCGCATGCCTGAGAGCATTTTCATAGACAGTAGGGCTAAATTTGAAGGCGAATGCGTGCTCGAAGAAAACGTAAGTATCCTTGGCGAGTGTCTCATCAAAGAGAGTATTATCAAAAGCTCATCAGTGATCGAAAGTAGCGTCATCAAAAACTCAGATATCGGCCCACTAGCTCACATAAGGCCAAATTCTGAAATTTCTGACACACACATAGGAAATTTTGTCGAGGTTAAAAAAGGCGTTCTTGGAGGCGTAAAAGCTGGGCATTTGAGCTATCTTGGCGACTGCGAGATAGAAAGTGGCACAAACATCGGATGTGGTACAATCACATGCAACTACGACGGCAAGGCAAAATACAAAACCAAAATCGGTAAAAACGTCTTTGTAGGCTCAGATACACAGCTAGTTGCCCCTGTAAATATCGCTGATAACGTCATCATCGCAGCAGGAAGCACCATCACAAAAGACGTTGAAAGCGGTGCATTAGCGATTGGCAGAGCTCGACAAGAGAACAAAAGCGGCTTTTTTGAGAAATTCTTTGGCAAAGACGATGTTAAAAAATAAGAAAATTTTACTAGCTGTTTGCGGTAGTATCGCCTTTTATAAGGCTTTTGAAATTTTATCACTGCTTAAAAAGAAAGGCGCTGATGTTTATGTGGCTTTAAGTGACGGAGCGCTTGAATTTTGTAGTGTAAGCGGCTTTGAGGCGCTAAGCGAGCATAAAATTTTAAGCTCTCAAACACAAAACTGGCAAGATGGCGTAAATCACATATCCTACTCTAAAATGGACCTAGTCCTAATAGCGCCAGCCTCGGTAAATACGATAAATAAGCTAACAGCTGGCATCTGTGACAATGTCTTCATGCAAACGCTAATCGCCGCCTCGCACGTACCCTTAGTCGTTGCCCTAGCTGCAAATAACAATATGATCGAGCACTTCGCGACACAAAATTCGCTTGAAATTTTAAAGAAAAACGGCGCTTTAGTGGTTGAGCCAGTTCTTAAAACTCTAGCTTGTGGTGATGTTGGCAAGGGCGGTCTTGCAAGCCCTGAAGTGATAGTAGAAGCTGCCATAAAAAGGCTTAGCAAGACACTTTTTGCAGGCAAAAAAGTAGTTATAACTGGTGGCGCGACAACTGAAAAGATAGATGATGTAAGAGCTATTACAAATTTCTCAAGTGGCAAGATGGCAAAAGCCTTAGCTAGAGCCTTTTACTACTCAGGTGCGGAGGTAAAACTACTTGCTAGTTTTGAAACTAGTAGTGAGCTATTTGAATGTCTTAAATTTAGCTCAAGTAGCGATCTTTTGGAGCTTTGCAAAAGCGAGTGTGAAGACGCAAATTTACTTGTAATGTGCGCTGCGGTGAGCGATTTTATACCAACAAAAATTGATGGCAAGATAAAAAAAGAGGATGTTGGCGAAATTTTAAGCTTAAGTCTAAAGAGAAATGTCGATATTTTGCAAAGCTTAAAAGAGTTCAGCTGCAAAAAGATCGGCTTTAAGCTTGAAATCTCAAGTGAGAGCGCACACAAAAATGCCAGAGTAATGCTAGAGCAAAAGGGGCTTGACGCAGTTTGCCTAAATATCTTGGGTGAGAAAAATAGCTTTGCAAGCGAGCAAAATGAAATAAATTTTATCACGAAAAATAATGAAACTTTGCTACCGCTTGCCGCAAAAGACGAGATCGCAAGACATATCGTGGAGCTAGCGGCAAATTTATGATAGAGAAAATTTCTCGCATTCAAAAAATAGCAAAAAATGCAAATTCACCGTTAGTAGCTATAAATTCGTCACTTCCGCTTAGTATCTTAGTAAGCCAAAAGATCGGTTTTAACAGATACATTTTAAATTTTGCAAATAGAAATTTAAACACAAAAAGCGCAAAAGAGCTAAACGTAGGCTCGAGATACTGGGGCGAGATGCAAAGCCAGGGCGAAAATATCGTCATAAAAAATTTATACGAAAAGCCAAGAATTTTAGACGAAGATGTCTTGGCTAATGGGCTAAATCTTATCGAAAATTTGATAGAAAATGAGAATTTATCGTGGTTTTATGACTATTTATTTAAAAGTTTAAGTGAAGCTAAGACAAAAGACGAGATGAAAGTGCTAGCGAAAATGCTCTTTGCTCTGCAAGAAAATGTCTTGCATATACCATTTATTTATAATGGTACAAACGGCGTTTTTCAGCTAAAAAAAGAGGAGAATGATATGAAAATTTTTTTAATATTTTCAAATTTTGCTCCACTTATTTTTAAATTTAAAGATGAAGCTTTATGCGAGATCGCGACTCCATTTAATAATGTAGCTAGCTTGCTAAAAAGAGAATTTAACGCCAACATAACAGTGCAAAATGTGAGTGCTCTTTGGAGCAAAAAAGAACAAATTATTGATATAAAAGGTTAAAGATTGAATGAATTAAACCACCTTGCTATTATCATGGATGGAAATGGACGCTGGGCTAAAAAACGTGGATTTTTGCGGACAAATGGGCACGAAGCTGGAGCAAATGTAGTAAGCGATATGTGCGAATTTTGTATCGATAATGGAGTGAAAATTTTAAGCCTTTATGCATTTAGCACTGAAAACTGGAAAAGACCACAAAAAGAGGTCGAGTTTTTGATGAATTTGCTTAAGAAATTTCTCATTTTAAAGCGTGATGATTTTATAAAAAATAGGATCAAATTTAACACAATTGGCGATATTTCGCCATTTAGCGATGAGCTAAAAAACGAGATAGAGATCACCAAAAACACTACAAGAGAGAATAAAAATTTATTATTAAATTTAGCGATAAACTACGGCTCAAAGGATGAGATTATTAGAGCTGTGAAAAAGCTAAATTTAGAAGGTGTAGATATAAACGAAACAAGCCTAAATGCAGCACTTGATGAGAGTGAGCCGGTGGATCTTCTCATTAGAACTGGTGGCGAAAGTAGACTCTCAAATTTCATGCTCTGGCAGGCAAGCTACGCGGAGCTATTTTTTACGCCAACACTTTGGCCTGACTTTAGCAAGGATGAGCTTACAAGCATCGTTAGCAAATTTAAAAATATAGAGCGAAGATTTGGCGGAGTTTAGCGAGATAATGGATAATTTAGTCATCTTTTTTGCCGTTTTTACTTTTGTTTTGGGTATTTGTGTGGGCTCATTTTCAAATGTGCTGATATATCGCCTACCAAAAAATGAGAGCATAAATTTTCCAGCTTCTCATTGCCCAAACTGCGATCATAAGCTAAATTTCTATCACAATGTTCCAATTTTTTCGTGGATATTTTTAGGCGGCAAATGTGCCTTTTGTAAGCAAAAAATAAGCCTCATTTATCCAGCAATCGAGCTAGTTTCTGGGATACTTTTTTTGATCTGTTTTTTTAAAGAGTGCGGCGAAATTTTAAGTATAGAAACATTGCTTTACGCGCTATTTTTAGGGCTTTGTTTTATAATGCTGCTAGCTCTTAGCGTCATAGATATAAGATATAAAGCTGTGCCGGATCCGCTTCTTTTTGCAGCACTATTTTTCGCATTTATCTACGCTTTGATGCTTTTTATAGTTAAAGGAAATTTTGCCCAAATTTTAAATTTATTCCTTTTTGCACTTATCTTTTGGGTGCTTAGATTTGTCGTAAGTTTTGCCATAAAAAAAGAAGCGATGGGTAGTGCAGATATCTTTATAGCAGCGATCATCGGAGCTATTTTGCCAGCCAAACTGGCTCTAGTGGCGATCTATCTTGCAGCGCTTTTTACACTTCCAGTCTATGCGCTCGTTCAAAAAAAGGGCTATGAGCTGGCTTTTGTGCCATTTTTAAGTCTTGGCTTACTTATTGCATACGCTTTTAAAGAGCAAATTTTAGAAATTTTAAGGTTTATTTATGAGTAGAGTGAATAGATATCTTTTGTTTAACTTCCTAGGGACTTTTGCGTCGCTATTTAGTACGCTTTTTTTGATCATGTCGATCGTATTCTTCATCCAGATCGCGCGCATCACTTCTTACATTGAAATCAGCTTTGGCGAGCTTTTTAAACTCTACTCATTTATGCTTCCACGCGTACTACTTTTTGTCGTACCTATCGCATTTTTTGTATCACTTGCGATGACACTTTTTAGGCTATCAAAAGAGAACGAGAGTATCGTCATTTTTACGCTTGGTGGCTCACCAAATAAGATTGCTAAATTTTTCTTAATATTTTCAGCATTTTTAAGCACCGCTCTACTTGTAATCGCTACCATAATGATACCAATAGCCGCACAGCTAAATGCAAATTTTATTGATTATAAAAAGACTGTTGCAAAGCTAAATTTAAAACCAACTCAGTTTGGACAAAAATTTTCTGACTGGATGGTCTATGTGGGTAGTGAAATGCAAGATAACAACGGCACTACCTATAAAGATATCGTGATGTTTAATCCTTACATTAAAGACTCCCAACGCTTAATCACTGCTAAAAATGCAAAGATCACTAATACAAATCAAAGCATTGAACTCTCCTTAGCAGATGGAAAAATGTATGACATAAAAGATGAAATTTATCATCAAAGTAACTTCAAATCTATGAAGATAAGGACTACCCAAAGTGAAGAGATAAGCGATATAGGCAGTATAAAAGAGTACTGGACGGAGGCAAATAGTAGTGAAAAAAGAAGAAAAGACCTTAGTACGTATGTACTTGTTGCACTATTTCCACTTGCCAGTACACTTTTTGCTATAAGCTTTGGCATCGTTACTTATAGATATGAAAAAGGCATGGTTTATGTTGGGACATTTGGCGTTTTATTTGGGTATTTTACGCTCATAATGCTATTTTCATCAAAGCCATCTTTTGCGATTCCACTCATATTTTTTGTTTTTTTATTGGCAGGAATTTTGCTTTTTAAAGCCAAGATCATGCGAAGATACTAATGAAAATCCAACTAATTTATAGCTACGATGGCTCCAAATTTCAAGGCTCACAAACTCAGCCGCATGAAAATGGTGTAGAAGATGAGCTTTCGCGTGCTCTAGCTCACGTTGGAATATTTGAAAAAATAGTCTCTAGCTCACGTACAGACAAAAACGTCCATGCGATCAATCAAAGCTCAAGCGTAATTTGTGGAGATCATTTTAAAAATTTAGAGCATCTAAAAGAGCTAATCAACCGCCATGCTCATCCAAATATTCATATAAAACGTATAAATTTAGTTGATGAAAATTTTCAAGCAAGGTTTGATGCCATAGCAAGGTCTTATAGATACATTATAGATCATGGAGAATTTGATGTTTTTGGCTCAAACTATAAAGTCTTTTTGCCAAAATTTGATATCAAAAAAGCAAATGAAATTTTATCTAATTTTGTTGGTGAGCATGATTTTAGCTCCTATATGAAAACAGGAAGTAACACAAAAAGTCCGGTGCGAGAAATTTTTAAGGCATTTTGTTATGAATACAAAAACCAAACTATCATAGTTTTTAAAGCAAATGGATTTTTACGCGCACAAGTACGGCTTATGGTTGCAAATCTACTTAAAGCCTTAAGTATCAAAAATGGTGGTGAGCTCATTAATGTTTCACTTAACGGATACCCCGCCCTAACTCGTATCCCAGCTCCAGCTGAAGGACTTTATCTAAATAGAGTTTTTTATAAATTTAACTAGGTTTTTAGAATATTCAATAGTAAGTTTACTTAAAATATTAAATAAAGAATCTTAACCCTCCTTCAAATTTTTAACGCAGTAAATGATAAAGAAAAACTTTTTAAGATCCACTCTGACTCACCTAAAGCCTGCCCACTTGGTAGCAAGATCGAGGGACTTTTAACTGGTCACTTCCTAAAAGCACAAGAAGCTTTAGAGGATAGTTTAAGAAGCATTACTTTACAAGATCTATTAGATGAGCTTATTGATTTATAAAATTTAAAAAGTAGGCAAACCAAGTTATAGAATTTAAAAAGTAGGCAGATATATAAAAAAACCAATCTATTTTATTTATTAGGAACGCTATGCGCTCCTAACTATTTTTATATATATTTTATGTAAGAATTTTTATAAATTCCTAGATTTTATTACTCTTTGCTTTTCTCTTTTTTAGCTTTGCTCTTTTTCTCTGCTTTATCTTTTGGGCTTTCTTTCTTATCTTTGACTTCTTTTACGCTATCTTTAGCACCATCTTTTTTCTCTTTTACTTCATCACTCTTTTTACTTACTTTTTGTTTTGTGTCATCTTTTTTAGATTTTGTTTTAGCTTTTGTTTCGTCTATCTTTGTAGTGCCTGATACTGATATATCTGATTTTAAATTTTCAAATGTCTTATCACCTATACCATTTACATTTTTTATATCTTCTATTGAGTTAAATTTATTTGCTTTTCTATACTCTATTATTGCATCTGCCTTTGAAGATCCTATGCCATCTAAACTCATTAACTCTTCTTTTGTGGCAGTGTTTAAATTTATGGCTGCTAGTAATGTAGAAGCTGCTACTAATAGTGAGAATATAATCTTTTTCATTTTTGTCCTTTTTGGGTAAATTTGGGTTTGGAGTCTATCATATTTGGTGTTTTTAGTCAACACTCGCATAAAAACATAAGCTAAAAGATATTTATAAATGTAAAGATAAAAAGTCTAATTATTTAAAAATATAAATAAATTTTAGATTTGATATTTTGTTATAAATTAAGAAATAATATTAAAAGATGATTGTTTAGATAAAGAATATTAAAAATCAACAAAGCCCGCAACGACCTACTTTTCCAACATCCCAGTAAGGGAGAGTATCATCAGCCAGGACGAGCTTAGCTTCTTGGTTCGAGATGGAGCAAGGCGTTTCCTCGTCTGTATAGTCACGGGCAGTGTTAAATAAAAGATATATCAGATAAATCTCTTATTTAACACTACTTGATAAAGTTAAAAGTCATAAACAAAGTTTTATAAAAACATATCTTATTAAGTTTTTATCCTTAACAAGGAAGTGATGCTTATTAAAAGATAAGCAGACGAGCTATTAGTACTGGTCAGCTAAAGGACTTTCATCCATTACACACCCAGCCTATCAAACACATAGTCTATATGAGCTCTTAAAAGAAGATTCATCTTGGAGTTGGCTTCCTGCTTAGATGCTTTCAGCAGTTATCACATCCCAACATAGCTACCGAGCGGTGCTCTTGGCAGAACAACTCGTACACCAGTGGTTGGTTCGACCCGGTCCTCTCGTACTAGGGTCAACTCTCCTCAATCTTCTTACGCCCACGGCAGATAGGGACCGAACTGTCTCACGACGTTCTGAACCCAGCTCGCGTACCGCTTTAAATGGCGAACAGCCATACCCTTGGGACCTGCTCCAGCCCCAGGATGCGATGAGCCGACATCGAGGTGCCAAACCTCCCCGTCGATGTGAGCTCTTGGGGGAGATCAGCCTGTTATCCCCGGGGTACCTTTTATCCTTTGAGCGATGGCCCTTCCACACAGAACCACCGGATCACTAAGACCGACTTTCGTCCCTGCTTGACGTGTATGTCTCGCAGTTAAGCTGGCTTTTGCCTTTATACTCTGCGAACGATTTCCAACCGTTCTGAGCCAACCTTTGTAAGCCTCCGTTACATTTTGGGAGGCGACCGCCCCAGTCAAACTACCCACCAGACATTGTCCTACTTGAGGATAACTCAAGCTAGTTAGCTATCAGAATAAAAAAGAGTGGTATCTCAACAACGGCTCACCATAAACTGGCGTCTATAGATCAAAGCCTCCCACCTATCCTGCACATTTTTATCCCAATAGCAGTGTCAAGCTGTAGTAAAGGTCCACGGGGTCTTTCCGTCTTGCCGCGGGTAGGAGGAATTTTCACCTCCACTACAATTTCACTGGATCCCTCTTCGAGACAGCTCCCATCTCGTTACGCCATTCATGCAGGTCGATATTTAATCGACAAGGAATTTCGCTACCTTAGGACCGTTATAGTTACGGCCGCCGTTTACTCGGGCTTCGATCAAACGCTTCGCAGAGCTAACGTCATCAATTAACCTTCGAGCACCGGGCAGGCGTCACACCCTATACATCCTCTTACGAGTTAGCAGAGTGCTGTGTTTTTGGTAAACAGTCGGGAGGGACTCTTTGTTGTAACCTTCAATGCTTACGGAGTAAATCCTTCACAAAGTTAGGCACACCTTATACCGAAGATACGGTGCTATTTTGCAGAGTTCCTTGAAGAGAGTTCTTCCACGCGCCTTAGAATACTCATCCCACCCACCTGTGTCGGTTTACGGTACGGGCAACTATAACTAAACTTAGAAACTTTTCTTGGCTCGACAGTATCGGCAATTCGCTATCCATTCCGAAGAACTTCAAACGCCTGTGGGGTCTCGGCTTAAAAAGATCCGGATTTGCCTGGATCTTAACCTACACCTTTCGACTAGCACTACCATCCGCTAGCTTGCTTAACTCTAAGCGTCCTTCCATCGCACATTATAGTTGGCATTGGAATATTAACCAATTTTCCATCGCATACCCCTTTCGGACTTTGCTTAGGACCCGGCTAACCCTACGATGACGAGCATCGCGTAGGAAACCTTGGGTTTACGGCGTTGGGGATTCTCACCCCAATTATCGCTACTCATGCCTGCATGCTCACTTGTATTCGCTCCAGCACTCCTTACCGGTATACCTTCAACGCAAATACAACGCTCTCCTACCACTTAGTAAAACTAAGTCTAAAGCTTCGGTACTCATTTTAGCCCCGTTATATTTTCCGCGCAGAATCACTAGACCAGTGAGCTATTACGCTTTCTTTAAAGGATGGCTGCTTCTAAGCCAACCTCCTGGTTGTTTAAGTAACTCCACATCGTTTTCCACTTAAATGAGATTTAGGGACCTTAGCTGTTAGTCTGGGTTGTTCCCCTCTCGACGACGGATTTTATCACTCGCCGCCTGACTGCCATGATTACACACTAGGTATTCGGAGTTTGATAGGGTTTGGTACATTGGTGTATGCCCTAGCCCATTCAGTGCTCTACCCCCCAGTGTTACTACATGACGCTATACCTAAATATATTTCGGAGAGAACCAGCTATCACGATGTTTGATTGGCCTTTCACCCCTATCCACAAGTCATCCCATAGCTTTTCAACGCTAGCGGGTTCGGTCCTCCACCGGCTCTTACACCGGTTTCAACCTGCTCATGGATAGATCACATCGTTTCGGGTCTGCAACGTCTGACTAAACGCCCTATTAAGACTCGCTTTCGCTACGGCTCCGGGTTTCCTTAACCTTGCCAGACATCACAACTCGCAGGCTCATTATGCAAAAGGCAGTCCATCACCCTGATAAATCATAGGGCTCTGAATGATTGTAAGCAAATGGTTTCAGGTTCTATTTCACTCTGATCACCTCAGTTCTTTTCACCTTTCCCTCACGGTACTTGTGCACTATCGGTCTAGTAGTAGTATTTAGGGTTGGATAGTGGTCTACCCAGCTTCAGACAGAATATCACGTGTTCCGCCCTACTCAGGATACTGCTAAGTAAAACAAAGCTTTCATATACGGGAGTATCACCCTCTATGCTTAATCTTTCCAAATTATTCTATTAGCTAAGTTTAGTCTATATTGCAGTCCTACAACCCCGTTAGTAAACTAACGGTTTGCCCTCTTACGCGTTCGCTCGCCGCTACTAGCGTAATCTCTTTTGATTTCTTTTCCTGAGGGTACTAAGATGTTTCAATTCCCCTCGTTCGCTCCATATTAGGTAGTTAAGCTCGCGCTTAACTGGGTTGCCCCATTCAGAAATTCCCGGATCAAAGCCCCTTGACGGCTCCCCGAGACTTATCGCAGCCTGGCACGTCTTTCATCGCCTCTACTAGCCAAGGCATCCACCACTTGCTCTTTGTAGCTTACCTTTTCTATATTAGATTATTCTAATTCGCATCACTTCCTTGTTAAAGATAACTTTATGTTACTATATTTAAATTCTAGCTCTCAAGACGGAAAGCATTGACTACTATTTAGATAAGTTTTAAATCCTAAATAGATTGTGATGTCAAACTTTTGCATTAAATGCAAAGAGAATAGAAATTTAAATCTTTAACAAGTCCTGTAAAATTGTTTTTAAAACTTGCTTGTGACTATTAACAATATTAATTAAAAGAACATTTAGACAAAAGTCTAATTAGAAAGTTTAAAAATTTAAGCTCTCTAATTAGACTTAATACGGTTAAACTATTTTATGGTGGAGAATAGCGGGATCGAACCGCTGACCTCCTGCGTGCAAAGCAGGCGCTCTCCCAGCTGAGCTAATTCCCCAATTAAATTCTCTGGTGGGCCTAACAAGACTTGAACTTGTGACCTCACCCTTATCAGGGGTGCACTCTAACCAGCTGAGCTATAGGCCCCTATAGGTCTATCAATCTTTCAAAACTAAACAAGGATGATTGAGAATATCTTTCTTATAGATATCTTGTGAGAGAATATCTATATGTACTCTAGAAAGGAGGTGATCCAACCGCAGGTTCTCCTACGGTTACCTTGTTACGACTTCACCCCAGTCGCTGATTCCACTGTGGACGGTAACTAATTTAGTATTCCGGCTTCGAGTGAAATCAACTCCCATGGTGTGACGGGCGGTGAGTACAAGACCCGGGAACGTATTCACCGTAGCATGGCTGATCTACGATTACTAGCGATTCCGGCTTCATGGAGTCGAGTTGCAGACTCCAATCCGAACTGGGACATATTTTATAGATTTGCTCCATCTCGCGATATTGCTTCTCATTGTATATGCCATTGTAGCACGTGTGTCGCCCCGGACATAAGGGCCATGATGACTTGACGTCGTCCACACCTTCCTCCTCCTTACGAAGGCAGTCTCATTAGAGTGCTCAGCCGAACTGTTAGCAACTAATGACGTGGGTTGCGCTCGTTGCGGGACTTAACCCAACATCTCACGACACGAGCTGACGACAGCCGTGCAGCACCTGTCTTAACATTTCTGCAAGCAGACACTCTTCTATCTCTAGATGATTTGTTAGATATCAAGTCCGGGTAAGGTTCTTCGCGTATCTTCGAATTAAACCACATGCTCCACCGCTTGTGCGGGTCCCCGTCTATTCCTTTGAGTTTTAATCTTGCGACCGTACTCCCCAGGCGGTATACTTAATCCGTTAGGTGCATTACTGCCAAGACTAGCTTAGCAACAACTAGTATACATCGTTTAGGGCGTGGACTACCAGGGTATCTAATCCTGTTTGCTCCCCACGCTTTCACGCATTAGCGTCAGTTGAGTTCCAGCAGATCGCCTTCGCAATGGGTATTCCTGGTGATCTCTACGGATTTTACCCCTACACCACCAATTCCATCTGCCTCTCCCTCACTCTAGATTACCAGTTTCCCAAGCAGTTCTATGGTTAAGCCATAGGATTTCACAAGAGACTTGATAATCCGCCTACGCGTCCTTTACGCCCAGTGATTCCGAGTAACGCTTGCACCCTCCGTATTACCGCGGCTGCTGGCACGGAGTTAGCCGGTGCTTATTCGTTAGGTACCGTCATTATTCTTCCCTAACAAAAGGAGTTTACGCTCCGAAAAGTGTCATCCTCCACGCGGCGTTGCTGCTTCAGGGTTTCCCCCATTGAGCAATATTCCCTACTGCTGCCTCCCGTAGGAGTCTGGACCGTGTCTCAGTTCCAGTGTGACTGATCATCCTCTCAGACCAGTTATGCGTCATAGCCTTGGTGAGCCATTACCTCACCAACTAGCTGATACAATATAGCCTCATCCTACACCGATAAAACTTTCCCTATCTAACTTATGTAAGACAGGAGTATAGAGTATTAGCAGCCGTTTCCAACTGTTGTCCTCTAGTGTAGGGCAGATTAGCTATACATTACTCACCCGTGCGCCACTAACTCATAAGAGCAAGCTCTTACTTGTCCGTTCGACTTGCATGTATTAGGCACGCCGCCAGCGTTCACTCTGAGCCAGGATCAAACTCTCCATATTAATTACCTATCTAATAGACAGGATTTTTATTATGAAGTTTTTAATCAAAAAAACTTTTAGTTTTTATATTAGTTTGTCTAATCTATTATTTAATCATAATAGACTGGCTCAATCGATCACTTGTTTAGATTTCAAAGATTGACTAATAGTTTAACAATTGTAAGTTAAAAGAACAACGATAAAAAGAAAAGGCTTTATTAACCAATGAAGTTAAAGGTGGTTTCTTGTTTCGTGAGCTGGAATTATATACGAGCAATACTTAAAGATAGTTGAAATATTTAGGGAATTTTAGAAAAAATTGTTAGGCGCTTAAAAATTTTAAAGTATGTATTTTTATTATAGGTTTAAGGGTTTAGTTTATATATGCGTATCCACTTCTTTTTTCTATATTTATAGAGGCCACATTATTATTTTTATCTGTTAAAACTATCTTACAATCACCTTTTAATAGTCTTGAATAAGGCCTTTTTGCTCCTTTATTGCCAGTAACACTTACCACTCTCATAGGCCTACCTAATTCATCAAAATCAATGGTTTGCGTTTTGCCTTTTCCGCAACTACCGACAAATTTAACCGATTTTATGCCATATTTTTTTTCAATATTTAAATCTGTATTAATTTTATTACAATAGGATTGAGGAATGCCTCTCCAGCCCGCACTTAAAAATTTATTTGACTTTTGCGTATCGATGGCAACCTCTTCTTTGGAATTTAAGTTACCACTAAATTTATTACCACTACCTCTTTTATCATAAAAAATACTATATTTCCAAGATTTAACTCCAGGCTCATCTACAGAGCACTCTTGCAAACTAGTGTCATTAATAGCTATCCCCCATCTCATTTTAAACCAAAATTTTTCATTTTCTGAATATACAAATTTATCATCTTGCATGGCAAGGTGCTGGGCGTACCTTATATGCGTTAGCATCTGTGTAGCTGCCTCTCTAGCTCCATTTATTTCTAGCCTTGGTATGATCATTGCTGCAAGTATGCCTACGGCAATAATCACAAAGATAAGCTCTATAACAGTAAAACCCTTGTTTTTATGCATCTACCTGCCTCTTATGTCAAAATTTGCAATTACTTTTCCCATTTTTTCTATGCAAAATTTTGATTTTCCATTTAGATCGACGCTTAATAATAAATTTTTAGACTCATCTCTTACATCTATACCATAAAATTTAAGTCTTAATGCAAGCTTTTTATTGTCAGTGTATAAATCCTTGATTTCCGCTTCTTTTAATTTATCAGCAAGCTCTTTTACAATATCAAATTTATAGACAAAATGCTTTGTTGGATTATCCAAAAATAGGTAAAAAATTTGATTAAATACAATCATCGACCAGTTTATAGCCAGAAAAAGCATCACTAAAGTCGTACAAATTTTATAGCCTTTTCTAAATTTTGGCAATCTTACGCGATACGAATTAAAAAAAACTCTTACCATAAGTGGCGTTGCGATCACGCAAAACGGCAAAAACTGCTCAAGCTCTAGCCTTTGGCGCACTGAGACTATCATACAAAAGCAAAATGAGCAAATCGCAATAAACCATAAAAGATCCTTCTTTTCCTTAACCCAAATTCTATAAATAGTATAGACAAAAAAGATAAAAACAAACGGTGAAAAAACAGCGGCAAAGATACCAAAAGTATCAATGAAGTGTCCACTTGGCCTACCATTTGTATCAAAGCCAAAAAAGTAAAGCGTGAGTAAAAATAAAATAGCACTTAGCCAAGCAAGCGGAGGCCTTCTTTTATAAAGTGAAAATATAAAAAATCCTGCGTAAAATATCAAAAAATCGCCATCTATAAAAAAAGAAAGGCAAAAAAATACTACAAATAAAATTTTATTTTTAACATGGAAAAAGTATATACATAGGAGCGCCAGCATAACGCAAAGCCCAGCATTATTGACGATAAGAGCTGAAGCTAACGTGCCAGGAAGTAAGATAAAAAACAATACCGCAATAAGTCTGTCAAACTTTAATTTAATGTAAAATTTGCTTATCTTATACATTAAAACGACACTTATGACATGAAAAGCAATCATCACAGATCTTAGAGCAATATCTGTTTGACCAAAAATTTGAACGCTTAAGTTTAAAACATGACTAAGAAAATTTTGTTTGTTAAAAAAAATTTCAGCTTCACTATAACTTATGCTAAGAGAATTTGCCGTATAAAGTAAAAATATACAATCAATCAAACATATTAAAAATACGCTAAAGGCGACGTGATGTCCAACAAATTCTCTAAATTTATCTAGCAAAAATTTTCCTTAAATATGTATATCCCAAAAAAACTCGATCCAATCGTGAGCTTCTTTTACCTTAAATTCTGGTAAAAGCAGAGCTTTCTCTTTATAAAAGACGGTCGCTATTTTGATATCTAAATTTGGATAACGCTTAAGTAGCTCTCTTTTTATCTCGACCATGCTCTCTCCACTATCGATGATATCATCGACGAGCAAAATTTTAGTGTATTTGCTAAGATCTGGTACGTTAAAGATATTAATAGTATCAAGCTTATTTGTATCTTCGTAATGGATAGAATTTAGGGTAAATAAATTCCTATTATTAAGCGCAACAGCTAGCGAGTGGCCAAGCGTTAGACCGCCTCTTGCCACAGCTAGTATCACCTCTGGATCAAACTCGTCTTTTATCTGTTTTGCCATCTTTTTAGTATCAACGGCAAATTCATCGTAGCTATAAAATATCATCTTTCTTCCTTATCAATGCACTAAAAATACGATAAAACTAATGAGCGCTAGCACGACTACGCCTAAATTTATATCGCTAAATTCTCTCTTTATGAGCTTAACTATGACGTATGACATAAAGCCAAATGCAAGGCCGTTTGTGATCGAATAAGTAAGCGGGATGAGCACAACTATGAAAAATGTCGCAACAGCAATGGCTGGATCTTTAAAATTTATACTAGCAAGCTCAGCAAACATAAGCACGCCAACCATCACAAGGATCGGATAAATGGCATTGCCAGGAATCGCTTTAAAAAGTGGCAACATAAATAATGTAAGTATAAATAAAAGTCCGCAAAATACAGCCGTTAGACCAGTTCTACCGCCCTCTTCTACACCGCTAGCACTCTCTACAAACGATGTGGTCGTACTTACGCCTACAAGTGAGCCAGCTGCCGTAGCAATAGCGTCAGCTTCAAGAGTTTTTTCAAGTTTTACGACGCCATCTTTTTTGTTTTCATCAAAAATTCCAGCCCTCGTGCCTACACCAGCTAGTGTGCCTATCGAGTCAAAAAGATCGGTCACAAAAAATGTGATAACAACTGGCAGCAAGGCTAGACTAAGCGCGCCTTTTATGTCAAGCTCTAAAAATATCGGAGAGATAGAGGCTGGAGTTGAGAAAATTTCTGTTGGATGAGGAGCGATACCAAGCACCCAAGCTATTACTGAAGTAGCAAGCACAGCTAGGATAAACGCGCCCTTTATCTTCCACGCCCAAAAGAAAATAACTAAAAATAGTCCCAAAACGCCAAGAAGTACGTTTGGATCTTTGAAATTTCCTATACCAACCAAAACTGCGTCGCTATTTACAATAAAACCCATTTGCTGAAATGCCACAAAGCTGATAAATGTGCCTATGCCAGCGCTTATCGCCCTTCTTAGATCAAGTGGGATGGATCTAATTATCCACATTCTAAAATTTGTAAACGAAAGCACGACAAATATCACACCACTTAAGAAAACAACGCCAAGAGCCGTTTGCCAAGGCACTTTCATACCGATGCAAAGACCAAATGTAAAATAAGCATTAAGCCCCATACCAACGCTCATCGCAACTGGCGTGTTCGCCCAAAGACCATTTAATACAGTAGAAAATATGGTAATTAGCGCTGTTGCAGTGATGAGTGCCTCATAAGGCATGCCAGTTTTGCTCATAATGATCGCATTTACCGGCACAATATACATCATCGCTAAAAACGTCGTAAGTCCCGCTCCAAATTCCTGCTTCACACTTGTTTTATTTTGTGCTAAGTCAAAAAATTTCACCCCAAGCTCCTTTTAGTAAATTTTAAGTTCGTTATATAAGCTATCACGCTCAACCGGCGTAAAACCAGATGTCTTTATGAGATCACAAAATGTCTTTAGTGTAACGCCATTTGCGCTATTTGCGCCAGCTGCACTTTGGATGCTCTCTTTTTCTATCGTGCCATCAAGATCATCAGCGCCAAATTCCTGAGCGATCATCGCCAAATTTAGCGTCGAAGTGGCCCAGTAAGCTTTGATATGAGGAACATTATCTAGCACAAGACGTGAGATCGCCAGAGTCTTTAAAATTTCAGCTGATCCTAGAAATTTCACATCTTTTAAGTAGTTATTTTCTCTTTGATAGACAAGCGGGATAAACGCGTTAAAACCGCCAGTTTCATCCTGCAATTCTCTAATCCTTAGCATATGATCGATCCTGTTACCGCGACTTTCTATGTGACCAAAAAGCATTGTTGCGTTGCTTTGTTTGCCGTGATCGTGCCACATTTTATGGATCTTTAGCCAGTTTTCGCTACTTACTTTGCCTTTGCAAATTTTAGCTCTGACCTCTTCATCAAAAATTTCAGCCCCGCCGCCTGGCATGCTATCGACGCCGTATTCGAGCATCTTCTCTATCACCTCATCATAGCTTAAGCCGTAATGTCTTGATAAAAAGTCGATCTCGGCTGCCGTCATCGCCTTTACGTGAAGGTCTGGATGGGCTACCTTTATCTTTTTAAAAATTTCTAAGTACCACTGCCAGCCACTTTTTGCGTTGTGGGCAGAGACAATGTGTATCTCCTTTACGCCGTGACTCACGCTCTCATCAACGATCTTTAAAATTTCTTCGTGGCTCATTAGATATGGGTTTGGATTTTTTCTGTGAGCCGAAAATGCGCAAAATTTACAGATATCAGCACACATATTTGTTGGATTGATATGGCGATTTACATTAAAAAAGACCTTGTTGCCATGCAGTTTTCTACGTTTTTTATCGGCAAATTTAGCCAAGGTAAAAAGATCAAGCTCATAAAGCGAAAAAGCCTCTTGTTTGCTTAATCTCTCGCCACTTTCTAGTTTTTGTAATAGATTCATTATTTATATCGTCCTAAAGCTGAACTTAAGGCTTCATTATAAGCAAATAAAGCTTTGTTTTTGCAAAAATTATGTAACATTTGCCAAGATATTTTTAACAATGGAAACATTAAATGCTGTCTGATAAAAGTACCAAAAATAGCGATAATTATTTAAAAATCAAAGAGAAATTTCTTGATTTTAAAGCAAATTTACCAAAACATTTTCAAAAAAATCAGGGTAGAAATTTTGCAAATTTTTTAGCCAAAGAATACGATGATTTTATAAAATCTTATTTAAATGAAACTATGCGAGATTTTTTTGATGATTTTATTCCGCAAAATGACAGCTTTGCTTTTAGTGTTTTAGCTACTGGAAAATACGCTCAAACACTACTTAGCGCAAATAGTGAGCTTGAAATTTTACTAGTTTATAAAAATTTAAAAGGCTATAACATAAAGAATTTCTTAAAAGAATTTAGCGAAATTTTAAGTAGCTCTGGAATAAATTTTTATATAAAAAGTGTTGAAATAGATGAAATTTTTACAAATTACAAAGACGATCTCAAATTTAAAAGCGAAACATCGCAAGTCCGATATATCTGTGGTTCAAAAAGCCTCTACCGCTTAGTAAAAAGCGAGATCATAAAATTAAAAGAATTTGATAAAAAAGCCTTTTTAAACTACCATTTAAAGGCGTTTTTGCCATTTTCTAGCATCAGCTACTTAGCCCAAGAGCCAAATTTAAAAAGTGGCTTTGGAGGAATCGATGAAATTTACCACTTAAACTGCATACTAAACTGCCTAGATAGCGACGTTTCTGTTAGATCTCAAGCCCTAAAAGTGATGAATGAAAAAGAGATCGCTAGCTTTAACCTAAATGTAGACTTTTTATTAAGCTTGCTAAGTGCTTTAAATTTAACCCAAAACACCGATACTTTCAGCGCTTCAAGTGTTGAGATCACGACAAATTTCATGCAAACAAAGTCCAAAAAACTCCAAGACAATGAGAGTGTTATCAGCCAAAAAATGCTAAGCTCAATGAATAATGTCGCTATTTATTCAAGGTTTATCGTCGCTTCTCTTTGCAGGCCATTTTTCAAAAGCGAGCTAAGTTTTGAGCAGAGAAAATTTGCTAGGTTAAAAAATGGCTTTTACGAAGTAAATGGCGTCATCTACGTACCTTTACATAAAAAGCCAGCACTCATAGAAAAGCTAATATCCGAGCTTTTGGAGCTAAAAGATGTGGACTATAAATTTGACATAAGTGCGATCTTTTACATCAAGCGAGCCATCATCACAAAAAGCGGCTTGGAGTGCGCTATAAGCGAGTTTAAGAAGATATTTTTAAGAGAAAATTCCTACGCTATTTTAAAGTCCTTACTCGATGCGCAGATGATACAAATTTTGATAAAACCCATGGAGCACATCAGCCAGCTGGCTCAGTACGACGGCTATCACGAGTTTACAGTCGATGAGCATAGCGTCTTAAGCGTCAAATTTCTTGAAAATATAAAAGATAAATTTATAAAAAATCTCTATACCGAGCTTTGCTTGGAGGGCAAGACGATACTAAAGATCGTGACTTTAATGCACGACGTTGGCAAGGGGCTTGGTAAAGACCACGCAAATATCGGCGCAAATATCTTTAGAGCATACGCAAACAAGCTAAATTTAAGCCAAAAGGCGGTAAATATCGGCGTCATTTTGATAAAATATCACACGCTAATGAGCAACGTCTCAAACAGAGAGGACATTTATTCCCAACGCGTTATATTTGCTTTTATCTCAAAGCTTGGCGACAAGCAGGTTTTAAAACTGCTTTACATCCTTAGCTACTGCGTGATAAACGCGACAAATGAGAGGCTCTATAACGCCTACACAGCTAAACTTTTAAGAGAGCTTTATGAAATTTCTCTTAGTGCATTTAGCGATGAAAATTTACTAGACGAAGCGACAAGGCGCGTAAAAAAAGAGCAGTCTATAAAACGAAATAGCGAGTTTTTGGCGCTTGAACCAAGCTTGCAAGAGAAAATTTTTAAAATCACATCAAATCTTGTCTTTATAAAATATAGTGCGAGTGAGATCATAAATTTAAGCAAGACTGCAGATAGCTTAGATGCGACAGAAATTTTTATAAATAACTCTAAAAATTTAAGCATTCAGATCTATACAAAAAAGAGCCTAAATTTAAGCGCCCTGCTCTATGAATTTGCTAAATTCGACTTGGCATACATGGAAATTTTTGAGCTATTTGAGAAAAAATTTTATATCAGGCTTGATTTTAACCAAAATGTTAAAAAAGAGGAGCTTGAAATTACTAAAAATTTAGCTCTAAAATCCTTAAATAGCGAGGTTTTAAAAGAGCCTTTGAAACCAAATATTAACAAAGATGAGATAAACTTCGAGCTAAATCACTCTAAAGATTACGCCAAACTTAGCATCAACGCAAAAGATCAGCGCGGGCTAATGGCTTATGTGATGAGTGTTTTTGACAGGCTTCATTTTCAAGTCACGAGTGCTAGAATCCAAACGGTCAAAAATAGAACAAGAAATCTCTTTTTGATCGAGAAAAACGAGCGACTTGAGAGTAAAGGCGAAGAGATATTAAATTTATTAATAAGCGAGTAAAACATGTGTGGAATCGTAGGATACATCGGAGATAAAGAGAAAAAAGAGGTCATTTTAAGCGGCCTAAAAGAGCTTGAGTATCGCGGATACGACAGCGCTGGTATGGCTGTGATGAGTGATGGCAAGATTGATTTTTTTAAAGCGGTCGGCAAGCTTGAAAATTTAGCCCTAAAGACAAAGGACTTTACATCAACTGGCTTTGGCGTGGCGATAGGTCACACACGTTGGGCAACTCACGGCAAACCAACTGAGATAAATGCTCACCCACACCTTGGAGAGCACTCATTTGTCGTTCACAACGGAATCATCGAAAACTACAAAGAGCTTAAAGATGAGCTTGAAGCAAAGGGTGTGAAATTTGTCAGCCAAACCGACACCGAAGTGATCGTGCACCTTTTTGAAGAAATTTTAAAAGAGAAAAAAGACCCATTTAAAGCTTATGAGGCAACTATCGCAAAGCTAAGAGGCGCATACGCGACGCTACTTATCACCAAAACTGCACCTGATAAGATATTTTTCGCAAAAGATGCCGCTCCTATGGCGATAGGCAAAAGCGATAAAAAAGAGCTATATTTTGCCTCATCAGATGCCCCGCTTATCGGCAACGCAACAGAAGTGGCATATCTAGATGACAATAACTACGGCTATGTGAGCTTAGACGAGATAGCTGTTTTCAAACACGGCAAAAAGGCTAGCATAACATTTAACGCACTGCCAAAAGATAAGAGCTATGCCCAAAAAGAGGGTTATACATTTTTTATGGAGAAAGAAATTTACGAGCAAGGTGCAGTTGTATCTGAAACCATCATGGGCAGGGTTAAAAACCACAAAGTTACCCTTGAAAATTTAGACGATGAATACCTAAAAGGCATCGATGATGTCGTGCTTTGTGCGTGCGGCACGAGCTACCATGCAGCACTAACTGCAAGCTATCTTTTTGAAAGGCTTGCTAAAGTGAGGACAAAGGTCGAAGTGGCAAGCGAATTTAGATATAGAAAGCCTTATCTAAACAAAAACTCGCTCTTCATCGTCATCTCACAAAGTGGCGAGACAGCTGATACTCTTGAGGCACTTAGGATCGCAAAAGAGGCTGGGCTAAAGACGCTTGCGATTTGCAACGTCGATAACTCATCTATCGTTAGACTAGCTGATAATACACTTCTAACTCGTGCTGGTATCGAAAAAGGTGTTGCAAGCACAAAAGCTTTCGCAACGCAGATCATCGTGCTTTGGATGCTTGTGCTTCAAATGGCGGTAGCGAAAGATTCTATCAGTAAAAAAGAGCTTGATCACGAGATCAAAACTCTTCTTCACATCCCACAAATTTTAAATATCAATAACTCTCTTCAAGAGAAGCTTCACCGCCTAAGCAAGCACTATTTGCACGGGCATGGCTTCTTTTTTATCGGTAGAGATATCTTCTATCCGCTAGCACTTGAAGGTGCGTTAAAGCTTAAAGAAATTTCATATCTTCACGCCGAGGGCTATCCATCAGGCGAGATGAAACACGGTCCTATCGCACTTGCAGATGAGAAGCTATTTACAATCGCTTTAATGCCTCAAAATTTACTTTACGAAAAAACAAAAAGCAACGTCGAAGAGCTCGCTGCAAGAGATGCATACATCCTAGCGATAAGCCCACTTGAGTTTGAGCTAAGTGATGACTACGTAAAAACAAGCGTTCAAGATCACTATATGAGCGAATTTTTTGAGATGATGCTTGTACTTCAGCTACTTGCACTTGAAATTTCCGTTAGACTTGGCAACAACGTCGATATGCCAAGAAATCTCGCAAAAAGCGTAACTGTCGAATAATTTAACTGGCCAGCAAACACTGGCTAGTTAAATTTTAGTTGAAATTTTGCATTAAATTTTATGAAATGCTGTTTTTGCAAGAACACGATCCAGCTAAAATTTATCTAGCCTTAGTTTGATTTTTTATACTTTACTATGGCAATAAAAAATGGTGGCATAGATATAGTTTTTGATGTGACTAAAAACTTAATGAGTTAAGTAAAAAGAATAAGAATATCGCACTGGAGTATTTTGAGATGATGTGCGATATTAAAAATCAAAAAGTGGATATTTGTCCGATCTTGTTGGCATTTTCTCTTTAAACGCAAAAGAGATGTTAATTAAAAGCGCTATATTAAAGCTTTTTTGTAGCCCACTAAACTAAAAAATTTAAAGCTCAAAACTCTTAAAATTTATCTTTACCCAGTATCGTTACCAGCTGTTCTTTGATTCTATCATCGAATTCACTAACACTTATGACACCCCTGCTTTCGCACATCTTAGCGTCATTAACATCGCAGTAGTCACCCAGTGCATTTTTGTATCCGCCCCTTATGCAAGCCTCTCTGTCTTCTAAAAATCCAGCACCACCAAGGATAAGCACGCCAAGGTCAAAACCTATCTTAAATTTCGCACTCGCCGAGCTTTTAACCCAGCTTAAAAATATCTCATCGTATCTTAATCCAAGTGCTCCAACGCCATCTGGCACTACCAAAATATCCACACCATAAAGGCTCTCAGCATAAATTTCTGGATGAAGCCTGACGCCAAATTCATCGATTATCTCAGGCTTTAGTGCGTAAGTCTTGATATTAAAATCCTCAAATTTATGTAAAAAATCATAAATTTTGGCAAAGCTTAGTAGATTTAGCTTGTCAAACATCAAAATGCCAACTTTCATGCTAGCTCCTTTTAATGAAGTGCCTCATTTAGCTTGATCGCCCTTTTGCTCGCACTTGCAGTGATCTGACCTGTTTGGCTATTTTGTCTAAAATGAAGTCCATTTAGCCCGCCAAGCTCAAGTGCTTTGTAAATTTCAGCTTCAAATTTAAACTCTGGATTTAGCTTAGCTAACTTTTCGCGCTCGCTAGCTGATATATAGACCTTTGTGCCTTCAAGCACTGCTATGCCAGCATCCACGATGCAGTTATCACCAAGAGGTACGCCTGTAACTGAGTTTGCCCCAAGCAAGCAGTGTTTGCCGATGCTTACAGGGTTGCCATTTGTGCCACTTAGCACGCCAAGTATGCTAGCTCCGCCACCTACGTCGCTACCCTCGCCAACTACGACAGAGCTGCTGACTCTGCCTTCAACCATTACGCCACCAGTTGTACCTGCGTTAAAGTTGATGTAAGCAGCACCAGGCATAACGACTGTGCCAGGATACACGGCAGCACCCATGCGAACCTTGGCTGAGTCTAAAATTCTCGTATTATCAGCTGGGATGATGTGGCTTAAAAATCTTGGGAATTTATCGACGCTAACGATCGCTGGATATTCGCCAAACATCTTTAGAGAAATTTCATTTTCTCTTAGCCATTCAAGCTCGATTGGCGTATTTTGGCTAGTCCATGCAACATTTGGCAACACACCAAAAGCTCCATCAAGCACAATCGTTCTAGGTGCGACTTTGCCAAGCGATATCAAGTAAAGCTTGAGATATACGGCCTCTACGCTAAGTGGTTTTGCATCATCAAACAAAAACACAAGCTTAAATTTATTCTCATTTAGTTCAAGATCGTCATCAAATGCCATTTTTACAGCATGCAAATTTTGTACATTTTTATGAGAGCTTATCTCTTTTTCAAAGACGCTAAAGAGCTTGCTAGCTTTTTTCACCACTTTTGGTGTAAGATCAGCTACAAATTCAGAGCCGTTAAAATCAACCTTAACATCACATTTTTGCAAAGCATAGATATAAGCGGCTGCGCTTAAAAAACTCTCTTTGTAATTTACAACAGCAAATGTCGCTTGCAAAATTTTATCTGTATTTTTTTGTCCACGATCGATCCTAGCGATACCAAAAGCAAGCGGATCTTTATAGCCATCTTTTTTTCTAAATTCTTCAAAAAATTCCTTAAATTCATTTGCATCTTTAAACTCTTTAGACATCTATTCTCCTTTAAATTTTTTCTTAGTCTAGCCAAAAATGGCTAAAAATTTTATGATTTTAAGTCCATTAAAATTTTAAATATTTTTAATAATGATTAATCTTATCATAAAGTAAATTGCAATAAGATTTTGCAAATTTAAAGAAGGAGTTTAAATGTCAAATTTAATAACAAAACCTAGATTTGCTCTGGCTGCATTGATCGGCCTTGTTGCTGGCGTTGTCTCAGCTTTTGTCAAATGGGGAGCAGAATTCCCACTTCCTCCAAGAAGTCCGATGGATATGTTTAACGCTGCTTGCGGACCAGAGAGTACCATTAGGGCAGCCGATGCGATCGATTGCTCTAGAAATTTCTTAAATCCGCCTTATGTATTTTTAAGGGATTATTTGGGCGTAGCCGATCCAAATGCCGCTATTTACGAGTTTGCAGGGCATGCGTTTAACTACGTAATGATGACGCATATATTATTTTCGATCGTTTTTGCGGTTGCTTATTGTGTTTTGGCTGAGAAATTTCCAAAGATTACAATATGGCAAGGCTTACTAGTTGGCATTATCGTAAATATCGCTGTTCACGTGATCACATTACCTATTTTGGGGCTTACTCCACCACTTTGGACACTTCCTTGGTACGAGCATGTATCTGAATTTGTCGGCCACATGATATGGTTCTGGTCGATAGAGATCATCCGTCATGACCTAAGAGCTAGGATCACAAAAGAAAAAGATCCAAGTGATTATTGCTGCTGCAACGCATAAATGCAAATTTTTGCTGTTTTGGGCTAAAAACCTAAAACAGCAACCAAATTTATCTCACCGTTTAAAAGCAAAATTTATCCGCGATTAGCACTCCTGGCTAAGCTCTAAATTTTCTAAACGAAGTGGCTTTTCACCTTCAAAAATCACCCCAATACCGAAAGGTTCGCAAATATCAAGCACACCATCGGCAAATCTCATCAGCCACTGCTTATCTTGCGCATAAAAAGTACACTGTGGGGACTCAAACGGTAGATCGCAAACTGGCACATCAAGCGCTCTAAGCTCGTCCTTGCTCAAAAAGCACCCTCGCCTAAGCTCATCTTTTAAAAAGACAAGCGCCTCTTTTACATACCGGTCAATATCGTTGGCAATGCGCTCTGCTAGCAAAGTAGTCTCATCATCCACATCTGCCCCATCTGTGCTAACGAGGCAAAATAGCACCTGACCGAAATTTTCGCTCATTAGCTTCACCTCCGCATACCAGATAAAGCCACCATCTGTCGCTATTTTTTCAAGTTCGCCAAATTTCAAAGTCATTTTTTATTCTCATTTTTGTGGTTTTGCTACTCTTTTGCAAAAAGAGCCAAATTTAAGCAAATTTGTAGTGAGCTAAAATTTATTATCTAAAATGGAGATAGCTTGTAAATTTGCCCTTTTAGCATAAAGCAAAAGCTAAATTTACAAGCAATTTTTCAGTTTTTCTCGCTATTTAAAAGCAAAATTTCTCATCAGTGCCATTTTGCTTGCGCATAGCTTTAAAGTTAGCAAGATTGTCTTTGTCTAAAAAGTAATCTTTCTCTTTTTTATTGCGGGCTTCAAGCTTTTCTATGCCTTTTGCAAGGGCTGCTTTTCTATCTTCGTGAGGCGAGCTAAATTCTGGCGAAAACATCGCTTCATAGGCATTTTTCTTAGTCCATTCAAGTGCTTTATCAGCGATCTCTTGTTGCTTTTTGATATCGCAAAATGCGTAAGGATTGACCACATCACCAACAAGCTTCATAAACGCCCCTATCGCAGCCACCACGTCAGCAAATTTCTCGCCCTCCATGTCTATAACACCTCTTAGCAAGATCGCGCGATTTTTTGCCACGTAAAACCAAAATACCGCATCATCGCGAAGTCCGAGGTCATAAGCGCGAGCTGATAGAACAAAAAGAGTTATCGGAGAGACCATTTGCGGGGCGTCTTGCACGATCTTTTCTGCCTTTTTAAAGTCCTCTACTTTGCCACTTTTTAAAAGCTCATCTATCTTGTCATAGACCTTGACATATTCCACCTTGCCAGCGTTTGCTGAGTAGTAAGGCGTGACGTAGATGTCGATACTTCTTACTTTGCCGTCGTTTGCAAAGCCACATACCGCTGTAAAAAGTAGCATCGAAAGCAGTGATAAAATTTTCATTTTAACTCCTTGGTTTAAAATTTTTATTATTTTAACTAAAAGCAGTTGAAAGGTTGGGATAAATTTGAAAGAAAGTCCGCAAATTTAAAGCGGACTTTGAAGATTAGTTTTTAAAACTATGGATAGGTGCTGGAATTTGTCCGCCACGAGCGATAAAGTCGGCACTTGAAGCCTTATTTATCTTCATCACAGGCGCTCTTCCTAAAAGGCCGCCAAACTCGATCATATCGCCCTCACGTCCAAGAGGTATGATACGAACGGCCGTTGTTTTTTGATTTATCACGCCGATAGCCGCCTCATCAGCGATCATCGCAGCTATACTCTGGCTTGGCGTGTCCGCAGGTATGGCGATCATATCAAGTCCCACCGAGCATATCGCCGTCATCGCTTCAAGCTTTTCTAAATTTAGCGATCCCGAGCGCACCGCAGCTATCATGCCCTCGTCTTCTGAAACCGGGATAAAGGCACCACTTAAGCCGCCAACTTGATTGCACGCCATGACGCCACCTTTTTTGACCGCGTCATTTAGCAGAGCAAGTGCCGCAGTCGTGCCGTGCGTACCAACAGCCTCAAGCCCCATCTCCTCAAGCACACGAGCCACCGAGTCGCCAACAGCTGGCGTTGGAGCAAGAGAGAGATCGACGATACCAAATTTAACCCCAAGGCGCTCGCTCGCCATTTGACCAACTAACTGACCGATACGAGTGATCTTAAATGCCGTCTTTTTCACAGTCTCAGCCACCACGTCAAAGCTCTCGCCACGCACCTTTTCAAGGGCTCTTTTGACGACGCCTGGGCCTGAAACGCCGACATTTATCACCACATCAGCCTCGCCCACACCGTGAAATGCACCAGCCATGAAAGGATTGTCCTCGACTGCATTTGCAAAGACAACAAGCTTCGCACAGCCCATCTCTGATGCCGCCGCCGTCTCTTTTATGATGCGTCCCATGTCACGCACTGCGCTCATATTTATGCCACTTTTTGTTGAGCCGACATTGACGCTTGAGCACACTTTTGCGGTTTGTGCTAGTGCTTGCGGGATAGAATTTATCAAAATTTCATCGCCCTTTTGATAGCCCTTTTGCACTAGAGCCGAAAAACCACCTATAAAATCAATACCAACTTCAATAGCCGCCCTATCAAGCGTCTTTGCGATCATCACGTAGTCTTTTGCATCCGTTGCGGCGCCGATTATCGAGATAGGCGTCACGCTCACTCTTTTATTGACGATTGGTATGCCTAGTTCAGCGGAAATTTCGTTGCCCACTCTAACTAGGTCTTTGGCTTTAGTGGTGATTTTTGCGTAAATTTTGTCGCAGGCTTTATTGATGTCAGGATCGATGCAGTCAAGCAAACTAATGCCCATCGTGATCGTTCTGATGTCAAAATTTTGCTCCTCGATCATCGAGATCGTTTCGGTTACGTTTTTGATATCCATCTTTTGTCCTTAAATTTTGTGCATAGCATCAAAAATAGCTGAGCTTTGGATATTTATCTTTACTTTTAGGCTCTCTCCAAGTTTATCTAGCTCCACTCTTAAGGCTGTAAAGTCCTTATTTTCATCGCTTGAAACCACCGCCATCATCGTGAAAAAGTCGCTCAAAATAGTCTGGCTTATATCATCTATATTTAGCCCTAGCTCGCTAAGCTTTGCTGAGACGCCAGCAACGATGCCGACTCTATCTTTTCCGACTACGGTTACGATCGCTTTCATGTTTTCTCCTATTAAATTTAAATGATTGCATTTTGGCTACAAAATTTAAACCCTGCATCAAGCAAAGCCAAATTTTGGTAGCCAAATTCAAACTGGCAAATTTTAAAATTTGCTCTAAATTTTATCTTTTGTAAATTTTACTTCGAGCAAGCACTCTTGCCGTCATTTACTGGTTGGATCGCTGAGTTATCAGCTCCGCCATCACTATTTATATTTTCTATCACTTCCCAAAGTCTAGCAGCCGCGCTCTCGTAGCGTTTTGCAGTGACTGAGTTTGGCTCGTAGAAGCTAACTGGCTTACCATTATCGCCGCCCACACGAACAGCTGGCTCGATAGGGATTTCAGCTAAAATTTGCGTGTTGTAAGCTTTCGCCACCTCTTCAGTCGTACCTTTGCCAAAGATGTCATACTCTTTTCCATTATCTGGGCAGATAAAACCGCTCATATTTTCGATGACGCCAGCGATTGGAATGTGGAGCTTCTCAAACATATCAAGCGCACGCTTGCTATCGTCAAGTGCTACCACTTGTGGTGTTGTGACGCAGACACCTGCCGTTACCGGCACGCTTTGAGCTAGAGTTAGCTGTGCGTCGCCCGTTCCTGGAGGCATATCAAGAAACAAGACATCAAGCTCACTCCAAAGCACGTCTTTTAGTAGCTGCTCGATCGCTTTCATGATCATTGAGCCACGCCAGATAAGGCTCATGCCCTCCTCCATCAAAACGCCCATACTCATCATCTCCACGCCGTGGCTAAGTATCGGTTTTAGCTTGTTACCAACGACTTGTGGCTGAGTATTTACTTCGCCAAGCATTCTTGGGATATTTGGTCCGTAGATGTCAGCGTCTAAAATTCCCACTTTCTTGCCTAGTTTTGCCATTGAGATGGCTAAATTTAGAGTCGTGGTTGATTTACCAACGCCGCCTTTACCTGAGCTTACCATTACGAAATTTTTAACTTGTGGTGCGATATTTTTACCACTTTGAGTGTTACTTTTCTCCTCAGGTATCTTTGGCTGGATCAAATTTAGCGCGTACTCGTTTGAGCCCATGACACGTTTGATGTCCGCTTTTAGCTCGTTTGCCACATCAGGATTTGAGCTAACGATCTCGACTTCGATTAAAATTTTCTCGCCGATTTCTACATTTTTTACAAAGCCAAAGCTAACGATATCTTTTTCAAAGCCCGGATATATGACGCCTTTTAGTCTATTTAAGACCTCTTCTTTATTTAACATTTTTCTCCTTTTATTAGATCTTTTGAAATTTTATATGCACAAAATTTTGGTCCGCACATCGAACAAAAATGAGCACTCTTAAACGCATCTTCTGGTAAGCTCTCATCGTGAAGCTCTCTAGCCTTTTTTGGATCAAAGCTAAGCTCAAACTGCTTGTTCCAATCAAATGCGTATCTTGCATCACTCATCTCGTGATCCTTTTCTATCGCTCCCGCCTTACCAAGTGCGACGTCTGCGGCATGAGCTGCTATCTTGTGAGCTACAATGCCCTCTCTTACGTCATTTTCATTTGGCAAGCCAAGGTGCTCTTTTTGTGTCACGTAGCAAAGCATGCTAGCGCCGTGATATGCTGCCATTGTGCCGCCGATCGCTGACGTGATATGATCGTATCCTGCCCCTATGTCTGAGACAAGCGGCCCAAGCACGTAAAATGGGGCGCCATGGCAGAGCTCTTGTTCGATTTTCATATTATACTCAATTTGATTTAATGGCACATGACCAGGGCCTTCTATCATCACTTGCACATCTTTTTGCCACGCACGAAGTGTAAGCTCTCCAAGCACTTTTAGCTCACTAAGCTGCGCCTCGTCTGTTGCATCAAAAAGACATCCTGGGCGAAGTCCGTCACCAAGCGAGAGCGAGACGTCATATCTAGCGCAAATTTCTAAAATTTGATCAAAAATTTCATAGAAAGGATTTTGCCTATTTAACTTTGACATGTAGCTAGCGCTCAAACTGCCACCACGGCTTACTATGCCCATTTTACGCTTTTTTACAAGCGGTAAAAACTCACGCAAAAAGCCAGCGTGTATCGTAAAGTAACTAACCCCTTGCTTTGCTTGCTTCTCTAGCACGCTTAAAATGAGCTCATTTGTGATATTTGTAACCTCTTTTGCCTCTTTTAAAATTTCATACATCGGCACCGTGCCTATCGGAACGCTTGAATGCTCGATGATCGCACTTCTAATGGCATCCAAATCGCCGTCCGTACTTAAATCCATAACCGTATCAGCGCCAAATTCTAGGCAAATTTCAAGCTTTCTAAGCTCCGCGCAAATGTCGCTACTTAGGCTTGAGTTGCCGATATTTGCATTGACCTTTGTCTTTAGCTTTCTGCCTATGCCCATTGGCTTTAAATTTATGTGATTTACATTTGCTGGGATAATGATCCTGCCGTTTGCCACCTCGTCCATCACTAAATTTTCGCTCACTCCCTCGATCTTTGCCACACAGCTCATCTCCTTTGTGAGCTCACCACGCCTAGCATAATACATCTGCGTCTTATCTCTCATATAAGGCCTTTTTTGATTTTTAAAAACCTCATTTTAGTCCTTTTTTGATTTAAACTAACTAAATAAGCTTTTAAAAATTTACTTTTTAAAAAGAAATTTTGAAGTTTTGAGATGTATAATTCTGTAACAATTTTTAACAAGGAGCTACCTTGCTTGATATATCACTTATAATGCTTGGAGCAGGAAATTCTAGCCGTTTTGAGCTACCAGTAAAGAAGCAATGGCTTCGAATAGGAAGCGATCCACTTTGGCTATTTGCCACTAAAAATTTGAGTAACTTTTACACATTTAAAGAGATCATTGTCGTTAGCAAAGAGTGCAAATATATGTCAAAATTTGCTCCAAATTATAAATTTGTTGAAGGCGGCGAAACTAGACAAGATAGCCTAAAAAACGCACTTGAGCTAGTAAATAGCGAATTTGTCTTAGTTAGCGACATTGCTCGCCCTTGCATCTCAAGTGAGCTTTTTCACAAGATTATAGAGGCAGCGAGTCAGGCTGATTGTGTAGTTCCAGCGCTAAAGATCGCAGACACCGCTTATCTTGGCGAAAATGTGGTTGATAGAGATAAGGTGAAGCTTATCCAAACACCACAACTCTCTCGCACAGCACTTCTTAAAAAAGCTCTTAACAGCGGTGAAATTTACACAGATGATAGCTCGGCTATGAGAGCCATTGGCGCAAGCGTATGGCAAATTTTAGGTGATGAGATGGCAAGAAAGATCACTTACAAAGAGGATCTTGCCAAAATTTCTGCTTTAAAAGAGCCAGAAAATGAAGTCTTTGTGGGAAACGGCTTTGATGTGCATGAGTTTGAAAAAGGTCGTCCTTTGATTCTTTGTGGCGAGAAGATCGACTATGAGTTTGGGCTAAAAGCTCACAGTGACGGCGACGTGGCGCTTCATGCACTGACTGACGCTATCTTGGGGGCTGCTGGGCTTGGCGATATAGGTGAGCTTTTTCCTGATACGGATGCTAAATTTAAAGATATTAGCTCTATTTACTTGCTTGAGGAAGCCTACAAAAGGGTGCAAAGTGTGGGCTTTGTGCTAACAAACGCTGATATCACGATAATGGCACAAAAACCAAAAATTTCAAAACTAAAGTCAAAAATGGAGGCAAATATCGCAAAAGCTCTAAATTTAAGCCAAAGCCGCATAAATGTAAAGGCAACGACTACTGAAGGGCTTGGCTTTGTTGGCAGATGCGAAGGGATCGCCGTAATAGCAAGTGCAAGCCTTAAATTTTACAACTGGAAGCAAATATGAAAATTTTAATAGTAGAAAATGAAATTTACCTAGCTGGCTCGATGGCTAGTAAACTAGCTGATTTTGGCTACGACTGCGAGATCGCTAAAAGCGTAAAAGAAGCATTGAAGTTTGAAAATTTTGATGTAGTGTTACTTTCTACCACACTTCCAGGACAGGACTTCTACCCAGTCATAGAAAAATTTAAAAGCTCTATCATCATTTTACTAATCGCTTATATCAATAGTGACACTGTGCTAAAACCGATCCAAGCAGGTGCGGTTGATTACATCCAAAAGCCTTTTATGATAGAAGAGCTAGTTAGAAAGATAAAGCATTTTGAGGAATTTAGAAATTTCAAAAATGAGATCAAAAACTATGAAAGCTACGTAAATTACGCTTTAAAAGAGTATGAAATTTCTAGCTTTGAAGCAAAAAAGATAAAATTTCCACTGCTTTTAAAATCAAGCAAAAGCGGATACAGCGATAAATTTATATTTAGCTACGTAAAAGCTTGCAAATTACCATTTTTATTTTTAGGCAAAGCCTGTTTCTCTGAGCTTGAAAAGGCATTGTCCAAAAATAGTGATGAGCTAATCTATATGACAAATTTAGAGGAGCTAAAACAAGAAGAAAAAGAGAAAATTCTAGAAATTTGCAAAAAGAAAAAGGTTGCGATCTCAACTAGCGATTTTGCACAAAAAGCACCATTTGACGAGCTTGAGCTTTCAGGACGCGATAAAAATTTCAATATCGATGAGATTGTTACGATCGATGAATATATAAAATACATAATCGTTAATTATCAAGATAAATTCCCTGATACAGAACTTAGCAAGAAGCTTGGAATTTCTAGAAAATCACTTTGGGAAAAGAGAAAGAAATATGACGTCAGCAAGAAAAAATAGTGAAATTTCTATAAATACCGAGGTCTTTGGTGCTTTAGAGCTGATAAAAAATAAAATAGTATCAGACTACGACTCGCTTATGGATGATGAGCAGATAAAAGAGGTAAGCGAAAAAGGCTATTTTAACGGCGAGCCAATGCCGTATTCTTTTGGATTTGCTCCATTTGGCGAGCTAAATCAAAATATTGCCAGCAAGCTTACTCCTGGACAAAAAGTAAATCTAAGTCTTGATGGTAAGATCGTTGGACACATCAATGTTGCCAAGGTCTTTAAATTTGACGAGAGCATGAGAGCTAAAAATATATTTTTAGCAAATGAAGCCAGCAACGATAAAGAGCTAAATTTAGGCAAGTACGGCATCAGTGGCGAATTTGAGCTTTATGATGAAAGTATGCAAATAAGCAAAAATGCACTAAATGATCTAATAAAAGAAGATGGTGCAAAAAAGATAACGGCGGTCTTTTTAACGGCTGATCCATTCAATAGAGCTCACGAGCGCCTTGTTAGAATGACTATTGACAAGGCTGATTTAGTAATCATTTTTTTAATACGAACACGTGAAGAAAAGCATGTTGATTACGAGATTAGAAAGCAAGTGCTAGATTATTTTATACAAAATTATTTGCCGACAAAAAAGGTCTTTGTCTTTGCTTTAAAAAACACAACTCTTTTTAGCTCACATGCAAACCCAACACTTGAGTGTATTGCTGCTTCAAGATTTGGGGCAAATAAGCTAGTCATCGGGCAAAACCACTCAGGGATTGGAATGTTTTTTGATCACAATGAAGCTCATACGATTCTTGATATTTATAAAAACGACCTAAATTTAGAGATAATCGTGCTGCCAGAGCTAGTTTATTGCAATAAATGCAAGACACTAGTTAGCACCAAAAGTTGCCCGCACGGACAACATCATCAGATCAAATATCATCCAGATGTTATCAAGGAGCTGCTATTTAACGGCATTATGCCACCAGCCATTCTTGTGAGGCCAGAAATTTCTGCACTAGTTTTAAGCAAACTCTTTACAAATCGCTTCAAAGACGTGCAAAAGCTTTGTGATGATCTTTTTGTAAATTCAGGATTACTTGAAAACAAAACTGACCGTGACTTTTACGAAGAGCTTATGAAGCTTTATCAAACATCATCGATGACTTAAGGAAATTTATGCAAAAACTATTTTTAACTTTTTTTGGATTTGGACTTTTGCCAAAAGCGCCTGGTACTTGGGGCTCTATAGCTGGCGCTGTGGTAGCTTATTTTGTGCTTTATTTTTTATCATCAACCACGCTTTTTCTAGCTAGTATTTTGCTGTTTTTGGTAAGTATTAGTGTCATCGATGATTTTGAAAAAAAGGTAAATTCTCACGATGAAAGCTTTATTGTTATAGATGAAGTTGCTGGAGTTTGGCTTGCTATTGCGATTAGCGGAGCTACACTTTCTCAGCTTATTCTTTCGCTTGCGCTTTTTAGAGTGCTTGATATCAAAAAACCATCCATTATCGGAAGGATCGACCGCAACATAAAAGGCGGACTTGGTGTGATGGGCGATGATATGGTAGCTGGTTTCTTTGCTGGAATAATTAGCGCAATAATATACGGAGCTGCTATAAAATTTGGCATAACTTTGCCGTAAAAATATAGATTTTTGGCAAAGTTATATAGGCTTAAATATCTTTTATATAAATTTTAAGCAAGTCCTAGCTCATTTAAAACAGAACTTAGATTAACCGAGCTACTACTCTTACTATTAAGATTTTTTTGCTTCTCTAGTAGAGCCTGATTGGCAAGTGCTACATTTAGCTCTTTGCGATAATCGCTCAAAATTTTATCCATTATCTTAAGCAGCTCATTCTTTTGATCCTGTGTTTTTGCGGGATCATCTATACCTAGAAGTTCTGTTAGCTCCTTTTTCTTTTGGGCTATTTTCTCTTCTATCTTATTAGAATTTAGCTCGCTTATAAAACCAACTGCGCCGATTTCAGTAAGCCTTTTTTTAAACTGTTCAATCTTATCTGAAATTTTTGCATCGCTTGCGATCTTATCCATAGCAAGGCTTAAAATTTCATCAAAACTATTTTTTTTATCTTTAGTTTTGCTTGAGCCTGATTGCAATAAATAATCGATTATGTCATTATTTTGTACTTTCATATATCTCCTTTTACTGTATTGAGATATATTTTATAAGCAAGATTTATTCCTAAAAATTAATCTCTTTGGCTGTTTTTACTTTTTGTAAGATAAAATTAGCAAACTCATCACTAAAATTTGGGCACCAAACAACCTTGTAGAAGCTAAAATTTAGCTCTTTTGCGATCTTTGCATACTCAATAACTAGCTCAAAAATGGTCTCAGAGTTATCAATACAAAAAGATAGTGGATAGATAAGAGCCTTTTTACTCTTGCACTTTGCTAAAATTTCATTTAGTGAGGGCTCTAGCCATTTTACAGGCCCAAGACGCGATTGGTAGGCTAAATTTATCTCTTTGAAGTTTAATCCGCTATCTTTTATCATTTTGCTTAAAATTTGCACATGCTCATTTATATGTTTTTCGTAGACATCGCCTTTATCGATAATTTTTTGAGGTAACGAATGAGCTGAAAAGATAAGCTCCACATCGCTTACATCTATATTATTTATAGCTTCATTTATGTGCGAGATTATGATTTTATTATAAATTTCATCATCATAAAATGGCCCACAAAGCAAAATTTTAGCCTTTATCTTTAACTCATCTTTTGCTTTTTTAAAATCATCTAAACTCGAAGTTATTGTAGTTTGTGAATGATGAGGATAAAGTGGTAAAAGCACTATCTCACCAAAATTTTCGTATTTTTTAAGCACATCTTTTGCAAATGGTGAAGTATAGTTCATCGCAAAATCAACTGCATCAAACTCATTTTGTAAGCTTGAAATTTTATCGCAAAGCTTAGCTGTAAGCTCGCAAATAGGTGATTTGCCACCTATTTGTTCGTAGTTATGCTTAGCCGTTTTTAGCCTACCTTTTGTGATCATAAAAGCTACAAATTTTCTTAAAAATTTATTCTTTATACCCAAAATATAAGGGTCATTAAACATATTTTTTAGAAAAATTTCTACATCAGCAAGGCTATTTGCCCCACCCATATTTAAAAGCAAAAGTGCCTTTTTCATCAAAACAACTCCTTAATTTTTATCGCATCATCAATGCTTGAAAGCTCACTACTTTCGCCGCTTTGACAAAGATCATAAAAGGCATCGTATTGAGCTTTTATCTCATTATTTATGGGGTCAGTTTTTAAATTCATCTGCCCATTTTCATTGACTCTATGAAGCTTATAATCGATAAGATCGCCAAAATAAACACCTTCTTTGGCATTTACTTCTATTTTAAAACGCTCTAAAGATCCACAAAAAGAATCAGTAATACTCACCAAAATTTGATTTTTCATTTTAATGTTTATTCCAACATTGTCGCATATTTTGGTATTTGTTTTATTTGCCTGAGTATAAAAAAAGCTGCAAATTTCACTATCTACTAAATTTTTCGCAAGGTCTATATCGCAAAGCGAAAGTTCGTTTATAATATTTCCCTCACAAAGTGGCTTAAAATGCGCAATTGAAATGCTATAAATTTCTTCTTCTTTTAAAAGTGCCTTTTTTAATGAAACAATAGTCGGGTTAAAGCGCTCATCAACGCCAGTGCAAACTCTTACTTTATTTACCACTGAAGCATATTTTATCTCTTTTAGCTCGCTTACACTTTTAAATATTGGCCTTGAAATCAAGATATTTTGGCAATATTTTGCACACTGACAAAAGGCCTCTACGATCTCGTGTTGAGGCAGACAAAGTACGACAGCTTGCGGCTGGGCTACTTCTATAAATTTCTTAAACTCATCAAAAAATGGAGCTCTGCAAGCATCATCTCTATTTTCTTTATCAAAAACTCCACAAACTTCAAATTTATCAGAACGCCTCAGCTCCATATAGTGCCGCTTGCCAACTAGATTGTATCCAACAATGCCAATTTTGAGTTTCACTAAAGACCTTTTAGTTATAAATTTTTAGGCTATTTTAATTGCAAATCGCTTTTAAACAAATAAATTTATAAAATATATTAAGCAAAAATTAATTTTGTATTTTTTTATAAATTTACAAACGATTTTTAGCTAAAATCGAGCAAAATTTAAAACTAACGAGGATAAAAATGCAAAATTTAGATATAAGAAAGGCATATCTTGATTTTTTTAAATCAAAAGGTCACGAAGTCGTAGCTTCAGCGCCACTCGTGCCAAACGATGCAACGCTACTTTTCACAAATGCTGGCATGGTGCCATTTAAGAGTATTTTCACAGGCGAAGTGCCACGCCCAACACCACCTATCCGCACTAGCTGTCAGACCTGCATAAGAGCTGGAGGTAAGCACAACGACCTAGACAACGTCGGCTACACCGCGCGCCACCACACGTTTTTTGAGATGCTGGGAAACTTTAGCTTCGGCGAGTACTTCAAAAAAGACGCGATCGCATATGCGTGGGAGTTCGTCACGCAGGTGCTAAAACTACCAAAAGACCGCCTCTACGTGACCGTTCACGAGAGCGACGACGAGGCGTTTGCGCTATGGGAGCAGCACATCGCAAAGGAGCGCATTTATAGATTCGGCGATCACGATAACTTCTGGCAGATGGGCGATACGGGACCGTGTGGACCGTGCTCGGAGATCTTTTACGACCAAGGCGGCGAGCACTTTAACACGCCTGAAGACTACATGGGCGGCGACGGCGACAGATTTCTTGAAATTTGGAACCTAGTCTTCATGCAGTACGAGCGCAGCAGCGACGGCAAACTAACTCCGCTACCAAAACCAAGTATAGACACGGGCATGGGGCTTGAGCGCGTCACGGCGATAATGGAAGGCAAATTTAGCAACTACGACAGCTCGCTTTTTATGCCGCTTATAAACGAAGTAGCAGCGCTTTGCAGCAAGCCGTACGCGTATGAGAGCGGTGCTAGCTACCGCGTCATCAGCGACCACATCCGCTCGGTGACTTTCCTGCTAGCTCAAGGTACGACATTTGATAAAGAAGGCCGTGGCTACGTGCTTCGCCGCATCTTACGCCGTGCGATCCGCCATGGATACTTACTAGGCATAAAAGAGCCATTTATGTATAAGCTTGTTGATAAAGTTTGCGAGCTTATGGGCGAGCACTACACCTATCTAAATGAGAAAAAAGCGGCTGTAAAAGAGCAGATCAAGCTTGAAGAAGAGAGATTTTTAGCGACTATTGCAAGCGGTTTAGAGCTATTTGAGAGCGAGCTTAAAAATACAAAAGAAATTTTTAGCGGAGAGGCTGCATTTAAGCTCTATGACACATTTGGCTTCCCACTTGATCTAACGGCTGATATGCTTAGAGAAAAGGGCTTAAAGGTCGATGAGGCAAGGTTTGATGAGCTTATGAGCGAGCAAAAAGCACGCGCAAAAGCTGCTTGGAAAGGCAGTGGCGACAAGAGTGCGAAGGGCGATTTTAAAGAGCTACTTGAGAAATTTGGCGAGAATAAATTTATAGGCTACGAAGAGCTTAAAAGCAAAAGTAAAATTCTAGCTCTGCTTGATGAAGAATTTAAAAATGTAG